>CALULL010000017.1 GCA_944321465.1 uncultured Bacteroides sp.
CAGAGTGCCGTGTCATAACGCACCACGTCAAGATGCCCGAAACAGCTTGCACCACACCATACACCTGCAAACAGCCCCAATATGAGCTGAAGCGGTTTATAACCCCTGTTGGAACCTTGAATCGGAATGCCGTTTTGTTCAAGATGCTCATCGAAATGGCATCTCTCAAGCATCTTGAAGAACAGGGAAAGACCGCAAAAGGGGTTATCTCCTTGTTTACGAACTTTATCCCCAATTGGTCATTAGAGTCCAAAGCGATTTCGTTCTGCTGCCGTACAGATTGGCTGTCGCTTTTGTCGAAGGCGTAGCGGGCTACGGCGAGACAAGGCGGCAGACAAGATGCCGACAGCGGGACGAAAGCGATTGGAAAGTCCGAGAAAGATAGCCCGATACCCATCGGGCGGTCTAATGACCAATTTGGGTTAAAAAAAGTTCCAAACTCCCTAGAGTAACGAGTCCCTTAGGCTACAATGCCAAGATCTATCGGAATGCTGAAGCTCTTGCCCGTGCGCGTGTCTGTCCACCGCCTGCGGCGTATCCTTCAGGATAATCTTGCGGTCACGTGTGGGAAAAATCAGCCACGCTTACGGCTTCCATAAAGCCCTTCGACTCAAAGTGGATGTCTTTGCTTAGTTTCGGATTCATCTTCTCGTCCAAACTGATGTGTATTTCCGTGGAGTTCTGCTCAATGCCAACTATAGAAAAGTATTCCAATATCTGGGCTGGGAGTACAATACCGGCAAGTATGTTCAAATAATCGTTTTCCATACTGCGAAATATAAAGGTTTGTTCTTCAAACTAACAAATTTATCCCCTCTGAAAATCTACTGAGCCGGAATATCCGCTAACCCTCAAAGCCAACGTATAAACACGAAAAAAGCGATTATCCGTTTTAGATAATCGCTTGATTTTTCTGGTGATCCGCTTGGGGCTCGAACCCAAGACCCCAACATTAAAAGTGTTGTGCTCTACCGACTGAGCTAGCGAATCAATCCGTACTGCTGTTAAGCGGGTGCAAAGATAGAAGCTTTTATTGAATGGTGCAACTTTTGGTTGCATTTTTTTAATGCAGGCCAAAAGAAAGTCCCTCTTTTAAGACATCTATCAGGATAGGTTTGGCACCCCCAACAAAACATTCTACACCTATAACCATCAAAATTAGCCCCATGAGGCGCATCATAACGTTGTTGCCAGTCTCGCCCAATACGTTGACCAAGCGGGTAGAGGCGCGCAAGATAAAGTATGTCAGGATGTAGATGATAATGATGCATCCTATTAGCACGCTTTTCAGTGTGATGGTGTGGGCATCTTGCATCATGACGATGGCGTTGGCGATGGCTCCGGGACCACACAGCATGGGGATGCCGAGAGGGGTGATAGAGATATCGTCCGAGTAGGTCTTTATCTCCTCGTCCTTCAGTTTCACGTGAGTGTAGCGGGCTTGCAACATGTCGTATCCTATTTTGAAGATGATGATGCCGCCTGCTATGCGGAAACCGTCGGTCGAAATACCGAAGAACTTGAACAGAAGCTCTCCGGCGAAAGCAAACACAAGAATGATGATGAGTGCCGTTATTGTTGCCCGTTTCACTATGAAGCGGCGTTCCTGTTCGCTCAGTCCCTGTGTCATGGTGAGGAACACAGGCATGGTTCCCAAGGGGTTGGCCAGCGTGAAGAACGAGGTGAGGCACAACAGTGCAAAGGAGAATGTGTCCATAATAAGTTAAGAATAACAGGTTTAGTTTTGTCGTGTTTCTGTTTTATGGGCGCAAAGGTAGCAAATCTTCGGCGTATTGGTTCGTCGAAGAAGGGAAAAAACGGGAGGAAAAAGCGGGACAGATATCGGAGCGTTGGTGCTGCGTGCGGGACTTGGCTACAAGATGGAGGCCAGTTCCCGCAGGTCAGTTACTTCGTATGTGGGGGCAAAGGAATGCGGTGTGGTGGTACGTTCGGGGTTGTAGTAGACTTGGGCGATGCCTGCGTTGCGTGCTCCTGTCACGTCGCTCTCCCAACTGTCGCCTACCATGAGCGAAGTGGTTGCTTCAGACTGAGTGGCCGAGAGAGCGAAGTGGAAGATTTCGGGATGGGGCTTGAGCAGGCCGATGTCCTCGGACAGGACGATGCGGCGGAAGTAATGGCTGATGCCTGCCGATTGCATCTTACGGGCCTGTAGTTCGCGGAAACCATTGGAGAGTATGTAGAGGCGGTAACCCTTTTCGGACAGATAGTCGAGAAGTTCAACGGTATGGGGCACGAGGCGTGTTTTAGTGGGCAGTATGTCGAAGAAGTCCGATGCAAACCGGCTGGCGAGGTCGGCATCTTCGGCCCCTACGGCTTGTAGCGGATAGAGGAAGCGAAGGTGGTTCAGCTGCGTTTTGTCGACCTCGCCCCGGGCGTACTGTTTCCATAGTTCCAAGTTGCGCTTCTGGTAGATGGCGTAGAAATGGTCAAATGAGAGGAAGAAGCGGTTGTAAAGGTGCGTGTCGTACAGTTCATGCAGTGTGTCGCGGGCATTGATGGTGAAGGCCCACAGTGTGTCGTCGAGATCGAAGAATAAGGAGCGGTACATAGGGTGGGGCGTTATCGTTGTATTACATCTGCTTGCATTCCCGGAACGGACAGACGGAGCCGGATACGTGAGGACGGGGGCTGTATGGCTGCATGCCGTCTCTTCCCCCGTCCTTTTATGCTTGGTGTTGCGGATTGCTGTGGCTTATTTCACCTGTATGACCAAATACTTCGAGATGCTCCAGAACTTCTGCGGGTTGGTGATATGAAGCACGAGCTGTCCCTTCTCGTCCTCGTCCAGCGAGTAAGAGCCTTCGGGGTGGGTTGTCAGCACGTCGGCCCCGTTGGAGTAGAGCTTGATTTCCTTCGTGGTGCGGATGTCGATGCGGGTGAAGTAGTCGCGGTTCACCTCGTCGTCCTTCAGTACCTGCCCTTTCTTGAAAAGACCGGCCTTGGTGAGTATCTTCTGGTCTTTCAGTTCCTTCTTGGTGCCGAACACGAACCAGGCCGTGTTGAGCTGTTTCTCCTGTTCGGCCAGAGCCTTGGCCTTGGCTTCGTTCTCGGCGGTCAGTTCGTCGCGTGTGGCGGTGAGTCCCGACACAGCGGCATCCAGTTCCTGTATGCGGATGTTCTTTGCGGCCAGCTCGCTTTGCAGTTCTTCGATGCGTCGGGTCTTTTCGGTCAGCTCCTGAGTCAAGGTCTCGACGGCTTTCTTCAGCTGTGCCGAGTTGTAGCGGCTGTCCTTCAGCATCTGTTGCAGCTTGGCTATCTGTTCTTTGTTGGCCTGCATCTGCTGCTGTATGAACTGCATGTCGGCAGTTATCTGTTCCTTGGCCGACTTCGACCCTTCGGCCACGGCACCGCGTTGCAGGTCGACGCGGTTCTCAGCTTCGTTTATCTGGCGAAATCCTTCGGATATTTCGTTGAACATGCCCATCATCTCGTCCAGCTCGGCATCGCGCTGGCTCAGGGCCACTTTCAGGGAGTCGTTCTCGGCAGTCAGTTCTTTGTTTCCCGAGAGGTTGTTGCACGCTGCCAGCGTGGCGGCGCACAGCACTAAAGCTACAATTTTCTTCATACGCATTATGTGTTTTGTTAGTTAGTTAAGAGGTCTTGCTTGTGTGTGTCGTTTGCTTTTTCTGGACGGGCGGTTGTCGTCGGTGTCTGTCGTGTTGGTTGTCGGTGTGCCGTCCCACCCCTCGATTACGATGACTATTTCGCCCCGTGGCTCGTTGGCGGTGAAGTGCCGTGCTAGTTCGTCCAGCGTGCCGCGCACGGTCTCTTCGTGCACCTTCGATATCTCGCGCACTACGGCTGCCCGCCGCTCCGTGCTCATGCTCTGTGCCAGTTGCTCCAGTGTCTTGACCAGCCTGTAGGGCGACTCATAGAGTACCGTCGTGCGTGTCTCTGTGGCCAGTTGTTGCAGTCGTGTCTGCCTTCCTTTCTTTTGGGGCAGGAAGCCCTCGAAGCAGAATTTGTCGCAGGGCAACCCCGAGGTCACCAGTGCGGGAACGAAGGCTGTGGCTCCGGGCAGGCAACTCACCTCGATGCCCCGCCGGGCGCACTCGCGCACCAGCATGAAGCCCGGGTCGGAGATGCCCGGCGTGCCGGCATCCGACACCAAGGCCACGGTGAGCCCGCCCTCGATGCGTGTCGCGATGTCGTCCACCGTCTGATGTTCGTTGAACTTGTGGTGCGACTGCATGGGCTTCTGTATGTCGAAATGCTTCAGCAGCACGCCCGAGGTGCGCGTGTCTTCGGCCAGTATCAGGTCGGCCTCCTTCAGCACACGTATGGCGCGCAGCGTCATGTCTTCCAGGTTGCCTACGGGGGTAGGTACTACGTATAGTTTTCCCATATGAATGGTGTTTTCTTGTTTTTGTCGTAACCGTGCAGCAAAGATAATGCTTTGTGTGTAAATAGTCGGGTTGCGTCCCGTTTAATTTGATTTTTCCGTTTCGTGCCCCCTGTAGTCGCTGTTTTTCGGGCGCGATGTCCGATGGCTTCCTGTCACACGTCATGGCAGTCGCTGTCATGAACCGTTGCATTGCCGCGTGACGCGCCTCGACCGGCTGCTGTCCGCGCGAGGCGCAACCGGTGTGTTGGAGATGGGGTAGGGGAAGTGTTGGCGGAGGGGGTCAGCCGTCTTCTTCCTGCGTCAGTCTCTCGCGGTTGATGACGAACCGACGATAGTAGGAGAGCAGCAGGTTGGTGAGCGGCAGGGCGATAATCATGCCCAGCATTCCCAGCAGCGATCCCCATACGGAGAGCGACAGCAGGATGATGGCGGGGTTAAGCCCCGTGATGCGGCCCATGACGCGCGGCACGATGATGCTGTCTTCTATCAGCTGCACCACGGCGAATACCACGCCCGCCGAGAGCAGGATGAGCCAGAAGTTGCCGCCCGTGTCGGCTGCTTTTAGGATGGACAGGATGATGATGGGCACGAAGCCTACGGTTTGCAGGTAGGGCACCATGTTGAGCAGTCCAATGAGCAACCCCAGGGCGATGGCCATCGGGAAGCCTATGATGAGGAAGCCTATGCTGAAGAGCACGCCCACGCACAGGCATACCAGAGCCTGTCCCCGGAAGTAGCGGTTCATGCCGTCCTTCACGTCGTTGCGCAGCCCCACGACGAAGGCGCGGTAGCGTCGGGGCACCAGCGGCACCCAGCCCTCGGCAATACTCTCGTAGTCGAGCAGGATGAAGACGACGTAGAGCAGGATGACGAAGAAGGTGAATATGCCGAACACCACGTCGAGGCTTCCTGCCAGCAGGTGCCATAGGCGCGGCAGTCCCTCCTTGAGGGTGCTTGCTATGTTCTCCTCGCTGAAGATGCGTTGCAGTGTCTGTGGGTCGATGTGCTCGTGCAGGAACTCGGCAAGCGAACGCGGCACGTTGCCACGTGTCTGCGCCTGTTGCGAGAAGTAGTCGGTCAGCAGTTCTTTCACTCTGCCCAGTTCCTCCATCATGGGGGGCACCAGCAGGTAGAACACCGCCGTACACGCCGCTGCCACCACCATCAGGGCACAGAAGATGGACAGTGCCCGGCTGCCGAAGCGCAGGCGGTACTGGAAGAACATCACCAGCGGGTACAGGAAGTAGGCTGCCAGCCAGGCTATAAAGAAGGGCAGCAGCACTCCGCTCAGGCGTTCGAGCAGGAATAGCACTCCGGCCAGCACGGCCAGGGCCAGCACGCCGCGTATGAAGCTGTCAAAGGTAATTTTTTTGCGTTCCATCGTTGTCGGGTCGTCGGGGGATGTCGTTGTTCTGTGTGTGAGGGGTGGTGGACGAGGTAGCTTTGCCGTCGCCTTCGTCGAAAAGGCTTATCGGTGCCGGGCGTGCGGCGACTTTGTTGTAGCACGTCCGGCACAGCGGTTCATACTCGGCAGTCTCGCCTATCAGCACCTGCCGCTCGTTGTCCACCTTGCGGTGCGAGAAGGCGGCCAGCCGTCCGCAGCGCACGCAGATGGCGTGCACCTTCGACACCTCGTCGGCAATGGCGCACAGGGCAGGCATCGGTCCGAAGGGCTGTCCCCGGAAGTCCATGTCGAGTCCCGCCACGATGACGCGCACCCCGGCGTTGGCCAGCGCGTTGCACACGCGCGGCAGGCCGTCGTCCAGAAACTGCGCCTCGTCTATGCCCACCACGTCCATTTCCAGTCCCCGTCGCAGAATGTCTTCCGAGGTCGCTACAGGGGTGGAGGCTATGGAGTTGCTGTCGTGCGACACAACATCGTCACTTGAGTAGCGCGTGTCTATCGAGGGCTTGAAAATCAGTACCCGCTGGCGGGCAAACTTGGCGCGCTTCAGCCGCCGTATCAGTTCCTCGGTCTTGCCCGAGAACATCGAGCCGCATATCACCTCTATCCGGCCGCAGCAGCGGGCCGTCTCCGGCATCAGGTGTTCTTCTGTGTAAGGTGTCATCATTTCGGATGTGCAGTTTCTCTGTGTTTAGTCGGTTTCCGTCCCCGCCGGTGACGAGGCTCAGCCGTGGCAAAGGTAGTGTTTTTGTCGGCACCTGCCGCTCCGGGACTGTGTTTTTTCCGGTGGCGGGCCGCGATGGTATAATATCTTTTAACAGGAAAAGGCATACGTTGACACCAACTAATCCTTAACTTTGCTAACGCTTACTTTTTAAACCAAGCAGAGAGATGAAACTCATAGTCGTGACAGCACCCACGTTCTTTGTAGAAGAGGACCAGATAATCACCGCCCTGTTCGAGGAAGGCATGGACATCCTTCACCTGCGCAAGCCGGAGACTCCTGCCGTGTATGCCGAACGGCTTCTGACGCTCATCCCCGAGAAGTACCGCCGCCGCATCGTCACTCACGAACACTTTTACCTGAAGGAGGAGTTCGGACTGATGGGCATCCACCTCAACACACGTAACCCCAACGAACCGCACGACTACGCCGGGCACGTCAGTTGTACGTGCCACTCTTTCGAGGAGCTGCAAGCCAAGGAACATGCCTACGACTACGTATTCCTCAGCCCCGTCTACGACTGCATCACCAAGCAGGGCGTGCGCGCGGGTTTCACCGCCGAGGAGCTTCGCCAGGCTTCCCGCCGCCACGTCATCGACAGCAACGTCATGGCCTTGGGCGGCATTACGCCCGACAACATCGTGGCCATCAAGGACTATGGTTTTGGTGGCGCCGTGGTGATGGGCGACCTGTGGAACAAGTTCAACGCCTGCACCGACCGCAACTATCTGGGCGTGCTCGACCACTTCAAGCGGTTGAAGCGTCTGGCCGAGTGAGCGGCGGTCGTAGCCTCCGTCCGTGTACGGTGCCGTCTGTCCGCGCGCCCATTTCTTCTTCTCCGCCTTCCTCTATCCCGCAATAAAACCGTACCTTTGCCCCGCCGTTCGCAGCCGGGCAAGGCCGCCGGACGGCTCAACGTTTCACACCACACACTGCCTATGACAACGCAACGCATACCCCTTGTGGGCCGCCGCTACATGCTGCCCTTCGTTCTCATCACCTCCCTGTTCTTCCTCTGGGGCTTTGCCCACGCCATACTCGACGTGCTCAACAAGCACTTTCAGGAACTGCTCGACATCACCAAGACCCACTCGGCTCTCATCCAGGCCACCATGTACATGGGCTACTTCGTCACGGCCCTGCCAGCCGGGCTGTTCATCACCCGCTACGGCTACCGCCGGGGCGTGGTGACGGGGCTGCTGCTCTACGGCGTAGGGGCCTTGCTTTTCATCCCTGGGCAGAGCCTCGTGTCGTTCAATCTCTTTCTTGGGGCACTGTTCGTCATCGGGTGTGGCCTGACGTTCCTAGAGACAGCGGCCAATCCCTACGCCACCGAGCTGGGCGACCGCCGCACGGCTGCCAGTCGCCTCAACTTTGCCCAGTCGTTCAACGGCTTGGGCTGCATCTGCGCTCCGCTGGTGGCCGGGCTGCTGCTGTTCCCCAAGGGCGAGCAGGGAGGCGACGGCAACGTGGCCTTGCCCTATGCCTGCATGGGCGTGGTGGTGCTGCTGGTGGCAGTGGTGTTCTCGCGTGTGCGGCTGCCCGAGATACGCGAGGCTGCCGAGGCTCCGACCGGTGCCGCCGCCGGGCACGGTCTGTGGTCGCATGCCTCGTTCCGCTTCGGGCTGTTGGCGTTGTTTGCCTACGAGGTGGCGGAGATTTCTATCAACAGTTTCTTCATCAACTACGTCGTGGAGCAGCAGTGGATGGACCCCCGCCGGGCGGCCCTGTCACTATCCTTCGGCGGGCTGACGCTGTTCATGTGCGGACGCTTCGCCGGTAGCTGGGTGATGTCCCGCGTGCGGGCTGAGCGGGTGCTCTTCGTCTGCGCCACGGGCACGGTGGTCACCACCCTGCTGGTGCTGCTCAATGTGGGTTGGGTTTCGTTCGCCGCCCTCATCTGCGGCTATGCCTTCGAGGCCATCATGTTTCCCACCATCTTTGCCCTGTCGCTGCGCGGGCTGGGGCGGCACACCAAGCGTGCCTCCTCCTTTCTTATGATGACTCCCGTGGGCGGCGTGGTCGGCCCGTTGCTCATGGGGCTTGTGGCCGACCACGGCGGCATGGTGTGGGCGTTCGTCGTGCCGCTGGCGGGCTATCTTGTCGTGTGGAGCTACGCCCGCCGCAGCCTGCGCTACCAGGCCGGTTCGTCGCCAAACAGCAGCTTGTAGTCGCGCCGCGCAGCCGGTACGGTCCATGCCTCGGGCAGCAGTCTCCACTGGTCCAGGGGCTTGGGGTCGACGGTGCCCACACGTTCGATGTACTGCATCAGGTAGTAGCGCAGGTCCTTGTCGGTAGAGCGCACGATGCGCGTTTTCAGTTCTTCCTGCGGGATGCCTGCCCCCTGGGTGAGCAGCTCGCCCCCGCCGTTGCCACGGTAGGAGTTCACAGCCACTTCATACGTCTTGTTCAGGTCGAAGGGTGTCCCGTCGGCCAGACGCTCTATGCACACCCGTTCGCCCCGGGGCGCATCCACCTGCACGGTGTAGACGATGCCCGCCGCCGAGTCGAAGTTGTAGCTGGGGTGGCGGAAGGAGGTGCGTTCCCCGGCTTCCCCGTTGCCCTCGCCGCGCAGCAGCAACAGGTGGTCGTCGGGCGACTGCATCCGGTTTATCCATTGGTCGTAGGACAGTTCGAGCGCGTCCTTTATCTCGCGCCCGGTGAGGCGCATGGTGTAGAGCATGTTCTCGTACTTGTAGAGGTTGAACATGTCGCTTACGCGGATGTCGCCCTGCGGTATCTGCGCGTCGAACGACAGCGGGGCGGCCAGCGACACCTGTGCTCCGCTGATGGCGAGTTGCAGGGTGTGTATCAGGTCGACGAAGGCCGAGGGGCCGAAGTAGGCCGGACGGGTGGAGATGGGTCGTGCCATCGTGCCTATCTTCTTGGACACGAAGGCTTGCACGCTGTCGCGTTGGGCGGCGAAGTGCGACAGGAACGCCTCGCTGGGCGTGTAGGCTGCCATGTCGGCCAGCCGTCCGTCGATGCGTTTGCCGGTGACGTTCCCCTGCGGGTCGAGCGTCAGGCACACGTCCACGTCGGCCACCAGCCGCCCGTTGTTGGCGGGGTTGAGCACCCACACGCTGTCGCCCTCCTGCGGCCCGGCCACTTGCAGGCAGGCCCGGGCGTGGTCGTGGCCTATGAGCACCATGTCGAAGCCCGGCACCCGGCCTGCCACTTCGAGGGCGGCGTTCTCGCGGTAGCGTCCGCCCATCGTGTAGGCTTGTTTGCCGGTGTGGAAGAGTCCGATGACGAGGTCGGGCTGCTCCTTGCGGCGGATGGTGTCCATCCACTGCCGGGCGGTCTGCTCCATGTCGTCGAAGCGCAGCCCCGGCCACAGGCTCTTGGGCAGCCACATGGGTATGGCGGGCGTTATCAGGCCCAGCACGGCGATGCGCACGCCCTCGCGCTCGATGACGGTGTAGGGGCGGAAGTGCGGGCGGCCCGTCAGCGTGTCCACGATGTTGGCCCCCAGCACGGGGAAGCTGCACTGCGCGGCCCAGCGGTCGAACACCCGTCGGCCCGCCTCTATGTCGTGGTTGCCCATGTTGCCTGCGTCGTAGCGCATGTAGTTCAGCATCTGCGCCGTCAGGTGGGGTGCCACCGTGTCGACGTAGTTGTAGTAGTAGGCCGTGGGCTGCCCTTGCAGGATGTCGCCGTTGTCCAGCAGGATGAGGCGGTCGCCGTACGTCCGCCGCTGCTCTTCCACGTAGGCGCATACCCGCGCCAGGCTGCCCTCGCTGTCGCAGCCGCGTATGAAGTCGTGGGGATAGTAGTTGCCGTGCAGGTCGCTTGTCTGCACGATTTTCAGCCTCACCTCGCGCGTCTGGGCACCGAGGGCGCCGGCCAGCAGCAGGGCAAGGGAGAGGAATAGGAGTCTTTTCATCGTGTGTAAGTTTAGCATTGTTCGTTTGCCTGCAAACTTACGGATTTTCCGCCGTACTCGCTCCCTCGGGGGGCGCTTTTCGCTCCCCGGCCGGTCTTCCGGCCTTCGGGGGGCGGCTTTCGGCGTGCGTTTTGTAATGTGGCGGAAACGCCTCCGCCCGTTTCCCGCCGCTCTTGTCCGCTCTCCGGCACAGGGCTTCGGGGTGCGGAGGGTGCCCGGAGGGGCCGTCACGGGCGCACCTGTGCCACCGCGCGGGCACACCTGTGCGTCCGTGGTGGCAGGCCTGTGCCCGGCGGCGGGGACAGGTGCGCCCGCTTGCCGGTGTGCGGGGCGGGGTGGCAGGGGTGTTGAGGCCGGTGCCGGGTCAGTGCAACAGGTAGAACACGGCGAGCAGGGCTACGTTGGCGGCTACCACGACGGCAAAGCCGCGCCACACCCACCGGCTCAGCGGGTTGGCCCGTCCGGCGAAGAACAGCGCGTAGGCCATGTTCACCGCCACGTTGCTGGCAATGGCTTGCAGCGTGCAGGCGGCCACTACGTCGGTAGCCACGTTGCCCGTGCCTTGCAGCAAGTTGAGGATGAAGGGGGTGATGTCGCTCAGTCCGGCCACGAAGGAGAGCACCGTCAGTCCGCCCTGTCCGGCGTAGAGCAGCGTGTAGTGGGTGACGACGGTGAAGACCATGAAGAGCAGGGCGAAGATGAGGGCGACCTTGAACTCCAGCGGGTTGCTGGTGTCCTCGTCGGGGAAGCCCTCGGCCGGACCGGACTGCCGCCAACGCTTGTGCACACGCCAGGCCACGAAGGCCGTCAGGGCCGACAGGGCCAGCAGCCAGGGGTAGACGATGGCCAGCGTCGGGGGGCTGAAGATGCCCGTCAGGATGAGGAAGCGCAGAAACATCATGCTGATGGCCATCAGCATGGCGGCGGCATACTCGGGGGCCTCGGCTGCCGGTGCCTCGCGGCTCTTGCGGGCCAGCACCGAGATGGTGGCCGTGCTGCTGTAGAGCCCGCCCAGCACGCCCGAGAGCAGGATGCCCGACTCGCGGAAGACGTAGCGGCGCAACAGGTAGGACAGGTAGGAAATGCCCGACACTACCACCGTGGCCAGCCACACGCTGTAGGGCGTCAGGTTGATGCCCGGCACCAGCGGGCGGTCGGGCAGCATGGGCAGGATGATGCCGCTTATGGCCAGAAACTTGGCCAGCGTTATCATCTCGTCGTTCTTCATGCGTTGGGCCAGCTCGGTGAAGGTGTGCTTCAGCTCGGCCAGCAGCAGCACCGTCACCACCACCATCACCGCGAACCACGACGGCTGGGTGATGACGATGGGGGCCAGGCAATAGGTGATGAGGGCGATGACGATGGTCGTCACCCCGAAGACATGGAACTGAGCCTGCTTCACGTAGTAGTTCAGGGCCAGCAGCAGTCCCAGCACCGCTCCTCCGCCCATGAAGAGGCGGTAGTCCGCAGGGTCGAGCGTGTAGAGTAGGTAACCCAGGATGCCGATGAAGGTAAAGGTGCGGTCGGTGCCGAAGAGGGTGCCCTCGCCCTCGCGCTTCAGGCTGATGCGCCGTTGCGACAGGCCGATGAGCAGCGAAAACACGGTGACCAGCAGGAAGCTCACCAGTTCGCGCGGCAGGTATTGGTATAGTGCGTCCATAGCAGTGTGTGTGGTTGCTGTCGGGGCCAGAGGCGGGCTGTCGTGCTCAGCCTTCGGGGCCGGGTGTTCCGTTCTCGCCCGGGCGGTGGTTCCAGTCCTTGTAGGGGTGTATGCGCAGTTGCGAGTTGTAGTAGCGGCGGTCGCCCGTCACCTCCGGCCCCAGGAAAGGGGGCCGCTCGAAGGGCTCGTCGGGGCTTGACAGCTCTACCTCGGCCACCGTCAGCCCCTCGTTGTCGCCGTGAAACTCGTCCACTTCAAACGTGTGCCCGCCCCAGGGCACCAGGTGGCGCGTCTTGTCCACCACGCCCGGCTCGCATAGGCGCATCAGTTCCTCGGCCTCCTGCACGGGCAGTTCGCGTTCCCACTCGTAGCGGCTCAGGCCCTCGTCGTCCGAGGGGCCTTTTATGGTGAGGTATCCCCGTCCGTCGCGTATCCTGACGCGCACCGTCCGTCCCCGTGCGCTGCAGATGTAGCCCTGCACGATGCGGCTGCTCTTGGCGGCCAGTTGCTTGTATGCTCCGCCGACGAGGAATTTGCGTTCTATCTCTTGTGGCATGGCGGTGTGTGTGCGTGTCTTACCAGGCCGAGTAGCCGAAAATCATTACCAACATCAGGATGAGAGCCACGATGATGATGGTCCACACAACCTTTTTCCCTTGTTCTTCTTCTTTCTTTCTGCGGGCTTTTCTTTTCTGCGCCGCTGTGCTGCTTTTTGCCATAGTTGTTGCTTTTTTAAGTTTAACACCAACAAAGTAAACGTAAATGTGGGAGCTTTGCAAGCAAAAGCTCCGTTTTTTTATTCCAAATCGGTCGTTAGGGATCAAAGTGATTTCATAGTTCGGGTAATTTGTTCGGGTTGAACATTCTGTGGTTGGGCGCCTTCTCTGTTTCGGAAAGTTTGTGCAGGCGGCGTGGAAGGGGCTGCGGCACTTGTCCCGAAGGGGGACAAGGTGGCGCAGGTGTGCCCGCTGGCGGGCGAAGGAGTGCCAGCGGCGGGGGACAGGTGCGCCCGTCCGCTGGCACAGGTTTGCTCCCGCAGGGGCATGGCCTACGGTGCTCTAAGTGCCTGTAGACCGTTGTTTTTCAGGTGGGTTTAAGGGAGCGTTTTCGGTACGGTGTCCGTCTCCAGCCCTTCGCCGTCGCCATTGCTTCCTTCGCTTTCCTCCTCCTGTCCGGTAGGAGCCGCACCGGTAAAGTGAGGGGTTGGTGCCGTCCCGTCCTCCCAGTCGGTAGCCGGGCCTCCGTCTCCGCCGATGCTTCCTCCGGGGTTAAGCGGTGTGGACGGAAGGGTGTACTTGATGGTTACGCTCGGGTCTTGGCTCCATACCAATAGAACATGGTTCAGGTTTCGTGCTTCTTCCGTCACTTTGAATTTGAGCTTTTTGAACTCTAACTCCATAGTTCGGAAGACGGATATCGGTACGTTTTGGAATATGCAGTCCGGGCTTGACAGGAACTTGTATCTTACTTCCATGACATTCCCGGACAGGGAGTTTATGCATAGCGTAATGATTAGTTCGCGCAAGGAACCTTCTTGGGCCTTCATCTCCGGGGTAAAAGCCTTGTTGACGATGGAGTAGCACGTCGGCCAGACCCAATCTTCGTATTCCATTATGTCCGGGGAACCCCATTTGTGGCTATATGCCTTCCCTGTTCTGTTGTCTCTACAGTATTGATATGTTAACTTGTTCGTGGTGTTGTACAGAGTTACTAATCCGTAGGATGTCACGTCGCACTTGTACGTGTAGCCCTCCTCTTGCAGCACCCTTGTGCGGGTGTACAGGCCGTCTTGGCCGAGGACTTGCGTGGTAAGGGCGAGGGCGCAGGCGGTGAATAGTAATCGGGTTTTCATAGGCGATGAGTTTATTAAGATTGAACATACTGTGGTTGGGCAATCCTCTGTGCCGGGATACCTGTGCGGCGGGGGCTTCCTGCGCCCTTCCGGCCCGGAGGTTTTCCGCAAAATTAGCCTCCTGTCCCCGGTTTCTGCAAGTTTCTGCGTGGTACATTTTTGGTACATTTGCCTTCCGGGTGGTACAGGAATGGTACACGAGGGGCTTGGAAGGGGTTGCGGGGCTTGCCCCAAAGGGGGCAAGGGGGCGCTGGTGTGCCCGTTGGCGGACGAAGGAGTGCCAGCGGAGGGGGACAGGTGCGCCCGTCCGCTGGCACAGGTTTGCTCCCGCAGGGGCGTGGATTACGGCTCTTTAAGCATCTGTAGACCGTTGCTTTTCAGTCTGGTTTAAGGGAGCGTTTTCGGTACGGTGTCCGTCTCCAGCCCTTCGCCGTCGCCATTGCTTCCTTCGCTTTCCTCCTCCTGTCCGGTAGGAGCCGCACCGGTAAAGTGAGGGGTTGGTGCCGTCCCGTCCTCCCAGTCGGTAGCCGGGCCTCCGTCTCCGCCGATGCTTCCTCCGGGGTTAAGCGGTGTGGACGGAAGGGTGTACTTGATGGTTTCGCTCGGGTCCTGGTCCCAGCTGAATAGTACATGGTTCAGGTTCTGTGCCTCTTCCGTTACTTTGAACTTTAGCTTTTTGAACTCCAACTCCATGTTTCGGAACACAGTTGTTGGTACATCCCAAAATATGGATTCTGGGTCGGATAAAAATCGGAATCTTACTTCCATAACATTGCCTTTTAAAGGATCTATATATAGAGTTATGCCTAAAAGGCGCTGCCCGTCCTTTGCCTTTGTTTCCGGGGAGAATGCCTGGTTTACGATGGAATAACAGGTTGGCAGTATCCATTCTTCCGGCTCTATCAGGTATGGGTCTCCCCATTTGGGGCTGTACACTTTCCCTGTCCGTTTGTCCATACAGTACAGGTAAGTGCGCTCGTTTTTGATGTTGTACAGAGTTACGAGTTTGTATTTTGGTACATCACACTTGTATGCGTAGCCATCTCCTTGCAGCACCCTTGTATAGGCATACAGGCCGTCTTGGCCGAGGACTTGCGTGGTAAGGGCGAGGGCGCAGGCGGTGAATAGCAATCGGGTTTTCATAGGCGATGAGTTTATTAAGATTGAACATACTGTGGTTGGGCAATCCTCTGCGCCGGGATACCTGTGCGGCGGGGGCTTCCTGCGCCCTTCCGGCCCGGAGGTTTTCCGCAAAATTAGCCTCCCGTCCCCGGTTCCTGCAAGTTTCTGCGTGGTACATTTTTGGTACATTTGCCTGTCGGGTGGTACAGGAATGGTACACGAGGGGGCTTGGAAGGGGCTGCGGGGCTTGTCCCGAAGGGGGACAAGGGGGCGCAGGTGTGTCCGTTGGCGGGCAGAGGAGTGCCAGCGGCGGGGGACAGGTGCGCCCGCGAGGGGGTACAGGTGTGTTGGCCGGGAGCGGGTGGGGAGGACGGGCGGAGGAGACAGGCTGGCGCGGTGCTACAGCGAGTAGATAAGCTCTTTTAGCTTGGTGTAGGTGCCGTCGGCGGGCCACATCTTCTTGCTGAGCCGCTTGAACGACATGCGCACCGAGCCGGGATTGACGCAGCGGAGGGCGGCAATCTCGTCCAGCGTGAAGCGGGCCTTCAGCAGGAGGCACAGGTAGAGCTTGTCGTCGCGCACGGAGTAGCGGTCGGCCAGCACGGCGGCGCAGCGGGCGTAGGTCTCGGCCAGGGCGCGTTGCAGCTCGTCCTGCTTGTCGGGCGGGAGGGGCTTGCCTTGCGAGGCGGCCTGCTTAGCCGCCTGGTAGACGGGCGAGGTGCGGAGGCGTAGGTCGTGCTCGTGGGCTGCGGTTGACGGAGCGGCCTGTGCCGGCACGTCGGGCGGCGGCGTGGCGGCAGGCGTGTGGGGCGTGGCGGGCATGGGCGTGGCCGCACCGCCGGGGGTGCTGGCTGGCATGGGGCGGGTCTGCCGCCTGCGCCTGCCGCGCCGCCACAGGACGACGGCCCACAGGCTTGTGGCGGCAATGCCGCAGGCCAGTGCCCACGACAGCAGCTGGTTGCGGCCCAGGAGGGCCTTCAGCCGACGGTTCTCGGCGCGGTGCCGCTCGATGTCGCCTATGGCGTTGGCCTTGCGGAGGCTCTCGGTGGCGATGGTCTGGCGGATGGAGTCGGCGCAGCGGATGTAGCCTTGCCAGAACTGCTCCAGCTCCGCTTTGTCGTTGCCCGATGCCGCGTAGCTGCCCAGCAGCCGGTAGGCATCGCGGCGGGCGTAGAGAGTGCCGTGGCCCAGCACTGCCCGGGCGCAATAGATGGCCGAGTCGGCCTGCCCGGCGGCCCAATAGAGCTTGGAGGCGATGATGAAGATGCTGGCCGGGAAGGGCTTGCCGGGCCGGGCGGGGTGGAAGTAGGGACGCAGCGCGGTCCAGGCCGAGTCGGTCTGTCCGGTCTGTAGCAGGAAGCCCGCCCGCTGCACCTGCACCACGCGCAGGGCATAGCCGCCTCCCATGAGGCGGGCCACCTGGCGGGCGCGGTCGTAGTAGTGGCGGGCCGAGTCGGTCTGCTCCTCGCTGCGGAAGCAGAAGGCTATGTCGCGGTAGGCAAAGACCAGCTTGAGGCTGTCGCCCGTGCGCAGGTCGCACGCCAGCGAAGCGCGGAACGCGGCCCGGGCCTCGGGATACATGTCCTGCTCCACGAAGAGCTGCCCCAGCTGGCTGTAGACGTTGCTCTTCAGGCCGTCGTCCGCGCCGTCGGGCAGGGCCGTCGCGGCGCGGTCGAGGCAAGTTTGCGCCAGGTCGGCATCGCCCAGTTCGCGGTAGACGCGCCCGCCGTAGTAGAGGGCCTCGGGCAGGCAGGCCGGGTCGCCGTGGGCGTAGGCGTAGTAGCGCAGGGCGGGCAGCAGGACGCTGTCGGTGGTGAGGGGACGGTCGGCCTTGTCGGTGGCCTTGACGCAGACAAGGCGGTAGCGCATACGCGCGTGGAGCGGCCACCCGGCGGTGTCGCCGCGCAGACGGTGGAGCAGGGCGAGGGCCGAGTCGGGCACGGAGGCACACAGGCTGTCGGCCCGCAGCAGGTCGGGCGGATAGCGGTAGTGGCGGCAGGCCGTCAGCAGCGTGGCGACGGCGGCCAGCAGGCAGGCTATGTGCAGCGCGTGTCTCATGGCGTGCAAAGATACACACTTGCGGCGGCTCGCTCCAAAAAGAACGCCTGCGGATTTGCGTCTCTTTGCGTCGGCGGACGTATGCGGAAGCCCCCGCGCTGGCACAAGTGCGCCCGCCCGGTGGCGGACCTGTGCCCGGTGGCGGGCAGACTTGTGCTTGCGCGGGGGCGAAGGTGTGCCCCCGGAGGAGTGCCCCGGGGGAAGCGGGGTTGTGGGGCAAATGGCCCGCAGGGTGGTCCCGGCGGGCTATTGCGCCAGTTGCAGGCCCGTTATGCGGCCTTTCTCGAAGTAGTTGTCGAGCAAGATTTCAAAGGTGCGCTCACTGCCCGTCGTGTTGGGCTGGGCGGTCAGGAGCAGGTCGAAGCTGTCCAGTTCGACCGTCAGCCAGTCGAAGGTCCGCTTGTACTGCCTGTACTTTGTCAGCTGGTCCTTGGCACTTTGCTGGGTGAGGCCCAGGTCTTGATACTCGCCGTCGACCAGAATGTCCTGGAACCACCAACCCGATTGGGCGGCCTCCACCCGCAGCGTTCCGCCTTCGGGCGGGAACTCCACGTAGTCCGGCGTGGCTTCTATGTTTCCGTCGTTGTTCTCCACGTAGCCCGAGGGCATGACATCTTGCGTGCCCGTTATCTCACACTCCTGGCTGCCCGTGCTCAGCACTACGGAGAAGTGGCGTGGCGCGATGTCTTCGTTCTCCTGCGCTATCAGCACCAGGCGGGTGCCGTCCACCCGGACGGTGAGCCAGTCGAAGGTGCGGTTGAAGTCTCTGCTTTGCGGGCGCAGGATTTCCCCTCCGGCTATGCTGTCGTAGAGCTGGATGTCCAGGCCCTCTATGGTGACGGCGGCCACCCACCACGTGTCCTTGCCCGTCTCGACGGTGGCCGTGTCGGGCTTGAAGTACAGTTCGACGCGGGCCGGGTTGGCTACGATGGGGCTGTCGTCCGTCTTTGCGGCCTGGCTGCCGTTGATGCGTGCCGCGCCGTTGGCGGACGATAGCTCGATGCTGAAGGTGTGGGCCGAGAAGCCGCTTTCGTCAGCGTCGAGGCGGATGGTGTTGTCCTCCACGGCCACGGTGAGCCACTGGAACGTGCGCTCAAAAGGTTCGCCGCCGCGCATGGCCTCTTGTTCGGCCTCGCTCAGCAGGGTCTTGTTGTCGTCGGTAGCCACGGCGGTGATGCACCACGGGTCGGTCCCGCTGTTCACAGCGATGCTCTGCGACAGAGCGTCGTCGCTGAAGGTTATCGTCTCGACCGACAACTTTATGCCGGTGGCCTCCGGCGCGGATGCGCCGTCGTCTGTGTCGCTGCAGGCCGTGACGAGGCACAGCAGGGCGACGAGGGATGGGAAGAGAGTTTTTTGTCTCATAGTACTGATAGATTATAGTTAGACTTGTGTCCACGCCCGCTCTCGCCCGTGTGCAGGCGTGCGTTGCCGGGAAGAGCGGAACGGGAATTTCCGGTTACAAAAATACAAAAAAAAGCGGGCTGGCAAAGAAAAACGAAATTATTTTTCTTGCATATGCGAGAATGTCGTTGTCGGGTGTCCTGCGGACGGCATCGGGAAAGGCAGTCGGAGGGCACAGGTACGCCCGCCCGGTGGCGGACCTGAGCCAGCAGGCAGGCAGACCTGTGCTTGCGCGGGGGCGAAGGTGTGCCCCCGGAGGGGTGCCCCGGGAAGGTCGGAGGAGCGGGCGTGCGGGGAGCGGTCGGGGCACCGGCGAGGGTGTGCGGAGGAGGGCCGGGCGGGGCGGCGCGACAGGGTTTTGCGCCCCCGGCAGTGCTTTTTGTTGGTCGGGAGGGCAGTTTTCGGGCAAAATCTTGCTTATATCCGAAAAGATGCGTTAATTTTGCGCGGATATTATTCATTTGCATGAAGAATGGCTGACGATTCTTTATTCCTGATCGACGTGGACAAGATACTGCGCGAAAAGGCACCCGGGAAGGCGAAGTACATTCCCCGTTTCGTGGTGGCGTACCTGAAACGCATTGTCCATCAGGACGAACTGAACGTTTTCTTGCGCGAGTCGCGCGACAAGGTTGGGGTGGACTTCCTCAAGGCCAGTCTGGACTTTCTGGACGCACGGCTCGACGTGCACGGCGAGGAAAACCTGCCGGGCGACGGTCGCCTGTGTACCTTCGTCTCCAATCATCCGCTGGGCGGACAGGACGGGCTGGCACTGGGCTACGTGCTGGGGAGACACTACGACGGGCGGGTGAAATACCTGGTGAACGACCTGCTGATGAACCTGCACGGGCTGGCCCCGCTGTGCATCCCCATCAACAAGACGGGCCGCCAGGCCAAGGACTTTCCGCGCATGGTGGAGGCGGGCTTCCGCTCGGACAACCAGATTATCATGTTCCCCGCCGGGCTGTGCTCGCGGCGGCAGGGGGGCGTGATACGCGACCTGGAGTGGAAAAAGACTTTTGTGGTGAAGAGCGTGGAGACCCGGCGCGACGTGGTGCCCATACACTTCGAGGGGCGCAACTCGGACTTCTTCTACCGGCTGGCCAACGTGTGCAAGGCTCTGGGGCTGAAGTTCAACATCGCCATGCTCTACCTGGCCGACGAGATGCTGAAGAACCGGCACAAGACCTTCCGCGTGACGATAGGAAAGCCTATACCGTGGCAGACGTTCGACCGCTCGCGCACACCGGCGCAGTGGGCACAGTACGTGAAGGACATCGTGTACAGCCTGTGAGGCCGTCGGCACGGCAGCCGGACCGACGGCTGCGGGAGGCCGACCCTATTCTACTAACAAACAATTGAAAATCTGACTACAGTCTACGAACACTTATATGGAAAAGATTATCGACCCCGTGCGTAAGGACCTGCTGAAAGCGGAGCTTACGGAAGAGAAACGCCTGCGCATGACCAACAAAAGCAACAACCAGATATACATCGTGACGGCGCAGGACTCGCCCAATACCATGCGCGAGATAGGACGCTTGCGCGAGATTGCTTTCCGCTCGGCGGGCGGGGGAACGGGCCTGGAGGTGGACATCGACGAGTACGACACAATGGAGCATCCTTACAAACAACTCATCGTGTGGAACCCCGAGGCCGAGGAGATTCTGGGCGGCTACCGCTACATTCTGGGCACGGATGTCCGCCTGGACGAGAAGGGGGTGCCCATGCTGGCAACGTCGCACATGTTCCACTACTCGGAGACGTTCCTGCGCGACTATCTGCCCCGTACGGTGGAACTGGGCCGCTCGTTTGTGACGCTGGAGTACCAGTCGACGCGGGCGGGCAGCAAGGGACTGTTCGCGCTGGACAACCTGTGGGACGGGCTGGGAGCGTTGACGGTCATCATACCCGACATGAAGTACTTCTTCGGGAAGGTAACGATGTATCCCAACTACAACCGTCGTGGGCGCGACATGATACTCTATTTCCTGAAAAAGCACTTTGCCGACCGCGAAGGGCTGGTAACGCCCATGCAGCCGGTGGCCCTGGAGACCGACGAAGGGGAACTAGCCGCCCTGTTCTGCAAGGACTCGTTCAAGGAGGATTACCGCATTCTGAACGGGGAGATACGCAAGCTGGGCTACAACATTCCGCCACTGGTGAATGCCTACATGAGTCTCAGCCCCACGATGCGGATGTTTGGCACGGCGGTCAACTACGAATTTGGCGACGTGGAGGAGACAGGTATCCTCATCGCGGTGGACGAGATACTGGCCGAGAAGCGCATACGGCACATACAGTCCTACATAGAGAACGAGCCGGACGCCGGACAGTGGGCCTTCAACAAGCTGTTCTATCCCGGACGGGAATAGGACAGGCGTGGAGGGATTGCAGACGCGGAGGCGGTGCGGGCGGCGGCTGGGGTGCCGCCGCGTCAGACGGCGGGCAGGCGGTTGCCGTCAATCTTGCGGTAGAGGTCGAGGGCAAAGACATCGGTCATGCCCGACACGTAGTCTATCACGGCCTGTATCTGCTCATAGGGGTCGGTCGAACGGATGTTGTACTGGCTGGACACGCGGTCGATGAGCAGTTGCGAATAAGCCTTCTGGGGCGAGCGCACGGCTTCTATCATGAGGTGCAGCAGAGTGCTGATGATGCGGAAACCGGCCAGCTCGATGTCAAGCACGTCGCGTGAGCGGTATATCTTCTCGGCCGAGACGCTGGCGCAGTGGCGGTAGGCCTGGGCGGGACGGGGAGCCATGTTCCCGATGAGGGTTCCCTCGAACCGGCCGTCGAGTATTTTCTTTTCGTTTTCCACAAAGACACGGGTGCATTCGTCCACCAGCAGGCCCACGGCGCACGAGCGCAGGTAGGCTATTTGCTCGTTGGCATCGCTCACGATGCGGAGCGTCCGCTCCATGTGTGCCCGGCGGTCGTCATCGAAGTAACCGAAGAGCAGTTCCTGTGTCTCGGCCCGGGTGAGCAGCTTCAGCTTGTGGGCATCCTCGATGTCCATAAGCTGATAACAGATGTCGTCGGCTGCCTCGACCAGGTAGACCAGCGGGTGACGGGCGTAGCGCAAGGGGGAGTCTTGCAGCTTCAGCATCCCCAGTTCGTCGGCAATGCGCCGGAAGCTGTCTTCCTCGGTCGTGAAGAAACCGAACTTGGATTTGCCCCCGGCCAGGCGCGAGGAGTAGGGGTACTTCACGATGCTGGCCAAGGTGGGGTAGGTAAGGACGAAGCCGCCACGGCGGCGGCCTTCAAACTGGTGGGTGAGGAGGCGGAAGGCGTTGGCGTTTCCCTCGAAGTGGGTGAGGTCTTCCCATTGGGCGGCGTTGAGCAAGGGGCGGAGAGGCAGACCTTCGCCTTCGGAAAAGAACGTGGAGATGGCTCGCTCGCCCGAGTGCCCGAAGGGCGGGTTGCCTAAGTCGTGGGCCAGGCAGGCGGCGGAAACGATGGACCCGATTTCGTTCAGGCCAGTGTCGGCCAGCTCGGGGTGGAGGCGCAGCAGGGCAGTGCTCGCCGCGTTGCCGAGCGAACGGCCTACGCACGATACTTCCAGGCTGTGCGTCAGGCGGTTGTGAACAAAGATGCTGCCGGGAAGAGGGAAGACCTGCGTCTTGTTCTGTAGACGGCGGAAGGGGGCCGAGAAGATGAGCCGGTCGTAGTCGCGCTGGAACTCCGTCCGGTTCTCTTTATGCTTGTTGTGAAACTCTTCCAGGCCGAAGCGCTTGGAGGAGATAAGGGTGTGCCAGTCCATAGGTTTGCTTCTTTCTCATTATTTAACTGCAAAAGTATGACTATTTGGTGCAAAAGCCGTACTTTCGCCCGTTAAATAAAACAATAGACAAGTAGGCTGTGAATAATCCAGAGAAAGAATACTCCCAGAGGATACCCGTGCGAATAATCAACCGTTCCCGTCACCCCTTGCCGGCCTATGCCACTCCACTGTCGGCAGGCATGGACCTGCGGGCCAACGTACCGTCGCCCGTATCCATTCCGCCGTTGGGCCGTTGCCTGATACCCACGGGCCTGTTTCTGGCCCTCCCTGCGGGCTACGAGGCGCAGGTGCGTCCCCGCAGCGGACTGGCCCTGAAGAAGGGCATCACGGTGCTCAATTCGCCCGGGACGGTGGATGCCGACTATCGGGGCGAGCTACAGGTGATACTGGTCAATCTCTCCTCCGAGCCTTTCGTGGTGGAGGATGGCGAACGGATAGCGCAACTGGTGGTGGCCCGTCACGCCCGGGTGGAATGGCAGGAAGTGGAGGCGCTTGACGATACGGAGCGTGGTGCGGGCGGCTTTGGCCACACGGGCGTGTGATGCCGCTTCTTCCCTTCCGGGGATGGCGCTGAACTTTTATTTTGCGTAGACAGACTGTTATGAGAAAAACGACGATACTTGCATTGGCTTTCCTGTTCTTGGGCGGCACGCTGTGGGGCAACAGGCCGGTGGAGGCGGACACATCGCTCGTCTGCTGCCAAACAGAGGAGCAGCAGAGGCGTTATGACTATTATTATCTGGAGGCCATACGGCTGAAGCTGAAGCAACAGTACGATGCTGCCTACGAAATGGTGCAACACTGCCTTAGCATCGATCCTGAAGCCCCTTCGGCACTCTACGAGGCTGCCCAGTTCTACCTCATGCTTAAGATGACGGGAAAAAGCCAGGCTGCCCTGGAGACTGCCGTGCGCAACGCGCCCGACAACTACTGGTACAGTCAGGGACTGGCTAACCTCTATTTGCAGACCGGGCAGGAGGAGAAGGCGGCGGCCCTGCTTGAAGACATGTCCACGCGTTTTCCCGCCAAGCTGGAGACCCTCTACGTGCTGCTGCAACTCTATAATAAGGAAGACAACATCGAAAAGCAACTTTCCACCCTTAACCGTATAGAGCAACGGACGGGGAAGAGCGAACAGGTGAGCATGGAAAAGTTTCGGATCTACCTGCGGAACGGCGACAGTAAGAAAGCCTTTGCCGAGATGGAGAGCTTGGTAAAGGAATATCCTCAGGACATGCGCTACCGTGTGCTGTTGGGCAACCTCTACATGCAGAACGGTAAGGAGAAACAGGCTTACAACATCTATCAGGACGTGCTGGCGGAGGAACCCGACAACGTGATGGCTCTTTACTCCCTTCTGGCCTACTACGAAGAGACGGGGCAGGAAGACTTGTACAACCGCCAGATGGACCAACTGCTGTTCAATCGCAAGGTATCGCCCGATGCCAAGCTGGACGTTATGCGCGAGTTCATCGTGAAGAACGAGCAAGAGGGCGGCGATACCACCCGGGTCATCAGTCTCTTTGACCGCATCATGGAGCAGGAGCCGGACGACCCGCAGCTGCCCATGCTCTATGCGCAATATCTCTATTCCAAAGGATTGGGACAGCAGGCCCTGCCCGTGCTTGCCAAAGTGCTTGACATTGAGCCGACCAATACCGCCGCCCGCCTCATGCTGCTTGACAATGCCGTGCGTAGAGAGGACTACGCCCAGGTCACCAGTCTGTGCGAGGGGGGAGTGGAGTCCAATCCCGACCGGCTGGAGTTCTATCTTTATCTTGCTATAGCCTACAATCACGACGACAGGACTGATGATGTGCTGGATGTGTGCCGCCGTGCCGTGAGCCATGTCGACGAGAAAAGTGACAAAGCACTTGTTTCCGACCTCTACTCCATTCTTGGCGATGTTTACTATACTAAGCGCATGACGGCCGAAGCCTATGCCGCTTACGACTCCGCCCTCGTCTACAAGCCCGACAACATAGGCGCGTTGAACAACTACGCCTATTACATCTCAGTAGAAGGGGGCGACCTGGACAAGGCCGAAGAAATGAGCTACCGCACGGTCAAGGCCAGCCCCGACAACGCGACCTATCTGGACACGTATGCGTGGATACTCTTTGTGAAGGGTAATTACTCTGAGGCTCAGTTGTACATAGACAACGCCTTGAAGACCGAAGAAGGGATGCAAAGTGCGGTCATCGTCGAACACGGGGGAGACATTTACTATAAGGTGGGCGACGAAGCCCGTGCGGTCGAGCTGTGGCAGAGAGCCCTGCAACTGGGCGGCGGGTCGGCGGTATTGCAGCAAAAGATTAAAGAACGAAAATACATCCCCTATAAACCGGAAAACTAACCTTCCTTCATGACGACAAGCAGAAGAGTCCTCTCGCTGTGGCATCCCTTGTGGCTGTGTGTGCTTGTACTGGTTGTGGTTTCATGCCGGACGGGGAGAGAGGCGGTCTTGCCTACCGACGGCGTTCCGTGCCTTTCCTCGAAACTCCAGCTGGCGGTGCCGTCCAACGGTGCCGTCCTCACGGTGGGCGGCACCATGAAACTGCGCAGCGGCGAGCGGCTGGTGCTGTCCTTCCACGCGCCCTTGGTACGGGCCGAGGTGGCACGTATCGAGTTGACCCCCGACAGCCTGTTGCTGGTCGACCGTGTGGGTCGCCGCTACGTGCATGCACGTTTTGCCGAGGTGGCCAGTTCGTTGCGCCGTCCGGTCGATTTCTACAGGCTGGAGCAGATGCTTTTCGCTGCCGCCCGGGCGGGAGACGAGGCTACGCTGACGGGCAGCGAACTGGGCCTTTCCGTGCTCGATAAGGGCAACATCAGGCTCTACGACTTTTCCACTACGCCCTTCAGTCTCTCCCCAACCAGGCTCTCGGCACGCTACAAGGCTGCTTCCGTCGACGAACTGCTCGAAATGCTTTCCAGCCTATGAAACGACTCCTCCTCTTCCTGGCTTTTCTTCCTTGCCTGCTCTTCGTGTGGGGGCAGACACCCTCCAATCCCCTCATACAAGAACTGAAAGACAAGCGGGGCCTCCTGCAACGGCAGATAAGCGAGACCGAGAGCCTGCTCGACTCTACCCGCCGCGACGTAGGCAGCCAGCTGGACGCGCTGGCATCGCTCACGGCGCAGATAGCGGAGCGCAAACGCTACGTGGCAGCCATCGGTCGCGACTTGGACACCATTGCCCGCGAGCAAGACCGCCTGTCCCGCCAGGTGGCCGCCCTGCAGGCCGAGTTGCAGCGCAAGCGCGACAACTACAAAGCCTCCCTGCGCTACCTCTACAAGAACCGCACTGTGGAAGAGAAGCTGCTGTTCATCCTTTCGGCCTCCACCCTCGACCAGATGTACCGCCGCCTGCGCTACGTGCGCCAGTATGCCGACTACCAGCGGCGCAAGGGGGAGGGCATCATGCAGCAGCGCGACCGCGTGCGGGCCAAGCAAGACGAGCTGGCCCAGGTGAAGGCCGCCAAGCAGGGGCTGCTGAAGGAGCGCGAGGCCGAGATGGCCCGCCTGCAACGGCAGGAGCAGGCCCAGCAGCAAATCGTGGCCTCTCTGCGCCAGCGGCAGCAGAGCCTGCAAAAGCTCGTCGCGCGCAAGCGGCGCGAGGCCGACGAGCTGAATGCCCGCATCGACCGCATCGTGGCCGCAGAACTGGAGAAAGCCCGCAAACGGGCCGAGGAAGAGGCGCGGCGCAAAGCCGCCGAAGAGGCCCGCCGCAAGAAGGCTGCCACGGCGGATGCCCCGGCCAAGGCTGCCACTCCCGCTTCGGAAGCAGTCTCGGTTGCCGAGCAGCGGCTCAGCGGCTCGTTTGCATCCAACCGTGGCCGCCTGCCCATGCCCATCACCGGGACCAGCATCATCGTGGGCCGCTTCGGCCAGTACAACGTGCAGGGCCTGCGTGGCGTGCGCCTTGACAACAAGGGCATAGACATCCAAGGCCGACCGGGGGCGCAGGCGCGTGCCGTGTTCAATGGCCGCGTGGCCGCCGTCTTCCAGCTCAACGGCCTGTTCAACGTGCTGGTGCGCCACGGGGCCTACATCTCCGTCTATTGCAACCTCTCTTCCGTGTGGGTGAAGGCCGACGAGGAGGTCTGCACCCGACAGCCGCTTGGCGAGGTGTTCTCCGACACGGCCAACGGGGGGCGCACCGTCCTCCACTTCCAGCTGCGTCGCGAGCGCGACAAGCTCAACCCCGAGCCTTGGCTGGCACGCTGACGGCATCTCAGATGCCTTAATGTCTTAGAACATATAGGCCAGTGACACTGTAAAGTTGCGGTTCTTTAGCTTGGCCTCGCGTTGGAAGCCTATTAGACCGTGGTCGTATCCGCCCAAAATCTGAAAATGGTTGTCTATTTCCAGCCCGACCTTGGCTCCTAAGCCAAGGTCTATTCGCGTTCCTGTGTGGGTGTTCTTGAAGGGGTCTACGTTGTCATATAGGTAGTAATCTTCAATAAGTCCTGCGATGGAGTTCAACATCTCTGGAGTGATTTCCGTGAGCTGGTCACTCGTGAACGTCACACGTTGCTTTCCTACTATGCCCAAGCTGACGTAAGGTCCGGCTGTTACGAGCAAGTTCAGTCTCTTTGTAAGGTTGAAGCGGTAACCCACCCGCACAGGGATTTCCATATAGTAGAGCCGATAGTCGCCCGTAGGTATTTCGTGGGTGTATTTATGGCCGTTCCTTTCGAGGGTTATCCGATTCACTCCTCCTTTCATGGTGAATTGCAAGCCAAAATCCAAGTATAGTCCTTTGGCTACTGAGGGTAATCCGGCCTCACCCTTTATTCCAACGTGTGCCCCGATGTAGTTTTCCTGTTTGCCTTTGCTTAGGTGGCTGATGTTCACGCCCGCCGTCACGCCTGCGCGTATGTCTTTCGGCTTCTGGGCGTGTACGCATAGCTGCGGCAGGGCGGCGGTCAGCAATGCGATGATGAATAGAATGTGTCTCATAGTGATATAGTTGTTAGAACTTTGTTCCTTTTCTTTGTCTTTCCCCTCGTTCGGCTTCGGGGCGATAGCCCGCCACGTGTCCTCCCGGCAGGACGATGCATGAACGGCTGTTTTGTAAAGATACGGATGTTTGTGAGAAATAGAAACCTTTCTCCGCTTTTTTTGTTGGATTGTTTGTCGGTTCTTTGCTGCCTCGCAGGGGCTGGCCCTGTGCGGCCTGCGGCCTTGTCCGCTTCTCCGTCCCGGCCTGCGGCAGGGGCCTTCGGGGGCACAGGTGTGCCCGCCGGGTGGCACGCCTGTGTCCGCTCGGGAGGACAGGTGCGCCCCCTCGGGAGCAGACCTGTGCCCCTGTGGCGGTGCGGGACGATGTGGCCCGCCGCTATTTTCTGCCCCAAAACAGCGGCGGGTGCGTTTTATTTCCTTACCTTTGTGACGGGTGAGCCGCCCACGGCGGGCTGTGTTCGCGCCAAACGTTAACCTAAAAACGATTGCTTATGGCTTATCATCATTTGTCGGTATTGGTCCGTCGCCAGGCCGAGAAGTATGGCGACAAGGTTGCCTTGGAGTATCGCGACTACGAGCGTGCACAGTGGTTGCCGGTGACGTGGAACCAGTTCGCCGCCGCCGTGCGCCAGGTTGCCAACGCCCTGCTGGAGCTGGGCGTGGAGGTGCAGGAGAATGTAGGCATGTTCTCGCAGAACAAGCCCGAGTGCCTGTACGTCAGTTTCGCCGCCTACGCCGTGCGGGCGGTGGCCATCCCGCTCTACGCCACCAGCTCGCCCGAGCAGGTGCGCTACATCGTCAACGACTCGCAACTGCGATTTCTGTTCGTGGGCGAGCAGTTTCAGTACGATGCCGCCTTCCGGGTGCTGGGCATGTGCCACTCGCTGCTGCGCCTCATCATCTTCGACCGCAGCGTGGTGCGCGACCCGCGCGATGTCACGTCGGTCTATTTCGACGACTTCCTGAAGCTGGGCGCAGGGCTTCCCCGTCAGGCCGAGGTGGAGCGGCGCACGGCCGAGGTGGGGGCGGACGACGTGGCCGACATTCTCTATACCTCGGGCACCACGGGCGAGCCCAAGGGAGTGCCTTTGGCCCACAGTAACTACATGGAGGCATTTCGCACGCACGAGTTGCGCATCCCCGGTCTGACGGACCAGGACGTTTCGCTGTGCTTCCTGCCCCTGACGCACGTCTTCGAGCGCGGCTGGACGTACGTCTGCCTGGAGCGCGGGGCGCGGGTGTGCGTCAACCTGAGGCCCACCGACGTGCAGCAGGCGCTGAAGGAGGTGCGCCCTACGGTGATGAGCAGCGTTCCCCGCTTTTGGGAGAAGGTGTACCAGGGCGTGCAGGAGCGCATGGCGCAGGAGTCGGGCGTGCGCCGCCGCATGATGGAGGATGCCATCCGCGTGGGGCGCGAGCACAATCTGTCCTACGTCCGTCTGGGCAAGCGTCCGCCCTTGTGGCTGCACCTGCGCTACAAGTTCTACGAGCATACGGTGTTTGCCCTGCTGAAGCAGACGATAGGCATCGAGCGCGGGCGCATCTTCCCTACGGCGGGGGCGGCTGTGTCCGACGAGATATGCGAGTTTGCCCACTCCGTAGGCATCAACATGGTGGTGGGCTACGGGCTCACGGAGTCCACGGCCACGGTGTCTTGTTTCCCCGAGCGTGGCTACGTGGTCGGCTCGGTGGGCGAGGTGATGCCCGACCTGGAGGTGAAGATAGGCCCCGACAACGAGATACTGCTGCGCGGCAAGACCATCACGCGCGGCTACTACAAGAAGACCGAGGCCACGGCGGCGGCATTCGATGCCGACGGCTGGTTCCATACGGGCGACGCGGGCTATCTCAGGGGGCGGGTACTCTACCTGACGGAGCGCATCAAGGACCTCTTCAAGACCTCGAACGGCAAGTACATATCGCCTCAGGCCCTGGAGACCCGCCTTGGGCTGGACCGCTACATCGACCAGGTGGCTGTCATAGCCGACCAGCGCAAGTTCGTCTCTGCCCTCATCGTGCCCAACTACGCTGCCCTGAAGGCTTACGCCGTAGAGAAGCAACTGGCGGGAGTGGCCGACGGCGACGACGTGTCCGCCCTGCTGTCCCATCCCAAGGTGCTGGCCCTCTACCGGGCACGCATCGACACCTTGCAGCAGCAGTTTGCCCACTACGAGCAGGTGAAGCGTTTCACGCTGCTTCCCCGTCCATTCAGCATGGAGCGGGGCGAGCTGACCAACACGCTGAAGCTGCGTCGCGCGGTGGTGAACGAGCATTACAAGAAGGAGATAGACCTCATGTACGAGGACTGAGCCTGCTGCGGGGCGTGAGCGGAAGAAGAAAGCCCGCCGGGAAACAAGCTGTGCTTCCGGCGGGCTTTCCTGTGTGCGCGGGCGGGGTGTCCCTGCGGCTTAGTAGCCGAAGATGTCCTCCTGCTTCAGTTCTACGACGGGCGCGATTTTCTGCAAAGTCTGCATGTCCAGTTCGGCCTTGTTGCCCAATATGCCGTAGTTGTAGGTGCGGCCCTTAATCCACTTTTGCTGGAAGTCTACCACGTCTTGCAGCGTCATGTCTTGCAGGTCGTTGTAGAGCTTGGCGCGGCTGTCGGTGGTCTCGCCCAGGTCTAAGGCGTTGATGTAGGCCCAGATTACGTCCATCTTCGTAATGCGTTCGGTGCGCAGGCGGGCTATCATGCCGTCCTTGGCCAACAGGAAGGCGTGCTCGCTCTGCGGCATGTTGTTGATGATGTCGTTAAAGGTGTTGACGGCATCGATGAGCTTGTCGTTCTGCGACGATATTTGTGTGATGAAGTAGTAGTCCTCGTCTTTGTAGGCAGGCGGGTTCAGTCCGGCCCATGCCGAGTAGGCCAGGCTGCGGCTCTCGCGCATCTCCTGGAAGACGATGGAGTTCATGCCGCCCCCGAAGTACTCGTTGTAGAGCAGGCGCGAAGGCTCTATGTCGCTGTTGTACACCTCACCACGGTTCGAGACTTGCGTCAGGTAGACGTTCTTGGCATCGTAGGGAGCGAGGTAGATTCGGCTTTCGCCGGTGCGTTGCAGCTTGAACTTGTTGCCCACGGGCACGTTCTTCAGCTCGTCGGGGGTGTCATGTTCCTTGTCGAGCACGGCCAGGAGTTCCTCCTTCGTGCTGGGACCGTAATAGAGGATGCGGTGCTTGTACTCCGTCAGGCGGTGTATGCGGTCGACGAGGGCCTGCGGGTCCATTCCCTTCAGTTCGTTCTCGCTCACGATGTTGGTCACCGGGTTCTTGGGTCCGTAGGCCACGTACATCAGCAGGTTGCTGAAGTTGCGTGCCTGGTTGAGCTTATTGTCCTGACGGCTTTTCAGAATGTCGGCTACCAGGTTGTCGTAGGCTTCGCGGTTCACTTGCGCATCGTTCAGCAGTTCTTCGTAAAGGTCGAGTGCCTCGGGCATGTTCTCGTTCAGTCCGCTGAGCGACAGGTAGGAGCGTCGGCTGCCTTGGGTGGCCGAGGGAGTGCAGGCCAGTTCGTAGAAGGCTTTCTTCACCTCTTCGGGGGTCTTGTCGCTGGTGCCCAGGTAGTCCAGGTAGCTCATGGCCGTTCCCAGTGTCTTGTCCTGGTCATTGCCCATGTCGAAGAGGTAGACCAGCGTGAAGAGGTCGTTGTCGGTGTTCTGCTTGTAGAGCACGGGTATACCGCTTGAGGTGGTGAACTGTTCCAGGTCTTTGCTGAAGTCGAGGAACACCGGCTCGATGGGTTGTGCCTGGCTTTGCTGTATCTCGCGCAGGTATGCGCTGGCCGTGTCGCGGTTCATCACGATGGGGGTTATCTGCGGTTTGGCAATCTTCTTCTCGTTGGGGTCTTGGCCCTGCCGCTTATAGATGGCGGCGTAGTTCGTATCTTTCAGATACTTGTTGGCAAAGGCTACGATGTCGTCTTTGGTGAGTTTCGAGATGCGGTCGAGTGCTGTCACTTCGTCGGCCCAGTCGCTGCCGTTGATGAAGGACTGCACGAACATGTCGGCGCGTACCGAGTTTTCCTCTTGCTGGTAGAGCTGGTAGAGCTTCAGGTTGTTCAGGATGGCCTTCAGCATGTCTTCGTCGAAGTCGCCGTTGCGCAGCTTGGCCACTTCGGCCAGCAGCAGGTCTTTGGCCTCGTCGAGGCTTTGTCCGGCCTTGGGGCGTGCCTTCAGCATCAGCATGCTGTAGTCGCTCATCAGGACCGGGGCACTGAAGGCCCACTGGGCAGTTTGTTGCTGTGTGATGTCGAGGTCTATCAGGCCCGCCTGTCCGTTGTAGAGCACTTGCGACACCACCTGTAGCGTCTCGGCATCCCTGTCGGCTGCGCCGGGGAAACGCCAGGCCAGCGTGATGTCTTCGGCATCGTGTCCCAGCACTTCGCGCACCACGGGCGTGGTGATTTCGGGCTCTTGCTGCTTTTGCAGTACGGGCAGGTCGTGGTTGGGCTTCATGGTGCCGAAGTAGCGGTCGATGATGGCGATGGTCTTGTCGGGGTCGAAGTCACCCGAGAGGCACACGGCCATGTTGTTGGGCACGTACCACTGCTCGAAGTACTTCTTGATGTTGGTGATGGAGGGGTTCTTCAGGTTGTCCTGCGTGCCCAGTACGGTCTGCGTTCCGTAGGGGTGGTGCGGGAAGAGGGCGGCAAGCATGGCCTCGTAGACCTTGCTGCCGTCGTCGGTCAGCGACATGTTCTTCTCTTCGTAGACCGTCTCCAGCTCGGTGTGGAAGCCACGGATGACGCAGTTCTGGAAGCGTTCGGCCTGTATCTTGGCCCAGTTCTCCACCTGGTTGCTGGGGATGTCTTCGGTGTAGCAGGTCACGTCGTAGCTGGTGTAGGCGTTCGTGCCGCTGGCTCCGATGGCGGCCATGAGCTTGTCGTACTCGTTGGGGATGGCATACTTCGAGGCCTCGTAGGACAGGCTGTCGATGGTGTGGTAGATGGCCGTGCGCTGTGCTTCGTCGGTAGTCTTGCGGTAGACTTCAAACTGCTGCTCTATCTGGTCGAGCAACGGCTTCTCTGCTTCGTAGTTCATGGTGCCGTAGTTTGCCGTGCCCTTGAACATGAGGTGTTCGAAGTAGTGCGCCAGGCCGGTTGTCTCGGCGGGGTCGTTCTTGCCGCCCACGCGCACGGCGATGTAGGTCTGTATGCGCGGTTGTTCCTTGTTGACGGTCATGTAGACTTTCAACCCGTTCTCCAGCGTGTAGATGCGCGCCTTCAGGGGGTCGTTGGGGACGGTCTCGTAGTTGTACTTCTGCGTACAACCGCTCAGGCCCAGTGCCGCCACTAAAAGGACGGCCAGGCCGGTTCTTCTAAAGGTTATGTTCATAGCTATGCTTTATATGTAGTTAAACTTCTGTCTGTCAGCAATGTTCCTCTCCTTTTACGCTCCGCTTCCTTCCCTGCGCCAAGGGCACAGGTCTGCTTCCGCGCTGGCTCACCTGTGCTCTCTCGGGGGGACTTCTCTGCCTGCAAGGGGGCAGGCCTTTGCCCTCCCGGCAGGGGTGGGGAGGCCCTTTGGGGGGAGTCTGCCAGGCTTTCGGGCAGAATTGCTCGGGTACTTATCGGCAAATGTATGCGTTTTTTTTCATATCTTTGCACGTTGAAGGAGAAGAATATACAGCGTAACCCCAAAAATACTTAGATAAATAGGCTGATGATTACCATTGAGCAACTGAAGGACATAAAGGAACGCACCGAGGCCTTGGACCGCTATCTGGACATCGAGGGCAAGAAGGTGCAAGTGGAAGAAGAGCAACTGCGCACGCAGGCCCCGGGCTTCTGGGACGATCAGAAAGCTGCCGAGGCGCAGATGAAGAAGGTAAAGGGCTTGCAGCAGTGGATTGAAGGATACGACGAGGTGAAGACGCTGGCGGACGAGCTGCAACTGGCCTTCGACTTCCATAAGGACGAGCTGGTGAGCGAGGAGGAAGTGGACGAGGCATACGGCAAGGCCCTGGCGGCCGTCGAAGCGCTGGAGCTGAAGAACATGCTGCGCGAGGAGGCCGACCAGATGGACTGCGTGCTGAAAATCAACTCGGGAGCAGGCGGAACCGAAAGCCAGGACTGGGCAAACATGCTGATGCGCATGTATCTGCGTTATGCCGAGCGTCACGGCTACAAGACGGCCATCGCCAACTTGCAGGAGGGTGACGAGGCGGGCATCAAGACGTGTACCATCGAGATAAGCGGGCCGTATGCCTATGGCTACCTGAAGGGGGAGAACGGCGTGCACCGCCTGGTGCGGGTGTCTCCTTATAACGCTCAGGGCAAGCGCATGACATCGTTCGCTTCGGTATTCGTCACTCCGCTGGTGGACGACACCATCGAGGTGACCATCGAACCGGCTCGCCTGTCGTGGGACACGTTCCGCAGCGGCGGGGCCGGCGGGCAGAACGTCAACAAGGTGGAGTCGGGCGTGCGCCTGCGCTACCAGTACAAGGACCCTTACACGGGCGAGGAAGAGGAGATACTCATAGAGAACACCGAGACGCGCGACCAGCCCAAGAACCGCGAGAACGCCCTGCGCCTGTTGCGCTCCATGCTCTACGACAAGGAGATGAAGCACCGCATGGCCGAGCAGGCCAAGATTGAGGCCGGGAAGAAGAAGATAGAGTGGGGGTCGCAGATACGCAGTTACGTCTTCGACGACCGTCGCGTGAAGGACCACCGGACGAACTACCATACCTCCGATGTCAACGGCGTGATGGATGGCGAGATAGACGGTTTTGTCAAGGCATACCTCATGGAGTTTGCCGGAGAGGGAGAGGCCTGAACCGGCGTAGGCATGATTGTCGCAAAGGGGTTGCGCGGGCATGTGGCGTGGGCTGCATGTCCGCGCAATTCTTATTCTGCTGCCCCGGCCTTGCCGCCGGTGTCGGCCTGTAGCCGTAGGCGGGTCTGCTGCAGCACCTGTTCGGCGCGGCGCGCCACCTCGTCGGCCAGCGAGGCAAGTCGTGGCGAAAAGGGCAGGTCGCGGGCAGCCTCAAGCTGCCTCAGCAGGGCCACGAGGGCGGTCAGGCGCAAGAGGGTGAAGAGGGGTATCATCTTGTGGGCGGTCGCGGCAAGTGCGGCGGTGTCGGCATCGGCGATGGCTTGCCGCAGGCGTCCGATGCTTTGGGCGGTCTCGTCGGCAAAACTGTGCAGGATGGAGCTGGCCTCGTCGGCATCGCTGCCCGCAAAGGCGGCAAGGGCTTCAAGGCAGGGGGCATCTTCGTCGTCGCGGCTGTCTGGGGGGGGCGTGTCGGCGGGCTGTCGGGTCTGGGGCACGGCATTGTCCACAAGTGCCAGCAACTCGGCAGCGGTGAAGGGCTTTCGCAGGCAGCCGGCGAAGCCATGGGTCGTGAGGTCGCCATCCTGCATGTCGCTGCGGGCGGTGACGGCAATAATCGGTATGGTGCGTGCCTGCGGTATGTTCGAGGCACGCAGGAGGCTCAGCAGGTCGAAACCGTTCATCGAAGGCATTTGCACGTCGGTGAGCAGCAGGTCGAACGTGTCTGTGCGCAGGGCTTCGAGCAACTCGTCCACCTGGAGGCAGCACACGCTGTCGATGCCGTTCTGGCGCAACATGGCGGCGGTCAGGGTGAGCTGTATACGGTCGTCGTCGATGAGCAGCACTTTGCTCAGAGTGCTTGTTGGCGGCATGGCCTTTGGGGGGGCGCCGGTGGAAGAGTCGGGATTTTCGGAGGCGGGCTGTTGTTGTGGGAAGGGTACCGAAGGCAGAGGGACGCGCACGGTGAACGTGCTGCCTTGTCCCGGTGTGCTGTCGACGCGGATGTCGCCTTCGAGCAACTGCACCAACATGCGCACGATGGACAGCCCCAGCCCGAAACCTTCCTTGCCTTGCGCTCCCGGCAGGCGGGTGAACTCGTGGAAGATGCGTTCGCGGTCGGCTTCGTCCATGCCCGGGCCGGTGTCGGCTACCGACACCACAAGGCGGTTCGAGGGCGAGCCGTCGGGCGGTCCCGGCTCGGTGTGCGCCTTTAGGGTGATGTGTCCTTGGCTGGTAAACTTCACGGCGTTCGACAGCAGGTTGTTGATAATCTGCCGCAGGCGCAGGGGGTCGCTGGCAAACGTCCCTTCGAGTTCGGGGGCTATCTGGCAGCGCAACTCCAGCCCCTTGGCGGCGGTCAGAGGCTCGAAGCTGACCGATATCTCCTCCAGCAACTGCGCGGGCCTGAAGCTGACGCGGTGCACCTCGGTCTTGTGGAGGTCGAGGCGGTGGAAGTCGAGCAGGTCGGTTACGAGTTTCAGCAGGTGCTCGGAAGAGGTCTTCATGTTGCTAATGTAGAAGCGTTGCCGCTCGTCGGACGAGAGCCGTGCCAGCAGGTCTGCGTAGCCCATGATGGAGCCGAGCGGTGCCTTGAAGTCGTGGGTTATGGCCAGCATGAGTTTCTCGCGGGTGGCAAGCAGCTCCTCGGCACGCTGCCGGGCCTCTTCCAGTTGGCGGCGGTAGCGGTTGCTTCGCGTCACGTCGCGGCCTATGAGCACCAGGAAGAAGGCAGCCAGCACCACCGCCCCGGCGGCGATGCCTCCGATGATGTTGGCCGAACGCTGCTGCACGGCCTGCCGTCTGCTTTCTTCGGCTTCTACCCGCAATCGGGTCTCGGTCTCGTATCCGTGCAGCAGGCTGTCTATACGTGCCGTGATCTGGCGGTTGCGCCGTTGCAGGGCGTTCTTCCTGCGCTGTGCGGCGACGCTTTCGCTGCGTCGTTCCTTGGCCACGGCCCGCAGGATGCGTTGCAGGGAGTCGGCGGGGTTGTAGGCTTCGAGCACCGTGTCCATTGCTACTTCGCGGGTGGTCTTGACGGATACTGCCGAGTCGCGTTTGGAAGGGACGAACGCCTCGGCCAGACGGCGGAAGAAGGTCTTCTTCTTGGGAGGTGTCACCACGGTGTCTTTATGGACAATGATGCGCCGCTGTACCCGCTGGCGGGTGAATATGGAGTCCTCGATGGCTATGACGCGTTCGATGTCGCTGGCCGATATCATGCTGTCGTTGGTCTGGCTCAAGGTGTAGAGCAGCTTGCGGGTATTGCGGTCTTTCTCTTCAAGGAGGGCAAAGAGGCTGTCGGTCCATTGCACGTCGGCCTCGGCAGTTTGCAGAAGAACGTCCATTTCGCGGCGCACGAAGAACAGCGTGTAGAGCAACGCGCCCAGCAGTAGCGTGTAGCCAAGGACAATCTTGATGCGCGAGACGTTGTTCATAGGCGGCCGTCGTTCTGTGTCTCGGTCTGTCGCAGCTTATAGCGGAAGCGTGCCCACAGCATCAGGCCGGCACTGGTGAGGCCGAAGGGGAACGCCATCCACACGCCCGTCAGCCCCCACCCGAAGGTGAAACCGCACAGATAGCCTATGGGGAGCGACACCACGAAGTAGGCCACAAAAGCAATCCACATCATCGGGCGGACATCGGCCATGCCGCGCAAGGCGTTGGCGTAGTTTATCTGCAGGCCGTCGCCCAACTGGTAGACCAGGAACGGTATGAACAGGGCGGGGATGAGCGCGGCTACCTCTTCGCTGTCGGTAAACCAGCCTCCTACCTCGTAGCGCAGGGCAAAGATGATGCTCGTAAGCACTATGGCCATGCCCAGAATGAGGTGGAAGCCTGCCTGCGTGGTGCGGCGCACGTTGGTCCAGTCGTGCTGTCCCCGGAAGTTGCTCACGCGCACGGTTACTGCCGCTCCCATGCCGTAGTACATCATAAAGGTGAACTGCGACACAGTGAGCATGATCTGATGCGATGCCAGGGCGGCTACCCCCAGCCAGCCCACCATGATGGTGCTGAAGTTGAACGAGGCCGTCTCCATCCCCATTTGCAGGCCCACGGGCCAGCCCAGCGCGTTAAGGCGGCGGAACAGGGGACGCGAGAAGCCTGCGCGGAGCAGGCCCTTGCGGTAGGGAGCGAAACGGGGGCTTCCCAGCACGATGGCGGCAAACACCAGCACCATGACGATGCGCGACAGCAGTGTGCTTAGTCCGGCACCCGTCAGCCCCAGTTCCGGGAAGCCCCACTTGCCATAGATGAGCACGTAGTTGCCCACTACGTTGAGGCTGTTGCCGCCCAGCAGTATCCACATGGAGGTCTTGGTGTCGGTGATGCCGTCGGCAAATTGCTTGAAGCCGTTGAACAGCTGCACAAACACCAGCGACACCAGCAGCACGATGTAGTAGGGACGGATGAGGGGAAGCAACTGGGGCGGTTGTCCCATGCGGTCGACGAAGAAGTAGAGCGCCGTCATTATGGCCGTCAGCAGCAGGGCTACCAGCGTGTTGGCGGCCAGGCCGGAGCGCAAGGCTTGTCCCGCTCGGTGCCGGTCGCCTTTGCCGTACAGCTCGCCCACGACGGGAGTCAGTCCGTAGCTGAACCCGGTGCTGAAGATGATGCACAGCGTGAAGAGGTTGTTGACAAACGAAGCTGCCGCCAGCTCTTCCGTGCTGTGGTGTCCCACCATGATGGTGTCGGCAAAGGCCAAGGCTATCACGCCTGCCTGTCCCACCACGATGGGCAGCCCCAGTCGCAGCAGAGCCTTGTAGTGCTGGGTGTAGGACGCGAGCCTCACAACAGTTCCACCTTAATTATCCGCACGTCGTCGGTGGGGCGGTCGCGGCGGTCGGTTTTCACCCGTTGTATCTTGTCCACCACGTCCATGCCTTCTTCCACTTCCCCGAAGACGGTGTACTCGCCGTCCAGGTGTGGCGCTCCGCCCACGGTGGTGTAGGCTTCGCGCTGCTCGGGCGTGAAGGTAAAAGGCGGCAGCTGGTCCACCTCGGCTTCGGCTTGGGCGATAAGCTCGTCTTGCAGGCGCATCAGTCCTTCCTGGTCGCCGGCGCGTTGCATTTTGTAGATTTCCGTCATGTGTCCGCGGGCCAGGCGGTTAAAGGCGTTGTTCAGGCGCACCTGGTTCATCTGCATCTCCATGTCGGCCAGCGTGGAGTCGTTGTACACTTTGCCCGTGACGATGTAGAACTGGCAGCCCGATGACTCCTTCTTAGGATTGACCTGGTCGCTTTGGCGTGCTGCCGACAGGGCACCGCGTTTGTGGAAGTACTTGGGGTAGACAAACTCGGCAGGGATGGTGTAGCCCACGTCGCCCGTTCCGAGAGCCTTGCCTTGTGGGGCATCCTTCGACGTGGGGTCTCCGGCCTGTATCATGAAGTCTTTGATTACTCTGTGGAACAGCGTGCCGTCGTAGGTGCCGTCCTGAGCCAGCTTGACGAAGTTGTCGCGATGGCGTGGCGTGTCGTCGTAGAGGCGCACCACGATGTTGCCCATGCTTGTCTCGATTTTCAGTCTTGTACCTGTTTCCATGTTGTTGCTTTTGTTTGGTCCTGGCTTGCAGGCCGTCAGGCCGCAGACCAGTAGAGTTAATACTGTGATAATGCGTAGTCGGTTCATCTGTGTGGCTGTTGTTAGTGCCCCTGCCGTCGCAGTCCTGCCCGTGCCCGGGGTTTCGGTCCGTCTGTCGGGGCAGTCCGTTGGCCGGGAAACCGCCATAGGTTTGCCTGCCTGGTGGTACAGGTCTGCCCGCAGCCGGGCACAAGTGTGCCGCCCGGCGGGGAAAGGTGTGCCCGGAAGGGGGCTTTCCCTTGTGGCCCGGGCGGGTGCCCGGTGGCCGTCCGGGAGCGGCGGCAAAGATACGAAATCGCATCCATTCGTACAACAACGCCCATTGCCCTGCTTCGTTTCGTGCCGTGCTGCTCTTCCGGCTGCGATGGAGGGGACGGGACGGGCGGATGACTGCCTGTTTGACATGGACTCAGGTGCTGTGTGTCAGGGATAAATGACGAATCGGACGAGGCGGATGAGGACCGGCGTGGTGGGGAGTGTATGCGTGTCGGAGCAAAAAAGTATGCCGATGGAGTGGGATTTCCTGTTTTTATTCTTACTTTTGCCAGACCAACACGGTGTTGGCACACTAACCCGAAAACCACAAGACCTATGCGCGGACAACATTCATACGGCATCCTTGCGGCGGCGTTGAGCTGTCGGTTCATGCCCTTGCGGGGGCAAGCGCGGATAGGTTCTCAGGCTACTTTGTTTTTCAAGGGATAATTCTTTTCTTCCTGCCGGGCAGGCAAGGGCGATGCCGTGGTCTGCCGTTGCCGGGAAGTCGTCACACAACTAAACGCATACGGACAATGAAAGTAATGAAATTCGGTGGTACCTCGGTGGGCACCGCAAGCAGCATATTGGCAGTAAAGCATATTGTGGAATCGGCAGGCGACGAGCCGCTCATCGTGGTAGTGTCGGCCTTGGGCGGAGTCACCGACCTGTTGCTGCGCACGTCGGTCGTGGCCGCAGCGGGCGATGCCGGTTATGAGTCTGGTCTCGGGCAGCTGGAGGCTCGGCACGTCGACATGGTGCGTCAGATTTTTCCTTCGGGCCCGGTGCAGGAGGAGATGCTGGCCCGGGTGGGCAGCCTGCTCGGCGAGCTGCGGAACATTTTCCAAGGCATTTACCTCATCAAGGACCTGTCGCAGAAGACCTCGGACACCATCGTGAGCTACGGTGAGCGTATGTCGTCCATCATCGCCGCCCGGTTGCTGGGGGCCGAGTGGTTCGACTCGCGCGACTTTATCAAGACCGAAAAGAAGCACTCGAAGCACATCTTGGACAAGGAGCTGACCAACCGTCTGGTGCGTGACACCTTTGCTCGGATGCCCCGTCTGTCGCTCGTGCCGGGGTTCATCTCTACGGACAAGACTACGGGCGAGGTGACCAATCTGGGCAGGGGAGGGTCGGACTACACGGCTTCCATCATCGCCGCAGCCCTCGATGCCGACTCGCTGGAAATATGGACCGACGTGGACGGCTTTATGACCGCCGACCCGAAAGTCATCTCCACGGCCTACACCATAGGCGAGCTGAGCTACGCCGAGGCTACTGAGCTGTGCAACTTCGGCGCGAAGGTGGTCTATCCGCCTACTATCTACCCCGTGTTCCACAAGAACATCCCCATACGCATAAAGAATACCTTCAACCCCGGCGGCAGGGGCACCGTCATCCGCAAAGGGGCGCACAGTCCGCAGGACAGACCTATCAAGGGTATCTCGTCCATTAACGACACGAGCCTCATCACCGTACAGGGCCTTGGCATGGTGGGCGTGATAGGCGTGAACTACCGCATCTTCCGCGCCTTGGCCAAGAACGGCATCAGCGTGTTCCTTGTGTCGCAGGCATCGTCCGAGAACTCTACCTCGATAGGCGTGCGCAACGCCGATGCCGACTTGGCTTGTTCCGTTCTCGACGAGGAGTTTGCCAAAGAAATCGAGTTGGGCGAAATCTCGCCCATGCATGCACGGAAGGGCCTGGCCACCGTGGCCATCGTGGGCGAGAACATGCGCCATACGCCGGGCGTGGCCGGTAAACTGTTTGGCACCTTGGGACGCAATGGCATCAACGTCATCTCCTGTGCGCAAGGAGCGGGGCAGACCAACCTTTCGTTTGTCATCGAAGGTGAGCTGCTTCGCAAGTCGCTCAATGTCATCCACGACTCGTTCTTTCTCTCCGAATATCAGGTCCTCAATCTGTTTGTCTGCGGCATAGGCACCGTGGGGCGTAGCCTGCTGGAGCAGATACAGGGTCAACGGCAGCGGCTGATGCAGGAGAACGGGTTGCAGCTTAACGTAGTCGGTATAGCCGACAGCCATCATGCTTTGTTCGACCGCGACGGAATAGACCTCGCTTCTTACCGCCAGCGTCTGGCCGACGAGGGAATGCCCAATGCCGACGGTACTCTGCTACGTGAGATTGAAGGGATGAACATCTTTAACTCCGTGTTCGTAGACTGTACGGCCAGTGCCGACGTGGCTGCGCTCTACGGGGAGCTGTTGCGTCACAATGTCTCGGTAGTGGCCGCCAACAAGATAGCCGCTTCGTCGTCCTACGATGACTACAGGATGCTGAAGCAGACGGCACGCTGGCGCGGTGTCAAGTTCCTTTTTGAGACCAATGTCGGCGCAGGGTTGCCCATCATCAACACAATAAACGACCTCATACACAGCGGAGATAAGATACTGAAGATTGAGGCTGTGCTGAGCGGGACGCTCAACTACATTTTCAACAAGATAGGCGAAGGCACCCCCTTCAGCCAGGCTGTGCGGCAGGCGTGCGAGGAGGGCTACTCTGAACCCGACCCCCGTGTGGACCTCAGCGGGCGCGATGTTATCCGCAAGCTTGTCATCCTGGCTCGTGAGGCGGGCTACCGTCTGGAACAGAGCGATGTCGAGGTGCGCCCCTTCCTGCCGCAGGATTACTTCGACGGTCCGCTTCCCGACTTCTGGGACCGGCTCCCATTGCAGGATGCCCATTTCGAGCAGTACAGGCAGGCTCTCGAAGCCAGGCATTGCCGTTGGCGCTTCGTGGCCCGTCTGGAGCAAGGCCATGCTACGGTGGGGCTTGAAGAAGTGGACGGCACCCACCCCTTCTATCCGCTGGAGGGGAGCAACAACATCATCCTGCTCACCACCGAACGCTACCGCGAGTATCCTATGATGATTCAAGGCTACGGAGCGGGAGCCAGCGTGACGGCTGCAGGCGTGTTTGCCGACATTATGAGCATTGCCAACGTATGACCACAGCCGCGCTGCACCCCAAACGTCTGGTCGTGCTTGTGGACGGCATGGCCGACGAAGGACGCGACACGCCCCTTTGCCTGGCCCACACGCCCTGCATGGACTTGCTGGCACGCCTTGGGCGCACGGGGCTGCTGCGTACCATTCCGCCCGGCTATCCTCCCGGCAGCGAGGCGGGCATACTTTCCATCCTGGGCTACGACTTGAGCCGTTGCTTCCCCGGGAGGGGTGCTCTTGAGGCTGTAGGCTTGGGTGTGGACTTGCGCCCTTCGGACGTGGCTTTCCGTTGCAACTTGGTGCATGTCGACGCGTCGGGCCGTTTGGCCGACTATGCTGCTGGCGGCATTACCACCGGTGAGGCTGCGCAGTTGGCTTCGGCCTTGCAGCAGAGCCTTGGCGGCGGTCGTGTCCGTTTCCTTGCCGGGACGGAGCACCGCCTGTTGTTGCTGTTGGCCGACGGGATGCCGGGTGTGCGTTGTGTCTCCCCGCTCGATGCCTTGCGCCGCCCCTTGCTCTCGTCCCTGCCTGCGGGACATTCGCCCGATGCCGCCCTGTTGCGTTCGCTGGTGCTTCGCTCCCGCGAGGTGCTCGAAGGGCACGAGGTAAATCGTTTGCGCCGACTGCGGGGCTTGCCGACAGCCAATGCCATCTGGCCCTACGGGCCGGGGCATTGTCCTGTGTTGCCACCCTTGTCGGCCTTGCATCCTGCCCTGCGGACGGGTGCCGTGGTAGCGGCTCCGGGATTGGTGAGGGGCATAGGCCGTTGTGCGGGCCTGCGTGTGCCGGATGTGCCCGGGGCTACGGGCGGCTACGACACCGACTATGCGGCCAAGGCCGGTGCCGCTTTGCGGGCGTTGCAGGTCGAGGATTTTGTGCTCTTGCACGTCGAGGCCGCCGACACTGCCGGACACGAGGGCGACCGCGAGCGCAAGAGGCTGGTGCTGGAGGACGTGGACCGTCTCGTCGTGCGTCCTTTGTACGACGAACTGGCCCGCTGGTCGCAGCCCGTCACCCTCGTGGTGTTGCCCGACCACGCCACGCCTTGCAGCCTGCGTGTGCATACGGCTGCTCCCGTGCCCTACCTCGTATGGCGGCGCGGCATCGGACCCGACGGCGCGACCGCGTTCAACGAGGAGGCCGTGGCTCGTTGCCATCCCCGGGCTGACGAGGCGGCTGTTGCTGCACCCGGCCGGACGGTTGGGGCGGTGCAGGGAATAAGTGTGCTCGAACTGTGAGTCCGGGAGGTCCTTAGTCCTTTGCCTGGTGCACCGTCAGCTGCGGGAACGGGAAGCCGATGCCTTCGCGGTTGAACACCGCGTAGATGGTCTTGTTCATGTCGAAGAACACGTCCCAGTAGTCCTCGCTCTTCACCCAGACACGTATCACTACATTCACACTGCTGTCGGCCAGGGCCGTCAGGGCGATTGTCGGTGCTGGCTTGTCCAGTACCCGCTTGTCGGCGGCGAGGATGGTGCGGATGGTTGCTTCCACCTTGTCGTAGTCCGAGCCATACTCCACTCCCACAGTCCAGTCCACGCGGCGCAGCTCTTCGCGGCTGTAGTTGGTGATTACCCCGCTGCTCAGGGTGCCGTTGGGGATGTAGACCACCTTGTTGTCAAACGTCGTCAGGATGGTATGGAAAATCTGTATCTCGCGCACTACGCCCGTCTCGCCCTGGCATTCCACCGTGTCGCCCACCTTGTAGGGCTTGAACAGCAGTACGATGAGCCCCCCGGCGAAGTTCTGCAGGTTGCCCGACAGGGCCATGCCCACTGCTACGCCGGCCGAGGCCAGCAGGGCGGCAAACGAGGTAGTCTCCACGCCCAGTTTGGATACTACGGCCACGATGAGCAGCACCGTGAGCAGGATGCTGACAAAGCTGCGCACGAAGCTCTGTATGCTTGGCTCCACTTTGCGGCGTTCCAAGAGCCGGGCCACCATTTTGTTGATGAACGAGATGAGAAACCGTCCCACGATGAAAATCACCAGTGCGGCCAAAATGTGCTTGCCTGCCGTCGTGCCCCAGTCGAGGAGACTTTGCAGCAGGTGTTCCAGTTTGCCGACTTCGGCTGCCGCGTTCTCGGCTGCGGCGGCCTGCAATAGATGCGTAATCATTGTTCCTGTGTTTTAAGTAAAGTTTATGTTCCTGTGGGCAAATATAGGCAAAGAGGCCGGTTTCAGGAAAGAATAGGGGCGGAAAGGTGCTGCCTTTTTTCGCCTGCCGCGTGTGGAGGCGGTGTTTCCGGGGGTCCTGCGGCCTCTTTGGCGGGTGACTGAGGCCCCTCTGGGGGTACAGGTGTGCTTCCCGGCTGGCAGGCTTGTGCCTCCGCGGGAGTGCTCCTGTGCCGGCAAGCGGGCACAGGTAGGGTGGTCGGGGAAGTTCGGGGAGGCGGCGGAGGGGGCGTGCCGCAGCTGTCGCGGCAGACAGGCGGGCGGCTGTATAGAGGCGGAACGTTCAGTCGCGCAAGGCACGGTAGAGCATCTCTTGCATCCGGGTGCGCAGGTCGAGACGTGTAAGGGTGGTGTTCCACGGGTCGGGATAGGTACGGTTGCACAGGAAGACGAATATCAGGCGGTTGTCGGGGTCGGCCCAGGCGCAGGTGCCTGTGAAGCCCGTGTGGCCGTAGACGCTGCGCGGGGCACTGGGGGCGCAGGGACTGATGGCGGGGCGTGTGGGGTCGGGCTTGTCGAAGCCCAGCCCGCGTCGGCTGTTGCGTGAGGTCTGGGTGGTGAACAGGCGCACGGTCTCGCGGCTGAGGTAGCGGCGACCGTCCAACTCGCCTCCGTTGAGCAGCATCTGGTAGACGCGGGCCACCTCGGCTGCGCAGGAGAACAGACCGGCGTTGCCCGACACGCCGCCCTGGAAGGCTGCCGTCTCGTCGTGAACGTAGCCTTGCAGGACCGTTTTGCGCAGGAAGGGGTCGAGGGCCGAGGGGATGATGTCTTGCCTGTCGATGCCTCGCTGCAGGGGCAGGAAGGTGGTGCGGCGCAGGCCCATAGGGCGGTAGAACTCGCGCGTCAGGAAGCTGTCGAGCCTCTCGCCGGTGCGGGCTTCCACGACCTGTTGCAGCAGCACGAAGCCCACGTCGCTGTAGCGGTAGGTGCGGCTGCGCAGGCGGGAACAGGCTATCTCGTGGCTGTAGCACTCGTTGCGGAAGCGGGGGTTGAGCCACAGGCCGTCGCATACGGGCAGGGTGCACGAGTCGGTGGGGTGGTCGGCTATCAGTCCGGGCCGGAAGCGGAAGCCGGGGTTGGCCCACGTCTTGCGGGCGATGCGGACGGTGCATCCGCCCGCCTGCTTGCCCCGGTAGAGGGGGCCGTCGTAGCTGGCCGTGTCGATGGCATCGCAGTAGAAGTTGATGCCGGCTGGCAACCCCGACTCGTGGAGCAGCAGTTGCCGGATGGTGATGTCGCGCTTGTCCGTGTCGAGCAGGTAGGGCAGGTAGTCCGAAACACGGTCGGTAAGGCTCAGGCGGCCTTGGTCGTAGAGCTTCATCACGGCCAGCAGGGTGGCCGTGGTCTTGGTAAGCGAGGCCAGGTCGTAAAGGTCGGTTGGCCGCACGGGGCGCGGCCTGAGCGTTGTGCCGGGCGGGCAGTAGCGGGAGGCGATGCTGCGGGTTGTCGTGGTCTGGCCGAAGGTCTGGTTGTAGATTTCCTGTCCGTCCTTCAGAACCACAATCTGACATCCGGGGTAGGCGCCTTCCTCCAGCCCCTCGCGGGCAATGGAGGCAATGCTGTCGAGCCAACGGCGGGCTATGCCGTGTTCCTCGGGACGGGCCACGGGGCGCACGTTGGCCCGGATGGTGACACCCGTTCCGGCCCGGAAGAGGTCGCCTATGGCGGCGGGCAGGCGACCGTCGGCCGTAGCGTGCCCGTAGAGCACGCGGGCGGTGTGGCGTTGTACGTCGTCATCGGTCGAGTGGGCCAGCACCACGGCATCGGCCCGCCGGATGGCTTCGGGCAGGCGGTTCACGTCGGCGGCGGGGGTGAAGAACACGGTGGCTGCGGGTACTTCGGGCTGCCACTGCTCAAAGAAGGTAGTCCACCATCTCCCCGGTTTGCGGGTCGTCACGCATACCACCACGCGGCGGTAGCCTTTCAGCCGCCCGGCCAGTTTGCGGCAGGCGGCAGCGTCGGCTCCGGCGGGCAGCGTGAGGGGGACAGCCCGGGCATAGCGTTTCAGCTCGCTTACGAACGGTTCGGCCTGCTCGGTGCTGCCCACGATGACGACGGCCACGGGGCTGGCTTCGGGAGCCAGCGGCAGCAGGTCGCCCCGGTTGGCCAGCACGGTGACGGCGGCCTGGCGCAGGGTGGCGGCCAGTTGCCGCGCGGCGGGCGGACTGATGCGCTCGTCGAGGCCCGAGAGCTGCACGCGGGGCTTGCGGGACAGCCCGAGGGCGTACTTCCATGTCAGCACGCGGCGGCAATGGTCGTCCACCTCGGTTTGTGTCAGTTCGCCGTTGTCGATGGCTTCCATCAGCGCGTCCACCTCTTCCTTGATGCGGCGGGGCACAAGCAACACGTCGCACCCAGCCTTCAGTGCTTGCAGGCACAACGTGCCGGGTCGGCCCACGCCCTGCATGGCCAGCGCGTCGGTGAACACAAGTCCGCGGAAGCCCAGGTCCTGGCGCAGCAGCCCCGTCACTACGGCGTGGGAGAGTGAGGAGGGCCGTTTCGCCTCAGGCTCGATGGCAGGTACGGACAGGTGCCCTACCATGATGCCGCCAAGGCCGCTTTCTATGACGTGGCGGAAGGGAAGAAGCTCTACCGAGTCGAGCCTCTGGCGGCTGAAATCGAGGGTGGGCAACGTCTTGTGGGAGTCGACCTCCGTGTCGCCATGCCCGGGGAAGTGCTTGGACACGGAGAGCACTCCGCCCCGCTCCAGCCCTTGAGCGTAAGCAGTCGCTTGCCGGGCTACCCGCCGGGGGTGTTCCCCGAACGAGCGTGTGCCGATAACCGGGTTGCGGGGGTTGATGTTGACATCGGCCACGGGGGCGAAGTTGACCTGTACACCCAGTTCGCGTAACTGCCGGGCCACCTCAAGGCCATACTCGGTGAGGAGGCTGTCGTTGGTGATGCAGCCCAGTACCATGTTGCGGGGGTAGGACACGGCATCTTGCTTCAGGCGCATGGCAAGCCCCCACTCGCCGTCAAAGGTAAGCAGCAGGGGGACACGGGCCATGTCCTGCGCCTCGTTGGTGAGCCGGGCCTGGTCGGCCAGCCGCCCGCCCGAGAAGAGCAGTCCGCCCACGCGGTAGTCCTCTACCACGCGGCGCAACAGGTTGCGGTTGGCCTGCGAGCAATCGGGGGCGATGGTGTAGACGAACAGTTGGCACACCCGGTCGCGCAAGCTCATGCCGGACATTACCGAGTCGACCCACGCGCGGCAGGCCGGGTCGGCTTCGGCGGCGGCAACCATGCGCGGCGATGTCGGTTGGCCTGTGGCTGTGGTGGCCGAAATAAGCCACAGCAGGCCGGATAATAGGAAAGAGAAGCGTTTCATGTCGTGTGTCAGTCTTGGGGTGTCAGTGTGAGAATGATTTTGCCGACGTAGGTGCCGTTCTTTCCTACGTGCATCACGGGCACGCTCTTGCCTGCGGCGTTCATCAGGTAGCGCGGACGTTCCATGTAGGTGTGGCTGTGTCCGCCCAGCACGAGGTCGATGCCCTGCGTGCCGCGCACCAATGCCTGGTCGCTGACGGGGTCGCTCTCGTCGCCGGAGATGCCCAGGTGGGAGAGGCACACCACGACATCGCATTGCTCGTCCTCCCGCAGCCGCTTCACTTCGCGGCGGGCGGTCTCGACGGGGTCCAGAAAGCGCACGCCCTCGCACTTGTCGCTCTGCACCAGGCCGTCGAGTTCGGCTCCAAGCCCGAAGAGGCCGATGCGCAGGCCGTCGCGCTCAATCACGACATCGGGCTGCACCAGCCCTTCGAGCACGGTGCCTGTTACGTCGTAGTTGGCACACACGACCGGGAAGTCGGCCAGACGGATGAGCCGGGCCAGGTTGTCCAGTCCGTTGTCAAACTCGTGGTTGCCTATGGTCATGGCATCATAACCCATCAGGTTCATGGCCTTCACCTCCAGTTCGCCGCCGAACATATTATAATAAGGTGTGCCTTGCGAGATGTCGCCGCAGTCTACCAGCAGCAGGTCGGGGTGCTCGCTGCGTGCCTGCCGCACGAAGGCTGCCCGTCGGGCCACGCCTCCCAGTCCGGCGTAGGGGTCGGACGAGTGCGGGGAGACAGGCTCGATGCGGCTGTGCGTGTCGCTTGTCTGTAGGATGTACAGTTGTTTGCTCTGCTGGGCCGTCAGCGGCAGGATGGTCCACAAGGCCAGCAGGAAGAAAAGGAAGCGGGTTGTCGTATGTATGTTCATCGTTGTAGGGATTTCGTGGATGTGAAGGTTATTTCACGGTGATGCGCCCCTCGGTGTGTGCCTCCAGCGGCCGGCCTTGTGCGGCGCATTGCTCTACGTACTGCATGAAGAGGCCGCGCAGCGTGGCTCCCGGCGGACATTGGCGGTGGGTAGCGGCTGTCAGGGCCGTCATGCCGTCGTTGCCTTCGGCCAGGTAGTCGAGGGTGGCCACGGTGTAGGTGCGTTCTTCGTCCACAGGTAGTCCGCCTACCGAGCAGTCCAGCAGGCGCCCGTCTGCCGAGATGGTAAGCCGCACGCCGCTCACGCCCTCGCCGCCGCGTGCGGCGATGTTTTCGAACAAGTGCCGCAGGTCGGCTCCCCTAAGGGTAAGCACGCAGAGCGCGTTTTCGAAGGGAAGTATCTCGTAAACGTCCTCCACCGTCACTTCTCCCTTGCTGAGCGAGGCTCTTAGGCCGCCGATGTTTACCAGCCCGACGTCGGCCACGGAGCCGGTAGCTTTCTTGGCGGCTTGTCTCAGCACGTCGGCTACGAGGTTGGACAGCGGGCTTTCGGGCCGTTCGGCCTTCATCGGCATGGACGCCCGTCCCACCACACGGTGCATGGTGCTGTCCAACTGTGCCTTATAAGGTGCGATAAGGGCCGTCATGGCCGTGTCGGGACGGATGTCCCACGTCGAGTCGATGGCCACCCGGCTGGCCTCTACCTGGGTTACCTTGTAGTCGGGGCGGCAGGCCGACAGGAGCAAGGCTCCCCCTGCTGCCAGCACCCAGACGCTGTTCAAAAGTCTGTTGTTCATGTTCGTTACAGTCTGTTTTGTCCGTTAAGCGGTGCTGGTCGCGTGTGCCTGTCCCTGCACCGGCACTGCAAATGTAGCTTTTTTCTTCGTAAAACGCTCTCCTTGCGTTTCCCGATTTCCTCCTTGCGGGCGTTTCCGTCGGCCCGGTCGGGGTTTCTCATTGGCCCGGAGGCGGCGGTGCGGGCCGTCCCGGGTAGCACAGGTCTGCCCGTTGGCGGATGCTCCTTTGCCCGCAAGGGGGCGCAGGTCTGCCCGCGCGAGGGCAAAGGATAGGTGGCCCGGTGGCGGTCTTAGCCTTATTTGCCATACTCCGTCCGGTCCTCGGCGGCCATGTCCGGGGCTGGTTGCACCGTCCCGTAGGGCTTTGCCGTTTTGGGCCTGAAGCGTGCGAGGAACGCATGGTTGAGCCAGTACTCCAACTCGGCCAGCGTCTGCTGGCGGACGGCAGGCTTCAGCTGGCACTCCCATATCGTGACGACGTTCCACCCCATCCGGCGCAGGGCCTCCTTGTTGCGCTCGTCGCGTAGCTTGTTGCGCTCTATCTTCTTTTGCCAGAACGCCGTGTTGGAGTGTGGCAGGTGGCTGTCGGCTTCGTGTCCGTGCCAGAAACAGCCGTGCACGAAGACCGCCACGCGGTACTTCCGCAGCACGATGTCGGGCGTGCCCGGCAGTCCGCGCACGTTCTTGCGATAGCGGTATCCGTGCTGGTAGAGGTAGCGTCGCACGATCAGTTCGGGCTTCGTGTCCTTGCTTTTTATTCTCGCCATGACGGCGGAGCGTTTCTCTTTGTCCCAAATATCCATGACAGCCTGTCGTTTGGGAGGCAAAGATAGCCGAAGGACGGGCTACCCCGGAGCGTGAGGCGGGCTGAAATAGGTTTCTTTAACCCCGACCGGTCTTGGTGCCCGAAGCCCGTTTGCCCCGTTGCCGTGCCGGTCGTTCGCCGCCGCTGCCGGAAGCGTGGCCCGCCGCGTCGGGACAAAGCGGCGGACGGGGAGGCCGGCAGCCGTGCACACCCCGTCCGGGCGACGGACAAAAGAAAGCGGTCGAAACATTTGTCTATCTGCCAGATAATTCGTTACTTTGCACCCGCTTTCGCGCAATCGCTGTCAGGACACGACGCGAGAAGAGCCTGATATGTTGCGTAGTAACGATAACAATTTAATAAATAACACACTCATGGATTTAATTAAAATTGCAGAAGAAGCATTTGCTACCGGCAAGAAGCACCCGAGCTTTAAGGCTGGTGACACGATTACGGTGGCATATCGTATCGTCGAGGGTAACAAGGAGCGTATCCAGGCTTACCGCGGCGTTGTCATCAAGATTTGCGGTCATGGTGACAAGAAACGCTTCACGGTGCGCAAGATGTCGGGCACGGTGGGCGTAGAGCGTATCTTCCCGCTCAATTCTCCGGCCATCGACAGCATCGAGGTGAACAAGATTGGTCGTGTTCGTCGCGCTAAGCTGTATTATCTGCGTGGCTTGACGGGCAAGAAGGCCAGAATTAAAGAGAAAAGAGTCAACGGCTGACACCACGGGCATATTTCCCTTTAGCCTACAAACGTGCCGCGTTGCGGAAAGGACAGTCCCGCTCCTCCTTGCAAAGGTGAGGACCGGGAGTTGCCTTTTCGCAGCGCGGTTTTTGTCTGTAGAGATGCCGGTCGGTCTCGGAGGAGCGGGTATGCCGGTGCGGCCAATGAAAAAATGTGTCGGGCAAGCATCGGACTTTCAAAAAAATACCTTACTTTTGTTCTGGGTTAAGAAGACCAATCAAACAACATAGAAACATTCCTACCGATATGAAAGAAGTAAAAGACATCTTGGGCGAAGCTCAAGAAAAGATGGACATGGCTGTGATGTATCTGGACGAGACTTTGGCGCACATCCGCGCAGGCAAGGCCGATGTACGCTTGCTCGACGGCATCCGCGTGGACTCCTATGGAAGCATGGTGCCTATCAACAACGTGGCGGCAGTCACCACGCCCGATGCCCGCAGCATAGCCATTAAGCCGTGGGACAAGAATATGTTCCGCATCATCGAGAAAGCAATCATCGACTCCGAGCTGGGCATTACGCCCGAGAACAACGGCGAGCTGATACGTCTGGGCATTCCGCCTCTCACCGAGGAACGCCGCAGGCAGCTGAGCAAGCAGTGTAAAGGCGAGGCGGAGACGGCCAAGGTGAGCGTCCGCAACGCCCGGCGTGACGGCATCGACGCGCTGAAGAAGGCCGTCAAGGAAGGTCTGGCCGAAGATGCCCAAAAAGGGGGAGAAGAGAAATTGCAGAAACTGCACGACAAGTACATCAAGCAGATTGACGACATGCTGGTGGCCAAGGATAAGGAAATCATGACCGTATAGCCCCGGACAGGGCAGGCGGGATGCGGGGAAGGCAGTCTTCGGTCTGCATTTCCCTGTTTTCCGCGTCGGCGGTTGCGCGGTCTGTGTCGCAGGACGCAGGACTCTTGGCGAGGGCTGCGGTTTGCACGGGATGCCGCTTGTTCGCATTCAACATTCAGATAGCAGATATACATAGGTGAAAGGGCTTGTGATAAAGAATACCGGGAGTTGGTACTTGGTGCGTACCGACGAAGGAAAGGACGTGGAGTGCAAGGTGAAAGGGCGCTTTCGGTTGCAGGGCATACGTGCGACCAATCCTGTGGCCGTGGGCGACCGCGTGCGCATTTCGCTCAACCGCGAGGGGACGGGGTTCATCGAGGAGATAGAAGACCGGAAGAACTACATCATCCGCCGTGCGTCGAACTTGTCGAAGCAGTCGCACATCCTGGCGGCCAACCTCGACCAGTGTATGCTGATAGTTACGGTGAATTATCCTGAAACGTCCACCACGTTCATCGATCGCTTTCTGGCCTCGGCTGAGGCTTATCAGGTTCCCATGAAGCTGTTGTTCAACAAGGTGGATGCCTATGATGCCGACGAACTGCGCTATCTGGATGCCTTGGTGGCTCTCTACGAATCCATCGGCTATCCGTGCTACCGCTTGTCGGCTGTCGAAGGAACGGGTGTCGACTCCGTAAGGCGGCTGTTGCGGGGAAACATTACGCTCTTTGCAGGCAACTCGGGTGTGGGCAAGTCCACTCTCATCAACGCCCTGCTGCCGGGATCCGCCGCGCGGGTGGGGGAGATTTCGGCTTACCATAACAAGGGAATGCACACCACGACCTTCTCGGAGATGTATCCCGTGGAGGGGGGAGGCTATGTCATCGACACGCCGGGGGTGAAGGGCTTCGGCACGTTCGACATGGAGGTGGGGGAAATAGGGCATTATTTCCCCGAGATATTCCGTTTCTCGGCCCAGTGCCGCTATGGCGACTGCACGCATCGCAATGAGCCAGGATGCGCCGTCCGCCGTGCTGTGGAGGAACACTACGTCAGCGAGTCGCGCTACGCGTCCTATCTGAGTATGCTCGAAGACAAGGACGAAAGCAAGTATCGTCCTGCCTACTGAACAGAGAACAGGCGTTTTTGTCGCCGCCGAAAGAAAAAATGTGCGGAGGCGGCACAGAACCCACCCCGAATGGCTATCTTTGCCGCCATTAATGCAAAGCTACAAAGACATGCCACTCATTCTTCCCCACAAACTTCCTGCTATAGAACAGTTGAGGCGCGAGGAGAACATCCTCGTGGACTGTTGCGGCTCCGCCTCCGGGCAGACAGAAGTGCGCCCCTTGCGCGTGGCCGTGCTCAACCTCATGCCTCTGAAGGAGGCTACGGAGACCGACCTTGTGCGCGTGCTCTCGAACACGCCTCTGGCGGTGGAGCTGACGTTTATGAAACTTGGCTCGCACGTGCCCAAGCATACTTCGGCTGAACACATGGCTGCCTTCTACACCGACTTCGCCCATCTGCGCAACCAGCATTTCGACGGACTGATAGTTACCGGGGCACCGGTGGAGCTGATAGATTTCGAGCAGGTGACCTACTGGCCGGAACTGACCGATATATTCGACTGGGCACGGGAGAATGTTGCCTCCACCCTTTATATCTGTTGGGCGGCACAGGCCGGACTATACCACTTCTACGGCATACCCAAGTACAGGCTGGAGCGGAAGATGTTCGGTGTCTTTGCCCACAGGGCACTGGTGCCGGAGTATCCCATCTTCCGGGGGTTCGATGATGTGTTCTATGTGCCTCACAGCCGTCATACCGAGGTGCGCGAGTCCGACATCAGGCAGGTGGCAGACCTTACGCTGCTCTCGGTGTCGGAGGCTGCGGGCGTACACTTGGTAATGGCCGGGAACGGGCGTGAGTTCTTTGTTACCGGCCATTCGGAGTACTCGCCCCTGACGCTTGATAGCGAATACCGGCGCGACTTGGGTAAGGGCTTGCCCATAGACAAGCCTTGCGGATACTACGTGGAAGACGATCCGGACAAGGGCGTGCTGGTGCGGTGGCGGGCACACGCTAACCTGCTTTACGCCAACTGGCTGCACTGTTTCGTGGCCAGGAAGATTGTCTGCCGGACGGAGGCATGAGTCCGGCTGCTGTTGCTTGCGTGGCCGACCCGACGGGCGGCTGTTCCCCATCAATATCAGGAAGATGAAGAAACCAAGACCTATAGAACTGCTGGCTCCGGCCAAGAATTTGGAGTGCGGCCTTGAGGCTGTGCGCCACGGGGCAGATGCCGTCTACATCGGTGCGCCCAGGTTCGGTGCCCGCGCCGCAGCCTCCAACTCGCTGGACGACATAGCTGCGCTGGCCGACTATGCCCACTTGTTCGGTGTGCGTGTCTACGTCACCGTCAACACCATTCTACGGGACGAAGAGTTGCAGGAGACCGAACGGATGATTTGGCAACTCTACCGCCGTGGCGTGGATGCCCTCATCGTGCAAGACATGGGCATAACCCGCCTCGACCTTCCGCCCATTCCCCTCCATGCCAGCACACAGATGGACAACCGCACGCCCGAGAAGGTGCGCTTCCTGGCACAGGCTGGCTTCAGCCAGGTGGTACTGGCCCGCGAATTGTCGGTGCAGGACATCGGGCGCATCCACCAGGCTTGCCCCGACGTACCGCTCGAAGTGTTTGTCCACGGAGCCTTGTGCGTCAGCTACAGCGGGCAGTGCTACGTCAGCGAAGCCTGTTTTGGCCGCAGTGCCAACCGGGGGGAATGCGCCCAGTTCTGCCGCCTGCCCTTCTCGCTGGTCGATGCTGACGGCAAGACCATCGTCAGGAACAAGCACTTGCTGTCCTTGAAAGACCTTAACCAGAGCGAAGTGCTGGAAGAACTGCTCGATGCCGGAGCTTCCTCGCTCAAGATAGAAGGGCGGCTGAAGGATGTCTCCTATGTGAAGAACGTCACGGCGGCCTACCGCCAGCGGCTCGATGCCATCCTGGCGCGGCGGCCCGAGTATGTGCGTGCCTCCTCGGGCACGTGCCGCTACACGTTTGTTCCCAAGCTGGACAAGAGCTTCAGCCGTGGTTTCACCCACTACTTCCTGCATGGCCGACAGCCCGACATAGCTTCGCCCGACACGCCCAAGTCGCTGGGCGAGCCGGTAGGCACGCTGAAGGAGCAGCGTCCGGGCAGCCTGACGGTGGCCGGGCTGACTTCGTTTCACAACGGCGACGGGCTGTGCTACCTGGACGAACAAGGCCGCCTGCAAGGCTTCCGGGTGAACCGCGTCGAGGGAAACCGCCTCTATCCTGCCGGGCAGGTAGGGCGCATACGTCCCCGAACGCCTCTCTTCCGCAATTTCGACCAAGACTTCGAGCGGCTGTTGGAACGCCCCTCGGCCGAGCGCAGGATTGCCCTCGACCTGCGGCTCGAAGCAAACAGCTTCGGCTTCACCCTTACCCTCGTCGACGAAGACGGGCACAGCGTGGCCCTCGCCCTGCCGCTGGACAAGCAACTGGCCCGCACCCCGCAGACCGACAACCAGCGTGCCCAGCTTGCCAAGCTGGGGGGTACGCCTTTCGAAGCCCGCAATGTGGAGGTGGCGGCAGTGTCCGGCTATTTCATTCCGGCTTCCGAACTGGCCGACCTGCGGCGACGCGCCGTGGAGCGTCTTGTGGCCCTGCGGCGCACGTGTTACCGCCGCCAGCTGCGCGTGTGGAGTGACACGTCGCATCCCTTCCCGCAAACGTCGCTGACCTATCTGGGCAACGTCTCCAACGCCCGGGCCCGCAGTTTCTACGCCGCCCACGGCGTGCGTGCGGTGGCTCCGGCCTTCGAGGTGGAGCACACGCCCGGCGCGGTGCTCATGTTCTGCCGCCACTGCCTGCGCTACAGCATGGGTTGGTGTCCCACTTACCAAAAGGGCCGTTCGCCCTACCGTGAACCCTATTATCTTGTGTCTGACGATGGCCGTCGCTTTCGCCTGACGTTCGATTGCAAACATTGTCAGATGCTGGTCGGCCAGTGAAGTTGCCGTCAGCCGTCGGAGGCTGTGGCCAGGGCCAGGATGCTGATGCTCACGCCGGGGGCCTGTGCTACGGCTTCGGCACAGGCGCAGAGAGTGGCACCGGTCGTCAGCACGTCGTCAATCAGCAACACGTGCCGCCCCGCGAGCCTTTCGGGGTGGAGCAGGCGGAAGATGCCTTCGACGTTTTCCCAGCGTTCGTAGACGCTTTTGTGCGTCTGCGATGCGGTATCCTTGCAACGCTCCACGGCCCCCGTCTCTACCGGCAGGCCCGTGACAGTTGCCACGCCGTTTGCCAGTTGTTCGCTTTGGTTGTAGCCGCGTTGTCTCTGCTTGCGCCGGTGCAGGGGTACCGGCACCAGCACGTCGATGCTCTCGAAGAAGCCGGTTGCCGACAGTTCGGCGGCCATTGCCCGTCCCAGTTCCACGCCTATGTCGGGTCGTCCGCCGTACTTCAGCAGGTGGATGGTGTGGCTGAAGCCGCTTTTGCGCCGGTAATAGAGGTAGGCCGTGGCACGCTCTACGGTGACGAGTCCCCAGAACATGTCCTTCACGGCGTTGTCGGGGCGCAGGTGAAAGCCGGTGCGCGGCATGTCGATGTCGCAGTGCAGGCAGAAGAACTTCTCGCCCTCGATCAGCGGCTTGCCGCAGACGAGGCACAGGCGGGGAAAGAATAGCTCGACCAGTCCCTGCCACCAGCGCGACAGGGCGCGTGTGGCGCGGTTGTACTTGTTTCGGCCGTTTACGTCCATATCCTTGTCATTTTGTGTGGGGGTGTCGCTCCGGGGGCGCATGTGCGTGTGCCGCATGGCGTAATAGCCCGCCGCAGCCGCCCTACCTTTGCTCCCTTGCCGGCACACCTGTGCCAGCAGGCGGGCAAAGGCGCGCTCCCGGCAGGGCACAGGTGTGCCGGCAAGGGCGTTCTTCCTCGGGGCGGACGCGGCAGCCCCTTGGTTCTATTTTTCGGATAGAGACAGCACGTTGATGCCTACTACCTGATAGACGCTCGTGTAGGTCTTCCCGAAGCCTTCGTCCGTCTTGCCTGCGTCGACCACCTCCAGCTCGGCATACACCGGGGTCCCGTTCTTGATGCCTCCGGTCAGCTTGTCGTATTCCTGCGCCAGTCTGCCCGTTTTGTCCACCACCCAGCGGGCCAGCGAGTCGCCGGCGGGGGTGAACGAGCGCGTTTCGTGGGCCAGCACCAGAGTCCCCTTCGTCAGGAAACGTTGCTCGCCTGTGGCCGTTGCCTGAGGCGAGGGTGCCTGTCCGTCCGTCTGCCCGTCGGCCTTCCGGGCGAAGCGCAGCGTGAGCTGCTTCTTTCTCACCACGAGGCTGTCCGGGGTAAGTTTCTCCACCACGAACGTATCGGTGGCGGGGATGGTGCGCCCGTTCCCGAGGCTCTTGCCCGAGAGTATCAGCCGGTCGCCCTCCCGTTGCCAGGTTTCGTATTGCAGGGTGGCCATGCCGATGGACGATGCTTTTCCGCCGGGTTGCAGCGAGAAGCCTTGCGAGAGGTGTTCCATGCCGGGGACGGGGGCCGTCCATTCCCCCTCGATGCCTGTGGTTGGCGTACATGCCGCCAATGCCGCCGCGATGGCCAGTCCGCTTGCGGCGGTCCATAGATGCTTGTCTTTTGTCATGTTCGTTTGTTTTTGATGTCGGTTGGTTGGCACTCCTCCGTCGGCGTGTTCCGTGTCCGGAGGCAGTGTTGTGTGTGTATGGCTGCAAAAGTAGTCAAATCCTGTAGTTTCCGGTTGGCAAGGGAGACTTTTTTCTTAACGCCTTAGCTCTCAGCACGGGCTGCTCGAAATTCTGCCTTTTGCGAGGTTATTCCGCAGAAATGTCGTAAGTTTGTGCCCTTACTATACATTAGGTTAACTGTAGGACAATATGAATAGACAATACGTGTGCGCACTGGCCTTGGCGTTGGCTTTGGCTTCGTGCGGCGGACGTGCGCAGGACACTGCCCGCCCGGAGGGAGACAGCGTGGCCGTCGGCGCGGAAACCGCACAGAGCGGGGCGGTGCAGGAGTTCCCCTATCCGGCCATTCCCGACGTGCTGCGCAAGCCCGAGGAGCGCAAGGACTACCTGCTGCGCCACTTCTGGGACAACTTTGATTTCTCGGACAGCACGCTGGTGGACAACCGCGACGTGACCGAGCAGGGCTTCGTCAATCAGATAGCTCTGCTGGTCGATGACACCACCCCCGACGAGCTGAGGCAAGCCAGCATCGACAATCTGTGCAACGGCATGGAGCGTCAGGCCCACGCCCGCTCCAAGTTCCTGACACTGATGGAGGACTACCTCTACAGTCCCAACTCGCCCCTCTACAACGAGGCCCTCTACGCGCTGTGCCTGCGGCGCATGGCGGGCAGCACCTATCTGGACGAGGCACGGCGCAGCACCCTGCGCTTCCGCCTGAAACTGGTGGAGCGCAACATGCCCGGGCGCGTGGCCGAGGACTTCGACTACTACCGCCCCGACGGGGGACGGGGCAGCCTGCACTCCACGCCGGTGGCGGGCGACAGGCTGTTGCTGTTGTTCTACGACCCCGAATGCTCGAACTGCCACGAGACGTTGCTGCGCATGGCCTCGGACAAGGCCTTGGCCAAGGCTGTGCGAGGCGGACGGCTGACGGTGCTGGCCGTCTACACCGAAGGCAACGAACAGGCGTTCAGGCAGTCGCTGCCCGACCTGCCCGAGGGGTGGATAGTGGCCACCGACCGCGAGGAAGTGAAGGCGCAGGCCCTCTACGACCTGAAGGCCATGCCGTCGCTCTACTTGCTGGACGGCAATAAGACGGTGGTGCTGAAGGATGCCACCTACGACCGCATCGCTTCGGAGCTGGGCCTGTGAGGCTGGCATTCCTCTGCGGCGACGCAAAACCCTTAACAGAACACAAGACAGACATGGAACATCCGCTTTCTTTATTCCGCTACTGCCCCAAGTGCGGTTCTCCGCGCTTCGGGGAACATAACTTTAAGTCGAAGCGTTGTGCCGACTGCGGCTTCACCTATTACTTTAATTCGTCGGCGGCCACCGTAGCCCTCATCTTCAACGACCGGGGCGAGTTGCTGGTGTGTCGCCGGGCCAAAGACCCGGCCAAGGGTACGCTGGACTTGCCGGGCGGCTTCATCGACATGTACGAGACGGGCGAGGAAGGCGTTGCCCGTGAAGTGAAAGAGGAAACGGGGCTGGTGGTGACGCGTGCCGAGTACGTGTTCTCGCTGCCCAACCGTTACCTGTATTCGGGCTTTCTGGTGCATACGCTCGACTTGTTCTACCGCTGCTCGGTGGCGGACACCCTGCACTATGCGGCTATGGACGACGTTGCCGATGCCTTTTTCATGCCTTTGAGCCGCCTCTGCCCGGAGGACTTCGGCTTAGAGTCTATCCGGCAGGGAGTGGCGCGGTTGCTGGCGAACGAAAACGAGAAAAGACTATGAGACGGACAATGATTACCCTGCTTTGTGCCGCCCTGTGCTGCGGCACGGCCGTGTCGGCAGCGGCACAGACAGCTGGGGGCGAACGGACGCCCCGCAACCTCTACGAGGAAGGCGAGCGGCTCTTTGACCGGCAGGCCTACTCGGCCTCGCTGGCACCTCTGAGGGCCTTCTTGAGGCAGACGGATGAGAAAGGTGCCGACGCGTCGCAGACATCCTGCCGCATGGAGGCCGAGTACATGCTGGCCTGTGCGGCCTACGAACTGGAGGATGCCGACCGCCTGAAGCAGCTGGCCGACTTCCTGAGCCGCTATCCCGATGCTCCCCATGCCAACCGCATACGGGCTTTGATGGCTTCGGTGCTTTTCTATGACAAGGACTATGCGGGGGCTTTGGAACACTTTGACCGCGTGCGCTTTGAGACTCTTTCCGTGGCCGACCGCGACGACATGACCTATCGGCGTGCTTTGTGCAGCCTCAAGACGGGCGACCTCTCGCAAGCCTCGGTGTGGTTCAAGACGCTCCAGGCCCTCAGCCCCGGCTATGGGGCCGACTGCGCCTACTACTTGGCCTACATCCGCTACACGCAGAAGGACTACGACCGGGCTTTGCGTGGTTTTCAGTCCTTGCAGGACGATGCGAAGTACGGTCTGCTGGTGCCCTACTACATTGCCGAGATACATTTGGCCTGCGGGCGGTATGGCGAGGCCGCTGCGGTGGCCGAGCGGTACATTGCGGCCCATCCCCGGCAGGAAAACGTGGGCGAGATGCATCGCGTGCTGGGGACGGCCCGCTACTATGCGGGCGACTACCGCCAGGCGCGGGAGCCGTTTGCCGCTTATCGTCGGCTGTTGCCCTCGGGCGAAATGCCCCGGCGCGACGCGCTCTACATGGAGGCGTTGGCCGACTATCGGTGCGGCGTGTTCACCCCCGTGCCCGGCCTGCTGGGCGACGTGGCCGGGCCGGACGATGCACTGACGCAGAATGCCTACCTGCACATGGGGCTGGCTTACCTGCAACTGGCCGACAAGAACAAGGCACGCATGGCCTTTGAGCAGGCGGCAGCTTCGGATGCCGACCCGGGCGTGAAGGAACAGGCTGCCTACAACTACGCCCTTTGCATCCACGAGACGGCCTTCGACCCCTTTGGGCAGTCGGTGGGGGTGTTCGAGCGGTTTCTTAACGATTATCCCCGTTCGCCCTATGCCGACCGCATAAGCGGCTATCTGGTGGATGTCTACCTGACGACCCGCAGCTACGGGGCGGCCCTTGAGTCGATAGAACGCATAGCCAGGCCCGGCACCACCCTGCTGAAGGCCAAGCAACGCATCCTGTTCCAAATCGGCACCCAGCAGTTTGCCGGTGGGCAGCTGGCAGAGTCGATAGGCAGCTTTACGAAGAGCATAGCCTTGGGCAACCTTGATGCCGGTACGCGCGGCGATGCGCTCTACTGGCGCGGCGAGGCTTATTACCGTACAGGGCAGATGGACAAGGCCGAGGCCGACCTGAATGCCTATCGCTCGCTGTCGGTGGGACGTGGCACACAGACCTACGCCTTGGCCTACTACAACCTGGGATACATAGCCTTCCATCGCAAGCAATACGACCTGGCGCGCGAACGCTTCCTTGAGTTCCTGCGGCAAGACCAGGAACATAACAACGACTTGCTGGCCGATGCTTGCAACCGGGTGGGCGACTGCTACCTGCAAGGCCGGTACTTCGACGAGGCAGCCCGTTACTACACCCGGGCCGAAAGCATGGGAGCTGCAACGGGCGACTATTCCTACTATCAGCTTGCGCTGGTGGCCGGTCTTCAGAAAGACTATCATGGGAAGGTGCGTCTGCTGGGGCAGCTGGCCGAACGCTATCCGTCCTCCTCCTATCTGGCGGATGCGCTCTACGAGACAGGGCGTGCCTACGTTCAGGACGGAGACAGCCGCCGGGCCATCGATGCCTTCAAGCGGCTGGTGAAACGCTATCCCGACAGCCCGGTATCCCGCAAGGCCGCAGCCGAGATAGGTCTGCTGTATTATCAGAACGGGGATTACAACCGGGCAGTTTCCGCCTACAAGGACGTATTGACCGACTATCCAGGCAGCGAGGAAGCACGCCTGGCTCTGCGTGACCTGAAGTCCATTTATGTGGATGCCAACCGGGTGGACGAGTTTGCTCGTCTGGTGGCTTCGTTGCCCGGGCAGGTGCGTTTCGAGGCAAGCGAACAAGACTCGCTCACCTATGTAGCCGCCGAGCGGCAGTACATGAAAGGCAACGACGAGGCAGCCAAGCAGAGCTTCGAGCACTATCTGACGGCATACCCGGACGGGGCTTTCGGCCTGAACGCCCACTACAACCTCTGTTTGCTGGCTAAGAAGAGGGGCGACAAGGAACAGGTGTTGACCCATGCTGGCAGCGTGTTGCGCTATCCTGACAGCCCTTACGCCGAGGAAGCCCTCTTGATGCACGCCGAGGTGCTGTTCAACCAAAAACGTTACGAGGAAGCTTTGGCCGACTACCGGCAGTTGCAGGCCCGCGCCTCTACGTCCGAACGTCGCCAGTTGGGAATGCTGGGGACGCTGCGCTGTGCAGTCCTTACGGAAGACCACGCAGAGGCAATCCAGGCCGCGACGGCTTTGCTGGGCGAGGCCAAGCTGTCGCCCGAACTGCGCACCGAGGCTCTTTATGCCCGTGCCAAGGCCCGGCTGGAACGCGGGGAAGAGTCCAAGGCTCTGCCCGACTTGCAACTGCTGGCTGCCGACACCCGTACACAGGAAGGGGCAGAGGCAAAGTATCTGCTCGCCCTTTTGCACTATGGCGAGAAAGATTATGCCGGTGCCGAGAAGGAGATACTCGACTACATCGAGCGCAGCACACCCCATGCCTATTGGCTGGCCCGTAGTTTTGTACTGTTGTCCGATGTCTATGTGGCTATGGGGAAAGACCTGGATGCCAGGCAGTATCTGCTTAGCCTGAAACAGAATTACACCGTCGATGACGACATTCAGCCTATGATAGAAGAACGTCTCGCACGTCTGAAGTCGGCAACGGGTGAGTGAATCAGCGATGTAACTATATTCGTCCGTAGAAAAGAAACAGGTATTTAGAACAATGAACACACTCCGAACCCTTATAGCCGTCTGCTTTGCGGCGGCCTGTGCTTATTCTGTCCAGGCTCAGACCGGTCGGTCTGAGCAGGTCAAAGACTCGACGTTGAACCGAACGGTCGTAGTAGAACAAGAATACATTCCACACATAACGGATGTACGCAAGATGGATGTCCTGCCTCGTGTGGAACAGCCTGTTGCGACATCCCGCATGGTTCGGTATGCCGACGAGTTGCGTCCCGTCTCTCGCGTCCCGTCCTCCGCCATGCCTTCTTACAGCGGCAACGAGGAACAGCCCGATGCAACCCGTGGATATTTGCAGGCAGGATATGGCAATCGCGGAAATGTGGAAGCCTTGGCCAGCTATCTGTTGGATATAAGCAGGAAAGACCGTCTGCTGTTGCAGGCAGACTTTGGCGGAATGAGCGGCAAACGTCCGCTGCCTGTCGGTGCCTCGGACTGGGAGTCCTACGATTACCGTACGCGTGTCGTTTTGGGCTACTCCCACGATTTTGCCCGCCTGTCGTTTGATGTGAATGGACGTTTCGGCTTGAGCAACTTCAACTATCGCCCCACGTGGTATAACGGCAAACAGCAATTCCTGTCAGGTGGCGGGGAGGTTGGTGTCCGTTCTACGGACGCTTCACTGCCTCTTCAGTATTGTATACGGACAGGTTTCGATTATTATCAGCGTCAGAACGACCTGTTGCACCACGACGTGCAACAGGGAAAGGTGCATACTGTGGGCGAAGTCAGTGGAGCCATGAACGACTTGCATTCGGTAGCAATCGGCTTTCGAATGGACAATTTCTTCTTTCAGAACGTTCCCTTTAAGTCCCATACGACATTGGGGCTGTCCCCTCATTTCGACTTCAGCGGTGAAAACTGGCACTTGAGGGCCGGGGCTAACGTAGACATGGCCTTCGGGTATGGCAAACGTTTCTACGTTTCGCCCGATGTGGAAGGACGGTACACTTTTGCCGGGAGGTACGTTGCTTATGTGCGTGCCGAAGGTGGGAGGCACACGGCTGATTTCTCTCGTCTGGAGGAACTCAACCCTTATGCGCAACTGGACACTCAGCCCTTCCATACTTATGAACAGTTGAATGCCTCTGTTGGCTTGAAAGCTGCTCCAGTAGACGGCCTTTGGCTGCATTTCTTTGGTGGCTATCAGCGGCTGAGGGATGACATAGAGGCCGTTGCCTCTACTCTTTCGGGCACTTACCATTACGACTGGGTGAGTTTTATGCAAGGTGATACGCAGAATGCTTATGCTGGTTTCGCCTTACGCTACGACTACAGGCGGCTTTTTGCTTTTGGTGGAGATGTCACTTATCGTCATTGGGATGCAGATGAGGCCTCCTGCGACCCGATGCTGTACTATAAGCCGATGGTCGAAGGCAATGCCTGCCTAGAAGTCTATCCCCTGTCGGCATTGCAGGTAAGGGTAGGCTTCCGTGGAGTGAAGCGTGAGAAAGTGGGCTTCGTCCAAGTCGACCCTGTGTGCGACCTTTATGCTGAATTGGCTTACGAGTTGCCCTTTCGCCTTACAATCTATGCCAAGGGGGATAATTTAATAAACCGTTGTTATCAGTACTATTGTGCCTACGAGGCGCAAGGCGTTGCTCTCTTGGGGGGCTTGTCTTTTCGCTTTTGAGAGCGGAGGAAGTTCATTTGTTTAAGGCACCGCAGTAAGGGCAGATGCCTTTCTCCGTCAGTCTCTCCCCGCACCTCCCGCAGCGGTAGCGCGAAGAGCGCAACGAAGTGCGTACACGCTTCACGAAGAGCCAGACAAAGGCTGCCAAGAAGGCGTACCCTATATAAAAAGAGGTGGTAAGGATGAAGAAAAAGTAGCAGAAAATGCAAGCCGAGGCAAGCCCCAACAGGTAGGTTATGGCCGGGATAGGGGATAGTTGGCGGAATAGTTCGTCAAGTGCAGCCAGCAGCACTATTATGAACAACCAAATGCTAAGGAGGAACACCGAGAGAACAAAAGGTACTTTGAACGGGGACAGCGTGGGATTGAAGTAAAAGTGCTGCCAGGTGTCTGGTACGAAGACTTGCATCGTTTCGTAGATGGTGGCACTGAAAGCCATCAGCAGACACAGTAGCAGCGGGTAGGCACTATTTATGTCGTTGAAGTAGACCAAAGGCAATTGTTTGCGTCTGAAAGCCCGTGCCAGCCACATGGCTATGAAGAGGGCGAATATGATGATAAAGTAGGAAGCGTGTGTGTCGCTGAAGATGTAGATGGCCTGCGAAATGCTGTCGGTCGGCACGAAGTGCTGCGTCAGGTCGCATTCACGTATCCATCCTTGGGCTTTCTGCGAGTGTGCCAACTTCACCCACACGCTGTCTATGTCGTCGTCCGGATGTATGGCAATCTCGGCTACCACCACGCGGTCGCCTTTCTTTAAGAGGCAATAGCTGTCTTTTACAGGTAGGCGTTCCAACTTTACAGAGTCGGAGCGCACTACCAAGTTTGTATTCCATGTGAAATGGTGTTCGTAGAGGCATGTCAAGGAGTCGCGTGTGCGTTGGCTCATGTTCTCATCCTCCAGATTGGGCGAGGGATAGTGACATGCAGTCATAACTATGCTTACCACTATGGCCAGAATGCTTCTGGCAAACGCTGGCGGCATGGCTATGGCTCTCATTGGCTTGCTGCTTTTCAGTTGTGTACCAGTGTCCCTATTTCTTCGCCCTGCATGACTTTCTTCAGGTTACCTGGAGTATCCATGTCGAATACGACAATGGGCAGGTTGTTTTCCTTGCACATGCATGTCGCGGTAAGGTCCATTACCTTAAGCCCACGGCGCAACACTTCGTCGTAAGTGATATCGTGGAATTTCGTAGCCGTAGGGTCTTTCTCCGGGTCGGCCGTATAGATACCGTCCACGCGGGTTCCTTTCAGCATGACATCTGCCTCTATCTCGATGCCGCGAAGAGAGGAACCTGTGTCGGTCGTAAAGAAGGGGTTGCCTGTACCGGCCGACATAATGACTACTTCGCCCGCTTCCATGCATTCTATAGCATGCCATTTGTTGTAGAACTCACCAATAGGCTCCATGCGCACGGCTGTCAGTACGCGTGCCTTGACTCCGGCGGCTACCAGAGCCGAACTTAGAGCCAGGCTGTTGATGACGGTAGCCAGCATTCCCATTTGGTCGCCTTTCACCCGGTCGAAGCCTTTGGATGCTCCCGACAATCCTCGGAAAATGTTTCCTCCACCAATGACAATGCCTATTTGCACGCCCATTGCGTGTATCTCCTTTATTTGGGCTGCATATTCAGCTAAACGCTGTTCGTCGATGCCGTATTGCTTTTTGCCCATCAGACTTTCCCCGCTGAGCTTTAGTAATATGCGTTTGTACTTCGCTTCCATTGTGTTTGTTCTTTTGTTATTAGTAGTGTTATAGTGTTCTTATTTCTTCTATTGTCAGTCCGGTCATTTCGGCAATATCCACTTCTGGCATTCCCTTTGTTTTCATCTTGCGGGCTATGAAGAGGCTTTGTTGCTTTCCTCCTTCTTTCTTGCCTTGTTCCAGTCCTTCGGCCATACCTTGCGCTAAGCCTTTGGCCATGCCTTGCGCTAAGCCTTCGGCCATGCCTTGTGCTAAGCCTTTGGCCATTCCGGCAGCCATTCCGCGCCGTTCAGCACTGTTGTAAAGGGTTTTTTCCACGCTTATGCTGTCCCAGAACTTTTCGTAGCCCAGCAGTTGAGCATCGGTGAAAGCCGATTCTTCCAGTTCGGTTACTGCTTTTTTCACTTCGGGGTTGGCCATCAGTTCGGCTGGTACCAAGCGGGTTCGTTCGTCTATTTCCGTGAGATAGCGCAACCACAGCACTTGCATTCTCTTTTCGCTATACGTGTGGGGGGTAAACTTTGGGAGTTCGACGAAGATGAGGTGCAAGCCGTCTATTACTCTGTCCGTATGTTCGGCGTGTACCAGTCGATAGTAATGATAATACCCCTTCAGGTCTGGCTCGAACACGTCGTTCACGAGGTTGAGCGAATACACCGGTTGTAGCAGCTTGTAGTCTTCTCCTGTCTTTATCTGGCGCACGTAGGCTTTCGAGGCATTGAAGAGCACGCGCTGTTTATACTCGGGCGACCAAATCATCTGCATCTCTACGATGAACTGTCTTCCTTGCTTGTCGCGGCAGCGCACGTCCACGATGCTGTTCTTGCGCAGCGGGTTGTCGGGCATCATTTCGGCAGGCAGATACTCCACGTCTGTCACCTCCTGTTCTGCGGAGAGGGGCAACAGGGCGTTCAGCAGGCTTATCGTCAGGTCGGGGTGCTCGCCAAACACGCGCTTGAATGTCAGGTCGGCTTTCGGGTCGAGGTATCTCATGTCGGTTTTGTCTGGTTATGACTTCGTGGGCAAAGATAAGGCAAGATGGGGAGTTTTTCAACATTTGCTCTGTTTAGTTTGGCAAGAAACGTCCTGGGGGCGGCGGAAAGGCCCTCGTGTCTTGCTTGTCGGCAGGGCTTCGGCGGTCGGTACGGGCGTTTTGCCAGCGGGTTTTGTGGCACACCTCCGCTCGTCCCGTGGCACACCTTTGCCTGTTTGCTGGCAGACCTTTGCCCGGTGGGGAGTGGAAAAGCCACGCGACTTTGACCCTTTTGGCCAAACAGGATTTGCCCACCTTTGGCTACAATATGATTGCCCCT
>CALULL010000018.1 GCA_944321465.1 uncultured Bacteroides sp.
CATATCAAATTTCTTGCTGAAATCATCTACCATACAGAAAATATCCGTAATTTTGTCTTGGGTAATCATAGAATCTTATTTTTTTGTAAGTTATTGTTTGTCAGACTCAAATTTACAAAATATTTCTGTGATCACCTATTTCCCTTTCCATTATTAACTTATTAGCTTATCCCGAACTCACGTATAAGTTCTTATCCGCATCGTGGATAGGAATTTTATTATTGCTGTCCGATAAACTCGATTAAATATAAAAATGTAGTACTCGGCCATTGTGTATCCTGTGGTCGAGTCTTATTTTATAATTCCAAGCCCCCCTCAAAAGATAGATAATTGGTAATCTTCTTTCTGTTCTACGTTTAATAGCGTTTCCCAATCTTTTTCGGATGATTAAACAGGCTGTAGAAATCGACATAGTACATAAGCGTAATCCGCATCATGGTGGCAAGTCCGGAGAAACTCCATGAACGTGTCAGTCTCTTTTTCATTACCATCAGAAGCAGATTGGCTATAAGCGTCACCCAAATCTGTATCTTTCATGGTCTTGACTTTGAGCCATACATGAAAAACGTTGCACTTCTATTTGGACACTTCACACTAATAATAAGGTTTGCAGGAGCGGAAAGAGATTACTTAAGTAACTTGGGGATAGTACCACTCCCGATTTCATCGACCTGACGGCGATAGGTTCCTTTGTCCACTTTTTTCGTTTCCATCATCAGTCGCCCGACGTGTGTTCGACTGTCACCAAAGTCGAACTGTTGCCTATGCGCCTTGCTGGTATGTTGACTTACTACGTTTAGTAGTTTAGTAGTTTGGAGATAAAAAACGGTTTGCTGAATATGGCGTGAAGCCTGCCGATTTCAGCCCTTCTTCCGTGATGCCCCTGCTTCTGTTAGTTGCAACGGGGGTCTGCCGATGAAACCACTACACACTTTATACATCACCAAAAGAGATAAAGCAGCTCTTCATTAGACATCAAAATATTACAATAGTACAGAAAACCTCACGTATTCATACTGAAAACAAATGTAATATTACATACGCAATTACGTGCGAACCGTACTGACATTACTATAATACACAATAGGAGAGGATGTAGCTATGTACAATAAACAATTATATAATACGGTTATAAACAGCAATTTATTAGGCATTATTAAATTAAAGATACAAATACAAGGCTTCTTCTTTTCCAACTAGGGCTATCCTCGGCTTTGCTACAACTAATCAATACATATAACACTGTATATAAACAAAATACACGAATATGCTAAATCGCTTTATATAGTCTATTTTGTAAGTTTCTTTTCAACCTCCCGATGTTTGCTGATGAACCGTAGTCTTTCTTATTACATTTGTAATTTACGTTTGTTATTACTACTTTTGTACCCAGAATACATTTGTAATTTTGACATATGGAGATAAAAGATCGATTTAAGATGATTATGGACAGGGAACGACTCAGCATAAGTGCGTTCGCGGAAAGTATAGGAGTTTCGCAAGCAACGATTTCTCACATCATGTCAGGGCGCAATAGGTACCCGAGTACTGATGTCATTTTGCGCTTGCGTCAACGGTATGCCGATATTAGTTTAGAATGGTTGCTCACCGGGCACGGCAATATGACCGCAGATAGTTCCATGTCAAATTTTCCGCAAAACGACAGCATCCCTTCAGGGAAAAACTCCCAAGGTGTATGTGCGAATAGTACTGATATGTCGATGGTGCCAACAACAATTGAATGCGGGATTGAAAAGCCCCACAAAAGAATAATAGAAATACGTGTTTTTTTTGATGATAACACTTTTGAAATATTCAGACCTGTATCTCTTTAGTGGAAGGAGCAAACTTCCTTTCAGAGCGCAACAAATATTCTAAACGAAAAAAGGTAAAACTTGCCGCTTGCCCGCGACACCTGTTACTATAGCGTTATGTGCGTTTGGCGACGATAGGGTAATGTGTCTCTTCAAGCGATCAACACCGAGAAGTAGTTTGAGCATGCATATATTAAACATAATACGGATTATGCAAAATTACGTTTGTTAGGTCGTTGAGTTTCGCTGCTTTAAACAAAAAATCGTTCCAAACGTAAAAAGATTATGACAAAAAAAGCGAAACAACCGACCGCCCCCATTAACGGTATTAACACAAATTATGCCATATCGTGTGACTGGCTTTCTGTTTACTGTCTGACTACTAAAAGTATAGACGGAATGATATCCCATTTAACGGATGAAAAATTTCGTTTTAAGCAAACGGAAAACAGTTCCAGGCAATTTCGGTATATTACAAATGTGTACACCGAAAACAACGACCTTTACGCCGTCATCCAAACGTGCCCTTACTCCTCCATTATCCATCCACGGGGCGCAATCATCAAGCTACATAACAGGGAACTGTATAAGCCCGACTTTGCCCGCCGTCTACTGTCTTTTATGCGCCGATACGGGTTCGTTTATCGCAATATATCAAGGCTTGATGTGGCGTTTGACTGCAATAGCTTTAAAAATGGCCTGCACGCTCGGCGTATCATAAGCAAATTAATAGAAGGTAAGTATGTCAAGAACCACCAAGGAAAAGCCCGTTTGGAGTTCGACACATCTACGCCGAAAATGTTTCAAGGTATAACGTTTGGTTCGTCCTCTTCTGCTGTGACGGTTGTGCTGTATAACAAGACAAAAGAACTGAAGGAAGTGAAGGACAAGCCGTACATCCGGGAAAGATGGCGAAAGAACGGCATAGACGAAACGCGGGAAGTATGGCGCGTAGAAATACGTATCAAGCCCGACGCTACCCACCTTATAAATGTAGGTACAGGCGAATTGTTTAGATTAGAAGCCGAACATCTAAAAATGCAAAATGCAATAGAGCGTGTGTTTTTCGTCTATGCAGGCAAATACTTTTCTTTCAAGGTTGCGGGAAAGGATACCAATAAATCAAGGTTGCGCGACCTCGAACTATTCGACCCTCCAAAAGACCTAACAACCATCCCGACCCGGATAACAAATGCGAGCGACACGACACGTGCGGATAAAATATTTTTGAAAAAGTTGTGCAATATAGTACGAGAACTGCGCGAAGTCCCGGATGAACTGCAAGACGCTGTAGAATTTGTTCGCAGTTGCTTTTGCTTGCAAAAATCCCTAACCCGATATTATTACCAGGTGGTCGAGCCGTCGCCTTACGAGAGAGGTTAATGCCTGCGTTAACAGTATATAGCCCCTTCTAAAAACATATAGTCCTATGATATACGACATTGAAAACCCCGTGTGCGAATGTTCAGAGTTTATTACGTTCAGCGAACTAATGGCAACAAAGAAAAAATACTATACGGTGGAATGCGCCAACGAAGAAAGTGCAGAACATTTCGCCGATATAGTAGCCCAAAGATACCCGTTAAATCATATACTATTAATACGCATATCGGGTTGCTTCGTTACCCTACTACACGACCCGAAACCCGGTCTAATGGCTGTAGTCGTGCGCAACCCGTTGACATCGCCCCGCTGCAAAGCGTCCGTGAAGTAACACGGACGCGCGTTTGACGTGCGCTCTTCCCCTCCGGGCTGACGTTCAGCCTGTTTGCCCGGATACGGAAAATACGGTATCTTTGCCCTCGCTATGAACAACAATAGGCATTACAGATATATACTTCGTTGGTATCGTACGGGGGCAATCGCCGGCGCAATCTTTGCAGTCGTCGCGACCCTCCTGCGCTCCTGCGCATAAGCCCGCCCACCCGCGCGGGCGGCTCTGCTCGCGCCTTGCCGCCGAAAGGCCGCAAAAGTGCGCGGCACGCCGCGCACCCTTGCGGCTGCCCGGCGGCTGCGTCCCTCGTTCGCCATTGCCCGCGCCTGCCCTGGGTTACCCCCTCCGGCGTGGCACATCCTGCGGCAAAAGCGTCGGGCCCGTCGCCCGCCGCTGTTGCGGTGGCCGTGTCCTTTAGCGTCGGGCCCGTCGCCCGCCGCTGTTGCGGTGGCCGTATCGAATAAGCGGTACGATATTGAACATAATGCGACCCTGAATTATTTTCCCGCCCACAAGGAGCGGCAAAATAATTCGCATTATATTCAATATCCCGTTTAGGCGGCGGCGGCTACCGCCGCACAAAGCCGCCGCCCTCCGGCTGTTGTCCCGCGCCGTCGCCGCCGGGGCACTATCGCGCCCCGTCACCTCCGCCGCTTGCCCGCCCCCCACCCCTGTAATGTTGCCCCATCCGGGCGAACGTTTACGAGTCCGGCCCGTCCTGCCGTTTCCCTCGCGCCGTCGTCGCCGGGGCACTTACGCGCCCCGCCACCTCCGCCGCTTGCCCGCCCCCCACCCCTTTAATATTACCCCATCCGGGCGGCGTTTACGAGTCCGGCGGTAGCTCCCGCGCGGCTGCGCCGCTTGGGTCGACACGCGCCGCGTATGGCGGCGGCTGCGCCGCCTGCTTCCATACGCGGCTTATGTCGAAAAACTATGTTATACAACATATCGGAAAAGTTGCATATGTTGTTAACTTGTTGTATCTTAGAGCATTGAAACAAATAAGATACCGTTAAGTTAAACCCCTTAAAAAATTACATTATGATTTACAGTATTAATTACATCGACCGCGTTACGGGTAACCCGGACTCCGCCCCGTTGACGCAAAGCCTTAGAAGTGTGTACCTGTTCGCCCTTGGTTATTTTTCCTGCGATGATGACTTTAGTATTATTGTTGTAGACGCTTTCAATGAACCTAAGAGTATAACAGATTATAAGTCGTTTATCCTCTATCGTGGTAAAGACGGTCGTATCCATTACTATCCAAGTAATATTATGGTTTCTTGGAGGGATAAACAAGTACGTTATATGGAACACCCTATATTGTTGTCTACGACAAAACAGTTAATCGGTTAAAGCAAATGTTATGTCACATATAAGTCGTTATTACATGGTGTTGCAAATAGTCGGCACCCGCGAAAACTCTCACAAGGCAGAGCCGCGTCACGTCGTAGTAGAAAGCGGTAGTAAGGTGTCTATCCTCCTGTCTGCCCTCCAGCATGTAAAAGACCCTAAAGTTTCCTATCTGTACGTCGGCGACAAATGGTGCAAAGAGTGCCCATACGTTGCAGAAGTCCGAAAAGAAAACGCCGACTACTACGCGGCGTTACACTTCCTTTTCGACCTCCGCCAACGGATGCGATAACGCCAACGGTTTAAGGAGCGCGGCTGTCGCCGCGCTCCATCGTTCCCGCCCACCCGCCCAGCGGTGGCGGCTCCGCCGCCCCCGCTTTTACGCTTCTTTATGTTAATAATGTGTAAACAAACATAACGCCAAACTGTTAAAAAGTAAACATTCATTACCAAAACCCCGCCATCTCTGCACCATCCTTGCACCATCCCTGCGCTTTCTCTGCTCAAAATAAATTTGCACCTTTGCCGCAGGTTGAGAAGCTGTATCCGGCGTTCGGGTCAGTATTCCCTCGACCGCTAATATTATGGCTATCGTTTCGGGTTTCCAGAACTCACGTTGGAGAGGAAAAGTAGGGAACAATGTTTTTAAGTATGTCCGGGGGCGCACCATCGTGCAGGAAATCCCAGACGAAAAGGCGACCACCCGCGTGCCAACGTCGTCGCAATCGCAACGGCAATTCCTGTTCGGCCTTGTAAATAGGTTTGCAAAGGAACATGCCGCCGATATAAATGTGTCGTTTGACAAGTCAAAGTATGGAAGTGAACGAAATAGGTTTTTTAAACTCAATTATCCCGGCTTTGCTGACGCTCTCCTGCCGTTGTATGAAACCGCGGGCGGTGACATCGACCAGGTTACGGACGACCAAATAGAAGAGGCCGTAACCAACTACGCGACCGACAATCCTACCCGCATTTACCGCGTCAAAAAAGCGGGTTTCCCTACGAAATACCTCTCCGGCGAATGGAGCACGACCGACAATCCTATAGCTGTAGATGTATATTTGGGCGGCGTGAAAGTCGTTTCCGGCTCAAATAGATTGGAGCTTGCTACGGGAAAATCATTCCGCATATCGGGCAATGTAACCGGGGCTGTTGTGTTGTCAATCGCGGACACCTCCAACGGCGCACCTTCCGATGTTAGCGCGTCAACTGCCCTAACTTCTATAGTGTCGTCCCAAAACGAGTATAGCGGTCTGATAGCGGCGGCACAAAACAGAAAATACCTTGCATCCGTAAAAGTCGGCGGGCAAGAAATTGTAACGCTTACCGCTTGGGAAGGTGGCGGCGAGGGAGATATGGGCTAACGTATTATGGCAGATAAAAAGACACTGTGGGGTAAGGTGATTAAAGTCTTAATAGCCCTACTCTCCGCCATAGCTGGCGCAATAGGTGGCGCAACATTAACTTGTATTACATTTGGAATGGTTAATATATTGTAATGTTGCCCCTTGCTTGTTCTTCGTTTCGCTTTTTGTAGTATCTTTGCTCCTGTCGTAGAGATAACCCGCTATTCTGAGGGGCTTAGCGGCTAACGGTATCGACAACGCACGGCAAGAGCCACAGAGGGAGGCCACACGGCTTCCCTCTTATTTTTATCGCCCATGCCTGCGGCAACAGTAACAAAGCCCCTCCGGGCGAAGCCCGCGACCCCTCATGCGTTCTTTTCGTTGTCATAATCTGATAATGTTAACATTTGGCTGTAAATATTCCTAAGGTGACATAATACGGATTATGCAAAATTGTAGAGGGAAGCTACGACATACAAAATCCGAAGACATGGAACGGTTGTCCCGGTAGCGTTGTCCAGTACCACACTAGGCACTGGACAACGCTTTTTATATTTCCAAGATAGGAACACGGAGGAAGGTTGCTTCGGGGAAAAAATGCGCCAAGTGGCGGCGGAGATAACGTTCGGTGTCCTCGCGGATTGTCGTGTCGGGCAATTCGGGATATTCGTTGTACAGGACGGCTGCTAGCGGGATGTTGCGGTGGCGGACTGCCTCAAGGCTGAGCAACGTATGATTGATGCTCCCCAGCTTTCCCGAGGTGACAAAGATTAAGGGGTAACCGCGCTGTGCGATGTAGTCGATGGTTAGCAACGTGTCGGTGAGCGGCACCATCAGTCCACCGGCTCCTTCGCACAGGACCACCTCGTAGCGCTGTGCCAGTTGCTGCGTCGCGTGCTCTATTTTTCCGAAGTCTATCGGACGCCGGTCTATGCGCGAGGCCAAATCGGGCGAAGCCGGATAGGAAAAGATTTCGGGCATGGTCCATCGGGTTTCGTCCTCGGGCAGATACCCTGTGCCCATGATGCGCCGATGCAGTTCGATGTCCTCCGAACGGTCCACGTTGCCCGTCTGGATAAATTTCTGCGTGACGACGCTCTGCTTTCCTTCCATGATTTTGCGGGCCAGATAGCCCGTGCAATAACTTTTCCCGGCATCGGTGTCAATGCCGCTGATGAAATATACGTTTGGTTTCATTATCTTGTATTTTTCTTTTGCGCTATGATGTAGATTGGATGATACGTCAAGGGGATGTCGCCCGTCTGTGTTGCAAACATCTCGCGATAGCTGTTGCAGAAACATTCCAGCCGATGGCGCGTCCATACACGCTTCTCCGTCCCTGTCACCCCGGTCCCTTTCAGATGCCGCAATACGTGCAGCGGCGTGGGGAACAACAGCGTGCTTTCTTCCTCTTCGGCGTGCAGGATGTCAAACTGCGCCGTTTCCAGCGAAGCCTTCAGCCGTGGCAACGGAATATAGTCTAACCCGTTGCCCGTCAGGCTGCGTATTTCCTTCAGGTTCTGACGGCCAAACGTGGCAAAGGCCAGCACTCCCCTATCCTGCAACAGACTGTGACAACGGCGAAAGAAACCGCCGACATCGGCAAACCACTGCAAGGTCGAACAAGAGGTTATGAGATCGTTGCCTGCCGGAAATTCAAGTTTTTCGGCATCGCCCGCCACGAAGCCTACCGCAGGTGACAGCCATCCGGCCACGCTTTTTCCCATCTCCGGGCAAAGGTCGTTGAGCAACAGGGCATCGGGACGCAGCCTCGCCAGCAGCATTTGCGAATATATGCCGGTGCCGCAACCTATCTCGACGATGCGGCGGAACGACTGCGGGCAGCACTTTTCTATCAGCCCTATCATTTTCCGCGCCACTTCTGCCTGTACCTTAGCTTCCTTGTCGTAACTGTGGCGCGAACGTGCAAAGCGTTCCGCAATCAACTGTTTGTCCATAGGCCGTCTTGCAAATAGTGGGCAAAAAGTTCTTCCTGATAGTGGGCATCGGCGGTAGTGCGCACCGGTACGTCCATCTCACGCCAAGCGTTCAGCTGGTTCTGGGGCGGCACGATGCGGTCGTTCTCCCCCACCACGGCTTGCGTCCAGGCAAACCCGCTGTCGGCCGGACGCTGGCTGAACAAGGCATAGGCGTTGGCCAGCTCGTCGCGCAGCTCCTCCAAGGGCCGCCGAGGGGTGATGGCAAGAAAAGAGCGGAAAGCCACCGTGTCGCGGCACATGCGGCGCAGGAACTTGTGCAGCGACACAGGGCTTAGCCCCTCCAGGGTGCCCCGATAGATGGCCACAGGTATGCCACGCCGGTCGTCGGCCAGCCAAGGAGTGCCATTGATGGCCACGCTGCTTTTCACCGCCGACAGGCATTCCTGCCCGGCGAGGCACTGCGTCGCCGCCCATACCCCCATCGACCAGCCCACGACCCGTATCTCCTCATAGCGGGCAAGCCCCGCTGCCTCGAAGTCCAGTGTGCGGTAATCGTAGCAAAGCATGAAATCGCACCCCTCCGGCCTGTAGTGGCGGAAGAGTGTTTCGTCCGTCCCCCAGCCCGCAAAGAACAGCAGCAGGCGGGGGTTCCCTTCATTTATCAGATAAGTCTGTTTCATTTTCCATATATCTAAATAAAGATTTGTCTGTCATTGGCGCACCCCGGATGCCGCCGCAGCACAAGACTGCCTCAGTGCCAGCGCAAGGCGACCGGCCTCCTCGGGCGTAAGGTCGGCTGTCAGCGACAGACGGACGCGCGACGCTCCTTGCGGCACCGTGGGCGGCCGCACCGGGAGGACGTAGAAGCCATGCTCCTGCATGGCATCGGCCAGACGCACAGCCGCCGGACTGTCGCCGGTAATCACCGGGACAATGTGGCTCTGGCTGGGACAGGCCAAGCCAGCATCGGCAACAGCCCGGCACACCTCGTTGCTTATCCTCTGCAAGCGGGAACGCCGCTCGCCCAAGGCAGCCAGACGACGCACGACAAACAGCGTCCAAGCCGCGCAGACGGGCGGCAAGGCGGTAGTGAAGATGAACGTCCGGGCACGGTTTACCAAGTAGCGGCGCACAACCTCGTCGCACACCACAAACGCGCCAGCCGAGGCAGCAGCCTTCCCGAAGGTACCCACCAGGAAGTCAATCTCGCCCACGCATCCGGCCTGCTCCGCGCAGCCCAGCCCCGTGGGGCCATACACGCCGAAGGCATGGGCCTCGTCCACGTAGAGCAATACCCCGGCGTGCCGCCGCTTCAGGTCGACGAGGGCCGACAAGTCCGCCCGGTCGCCATCCATGCTGAAGACGCTCTCCGTCACCACTATCACCCGCTCGTACGTCGCGCAGTACTCGTCCAGCAACCGTTCCAGCTGGCCGAGGTCGTTGTGCCGGTAGCGTATGGCCCGGGCCGGGGCGGCCAGCCGGATGCCGTCTATCAGACTGGCGTGCACCAGCTTGTCGGCCAGGATGAGGGTACGGGCATCGGCCACGGCGGGCAGTATCCCGGCATTGGCGTGATAGCCGCTGCCAAACGTCAGGGCGGCCTCGCGTCCGTACAGCCTGGCCAGCTCGGCCTCCAGTTCGTCGTAGACGGGCCAGTTTCCCGTCAGCAGGCGCGAGGAGGACGACGTAGGGCGGAATGTCGCGCTCCCCAGGGTGGCCAGGAACTCGCTGCGCAACTCTTCGTCAGCGGCAAGCCCCAGATAGTCGTTCGACGACAGGTTCAGCATCCGCCTCCCCTCAGGCGACAGCGCGTAGCGCCCCTCAAAGCGCACCTGCGGCAGACGGCGCAAATTGCCCTGCGCCTCCAGTGTCCGCAGTTTGTCGGACATGAATTGGTAGTTATCCATACAGCATTGTTTTTCTTTTCAGACAGTTCCTCCTCCCGGCCATCACAGGTTTGCCCGCTTGCGGGCACAGGTTTGCCAGGTTGGCGGCACAGGTGCGCCCGGCCGGGAGTACACCTGCGCCCGCCAGCGGCGGCAGCAAGCCCCCTACTCCATCTCTCCCACGATTTTCAGCAAGCCGTGCGTCAGCCTCGACAGCTCGTCCGGCCCGATGACAAACGGCGGCATGATGTAGACCAGTCGTCCGAAGGGGCGCACAAAGATGCCCTCTTCCACAAACCGCCGCTGCATCCAGGCCATGTCCACGGGCTTCCGGGTCTCTATCACGCCAATTGCCCCCAGCACACGCACGTCGGCCACCTGGGGCAACGCCCGCGCCGGGGCCAGCTCTTGGGCCATCTGGCTGCCGATGCGCCCCACCCGTCCCTGCCAGTCATACTCGGCCGAGATGAGCAGCCGCACCGAGGCGCAGGCCACGGCGCAGGCCAGCGGATTGCCCATGAACGTAGGCCCGTGCATGAACACCCCGGGCGAGTGGTTCGACAGGGCATCGGCTACGGCGTTGGTGGCCAGCACAGCCGACATCGTCATGTAGCCTCCCGTCAGGGCCTTGCCGATGCACATAATGTCCGGCTCCACCCCGGCGTGCTCCCAGGCAAAGAGCTTGCCTGTGCGTCCAAAGCCCGTGGCAATCTCGTCGAAGATGAGCAACAGGCCGTACTCCCGGCAGATGGCAGCCGCCTCGCGCAGGTACTGCGGATGGTAGAACCACATGCCCCCGGCCCCCTGCACGACGGGTTCCAGTATCAGTGCCGCCAGCTCGTCGTGGTGCTGTTCGACGGTCTGCCGCAAGGCGGCCACGTCTTCGGGCTGCCATTCGCCGCCATACCGGGAACGGGGCTGTGGGACGAAATAGCGCACGGGCAAGGCCGGGCCAAACAGGCTGTGCATACCCGTGACGGGGTCGCAGACGGACATGGCATTCCACGTGTCGCCATGATAGCCGCTTCGGATGGTGACGAAATTGGTCTTCCGCCCCAACCGTCCGTCGCCGCCCTGGGCCTGTGCCTGCCAGTACTGCACGGCCATCTTCATGGCAACTTCCACAGCCACCGACCCCGAGTCGGCATAGAATATCTTCTGCATGGCGGGCGGAACGAGCGGCAGCAGCAACCTCCCCAGCTCGATGGCCGGGTCGTGCGTGAGTCCGCCAAACATGACGTGGGACATGCGGGCCAACTGCTCGGTAGCGGCGCGGTTGAGCACCGGATGATTGTAGCCATGCACCGCGCACCACCACGAGGACATGCCCTCCACCAATGTCTTCTCCTTCCCGCTTGCCGGGTCGTCTATCGTGATTGTAGCCCCCTGCGCCCGCTTCACCTTGTAGACGGGCAGCGGACGGGTGGTCGACGTGTAAGGGTGCCACAGGTGCTGGCGGTCGAAGGCCGACGAGCACAGGTCGTACCCCGCCTCGCGCGCCAGTTGTTTGTCTTCTTGCGTGGACGAGCCGGTGGTGGTGAGCAGATCGCCCGTGATGGCGGCATTTATGCCTATGTGCAATGCCTTCCGCACAGTCTGCGTGGCCAGCCGTGCCCGGCCTCCGGCAAAGCGCAGGCTGGCTGTGGGATTGATGAATCGGAACAAGGCGACGGTGACCAGCACTTCGTCCTCCGTCAGTGGCGGTTGGTGTTCCAGGGGCGTGCCCGGTATGGGGCAGAGAATGTTCAAGGGGATGGATTTCACGCCGAGTTCCCGCAAGGCAAAAGCCAGCTCGATGCGCTGCTCCATGCTCTCCCCCATCCCGATGATGCCGCCCGAGCAGATGTCCATGCCTACGCGCCGGGCAGCGGCCAGGGTTTGCAGTTTGTCAGCCTGTCCGTGCGTGGTGCAAAGCGAAGAGAAGTAGGAAGGGGCGGTTTCGAGGTTGCAATGATAGCGCGAGATGCCTGCGTCGAGAAGCTGGCGAAGCTCGTCTTCGGAGAGCAGGCCCAGCGAGGCGCACAACGGGATGGAGGAATGGCGACGCACGTGGCGCACCGTGGCACAGAGGGCCTGTAGGTCGTGCGGGGAAAGTCGTCGCCCGCTGGTGACGATGGAGAAGCGGCCCACTCCCTGCCGTTCGTGCAGGGCAGCCAGCTTCAGGCATTCGTCGGCAGACAGGAGCGGATAGGTTTGAGTGGAGGTGTGGTAATGGGCGGACTGCGCACACCACTTGCAGTCCTCGGGGCAATGGCCGGAACGGGCATTGACGATGGAGCAAAGGTGGAATTCGCGCGGAGCGCAACGGAGGGTAATCTCATGGGCGGCGGCATACAGAGCCTCGCGGTCGGCGTTAAGAGCCAGCCAGGCCGCTTCGTCGGGCGACAGTCCGCCCCCCGACAGGACCCGCCCTTTCAGGTCGTTCAGAGTCATAGTGAAAATAATAGTGGGATTTAGCGAGCCCTTTCCTGAGAGCTGTTTCACAAGCGAGCGGTCGGCCACGCAGTTCCTTAAGTGCCCGATGGTGACCTGACGGCCTATGCTGGCAAAGACGGCATAGGACTTCCGCGACCAACGGCGGAAGCGCAAGGCGGCATTTCGGGTAAAAGGTTGTTCTCTCACGGAGTTCCGGGTTTTGAAAATTAATGTGTGCAAAAGTAGGTATTTTGCCAGAAACTGCTTACTTTTGTCCATTGATATTTTCCATTAAAGCCCCGCTTTATGAAAAACACGGCACGACGCATCTGGCATTTTTACCTCGACGGTTTCCGCAGCATGACTGTGGGGCGCACGTTGTGGGTCATCATTCTGGTAAAGCTGTTCATCATGTTCGCAATCCTTCGTCTGTTCTTCTTCCCCGATTTCCTCAGCGGGGTGGCTCCCGACGACGAAGGAGGCTATGTCTGCCGCGAACTGATAGAGCGTGGAGACTGACGGCATCGGCTTCCGCACGGCAGCCCGACGGAGAACTGTTTTTTTTAACCCTTATACTCTTATAACGCAATGATTGATTCATCTCTTATCGACTGGTCGCGGGCGCAATTCGCGCTGACGGCTATCTACCATTGGATTTTTGTGCCCCTCACGTTGGGCCTCGCGCTCATCATGGGCATTATGGAGACCATCTACTATCGCACGGGCAATGAGTTCTGGAAGCGCACGGCAAAGTTCTGGATGAAGCTGTTCGGCATCAACTTTGCCATCGGCGTGGCCACAGGCCTGATACTGGAGTTTCAGTTTGGCACCAACTGGAGCAACTACTCTTGGTTCGTGGGCGACATATTCGGGGCACCGCTGGCTATTGAGGGCATCCTGGCCTTCTTCATGGAAGCTACGTTTGTCGCAGTCATGTTTTTCGGATGGGATAAGGTGAGCCGCCGTTTCCATTTGGCCTCGACCTGGCTGACCGGACTCGGAGCCACCATCTCCGCGTGGTGGATTTTGGTAGCCAACGCCTGGATGCAAAACCCCGTGGGCATGGTGTTCAACCCCGATACCGCCCGCAACGAAATGTCCGACTTTCTGGCCGTTGCCACCTCGTCGATGGCAGTCAACAAGTTCTGCCACACGGTGTTGTCCGGCTGGGTTTTGGGAGCCATCTTCGTGATAGGAGTCAGCTGCTGGTACCTGTGGCGTAAGCGCGAAAACAAGTTTGCCTTGGCCTCCATCAAGCTGGCGGCCATTGTCGGCCTGGTGTCGGCGTTGCTGTCGGCGTGGACAGGCGACGGCTCGGGTTATCAGGTAGCACAAAAACAACCCATGAAGCTGGCTGCTATGGAAGGATACTACGACGGACAGGAAGGGGCTGGCTTGGTGGCCTTCGGAATACTGAATCCTGCCAAACAGCAACCGAACGACGGCGTTTCGCCCTTCTTGCTGCGCATCGAGATACCCAAGATGTTGTCGTTGCTGGCCGAACGCGATGCCAATGCCTACGTGCCGGGCATCAACGACCTGCTCGACGGCGGATATACGAAAAACGACGGGACCGTGGCACTTTCGGCTCAGGAGAAGATGGAGCGCGGCCGTGCCGCAATTGCCGCCTTTGCCGCCTACCGCGAAGCCAAGGCAAACGGAGACGAGGCTGCCGTGCAGAAAGCGGCTCATACCCTGCAAGAGAACATGCCCTACTTCGGCTACGGCTACATAAAGAATGCAAACGACTTGGTGCCCAACGTCCCCCTGACGTTCTATATGTTCCGCATCATGGTGATGCTGGGCGGATACTTCATCCTGTTCTTTGCGGTCGTGCTGTTCCTGGCCTACCGGAAAGACCTGGCTTCTATGCGCTGGATGCACTGGATTGCCATCTGCACCATTCCCCTGGGCTATCTGGCCGGACAGGCCGGATGGGTGGTTGCCGAGTGTGGCCGCCTGCCTTGGACTATCCAGGACATGCTTCCTGTAAACGCAGCTGTGTCCAAACTGGCAACATCGTCCGTGCAGACTACGTTCTTCCTGTTCCTTATCCTTTTCAGCATTCTTCTGATTGCCGAAATCGGCATCATGCTCAAGGCCATCAAGAAAGGACCGGAGAAAGCCTGACATCTGCCAAAGGATGTACACAAACCCGTAACATAAATACCAAACTTATAAAAACTAAGATATGAGCACATATTCTTTTCTACAACACTATTGGTGGTTCATAGTCTCTCTTCTGGGCGGACTGCTGGTTTTTCTCCTTTTTGTGCAAGGGGGCAATTCGTTGCTCTATTGCCTTGGCAAAAACGAAGAGCAGCGTAAGATGATAATCAACTCCACAGGCCGCAAGTGGGAGTTCACTTTCACAACACTTGTCACCTTTGGCGGGGCGTTTTTCGCTTCTTTTCCGCTATTCTACAGCACCAGTTTCGGCGGGGCCTATTGGCTGTGGATGATTATACTGTTCAGTTTCGTGCTGCAAGCCGTCAGCTACGAGTTTCAATCCAAAATGGGTAATCTGCTGGGACAGAACACCTATCGTGCATTCCTCATACTGAATGGCGTGGCTGGCCCCATATTGCTGGGGGTGGCCGTAGCGACGTTCTTCACCGGAGCAGCCTTCTACGTGAACAAAGGCAACATGACCGACCTTGGCATGCCGGTCATCAGTACCTGGGCAAACAATTGGCACGGACTGGACGCCTTGGCTAATCCGTGGAACTGGGCACTCGGACTAGCTGTCTTCTTCCTGTCCCGCATCTTGGGAGCACTTTATTTCATCAACAACATCGACGAGCAGGACCTTGTCCGTCGTGCACGACGCTCGCTGTGGGCCAACACCATATTGTTTCTGGCGTTCTTCCTCGGCTTCCTCGTCCGCATCTGGACTATGGATGGATATAAGGTAGACAGCCTGACAAAGGAAGTGCACATGGAAAGCTATGCTTACTTCCTAAACTTGCTCGAAGAGCCTTGGATTTCAGCCATTCTGCTGTTGGGAGTCGTATCGGTGTTGTGGGGCATCGGTCGCACCTTGTTTAAGCCGACCTTTGAGCGGGGCATTTGGTTCGTTGGTGCCGGAACTGTTTTGACCGTACTTGCGTTGTTGTTGACGGTTGGCTACAACGACACGGCCTATTATCCCTCGACAGTCGATCTGCAAAGCTCGCTGACCATTTCCAACAGTTGCTCCAGCGAGTTCACGCTGAAGGTCATGGCGTTCGTGTCTATCCTGGTGCCTTTCGTTCTTGCCTACATTTTCTATGCGTGGCGCAGTATAGACCGCAAGAAAATAGACGCCAAAGAAATGCGCACAGGAAAGCACACTTACTGACGTAATATATATAAGGTATAAGGACAAGGGGACATTCCCTAAAGGAGCTGAACCAATTCTTGTCCCGATATCGTAGAGCTGCAACGATTGGTGACGGGTGTTGAACATGGGGCACACAGCCGTCACCAATCTTTTTTACGTCCACCGGTTGCGCGTCTACGTGTTTTTTCCTACTTTTGCACTTTGGTTTTAGTGAACAAACAAATAAAAACTACATAGTTGTGGGAGAAACAAAGTATATTTTCGTAACGGGTGGCGTAGCTTCTTCCTTGGGGAAGGGCATCATTTCATCCTCCATCGGCAAATTGCTGCAAGCAAGAGGTTATAAAGTAACCATTCAGAAACTGGATCCGTATATCAATGTAGACCCAGGGACCTTGAACCCGTATGAACACGGAGAATGTTACGTGACAGTAGACGGGCATGAGGCCGACCTTGACCTGGGACATTACGAACGTTTCCTGGGTATCCAGACGACCAAGGCAAACAACATTACGACAGGCCGCATCTACAAAAGTGTAATAGACAAAGAACGCAGAGGCGACTATCTGGGAAAAACCGTACAGATTATCCCCCACATAACGGATGAAATAAAGCGTAACATAAAGTTCCTTGGGAATAAATACAAATTCGACTTTGTCATTACGGAAATTGGCGGTACGGTAGGCGACATTGAGTCTTTGCCCTACCTGGAAAGCATCCGGCAGCTGAAATGGGAATTAGGGCGCGATGCCTTGTGCGTGCATCTGACGTATGTGCCTTACCTTGCCGCTGCCGGCGAATTGAAAACCAAGCCGACTCAGCACTCCGTAAAAGAACTGCAAAGCGAAGGCATACAACCGGACATTTTGGTATTAAGAGCCGAGCACGAATTGAGTCTCAATTTGCGTAAAAAAGTAGCCTTGTTCTGTAATGTCGATGAGGATGCCGTCGTGCAAAGCATTGATGCTCCGACCATATACGAAGTGCCGATACTGATGCAAGAACAAGGCTTGGATGCCACCATCTTGCGCAAGATGGGACTCCCTGTAGGCGACACACCCGGCTTGGGTCCGTGGCGTTCGTTCCTGGAACGTCGCCACAAAGCTGAGAAAAGCATACCATTGCACATAGCCTTAGTCGGAAAATACGATTTGCAGGATGCCTATAAATCTATCAGGGAGGCCTTGTCTCAGGCAGGAACATACAACGACCGTAAAGTAGAAGTGGACTTCGTAAACAGCGAGAAACTGTCTGATGAAAATGTAGAAGAAGCCTTGAAAGGTATGGCAGGAGTCCTCATCGGCCCGGGCTTTGGAGAACGTGGCATTCCCGGGAAGTTCTCGGCCATCAAGTATACTCGCACTCATAATATTCCTACATTTGGCATCTGCCTGGGTATGCAGTGCATGGCAATAGAGTTTGCCCGCAACGTGCTGGGGTACGCCGATGCCAATAGCAAAGAGATGGACGAAAAAACGGTACACAATGTAATTGACATCATGGAAGAGCAGAAGTCCATCACTGATATGGGAGGAACCATGCGTTTGGGAGCTTATGAATGTGTTATCAGGCCGGGAAGCAAGGCGTATGAAGCCTACGGAACAGAACATATTCAGGAACGTCATCGCCATCGCTATGAATTTAACAACCAGTATCGGAAAGAGTATGAAGCGGCCGGAATGCAATGCACAGGCATCAATCCCGAGTCCGACTTGGTAGAAATCATCGAAATGCCTTCCTTGCGGTGGTTCATGGGCACACAGTTCCACCCCGAATATAGCAGTACTGTGTTGAAGCCCCATCCGCTATTCCTCTCATTTGTCAAAGCTGCTATTGAGTACGAAAAGGAAACAACTAAATAGGTTATAACTATCATAAGGAAATATAAGCAAGATGGATAAAAACACCATTACCGGTCTTGTTCTCATTGCTATTTTGTTGGTAGCATTCAGCATTTGGAGCCGCCCCAGTCAGGAGCAGTTGGAAGCGCAACAACGCTACATGGACTCCATTGCTATGGTACAGCAGCGTGAAGCAGACCTGAAAGCCAAGGCTGAAAAAGCTTTGGCTAATGAAATAGAGAACAGTGCAGCAGACTCGACCGCCTTATTCTATCAATCGGCAGAAGGTGTAGATACTGTTGTCACCATTCAAAACGAGGTGGCAGCACTTTCTATTCGTACAAAAGGAGGATGTGTATCGTCCGTTGTTTTGAAGGATTATAAGGAACAAGACAAACAGACACCTGTCACGCTTTTCAAGGGCGATGACATTTCCATGAACTTCCTTTTCTTCAACAAGAAAGAAATCATCCAAAGCCAATATTACTATTTCAAGGCCGTAAACCAGACAGACAGCACGGTAACCATGCGTCTTGAAGCCGACAGCCTCAGTTACATCGACTTCAATTACGCTATGCATTCCGGGTCGTATCTGGTAGACTTCAATATCCAGCCGGTTAATCTGGACGGCAAACTGGCCTCAAGCAATAAGTCGGTAAACATCGAATGGGAACAGCGCGCACGCCAGATAGAGAAAGGATACACTTACGAGAACCGGCTGGCTGACCTGACATACAAAATTGCCAACGAAGGGACAGACAATCTTTCGGCCACTGGCGACGACCAGAAGAACGTTGAAGAGTCTTTGAACTGGGTAGCCTTCAAAAATCAGTTCTTCTCCTCGGTCTTCATCGCCGACAACAATTTTGAAGGGGGAAGCAAACTGACCTCCAAGATGGAGGCCCAAGGCAGCGGGTACATAAAGAAATACTCGGCCGAGATGAGTACGGCTTTCGACCCGACCGGCTCCACTCCCACCCAAATGCATTTCTACTTTGGACCCAATCACTACAAAACCCTGACGGCGATAGACCGGGCAGAAGGCAAGGACTGGGACCTGAGCAAGCTCGTCTATTTAGGTTGGCCGCTCTTCCGCTGGATAAACAAGTGGATTATTATCAACCTCTTCGACTGGCTCTCGGGCTTGGGCATGGGCATGGGACTTGTCCTTTTGTTCCTGACGCTCATAGTTAAGGCAGCCGTCTTCCCGGCTACGTGGAAGACCTATATGTCTTCGGCCAAGATGCGCGTGCTGAAGCCTAAAATAGACGTGATAAACCAGAAGTACCCGAAGCAGGAAGATGCGATGAAAAAGCAGCAGGAGATTATGGGCCTTTACAGCCAGTATGGCGTCAGCCCTATGGGCGGGTGCCTGCCAATGCTGATACAGTTCCCCATCTTCATCGCCTTGTTCATGTTCATCCCCAGTGCCATTGAGTTGCGGCAGGAAAGTTTCTTGTGGGCCGACGACTTGTCAACCTACGATGCGATAATCACCTTCCCCTTCCGCATTCCGTTTATGGGAGACCACCTCAGCCTGTTCTGCCTGCTTATGACGGTGACCAACATTCTTAACGCCAAGTTCATGATGCAGCAACAAGACACGGGGGCCAATCCGCAGTTGGCCGCAATGAAGTGGATGTCCTACCTGATGCCTGTGATGTTCCTCTTCATTCTGAACGACTATCCTTCGGGCTTGAACTACTACTACTTCATATCTACTCTCATCAGCGTAGCGACAACCATCATCCTGCGCCGAGTGACCAACGAAGAGAAACTGCTTGCACAGCTGGAAGCAAACAAGAAAGACCCCAAGACCATGAAGATGTCAGGGTTTGCCGCTCGACTTGAAGCTCTGCAAAAACAGCAAGAAGAGATGCGTGCCCGCCAAGGGAAAAGATAAACGATAACTATTGATAGAATAAAAACCGGGCGAACTTCTCTACTGTTTGCCCGGTTTTTTCTTAACTGTAAAAGCTCTAAGCAATGACAAACCAAACTACCCACTCTACCCCTCAAACTGCTACCTCCTACACTTACAGACAAATATGGCACATTGCCTACCCACTGCTCATCAGCCTGCTCATGGAGCAAATGATTGGCATGACCGACACAGCCTTTCTCGGACACGTCGGTGAGATAGAGCTTGGGGCCTCTGCCATAGCCGGTGTCTTTTATACAGTCATATTCATGGCCTCGTTCGGTTTCAGCATCGGGGCACAAATACTTATCGGAAGGCGGAACGGCGAACGTCGTTACCGCGAAATCGGCCACCTTTTTTACCAAGGCATATACTTCCAAGTGGGGCTGTCGGCCCTTATGTTCGTGTTGTCGTACTTCTTCTCCCCTGTCATACTGAAGCAGATAATCTCTTCACCGCATATATACGAGGCTGCCATCAGTTACCTCAACTGGCGTGTGGTAGGTCTGTTCTTCGCTTCGTCGGCAGTCATGTTCCGGGCCTTCTTCATCGGCACGACGCAGACCAAGACCCTGACGCTAAACTCCATCGTAATGGTGCTGAGCAACGTAGTGTTCAACTACATTCTGATTTTCGGCAAATTCGGTTGTCCGGCCTTAGGCATTGCAGGAGCGGCCATAGGCTCCTCTCTGGCCGAACTTGTTTCTTTGGTTTTCTTCATCCTTTATACGCGCAACCGCATAGACTGCCGCAAGTACGGACTACTGCAAGTAGCCCGACTAAAACCGGCCATCTTGAAGCAGATGCTGAACGTGTCTTTCTGGACTATGCTGCAAAACGTGCTGTCGCTCGGCACGTGGTTCCTCTTCTTCCTTTACGTCGAGCACCTGGGCGAACGCTCTCTGGCCATCACCAACGTGATAAGGAGCATATCGAGCATACTGTTCATGGTCATGATGGCGTTTGCTTCTACCTGCGGCACGCTGGTCAGCAATCTGATTGGGGCCGGAAGGGCCGATTTGGCCAAGAGTACCATACGGCAACACATACGAATAGCCTATGTGTGCGTCCTGCCGCTGGCCATTCTGTTCTCTTTGTTTCCCGATGCCATCCTGAGGGTCTATACCGACATAGCCGAACTGAGGCAAGCCGCTGTACCTTCTCTGTGGGTTTTGTGTTCTTCCTATCTGCTTACGGTTCCGGCGTTTGTCTGTTTCCAGTCGGTGTCAGGAACGGGAAACACAAAGACAGCCCTTGTCCTCGAAATGTCTGCGCTGGCGATATACGTCGCCTATATCACCTACATCATCTCCTACCACAAGTGCGACATAGCCGTGGCGTGGACCTCTGAGTACGTCTACTCCATAAGCATCCTGCTCTTCAGCCTCTATTACCTGCAAAGGGGGAACTGGAGTTCAAAGAAAATATAAGAAGGCATACCCACATCGGCCAGTCCTGCCGACGGTCCGACGGTTCAGGACTGGCCGATGTGTTCCTCCTGCCCGCGATGTCGGTTTGTTATCCCAAGCAGCTCGTCGCCATACTTATCCACCGTTTTCTTCCCCAAGTACGGGATGCACAGCAACTCGGCTTTCGTCTTGGGCAGCAGGTTGCTGATGCCCAAGATGGCCTTCTGCTGCAACACCGTATAGGCCGGGAGCTTCAGTTCTGAGGCTTTCCCGTTGCGCCATGCCACCAGAGCGGCGTAAAGTGCACGGTTCTGTACATCCGGCGGAACTGCCACTTTCCCGCCCTTTTGTTTCCGCTCGCCGCTCTGCCGGACGCTTTGTTTCCCTTCAGACGTTTCTTGAATGGCCAGCACGGCTTTCTTCTTCAAATAGCTCTCGACCGCAAACCCTCCCGACGCTACAAAGAGCAGCAGCTTTGCCTTGCGCCTCCACAACGTCTCCAAGTCGCCCGCCGCCTCTTTCAGCTTGCGTTTCACTTCCTTGTTGTCCGCTTCTGTCACAAGCACGTCCAGTAGCGTCTCCGCCGGAGCAAGTTGCCGTCCGAAGTACTCGGCACCACGGCAGACACGCTCCTGCAGCACGGCATCCCTGGCATAGTCGTCCGAGGCAGCTATCAGCCGCATGTATTGTTGCTCGAACTTCCGGGCCACCTTCAAGACGTTTTCCTCCAACCGCTCTGCAAAGGCCTTACAATCGGCCAAAAGCCCGGGATAGAGCTTGTACAGAAATTCGTCGAGCAGGCGTACATACTGCCCCAAGGCTTGTTGCAAGGGCCTGAAGTTAAACAAATCGGACAGCTGTTCTCCAAAATACGCCCGCTCCAGTGCCGACAGCCTGGAAGCATCGGGCGAACTCTGGCGCGTATGCCCGATGAAACTGTCCACGACCGGGTCGCTGATAACGGCTTCGGCGGACAGGGGCGCGCTCAGCACCAGCCCCTCCAGCGAGCGGCAACGGCTCAGGGCGACATAGGCTTGCCCGTGGGCAAAGGAAGCACTGACATCGATGATGGCATGGGCGAACGTCAGTCCCTGACTTTTGTGCACGGTGATGGCCCACGCCAGCTTCAGCGGATATTGCCGGAACACGCCCTCCACTTCCTCGGTAATCTCCTTGCTCACCTCGTCCAGCACGTAGCGGGCATTGCTCCACTCCTCGGGCTGCAACACAAACGGGCTTCCTCCCGCCTTGTCCCTCACCTCGATGTTGTCGGCCGTAATGGCAGTCACCTCTCCTATCATGCCGTTGAAGTAGCGGCGCATCCCCGAAGTGTCGTTCTTGACGAACATCACCTGCGCCCCCCGCTTCAGCACCAACGCTTCGTCCGTAGGGTACGAGTATTCGGGAAACGTCCCCTCTATCTCGGCCCGGAACGTATAGGCCTGTCCCGGCAGGCGGGCAAGTTCCTGCTCGTTGATGCCTTGCGCCTGGTAGTTGTGAGTGACGAGGCGTATGTAGCCCTCCTCTGGTCGCGGCGCAAATCCCGGAACATAACGCTGATTGAGGCGGGCCAGGACGGCGGGGCCGCAACGGTTCTCGCGGACGCAGTTCAGCAAGTCCAGAAAGTCGTTGTCCGTCTGCCTGTAGACCGTCTTTAGCTCTATCATGCAATAGTCCGTTTGCCGCAGGGCCTGGCTGGAGAAGAAATAGGGCGTGTCGTAGAAGGGTGCCAACAGTTGCCATTCGTCCTCCTTCACGACGGGAGGCAGCTGCTGCAAGTCGCCTATCATAAGCAACTGTACGCCCCCAAAAGGCTTCCCGTGCTCCCGGTAGCGGCGCAACACGTCGTCCACGGCATCCAGCACATCGGCCCTCACCATACTTATTTCGTCGATGACCAGCAAGTCCATGCTGCGGATAATGTCCCGCTTCTCGCGCCCGAAGCGGTAGCGGTAGGCCGCCTTGCCGCTGGCCGCGAACGAGCTGCCAGGCACGTGCGGGGCAAAAGGTAACTGGAAAAAGGAGTGTATCGTCATGCCCCCGGCGTTGATGGCCGCAATGCCCGTCGGGGCCAGTACCACCATGCGCTTGGGGCTGCGCTCCCTCAGCCGCTTCAGGAAGGTCGTCTTTCCGGTTCCTGCCTTGCCGGTTAAAAACAAATGGGTGCCAGTGTGTTCCACAAACTGCCACGCCTGTTGCCATTCTGCATTCTGTTCCATTCTGCAAATCTTGATGTGATACCCGGCGGACCGGCGCCCGGAGCTTGCCGGGGAAGCACACGCCCCGCCCTCCTATGGCCTGTCCGCGTTTTGAGTAAACAAAAGTAAGCAAAATAATCCGAACGCCATCTGCCACCCCCGGAAATGTGGCCGACGACCACCCGGCCGCCCCTTTGCGGACACACCTCTGCCCTCGCGCAGGCACGCCTGTACTCCCGCAGGGGCGCACCTCTGCCACCGTGGGCGCAAAGGTATGCCCCCACAGGCTGGCAGGCAGGCACTTGCGGGGCACAAGGGCGGGATGCCGCCACGGCAAGGAGCGGCCCCAGGAGGAGCAGAGCGTCGGAGGCTTTTCAAATTTCTATCTTTTCTGCCCAGAAATCTGTATTCTGTGCATTTTCCCTTCTGTTTCCTTGTTGATACCGTCTATTTTAGTAAATTTGCGCACTGATAGTTTGCCGGACAAGCACAGAGACACCCTTGCGGGCAGCATCGGCTTACCCGGGCATTTGCTTCGAGCAATTCGTATTAAATAAATAACAACATGAGTTTGAAAATCGTAGTACTGGCAAAACAAGTCCCCGACACGCGCAACGTCGGGAAGGATGCCATGAAGGCCGATGGTACCATCAACCGTGCGGCTCTACCAGCCATCTTCAACCCGGAAGACCTCAACGCATTGGAACAGGCACTGAGACTGAAAGACGCACATCCCGGTTCCACCGTAACCATGCTTACTATGGGGCCCGGACGCGCAGCCGAAATCATTCGTGAAGGACTGTATCGCGGCGCCGACGGAGGCTACCTGCTGACCGACAGGGCCTTTGCCGGAGCCGACACGTTGGCCACATCGTACGCGCTGGCCACGGCCATCCGCAAAATAGGGTCGCCGGACATCATTATCGGCGGACGGCAAGCCATCGACGGCGACACGGCCCAGGTAGGCCCGCAGGTGGCCGAGAAACTGGGGCTGCCGCAGGTGACGTATGCCGAAGAGATACTGAACGTCGACGAGGACAACCGCAAGATAACCGTCAAACGACACATCGACGGCGGCGTGGAGACCGTCGAGGCCCCCTTCCCGCTCGTCATCACCGTGAACGGAAGTGCCGCCCCCTGCCGCCCGCGCAATGCAAAGCTGGTGCAGAAGTACAAGCGCGCGCTGGGCGCACAGGAAAAGGCCGCCCTGGAAAAGGACGGGACACCGCTGCCCTACGCCGACCTGTACGCACAGCGTCCGTACCTGAACATCACGGAGTGGAGCACCGCTGACGTAGGGGCCGACCTGGAGCAGTGCGGCCTTAGCGGTTCGCCCACCAAGGTGAAGACGGTGCAGAACATCTCTTTCCAGGCCAAGGAAAGCAAAACGCTGACCGGCAGCGACAACGACGTGGAGGCACTGATTGTAGAACTGTTAGACAACCATACCATAGGATAACCAAGCCATCTCGGGTTTCAACAGCTATAAGCCAACGAAGCTGGCGGACAGCATCGGAGGGAGTATAGCTTTAGCTCGCAGCTGTATTAAATACTATAAGCAATTATGAACAACGTATTTGTATATCTCGAAATAGAAGGTACGGCAGTTGCCGATGTCAGTCTGGAACTGCTCACCAAAGGCCGCAAACTGGCCAACCAACTGGGTTGCCAGCTGGAAGCCATCGCAGCAGGAGCAGGACTGGAAGGAATAGAAAAGCAGGTGTTGCCCTACGGTGTGGACAAGCTGCATGTGTTTGACGCGCCGGGGCTGTTCCCCTACACGTCGCTGCCCCACGCGTCCATCCTCATCAACCTTTTTAAAGAAGAAAAGCCCCAAATCTGCCTGATGGGGGCCACAGTGATAGGCCGCGACTTGGGACCGCGCGTCTCGTCGGCCCTGACCAGCGGCCTGACAGCCGACTGCACGGCACTGGAAATCGGCAGTCACGAGGACAAAAAGGCCGGGAGGACCTATGAGAACCTGCTCTACCAAATCCGTCCGGCCTTTGGAGGCAACATTGTAGCCACCATTGTCAACCCCGAGCACCGCCCGCAGATGGCTACCGTGCGCGAGGGCGTAATGAAAAAGGAAATGCTGGACCCTGCCTACAAAGGCGAGGTGGTGAAGCACGACGTGGCCAAGTACGTGCACGAGGCCGACTACGTAGTCAAGGTCATCGACCGCCATGTGGAGAAAGCGAAGCACAACCTGAAGGGAGCTTCCATCGTTGTGGCCGGAGGCTATGGCATGGGGTCGAAGGAGGGCTTCAACCTGCTGTTCGACCTGGCCAAGGAGCTGCACGCCGAGGTAGGCGCCAGCCGCGCTGCCGTTGACGCGGGCTTTGCCGACCACGACCGGCAGATAGGCCAGACGGGCGTGACCGTCCGACCCAAACTCTACATAGCGTGCGGCATCAGCGGACAGATACAGCACATTGCCGGTATGCAGGAGAGCGGCATCATCATCTCAATCAACAACGATGAGAATGCCCCCATCAACACCATTGCCGATTATGTAATCAACGGCACGGTAGAAGAGGTCATACCCAAGATGATAAAATATTATAAGTCTCACAGCAAGTAATCAACGACCACTATGGCGAACTTTTATACAGACATTCCAGAACTGAAATACCATCTCAACAACCCGATGATGGAGCGTATCTGCGAGCTGAAAGAACGCGGATACAGGGACAAAGAGCAGTATGACTATGCTCCACAAGACTATGCCGACGCTATAGATTCCTATGACAAGGTGCTGGAAATCACCGGCGAAATCACAGGAGACATCATTGCCGCAAACGCCGAAGGCGTGGATGAGGAAGGGCCTCACTGTGCCAACGGACGGGTGGAATATGCCAGCGGGACAAAACAGAACCTGGACGCAATGGTGAAGGCCGGCCTGAACGGCATGACGATGCCCCGACGCTTCGGGGGCCTGAACTTCCCCATCACGCCCTACACCATGTGCGCCGAAATCGTAGCGGCAGCCGACGCGGGCTTTGGCAACATCTGGTCCTTGCAGGACTGCATAGAGACGCTCTACGAGTTTGGCAACGAGGACCAGCACAACCGTTTCATCCCACGCATTTGCGCAGGCGAAACAATGTCGATGGACCTCACCGAGCCCGATGCCGGAAGCGACCTGCAAAGCGTCATGCTGAAGGCCACCTACGACGAGACCGCACAATGCTGGCGGCTGAACGGCGTGAAACGCTTCATCACCAACGGAGATGCCAACCTGCACCTTGTTCTGGCACGCTCGGAAGAAGGCACGCGCGACGGTCGCGGACTATCCATGTTCATCTATGACAAGCGCGACGGCGGGGTCGATGTCCGCCGCATCGAGAACAAACTTGGCATTCATGGTTCGCCCACCTGCGAACTGGTCTACAGAAATGCACGTGCCGAACTCTGCGGAGACCGCAAGCTGGGTCTTATCAAATATGTCATGGCTTTGATGAACGGGGCACGCCTGGGCATAGCCGCACAGTCTGTCGGCCTTAGCCAGGCTGCCTACAACGAAGCACTGGCCTACGCCAAGGAGCGCAAACAGTTTGGAAAGGCCATCATCGAATTTCCAGCCGTGTACGAGATGCTCTCCAACATCAAAGCGAAATTGGATGCCGGCCGTGCCCTGCTCTACCAGACCGCCCGCTACGTCGACATCTACAAAACGCTGGAGGACATTGCCCGCGAACGCAAACTTACCCCGGAAGAGCGGCAGGAACAAAAGAAGTATGCCAAGCTGGCCGATGCCTTCACGCCCCTGGCCAAAGGCATGAACTCGGAGTACGCCAACCAGAATGCCTACGACTGCATTCAGGTGCATGGCGGAAGCGGCTTCATGCTGGAGTATGCTTGCCAACGCATCTACCGCGACGCCCGCATCACCAGCATCTACGAAGGTACGACGCAGCTGCAAGTGGTAGCAGCTATCCGCTATGTGACGAATGGGGCATACGCCGCTGTCCTGCACGACTTTGAGCAACTGCCTGTCAGTGCCGGGTTGCAACCCTTGATGGAGCAGGTCAAGAACATGACGGCCAAGTTCGAGGAATGCACAAACCTGGTGAAGGAGGCGCAAAACCAGGAGCTGCACGACTTCATGGCACGTCGGCTCTACGAGATGGCAGCTGTCTGCATCATGTCGCACCTCTTGTTGCAAGATGCGACACGTGCACCGGAGATGTTCGTGCAGTCGGCCAAAAACTATGTCGGCTACGGCATGGCAGAGGTCGAAAAGCACTGCGCCTTCATCAAGAACTTCCAGCTTGAAAACCTGAGCGGATACCGCAAGTAAGAAAAGACAAGCGACAGGGCAAAGGTGGGTACTGACTGCATGGGAGTATCCGCCTTTGCTGCTTTACGGCCTGTCTTTTTTTTCGCCTTATTGACACGATAATCCCGGATTTTTGCCTAAGTTTGCCGACTCAAAAAAACACAAGTGAAAGATGAATATTAGCGGACAATACCCGTCGGCATTACTGGAAAAGGCGGTAAACGAGTTTTCAAGGCTACCCGGCGTGGGACGCAAGACGGCCCTGCGGTTCGTCCTGTTCCTATTGAGGCAGGACACCGCCACGGTAGAGAATTTCGCCAAGGCCATCGTCAGACTGCGACAAGAAGTGAAGTACTGCAAGACGTGCCACAACATCTCCGACACGGACACGTGCCACATCTGCTCCAATCCGGCACGGGACGCTTCTGTGGTCTGCGTGGTAGAGAACATCCGCGACGTGATGGCCATCGAGGCGACCCAGCAATACCGGGGACTCTATCACGTCCTGGGGGGTGTCATCTCGCCGATGGACGGCATCGGGCCAAGCGACCTGCAAATAGACAGCCTGGTGGAACGGGTAAAGCAGGGCCACGTGAAAGAAGTCATTCTGGCCTTAAGCTCCACGATGGAAGGCGACACGACCAACTTCTACATCTATCGCCGTCTGGAAGGAACGGGCGTGCAGCTGTCGGTCATCGCGCGGGGCATCTCGGTGGGCGACGAATTGGAATACGCCGACGAGGTGACGCTGGGGCGCAGCATCGTAAACCGCACGCCCTTTGTCGGAATTACCTCTTAACATATATACATCATCGCAAACGACATACGAACTTTCTATGGAAAAACAGATAAAACGAACTGCAACCGGCCTAAGAACGGCCTACATCTGCTTCTGGGCCATACCTGCATTGTTTGCACTGCTTAGCGAAATGGGCGGCAGCTGGGTAGGGATGCTGATAGGAGACGGAAAACTGCTCTTCATGGCAGACAACATAGTCATTCTGGCAACGGCTGTCTGCGTGCCGGTTTCGCTCAAACTCTTTGCATGGGTATTGGTAAAACGAATAGACAAGGTGAGCATAGAGCAGGCTCTGTCGCTGTACAAACAATGGAGCCTGCTGAGGTTGCTGCTATTGGCCATCCCATCGTGGGGAGGGCTGGCTGCATACTATTTATTCTTGAGCACCAATGCACTGCTATGCGGTCTGATAGGGCTGGTCGCTTCCTTGTTCTGTGTCCCCGGCGAACGTCAATTGCGTAAAGAGCTGAAGATAGACCAGGAAGATTAACAGAAACGGCAGCCCCAAGGTTCAGAAATTGTAAAAGCGCATGGAACTTACTGTTGTAATCGTCAACTATAACGTAAAATACTATTTGGCCCAGTGCCTCCAGTCTGTGCTTCGTGCAACCCGTGCGATTGAAACAGAAATCTGGATTGTAGACAATGCTTCGACAGACGGGTCGGAAACCTACATCAAATCCCGTTTTCCAGAAGTGACCTATGTCTACAACACGGAGAATGTAGGATTTGCACGCGCCTGCAACCAAGCCATACGCAAGACGAGTGGACGCTATGTGCTTCTACTCAACCCAGATACCATCGTAGGCGAAGACACCCTGAAACAGGCACTGCGCTTTATGAACGACCATCCGGAAACAGGCGCGGCAGGAGTGAAAATGATGGACGCCTGCGGTCGCTTCTTGCCGGAGTCCAAACGCGGATACCCGACGCTGGGAGCAACATTCGGAAAGTTGTCGGGACTGGGACGCGTGTTTCCACACCAGAAAAAGCTGAACAGTTACTATCGGAACGACCTTAGTCCGGACGGCATTCACCCGGTAGACGTGCTGGCCGGTGCATTCATGCTGATGCCCAGGACTGCTCTTGAAGACTGCGGACTGCTGGATGAGACTTTCTTCATGTATGGAGAAGACATAGACCTGTCATGCCGGATTAAGGAGGGAGGCTATGAAAACTATTATTTACCCTACCCTATCCTCCACTATAAGGGGGAGAGCACGGACTATGCATCTTACCATCATGTAAAGGTGTTTTATAACGCAATGGAGCTATTCTTTCAGAAACACGATGCCAAACGGCATCACTGGATTGGGCGATGGGCGGTGCGCATAGGCATCCGGGGGTTAATCGGCTACAAATGCCTGCTTGTCTTCCTGAAAAAGAAGTTACGGCGCAAACACCCGGAACCCCTCCAGACAAAGTTTGCCGCCCTCTGCCCCAAAGAGCATGTGGAGAAATTGCAACAGCTGCTGCACGACAACAATCTGCCCGAAGCCTCGTGCTACAACCGCCAAAACGCCTCCTTGACATTGCCCCAAGGCGGCTATACGCATATCATCATAGACAGCACGGCTTATACTTACGCACAAATCATCGACATACTGCCCTATTGTCATCAGCAGAAGGTAAGCTTGGCTACCTATCACCCGCAAGAGGGCATCCTGATACTGCCGGGCAATGTCTATCACAAGTGAATGCACAAATGAAACAGAACTTCTTGACAACAGAACGTATCAGGCTTCGTGCCATGGAGCCTGAAGACTTGGATACGCTGTACGACATGGAAAACGACCCGCAGACATGGGACATTAGCAACTTCAGCGTACCCTATTCCCGCTACACACTGAAAAGATACATAGAAGACTCCCAATGCGACATGTTTGCAGACCGGCAGCTGAGGCTGATGATAACGCTCAACGCAAACAATGCAACCATAGGGACTATTGACATAACCGGCTTTGAACCAATGCACGCCCGTGGCGAAGTGGGCATAGCCATACAGCAGAAGCACCAACGGCAAGGCTATGCCAAAGAGGCGCTTGGCCTGTTGTGCGACTACGCTTTCCAGTTCTTACGCTTAAAGCAGCTCACGGCACACATAGCAACGGACAATGCAGCCTGCCTGAATTTATTCCACGCTTGTGGCTTCGAGCAGTGCGGATTGCTAAAAGAATGGTGGCATGTAAAAGACAAATATAAGGACGTAGCCTTGTTTCAACAGCTTCGTCCTGCATCGTTATGACTGTACCTTGCAACTGTTTATTCCCAATCGGCCATCAGGAATGTTTGAAGAAGCAATAAAATGACTGGCCGTTAAATGATTGTGAAATGACTGACACGGAAACGCTTGCGCGGAACAAAGACTTTGCCTATCTTTGCCAAGGGGATAGCGAAGTACAGTAGTTCAGGTCCTGAAGTACTGTACTTCATCAAGTGAACTACTGTACTTCGCAACGTCTCCGAGCAACCAAGAAAAGACGAAAAGGAGGAACAAGACAATGATATTCTTCAGACAAGTGACGCGGAAGCCCGGTCGACAAGCCGCTACGGTTCCCGCAACTGGCAGCATTGGGCAAGCCCCGGCACAGGCGGAAGTGCCCGGAGAACCGGAAAAGCAACGAAACACGCATCAGTCAGTCTCTGATGACCAATTTGAGTTTATACCAATAGGTTTATGTTCATTCGCTTTCTGAAAAACTGGACTCTGCCGGTTGCCATGACAACTGGCATCCTTGTGTATTTCTTCTTTGCCAAGGTTCCTTTTGTTGCCCCTCTGAAACCATTTGTCAATGGCGTTGTCGGTGTATTGACACCCCTGCTCATCTTTGCCCAGCTCTTGCTGACCTTCTGCAAGGTGGAGGTGCGCGAGCTCAAACCAAAAACTTGGCACGGATGGTTACTGTTGTTTCAAGCGGTGACCTGTCTGGCGATAGCCTTGCTACTGAACTACTGCCCCATGGACGAGGTCTACCGCGAAATATTCGAAGGAGCTATGGTGTGCTTCATCTGTCCCACCGCCACCGCAGCAGCCGTCATCACCAACAAATTAGGTGGTAGCGCTTCAAGTCTCACGACCTACACCTTACTATCCAACCTGTTGGCTGCCATTGTCGTACCGCTGGTGTTCCCTTGGGTTGAACCTCATGCAGACTTCAGTTTCTTCGTTGCATTTCTTATGATACTGAGCAAGGTCTTTCCGTTGCTGCTATGTCCGTTTTTCTTAGCATGGTTCCTGCGGGTGTTTTTCCCGAAAGTGCATCTCCTGTTATTGAAGTCGGGCAACGCAGCCTTCTACCTATGGGGGGTAGCACTGGCCATAGTCTCGGGGCAGACGGTACGTTCGCTGGCAAACAGCAACGCTCCTGCTTCCGTAGAATGGCTCATTGCCCTTGCCGGCCTGATAGCCTGCTGCATACAGTTCTATCTGGGGAAACGCATCGGCGGACACTACAAAGAGCGCATCAGCGGAGGACAAGCGTTGGGCCAGAAGAACACCGTGCTTGCCATCTGGATGGCTTATACCTACCTCAATCCCCTGGCCTCCGTCGGTCCGGGTTCCTACGTGCTGTGGCAGAACAGCATCAATAGCTGGCAGTTATGGAAAAAGAGGAAAAAGGAAGAGCAAGAGCAAAAGCAAGGTGACACAAAAATAGGAAACTAAACAAGAGATTGCTCGTCCGGGCATGTCTCCTGTTTAGTTTCCTATTCCAATAAAAAGATTTGTCTATACCTTCTTTCGTACTTCACAAGAAGATACATCAAGACTTGGCATCGGCATTTTCGTTTGCCTGTTGTTCGTCTAAAATCTTCAACGCCTTTTCCAATACAGTGGGGTCATCAATCGTGACCAGTCCACCGTCCGGGCCGGCTTCCAAGTGGATGCCCACACTTTGTCCGTCCTTGAAGTTATGTCCACCAAAGAAATTGCGTACAGTGTCTACATCCATCCCCAACTCGTCGGCAATGCGGTGCATACTCCCATCTGGCAAGGAATCCTTGATCTTCCGTAGCTCATTAAAAGTTATTGTCTTCATATTTGCTTGTTTATAAAAGTTAGAAATACAGTTCTCTGCTTATCTCGTCTTAGGCTTTATGTTTTCTTATATTCGTGTCCAAAGATAATGTATTTTTGTGATAATCCCTCTTCTCTTATCAGATATTTCACCTCAATATGCTTTATAATACATAATCTCAACGGACTTTAGCTTTCTTCAGCCACGGTACACCATTCTTTATAGTATCTTTCGGCTGAAAAACGCTTGCAGCTTTCGTCCGACAGCCTTTGGCTATCTGCCGGAGCAGCAGAGAACATGCCGGTTATTATGTCCGGCAACTCATCATCCGACACAAAGATGCGACTTTCCTTGTTGTTTTCTATCAGTTCGGGTATCCCCCCCATACGCCTGCCGACAACAGGAGTCCCGCAACACAACGATTCTATCACCGAAAGAGGGTTGTTCTCATAGCAAACGGAAGAAATGATGGTAAAACGAACCCTTTTCAACAGGGAGATTATCTTTTCGGCGGGTAAATGTCCCAGAAAGACAATTCTGTCGCTCGCATACTTCCGTACAAACTGCTCTTTCAACGGGCCGCCACCTGCCACGTACAATTTGTAAGGCAATCTCGAAACCACTTTCAATACACCCTCTATGCCTTTTTCTTCGGACAAACGTCCGACATAGGCATACGCCTGTTCTTTTTCTGTAAATGGAATCTCAGAAATGAGATTTAGTTTGTCGTCGCTGATGAAGTTGCAGATGCTGTGTACTTTGGCTTTTGGGAAACCTCCCTGCACCATCTTCTGAGCCATGAAGCGGCTTGGCCCGATGAAGGCATCCGTCCAGGCAGAAAGTTTCTTCTTGTTCCAATACACAGCTTCGGCCCAAGCCAACAGACTGGCAGAAAGGCTGCCCTTCATGCAACGCAAAGACACGACCTTAGACTTATCTGTGAAGCACAGTTCGCACGGTTTCCCCTGACGCAGGCAAGCATACGACGGACACAGGAGCTTGTAGTCGTGCAAGGTCCACAGCACTTTGATACCCCTCTGGTGAGCTATGCGGGCTACGATGGGCGACAGATAAGAATGTATATTGTGCAGATGAACAATGTCCGGCTTAAAGTCGTCCAGCATCTTCTCGAAACCAGCCTTTACGCCTGCCCCAAAGGCACGTGCGGCGGCTGTCAGTTTCCCCGCAAACGAAGGCTGAAAGAAAGATACCTCGGGAGCAAAGTATTCCTCATCCGCTCCCGTTTCTATATTCTCGGGATAGCGCATGGCAAAAAAGCGCACCTCGTGCCCATGTCTTCTCAACAGTTCAGCCTGATTGATGGCACAGACCTCGGCCCCACCCCGCACATATAAGAATTTGCTAACGATCAGTACTCTACTTTTTCTCATAGCCCAATGTAGATTTTATTCTTGTTCTTATTTTTTCTGGTAAATAGAAGAAAGACACGACTCCGAAACCACAGACAAACAGCCATAACAGCCACGGCGAGGAGATGCAATAGTAGATGCCCCCGCCGACCAACAAAATGACGAAGGCAAGATAGGCCGACGGCTTCCACACGATGTGGAAGTATCGGCGCGTGTCGTAAGCACGGTAGACAAACAACAGTCCGTAAGACACCAGAGAGGCAATGACCACTCCCACCAATTCCCAACGGGGCACCAGCAAGATGTTCAGCAAAATGTTCAAGGCCGTCATCACGTAGATGGAAGGCAGGATGCGCCGTGTCTGCTTCGAGCATTGATAGCCCAAGTCGAAGAAAGCGGCCATGGCGTAGAAGAACTCGGCCAGGAAGCAAGGATAGATGTAGTAGAAACTATCTGCGTACTGGGGGGCTATCAGCCAAGAGAAGAATATCTTCAAGCCTAGCGAACTGAGGACAAGGACCACCGCCAGGTAAAAGATGTAATTGTTGAAAATCTGACTGAAAAACACGTCGCGGTCCGGCGTGTGATATTGCTTGATGGCCGTATCCTGCCATGCCTGATAGATAACCAAGGCCAAGGTACCCAAGATGATAGCCAGCTTGCTGGCAACAGCGTAAATGCCGTTGGCCTCGCTCCCAAGAAAATGAAGCACGACAAGACGCCCGGCAAAAGACAATATCCACCAACAGACAACGCTCGGCAACAGCGGCAAAGAGTAGCTCAACAACTCCCGACGGACCAGGGGCGCTTTAACCTTGGGTATGATATAGCGGCGGAATACGGGCATTTTGTACTCAAGCCCCATCAGTACGGCCACCCGGGAGATGATGAAAGACCAGAATATGCCATGCACGCCCCAATGCAACACGGCCACCAGAAGGATGCTGAAAAGCCCCGTAAGCAGCGTGCTGAATATGCCCGTATAGACGTAATATCGGTTGCGGTCAAGCCCACGGTAAATCTGGACATGGACTTCGTTGACAGATACTACCAGCAACATACCTATCACCTCCGGGAAATACTGGAAGGGATAAAACAAGTATACCACACAGGCAAGCAGGATGCTTATCAGCAGATTTCGAAAAATGATGCGGTAGGCATTGGTTATTATCTCAGTACGCTTACGGGTATTGCGGGTTTCGAGCAGCAGACGGAAAACACCGTCCCGGAAATCGAATGTCAGAATAGGAATCAGGAGGAAGATGAAGCCAAGATAGATGTCGTAAGTACCAAAATCCTCGGGAGTTATGTAATAGGTATAGAAAGGAACCAAGAGGAAGGCTATCGCCTTAGAACCAATATTCCCTATGCCATAAATCAGGATATTGATCAGAAAATCCTTTTCTTTACTCCGCTTTGGCATGTTCTTTTCCTTTAGTCAGTGCCATTGCGGCGACAATCAGAACAAATAGACCCCGGTTTTGGGAGAAAGTCGAGTCTGCCACACCTTCGATGGCAAAAAACACAGTGGCCAGCAATATCAGCAATTCCTCTTTTGCGAACCCTTGCTTACGCATAGCACGGCCCTTCCGAACCATCCATATCCAAAAGAAAATGTACAGCCCCAAGCCTACGATGCCAAACTGTGCCAGCATGGGATAGTAAGCGTCTGCCACGAAGCTGTAAAACTCACGGGATATGCCCCACAGGTGGTTTATTCCATAGTCTTCATAGATATGGGAATAGTACTCACCCGAAGCATAGGAAGCAAAACTTGCCAGCCCGCTACCCAAAGGAGCATAATCCACAAAGAGCTCCAACGACGTAAGCAGAATGGCCGGACGGCTCCACATCTCCCGAGAATCCAGCATTCCGTCCACGTAATACATGATCAGTTTGTCCCTTCCAAGCCATACCGCCAACGCTCCGACGCAGAGCAGGAGAATGATGCTCTTGAAATCGAACTTTATGCGGATGCCTGCCTTGTACAGGAAAACCAGCAGGAAAGCGACACCCCAAAAGCCGTAGAACTTGGCTCGGGTAGAAAATAGTCCCACCGTCAGGATTAGCAGAAATCCGATGAAGTCCGGCCATTCGTCAGAACAGCAATACAAGTACAGGAAGGCCGTTGCCACAATCGTCTTGGCAAAGCAGGCCGGGTGCCCAAAGTAGACAACAACGTCGTTCATTATCCCTATGAATAACAGCAAAGCTGCCACGACAAGACACATGATGACCAACGAACGCTTCTGCAACGGGCTCAGCGTGGGCATGATGGCATAAGTACAGAAGAAGCCCAGAAAGGGCTTTATCTCGATGAGCAAATCCTTCAAAATCGCCACAAGCACATTCGAGCCGATTATCACGGAATACAGCGTGTAAAACAGGAATATTCCCGCCACCACGCACAAAGGTATCACCTCGCGGAAACAGCGACGCTCGTTTACCACCATCCCGGTAAAGAACAGCAGGAACAGTGCCATCACCTCGTCGGAGGAGAACACGCTCAGATAGTCGTAAAGGACTACGCCGAAAACGTAGCTCAATACTAAAAACGCGAAGAACAAATTGTTCTTGGAACAAACTACCCGAGCCAACATACAGACATTCTCTTTTTAAGCATGTACCTTACTGCTGTTCACTTAAACGCCCTCCGCTTATCCACATAGACGGCTATCACCGACAACACGCAGGCCACGACGAAAGCAATGCCCAGCACCACAACCTTGCGCGGAGATATGGGCTTGGCCGAAACAAAAGCAGGGTCCAGTACGCGTGCCGACTGTTCGTCCGGCGAATTGGCCAACTCGCTCTCCTGCAACTTCTGCATCAAGAAGAGGTAGACCTTCTCCTTCAGCTTCTGCTGTCGCTTCATCTCTATATACTCGCGTGCCTGGGTCGGCAAGGCGTTGAGCTGAGCCATCAGCGTGTTGTTGCGGTTCAGTATCTCGTCGAGGCTGGCACGCAGGCTCTTGCGGGCTGCGTCTATCGACTCGGCCAACATCTTGTGCTGGTCTTCCAGCTGCTTCTCGGCCAACGTCAGCGAGGGGTTGCCCTTCTCCGTCGTCAGCAACAGGCGTTGACGCTCCAGCACCAGCTTGTTGTACATCGCAATAGCCTCTGTGCTGACTCCCTCTATTGCCGGTATCGACGCAAACTTATTGTCGGGGTCGGCCATGTACTCCACGACGTACTCCAGCATCTTCAGCTTCGCTTCCGTGTCCAGTATGGTTGTCTCCATGTCCTGATAGCCCCTCATCGTAACCTCGGCGTACAGCTCCGGTTCGGGAATCTTGTGAGACTTCTGGAACGCCTCTATTCCGTGCTCCAGATAGGCCAGCTCGCGGGTAATAGTGTCCAGTTTGCCACGCACAAACCGGGCGTTCTGCCCAGCCTCGTAAACCTTGATTTTCATTGAATACTGGTTGTAGACGGACATCATCGTGTTGAGCAGGGCGCAACCACGCTTTTTGCTCTCGTCCTCGCACGACAGCAGCACGATGTCCGACACGGTTTCCTCAGTATCGGCATAGACACCTTCATGCAAATCCTCGAACACGCTCTGCAACGGAGAAATGCGGGTGGTGAACGACATGTCTCCCGGATTGGCGTTGGAGGGGTTGTCCGCTATCACGATGTCGCCCACGGGCAACTGCACCTGGCACGGCAGGCTTTGGTTCTCCACCGTAACCGTGCTGAACAAGTCCGACGACACCTTGGCAGTGAGTTTCCCGCCGTTCAGGCTTGCCTTTACCTTTATCTTCTCGCTTATCGTGTCGAGAAACGACTCGGGAAACAGATACGTGACGGGCATCTCTTCGGGCCCGTACAGCAGCACCCGCTTCAGGCCCCTGTGTTCCCGCGTTTCGAGCTGGTAGCCCGTTTGCCGGATGGCCTCGGCCAGATTGGTACGCGAGCGCAGAACGATAACCTCGTCGCCAGTGCTGATACCCGACGAGCTTCCGCCTCCCAGCAAAGCACCTATTCCGCTCGCCTTCAGCATACTGAGCTGCGACATCATGCCGTTTTCCCGAGCCACCAGCTGCATACGGGCAATAAACTCGTACTTGGGCGACACGACCAGCAAATAAACAATGGCACCTATCAGGCAGACAATGCCTATGGGCACGTAATATCTCCAACAACGAAGGAACCGTTTCAGCAGCATTCCCACATGTATATTCTCATCATTCATAATACTACAAAATAACTAACCGTATTAAAACACTTCTTACTACACACTCGCGATTTTATCTGCCCCACAAAGCAATGCCGAGCGAGGCCAAAACGGAAATGGCGCTCACGATGGTCGACATTACCGACACGTTGAACTGACGGCTCTGGCTGTATCGGGAACTGCTCTTCTGCGCCTTGTTTGGCTCCACGTAGACAACGTCGTTCTGCTTTAAATAAAAATAAGGTGAGGTCAGCGTCTCGGCCGAAGTCAGGTCGAAACGATGGTGCACCGTCTTCCCGTCGACTTCGCGTATGAGCAGCACGTTCTTACGGTTGCCGTAAATCGTCAGGTCTTCGGCCATGCCGATGGCATCCAGCACAGAGAAGCGTTCGCTGGTCACGTTTATCCGACCGGGCTTTTTCACTTCGCCCAGCACCGACACATTGAAGTTGGAAATGCGCACAGTCACAAGAGGGTCCTTCACATAAGCCTGCAACCGCCCTCTCAGCATATCCGAAAGCTCGCTACACGTCAGGCCCTGCACCTGGAGCCGCCCCAGAACGGGGAAGACTATCTCTCCGCGGTCGGACACCTGATATGTCTGCATCACGGGGGTGGTGTTGACCATCGTCTCCCCTGCCGTCTGATAGCTCGTCAGTGGCATGTTGAACACCGCCACCGCTTCGGGATCTACCCCAGAGACATTTATTTGCAACTGGTCGTCGGGAGCTATGACCGGCATATAATCCACCACCCTGAGCGAATCGGGGCTGTCCTTTCCCAAATCCTGAAAATAGGCCACGGTGTCGACCGAAGTCCGGCACGACATAAACGACAAAAGGAGCAAACATGCAGAGAACAGCTTCGCCTTCCCTGTCCAATTCCTCTTAGTACACTTCATACTATTCCACTCAATGTTCTACAAAAAATAAGATAATGTTAATAGTTCTGCAATGATAACGGAGGCCGTTGTCTTTTATTGTGAAACGGAGAACAAAATTTGTCTTGCCGCAACACCGGCCACCGACACGTCCGCCCCCTCCCGCCGGAAACAAACAGCCCGTCCGGCTCTCCACGGCAAGCGAACGGCCACATACCGAGACTTAGACAGCACCGTTCGCACAAGGAAATGCCCCCAAAGGAGCGCACCTCTGCCCGTCCGAGGGCGAACCTTTGCCCGCCAGGCAACGCACCTTTGTCCGCTCGGGAGCAGGCCTGTGCCCGTGTGGGGGTTAAACCATAGGTAGAAAAGAATCGTGCTAACACGACATGGGACAATCATATATGGCCGCGAACGGGGGGGCAGGACAGCCGCACCTGTCCTGCCCCGAGGTCCCCGCCCCCCCGGAATAGTCCTTGCGAGGGAAATGAAAAAAAACAAAAAACGCACAAGGAAGTCCCTTGCGGAGGGGGCAAGAACCATTTATATTGCGTATATTTGCAATATGATTGAATTAGCTCGACACATAGAAGCACTGTTGCTGGAGAACGATTGCGTCATAGTTCCCCGTCTGGGCGGCTTTGTCACCCACTATTCGGCGGCAACCCATGCCAGCCACGAACACAAGTTCCTGCCCCCCACCCGCTCCATAGGCTTCAATCCCCGCCTAAAAATAAATGACGGGCTACTGGTGCAGTCCTACATGCAGGCATATAACGTGGACTATGCCGCCGCCACCCGGATGGTGAACCGGGAAGTGGACGAACTGCTCAAGCAGCTGCACGAGACGGGAAAAGCCGCATTGCCGGCCGTGGGCGAGCTGCGCTATAACCTGTACGACGCATACGGCTTCATTCCGTGCGACACGTCTATATGCACCCCGAACCTATACGGCCTGTGCAGCTTTGAGATGCCGGAACTGTCGGCTTTGCGCAAGAAGGCCGTGGCACTGCCTCAAGCCGCCCCAACCGACGAGAGGCAGGACAAGCGCGCCGTCAAGCTGAACATACCCTACTCGCGAATAGCAAGTCTGGCGGCCATGATTGCTGTCGTAGCCTTGTTTTTCCTGCTCTCCACCCCGATAGAGAACACGGAAATAACGACGGAAAACTATGCCCAAATGTTCCCGGAAGCCTTCCTGAACGAAGTAGGGAAAAAGTCGGTGGCTTTTGCGCCAATACAGACGGAAAAGACAGCAAGGCCACGTACCGACAAAACACCCGCCACCCCGACGGCGGACGACGAACGGGAGAAAGACAAGGCTGCGGGCAAAAAGGCAATCGTGGCACGGGAGGTGAAAGTGGCCGACGCTGCGACTGCTACACCCGGAAAGGTACAGGCGCACACCGCACCCCAGTCCGCGCCGCAAGCCGACAGGCAGGCTGCAAAGCCCGCCCGCCCCTACCACATCATTGTGGCAAGCATGGCAACCGAGAAAGACGCCCGCGACCTGGCCGAAGCGTTAAGGAAGGAGGGGCATAACGCCCAGGCCCTGATTGGCAACGGCAGGCAACGCGTCAGCATAGCGTGCTATGCCACGTCGGGCGAAGCCTATACCGCCCTACAGACAATCCGCAAGCAAAAGGATTACCAAAGCGCATGGGTGCTGAAGCAATAAGCACGGAGCATCAGGCGCAAAACCAAGACACAGGAATGAAAAGAGTACGATGCCCAAAGTGTGAGAACTACATCACGTTCGACGAAACAAAGTACGGCGACGGACAATCGCTCGTGTTTGTATGCGAGCATTGCAAAAAGCAATTCAGCATCAGGCTGGGGAAGAGCAAGGCGCAACCCCAGGAAACGAAACCTGCCGAAGCTACAGACTGGGGAAGCATACACGTAATAGAAAACGTGTTTGCCTACAAGCAGGTGCTCCCCTTGCACGAGGGCGACAACATCATAGGTCGGCGAAGCTTGGGCACAACCATAGACACCCCCATAGAGACTTCGGACATGAGCATGGACCGAAGGCACTGCATCATCAACGTGAAACGCGACAAGGAAGGGAAACCCTGCTACACACTGCGCGATGCCTCCAGCCTGACCGGCACGTTTCTGAACAACGACCTTTTGGGGGACAAAGAGCGAGTACGCATTGAGGATGAAGCCATTGTCACGATAGGGGCCACGACATTCATTCTGTATGCCCCCAAAGCATAGGCTCTCAAGGGACTGCCGACATCCCGCAAGAAACATCAGAGAAGAAGGCAACGAGCAGGCATAACCGGACCTCGAACCAACGGGGCGCACCGCCTTGCCGACAAGGCCGGGTCAGAGCAACTGGGTGTAGTGCGGAATGTCTGAGAGGAAAACGTAACGCCCGCTGTCGTAATCCATCCGGCAACAGTAGTGTTCGATGCCGTTGCTTACAATGAGATAGTCTACGCGCAGTACGAGGTTGTAGCGTGAAATCTGGTCGAAAACCTCCTGAGTTATCCTTACGTCGGGAGCCTTGTATTCGACAATCATCTGCGGGGTAAGATCGCGTCTGTAGAGAACGGTGTCACACCGCCTGCGCATCCCGTTCAGCAACACCTGCACCTCGTTGGCCATCAGCCCCGAGGGGTAGCCCTTGTGATGCAGGAGAAAATGCACAAAGTGCTGCCTCACCCACTCTTCCGGCGTCAGTGCCACGTAACGACGGCGCACAACGTCGAATATCACTCTTTTATCCCCCTTTACTGCGATTTTTGCATCAAACGGCGGTAGGTTTAATAATAACATTGCTATCTTTGTAATTGAAATGACCGAACGTCCGCGCCCCAGAACCTGTTTCGCGAAAATACTTGAACAACAGTCTCTGCGCAGGATGGGCACAAACGGACAAGCCCTGTTAAACGTGCAAATATAAACAGTTTCCGATGAAAACGAAAGAAGAAATAGTGGCAAATTGGCTGCCAAGATACACCAAGCGATGCCTGGAAGACTTTACGGAATACATCTTGCTGACAAACTTCAACAAGTACGTGGACATATTTGCCGACAAATACGCAGTCCCGGTTCTGGGCAGAGATGCCAACATGACTTCGGCTGCCTCAAACGGCATTACGATAATCAACTTTGGCATGGGAAGTCCCAACGCGGCAATCATCATGGATTTGCTTAGCACCGTACACCCGAAGGCTTGCCTGTTCCTGGGCAAGTGTGGCGGCATCAACAAGAAGAACAAAATAGGCGACTTCATTCTTCCGATAGCGGCCATACGCGGCGAAGGAACATCCAACGACTATTTTCCGCCCGAGGTTCCTGCCCTGCCTGCATTTATGTTGCAGCGTGCCGTCTCGTCGGCCGTCCGAGACCATGCGAAGGACTATTGGACGGGGACAGTCTATACGACCAACCGCCGCATCTGGGAACATGACGAAAAATTCAAGCAATATCTTACGACAACAAGAGCAATGGCCGTCGACATGGAAACAGCCACACTCTTCAGTTGCGGATTTGCCAATCACATCCCCACGGGTGCCTTGTTGCTGGTATCGGACCAACCCATGATTCCCGAAGGAGTAAAGACGGAGAAAAGCGACAACATGGTAACCGACAACTATGTAGCCGAGCACGTAGAGATTGGCATCGAAGCCCTGCGCATGATAATCGACGAGAAAAGAACGGTTAAGCACCTCAAATTTGACTGGTAAACAACGCTATGCCCAAGCAAGAAACATCCTACGAAACGATAATCAAAGAACTGTATGCCAAAAAGTACTACCCCATCTACTACCTGATGGGGGAAGAACCTTACTACATAGACCGCATTGCAGACTACATAGAGAACAGCATCCTGACAGACACGGAAAAGGACTTCAACTTCAATGTCTTTTACGGTCCCGACACGGAGGTTTCCGCCATTGTCAACACGGCCCGGCGCTACCCTATAATGGCAGACCATCGGGTCGTTCTCGTGAAAGAGGCTCAGTCTCTGCGCAACATTGATGAACTGAGTTTCTACCTGCAAAAACCGCTGGCATCGACAATCTTGGTGTGCTGCCACAACCAAGGAGTACTGGACAGGCGGAAAAAGATAACGGCGCTGATAGAAAAGGTTGGCGTGCTGTTCGAATCAAAAAAACTGAAGGAGGCGCAACTCCCTGCTTTCATAAACAGCTACCTGAGAAAAAAGAAAACGGGTATTGAAGAGAAAGCCGTTGCCATGCTCGTCGATTACGTTGGCACGAACTTGGCCCGACTGACGGGCGAACTCGACAAGCTGCTTATCACGTTGTCCAAAGAGCAAACAAGAATAACGCCTGAACAGATAGAGCAGAACATAGGCATCAGCAAGGACTATAATAATTTTGAACTGAGAAGCGCCTTGGTCGCAAAAGATGTATTAAAGGCCAACAGAATAATCCAATACTTCGACGAGAACCCTAAGGCAAACCCCATTCAGGTAACCTTGGCGGTGCTGTTCGGCTTCTTCTCAAACTTGATGCTGGCCTATTACTCTCCAGACAAATCAGAAGCAGGTATTGCCAACTTTCTTGAACTGAAAAGCCCTTGGCAATCTCGCGAATACCTCGCAGCAATGAGATGCTACAGCGGAACAAAAACTATGCGAATAATCGAAAGCATACGCTACGCCGACGCTTATTCCAAGGGGGTAGGAAACTCGTCGCGCACGAACTACGACATACTGAGGGAACTCATTTTCAACATACTCCATTGAACCCAATCGGTCATTAGAGTTCTAAGGCGATTTCGTTTTGCCGTCAGCAGATTGGCAGGACGAAAGAACTTGGAAAACCGGAGAAAGACTATCAAGCACACGACATGGCGGTCTAATGACCGATTTGGGCTGAACCTACTCCTTGCAGAGATTTCAAACGGAACACAGCATTGACACCTGACGGTCACCGACATGTTTCCTACACGAAGCATTGCCGAAATTAAGCGTAAAAGCCTATCTTTGCATTTGAAAATGAAGAGTAAAACAAACAGAAACGGAGATCTGACGAAATGACGAAAGACAAATTGTTAAAGGAAACAGTGCAAAAGGCTATTGACTCACGCTATGCCGAAATGCTTCCCGAGGCACGAGTGCTTATTGAAAACAGCCTTCTGCGCAAAGAGTATGAAAAAAATTCGGTAATCTTAAAGGAAGGAGAGATCAGCCACAACATTCTCTTTGTGGGCAAAGGCATGTTGCGCCAGTTCTATTACAAAAACGGCAAGGATATTACCGAGCACTTCTCATACGAGGGCTGCATATTGATCTGCATAGAGAGTACGCTGCGACACGTGCCGACACGCCTGATGATAGAAACACTGGAAGATTGCGTTGTCTACCAGCTTTCCTTTGAACACCTTATGCGCCTTACAAAAGAATCATGGGAAATAAACCTCTTTTACCGTAAAATATTGGAGTATTCGCTCATTGTCTCACAAATAAAAGCCGATTCCTGGCGCTTTGAAACAGCACGCGAACGATACAACACACTGCTCAGGACCCAACCGGAAGTAATTAAACGTGCACCATTGTCACACATTGCCTCTTACCTGCTTATGACTCCCGAAACACTAAGCCGTGTCCGCGCAGGAGCCTTGTAGCTTCCCCTGTTGTCGTTTTTTCGCTCGCCAATTTTTCAGAACGGAAAAATCGACACATAAAAATAGCGAGATATTACCGTACCGACAATACCTCGCATAAAAAGCTTTCCAAAAAACTTGTGATAGGTCTATTTCATGCTACCGCCGATAATATCGAGCAACTCGTTGGTGATAGCCTGCTGACGACTCTTATTGTATTGCTTGGTAAGATCCTGAATCAAGTCATTGGCATTATCCGTAGCAGTCTGCATTGCCATCGTCCGTGCTGCATGTTCTGAAGCATTAGAATCAAGCAACACCGTGTATATCTTCTGGCACAAAACCTTTGGCAACAAATCTATGATTATCTGCTTTGCCGAGGGTTCTATGATGTAGTCGTTGTTATACACACTGCTATTGGCAGACACGGCTTTGCTCAAAGCTTCCTTCCGTATCTTTTCCAAATCAATCGGCAAGAACTCCTCCCGGACAAGAACTTGCGACCCCGTAGACTTAAAATGATGATAAATCAGTTGTACCGCATCAATCCGCTGCTCTAAGAAATCCTGCATTAATTTCTGTGCCAAAAGACAACTTTCGGCATAGGAAGGCTTGTCGGCCATTGCCTGATAGCTTTTCTCGAAAGAAAAACCAAGTTTTTTAACAGACTCTTCTATCTTTTTTCCGACAGGATAGAGCACTATATTTTCACGGCCAATAGAACTATATTCACTTACTGTTTTCTCCAACAATCGCGCAACATTGGAATTGAAGGCACCACACAAGGAACTATTGGAGGAAAAAGGCACAATGGCCACACGTGTTACAGGCCTTACCTCTGTAAAAGCAGATTCTATCGCCATGTCTGTACCTAAGAAATTAGTCAGAATACGATTTAACATCTGTTGGTAGGGTAACATGTTTCCAATACGGTTTTGCGCCTTATGCAACTTCGCGGATGCAACCATCTTCATCGCAGAAGTGATTTGGCGAGTGCTTTTGACCGAATTGATTCTATTCTTAACCTCTTTCAGTGAAGCCATTTTCTATATCTATTAAAGAATTAATATGACGTATCTTCTGAAAAGTGAATATATGAGTAACACCGTCACCCACTTATTCACTTTTCCTATGATTTCATGCAAATTGTTTGGCTACTGTAGCAGCAACATCTTCGAGGATTTTCATCACTTCATCGTTAATCATACCGGCCTTCAATACATCAAGTACGTCTGCCCGATGATTTAACTCCAAAGAAGAAAGGAAATGTTCTTCAAACTCTGTTACCTTGTCCAACGGAACATTATGCAACAAGCCATGAGTCCCACAATAGAGAATGGCCACCTGCTTCTCTACAGGCATCGGACAATACTGGGGTTGAACCAACAAACGGACGTTCTTTTGTCCCTTGTCAATGGTCAAAGCCGTCACCGGATCCATATCACCACTGAATTTGGTAAACGCTTCGAGTTCGCGATACTGAGCCTGGTCTATTTTCAAAGTACCTGCCACCTTCTTCATGGCTTTAATTTGTGCATTACCACCCACGCGACTTACCGAAATACCGACATCAATGGCAGGCCTGTTGCCCTGATTGAACAGATTGGTATCAAGGAATATCTGTCCATCTGTGATAGAAATCACATTGGTCGGAATGTAAGCTGATACGTCACCGGCTTGCGTTTCAATGATAGGAAGTGCAGTCAAACTGCCACCACCCTTCACTTTCCCTTTCAGGCTATCCGGCAAATCGTTCATTCGACTGGCAACTTCTTCCTGATTAATAATTTTAGCAGCACGCTCCAGCAAACGGGAATGCAAATAGAATATATCACCAGGATAAGCTTCACGCCCTGAAGGACGACGCAAAATCAACGAGACCTCACGATAAGCCACAGCCTGTTTCGACAAATCGTCGTATACAACCAAAGCATGACGACCTGTATCGCGGAAAAATTCACCAATTGCGGCACCAGCAAAGGGAGCGTAATACTGAACGGCAGCAGGCTCAGCCGCAGTAGCTGAAACAACTATTGTATAGTCCATGGCACCATATTGACGCAATGTGTTGACAATAGAAGCTACTGTAGAAGCCTTCTGACCAATTGCTACATAAATACAATACACAGGATCTCCAGCTTCGTAATTGGAACGCTGGTTGATAATAGTATCTATGGCAATAGCAGTTTTACCCGTTTGACGGTCTCCAATAATAAGCTCACGCTGTCCACGTCCAATAGGAATCATAGCATCAACAGCTTTTAAACCTGTTTGCAGTGGCTGGTTTACCGGTTGCCTGTATATAACTCCCGGAGCTTTCCGTTCCAAGGGCATCTCATAAAGTTCTCCGCCTATTGCTCCCTTACCGTCAAGCGGCTCGCCCAAAGGATTGATGACACGTCCCAACATACTTTCGCCTACCATGATGGAAGCAATACGTTTGGTACGCTTGACTGTGAAGCCTTCTTTAATCTGATCCGTAGGTCCTAACAATACGGCACCAACATTATCCTCCTCCAAGTTCATCACAATAGCCATCATGCCATTCTCAAACTCCAGCAACTCGTTAGCTTCAGCATTACGTAAACCATAAATACGAGCAACGCCATCACTGACTTGTAGCACTGTGCCTATCTCATCTAACTGGATTTGGGTATCAATGCCCTCCAATTGTTTACGGAGCACCTCAGAAACTTCACTTACTTTTATATTTTCTGACAACATGCTTTTAGTGATTAAATTGGTTAATAGTCAAAACAGGACTTGAAATATCATCGTTCTCAACATCCAGCATTAGTACTAACCAAAGCCTATTAAACTATTCTTTTATTCTTATCGATGAACTGTTCCTTTACTCTTCTAAGCTGAGTCGCGATACTGGCATCCAACCGATAATCATTGATATCGAAAACAAACCCTCCTTTGATAGAAGGTTCTACGACAGTTTGCAGTTCAATACGTGCATGAAGCATCGTTGAAGCACTCTGTTGTATACGCTTCGAGATTTCCTCATTTATAGGAACGGCAGTGATCAACTTAGCAACCCCTATATGTCTGTACCTTCTATACAATTCCATAAAAGACAAACATATATACTGCAAAAAGCCTTCACGTCTATTTCTCAATATCAAAGCAATAAAACGTTCAAACTCCTTACTCACAGCAGTGCTTCCACTCGTTGCCGCATGAATTAGTGAGGACTTTTCTCGTATTGTCAGGATTGGGTTATCCAAAGCTCTGCGCAAATCGGGATACGTGCGGAATTTGGTTTCCAAACTCTTAACCTCTTGGTACAAGACATCCTCCATTTTTACTTCCTTGGCATACTCCATCAGAGCTTTGGCATATCGCATCGAAACAATTCCTATATCCATCGCTTTTTGTTTTGAAACTTCAACTAAAAGTTAATTCTTCTTCGAGGAAGTAAGAACTTCATCCAACATACGGTCAATCATTCCCATTTGGCTATCTTTACTCTCCAAGTTCTTGCGGAGTATCTTCTCTGCAATATCAACCGAAAGCATGGCAACCTGGCGGCGAATATCATGAATGGCCTCTTCTTTTTCCTGCTGTATTTGCTTCCTTACTTCTTCCAATTCTTTCTGTGCTACGGCCTCTGCTTGATGTCGAGCATCAGCAATAATTTTATCACGCTCTTGAGTAGCTTCCCGCAAAATCCGTCCTTGCTCCTTGTTTGCTGCCGCAATCAAGGCATCTCCTTCTTCTTTAAGTTTAGCAAGTTGGACATTTGCCTCTTGAGCTACTTTCATAGATTGATCGATATAGCTTTTACGGCTTTCCACCATCTTTGTAATGATGGGGAAGCCGTATTTTGAGAGCACGACAAAAACTATTCCGAATGAAAGGAACATCCAAAATAGCAGGCCACTATCAGGTAATAGCAATGACATAATTACTGTTTTTTTTGATTGTTGACTCTTTGTCTTCTCTCGATAACAATTCCTTATTCTTAAAGGAAGAATACCAAAAGACAAACAACCACAGCCAGCAGAGCTACACCTTCAATCAGAGCCGCAGCAATAATCATGTTCATGCGGATGTCGCCAGAAGCTTCGGGCTGACGACCAATTGCTTCCATTGCTGATCCGCCAATTCTACCGATACCCAGTCCTGCACCCATAACAGCCAAAGCAGCACCGATTGCTGCACCTAATTTGCTTACACCAACCCCTGCCGCAGCAGCTTGTAATAAAATAGATAATAACATAGTCTTTAAGTTTTTAATTGTTTTTAGTTTATTCTTTATCTCTTTCTAATTCTCGATTATTCTTTTACGCCAACTTCAGTCTGATGTCCGTGTTCTTCTATTTGAGCCAACCCGATGAAAACAGCAGACAGCATTGTAAATACATAAGCTTGGATAAAAGCAACCAGCAACTCCAGCGCATTCATAAATATGTTGAACGCTACAGAAGCAACCGTAAGCGTACCATTAAGCAACGGCCCCATGCTTGCCGATATAAATATCAGACACGTCAAAACCAACATGGCCATGTGTCCAGCCAACATGTTGGCGAAAAGACGTATCATAAGGGCAAAAGGCTTTGTAAATACACCAAAGAACTCTATCAACGGCATCATTGGTATTGGCACTTTTAACCACCACGGCACATCCGGCCAAAAGATATCTTTCCAATAGGCTTTCGTACCAAAAATATTAACCGCTAAGAAAGTACAAATAGCAAGAACCATCGTAATAGCTATATTTCCTGTTACATTTGCACCGCCCGGAAAGAACGGAACCAATCCCATCAAGTTATTTATAAAAATGAAGAAGAATGCCGTCAGCAAGTACGGAGCAAATTTACGATATTTCGGGCCTATGCAACTCTTGATGATGTCATCATTCACCATCATGATAAACATCTCCATAAAGCCGACAAAGCCTTTCGGAGCAGGGCTCTCCAATGGTTTCTTCCTGTACCAACGTGCCACGCCCAAGATTACCAAAAGCAATATAAAGCTATTGATAAGCAAAGCAAAAGACACCTTAGTTATGGAAAAATCCCACGGACGAACTTCATTACCCTCTGCGTCGTACTCCACAAGTTTTCCCTCATATCGGCTACCCGCCGGAGCGATAGTCAAGCCCTCATAACTTCCTTCATTTTCTTCCAGTCGAGACGACATGAAGAAATGCCATCCGCTTATCTCACTATAGACAATAACTGGCAATGGTATTGTGACATGTACATCTCCCCACGTAGTTATATGCCACTCGTAAGAGTCTCCGATGTGTCCGAATACTATACCTTTTACATCGACGGGATTTTCTCCACCCTGGCTTTCGGCTTCCTCCGAAATTGCCGTCGCCGGTATTTCTTGGGCATTTGCAACTTGCCCTGCCGCAAACGCCTGCACCCGTACCGACAATACAAACGCAGAAAGCACTACTACCAATATTGCGTATATTCGTTTCATTTCATTTCTTCTTTTTCAATTTCAGTTCAGACGTAAAGAAAAACCACGAATCATAAACTAAATAAATCAGATAATTGACAACGAAAGCCAGCACAAAGGGCAAAATGCCATCCCGCAGTATCACACAGTATATCACAATAAACAGTACAGAAAGCAACATCCGCACCACTTTGACTAACAGATACGCCTGCAATACTCTGTTTGGTGAAAACGAGCGACATTTTTCAACCAATCCGATAGTTATCCACCCTACCAAGAAGAAGAATAGAGATATAACCGGATATATCGAGAAATACTGTTGCGGAGCAAAGGCATGATAGAGGAAAGCCCCAATGCCACCCACAATCAGCGTCAGGAATGCCGATTGCAACAAATAGTTCCGTTTGGTTATACTAATGCCCATTCTTTGACTAATCTATGCACACAGACACATTACCATTACTCATCTCGACAAAACCACCTTGGACTTCCAGTTCACATTCCTCTCCATCCTTGGTTACATACGACAAGTGCCCCGGCTTTAGTGAAGAGACAATCGGTGCATGTTGCGGAAGAATGGTAAACGACCCCATAGTTCCCGGCAACGTAACACTCGTCACAAGCCCATCGAAATATGTCTGTTCGGGTGAGACTATTTTCAAAGATAAACCTTTCGCCATATATCTTATCTTTCTTTACTTAGCCGATTTTACCTGGGCCAACAGCTTCTCGCCCTTTGCAATGGCTTCTTCTATTGTGCCCACATTCAAGAATGCCGGTTCGGGTAAATAATCCACTTCGCCGTCCAATATCATCTTAAACCCTTTGATTGTATCTTCAATAGACACCGTTGTTCCCGGAACGCCCGTAAACTGTTCCGCAACAGCAAAAGGTTGGGACAAGAAACGTTGCACACGGCGAGCACGGTTCACCAATATGCGGTCAGCCTCGGACAGTTCTTCCATACCCAAGATAGAGATAATATCCTGAAGCTCCTTGTTACGTTGTAAGATTTGCTTGACACGCTGAGCGACATTGTAATGTTCTTCTCCGACGATATGAGGGTCCAAGATACGAGAAGTAGACTCCAACGGGTCCACAGCCGGATAAATACCCAACTCCGTTATCTTACGGTTAAGCACCGTAGTAGCATCCAAATGGGTAAAGGTCGTTGCAGGGGCAGGGTCCGTCAAGTCGTCTGCGGGCACATAAACAGCCTGTACCGATGTGATAGAACCTCTACGCGTTGACGTGATACGTTCCTGCATTGCACCCATCTCCGTAGCCAGTGTCGGCTGATAGCCCACGGCTGAAGGCATACGTCCAAGCAAAGCCGATACTTCGGAACCTGCCTGAGTGAAACGGAAGATGTTGTCTATAAAGAAAAGGATATCGCGTCGCCCTGTCTCCTCAGACCCCATGTCGCGGAAAGACTCTGCCACCGTCAGTCCCGACAAAGCGACAGACTGACGTGCTCCGGGCGGCTCGTTCATCTGGCCGAATATCAAGGTCACTTGCGATTTGGCCACTTCGTCATAGTCGACTTTTGACAAATCCCAATTGCCTTCCTCCATGCTTTTCTTAAATTCGTCGCCATAGCGGATAACACCAGATTCTATCATCTCGCGCAACAGGTCATTGCCTTCGCGAGTACGTTCTCCGACTCCGGCAAATACAGAAAAACCGTGCTGATTCTTTGCGATATTGTTAATCAGTTCTTGAATAAGAACCGTCTTGCCCACTCCGGCACCACCGAACAGTCCAATCTTTCCGCCCTTACTGTAGGGTTCCAGCAAGTCTATGACTTTGATGCCCGTGTAGAGCACTTCCTGCACCGTAGTCAAGTCCTCGAATTTAGGCGGCTCACGGTGGATGGGGTAAGCCCCCTCGTGATCCAACTCCCTCATGCCGTCAATCGATTCTCCCACTACGTTCATCAAGCGTCCTTTGATTTGGTCGCCTATAGGCATCGTGATAGGACCGCCCGTGGGATAAACCTTCATGCCTCGTTGCAATCCGTCCGTACTGTCCATTGCCACGGTCCGCACCGTATTCTCACCGATGTGTTGCTGAACCTCCACTATCAGTTTCCTACCATTCGGGCGTTTGATTTCCAAGGCATCGTGGATGCTCGGCAACGTGAGTTCTGTCGCTTCCTTGCCTTCAAAATAGATGTCAACAACAGGTCCGATGACCTGCGAGATATGTCCGACTATTTGTGACATAAGCAATCTTTTTATATTCCTAATATATTCTTTATTTCAAGTTCCTTCTAAATGCCTCACAAAGGTATAAACAAAAGCCAGATATTGTACCGGCAAACACTTTTTTTTTCTAAAAAACACGTTTTTGAACGCTTTCTTTGCCCAACGCGTCAGCCACGGCAACCTATTTTAACTTTTACCTATGAGCTGCCGGGGGCTTTCCTTGCGCAAGGCACAGCCTCGTGCTTTCTCTAAGAGGACACCCACAAAAAAAGCACCCCGGCATTCCATATCCTGCCGGGGTGCCACCGTTTGTTTCTATTGCATTTCCGGTTTTAGCCTATCAGATGCCCAAAGAAGCACGGATAGCGGCAATTTTGCCTTCCGCTTCCTTAGTAGCATTGCCGATGCATTTAGGGCAGTTCATGGCACCCTTCACCTCAATGTAGAATTTTATCTTAGGCTCTGTTCCTGACGGGCGGACCGATATTTTCGAGTCGTCTTCCGTGAAATACTGCAATACGTTAGAAGCTTCGGGCATAATCATGTCCGTGGCTTTGCCTTCTGCGTCAAACTGCTTCAGCGACTTGTAGTCCTTGATGCAAACGACCTTCGAACCTCCAATCTCCTTGGGCGGATTGGCACGGAAGTTTTCCATCATGGCCTTTATCTCGTCGGCACCGCTCTTGCCCGGCTTCACCACGTTAACCGTCGTCTCCTTCGAGAAGCCATACTCCACGTAGATTTCCATAAGCACGTCGTACAGCGTTTTGCCCTGGTCCTTAGCCCAAGCGCAAATCTCGGCCAAGAGCGAACATGCCGACACGGCATCCTTGTCGCGCACGAAGTCCTCGGCCAAGAAGCCATAGCTTTCTTCACCGCCGCCGATGTACTGCTGCTTGCCCTCGCGCAGGCGTATCTCGCGGGCAATCCACTTAAAGCCGGTATAGCAGTCGAGCATCTCGATATGGTTCTTGTCCGCAATGCGCTTGATAAGTTCTGTCGTCACAATTGTCTTGACAATAAACTCGTTGCCCTTCATCTTTCCCAGAGCAATGCGGTTCTTGATGATGTAGTAGAGGAACAACAGGCACGTCTGGTTGCCATTGATGAGCACCCACTCGCCCTTGTCGTCCTTACAGGCCATACCTACACGGTCGGCATCGGGGTCGCTGGCCATTACGATGTCGGCATCCAGTTCCTTGGCCAGCTTTATTGCCAAGGTCAGTGCTTCGGCATTCTCAGGATTGGGCGAAACGACCGTCGGGAAGTTGCCGTCCTTCACCATCTGCTCGGGCACACAGTGCACGTTCTCAAAGCCCCACTTCTTCAGTGATGCGGGTATCAGTGTACGCCCTGCGCCATGCAACGGCGTGTAGACGATGCAAAGGTCCTTCTGCCGCTTGATGACTTCCGGGTCTATGGAGATGCCGTGTATCTTCTCCAGATAGACGTTATCCACATCCTCGCCGACAATCTGAATCAGTTCCTTGCGGCCGTCAAACTTGATGTCGGGCACACGCACCTTGTTCACCTCTTCGATAATGCCTTTGTCGTGCGGAGCCAATACCTGCGCCCCGTCTTCCCAATAGGCTTTGTAGCCGTTGTACTCGCGCGGATTGTGGCTGGCCGTGATGTTGATTCCGCTTTGACAGCCCAGGTGCCGGATGGCGAACGAAACCTCGGGTGTCGGTCTCAGGTCGTCAAACAGATAGACCTTGATGCCGTTTGCCGAGAATATATTGGCCGAAATCTCGGCAAACTTACGGCTGTTGTTGCGGCAGTCGTGTCCGACAACGACCGAAATCTGCCCCTTCCCTGCAAAGTTCTTGTTCAGGTAGTTGGCCAATCCCTGAGTGGCCGCACCTACCGTATAAATGTTCATACGGTTCGTTCCGGCCCCCATGATGCCACGCAGACCGCCCGTGCCGAACTCCAAGTCCTGATAAAAGCTGTCTATCAACTCCGTCTTGTCCGGGTTGTCCAGCATGCGTTTCACCTCAGCTTGGGTCTCAGCATCATAGGCCGGGGTAAGCCACTGCTGGGCTTTCTCGGTCACCAGTTTTATCAAATCCTGATTTTCCATAAGATAATTTATTTATAAGGTTAATATATTTCCTCTCATTTGCCCACAAAGATAAACGAGAAAGCATAAAGCAACAAATTATTTAGGCATTTTATAACGATCGCCCGTTTGCCGTGCATACTCGTCGAGGAAATCCTGCGGGTATCCCACGCGGATGACACCTGCGGGCTGGCCTATGCTGTTGCGCTCGAACTTCCCGTCCTTCATGCGGCGCACCACTCCGTCGTTGTACTTCACCACCAGGAACTCGCCCAGCCGCTTCCATGCGTCCCAAGTGCTCTGGGCCATCTGGTTGGTATATTCGGTCAGCAGGGCTTTGGCTGCCTCCGGGTCTTTTTCAAGCAGCTGGAGGGCGGCCTGTTCTATGCCGGCCTGCGCGTTGTTAAACGATGTCTCCAGCCCGGCCTGCAAGGCTTTCACGTCGCCTATCATCAGGTCGTAGCGCGGATATACCATGTTGGACACCCAGTTGAACACCCAGAAAGACGAGTTCCAGGAGAACGTGATGTAGTCGGCACCATCCACCCGCGTGTAGCACACCGGCACCTTGTCCGTACAGCAGTACACCGGGGTAAACACAGCCATGTTGGCATCATCCACACCAAACCACAACACGCCGCCCACGGCATCGGGCAGGTTGTCCCGCATCTGGGCCACGAACACAAAGCCCGACTGCTGCGTCGAGATGGGGCGTTCGTGGAAGTACTCCACTCCCTCGGACTCAAACCCCAGCGGAGACAGGCGGTAGGGCGAGTGGTAGGGCCCTGCTCCGAAGTCCTTGCTCAGGTCGAGCGGCGTGCCCTCGTAATGGTCGCGCATGGCATCCTTCACGTCCTGCACCGACACCTTGCGGTTGGGCTTCACATACAGCGGCATCGGCTCGTCCGTCTCGCCCAGTATGTAGGGGAGATACTCGTTGCCATAGTCCGTAAACATGTTGAAGTAGCTCCACACGCGGGCCTCGCACTGCCGCCGTTCGCTGAAGCCCAGCGGGGCATAGGCTCTTGAGAAGCTGAAGTCCTTGTTCACGCCGTCGAAGTAACCCTTTTCGCGGGCAAACGATATCACGTCGGGAGAATAGATGCAGTTCTCTTTGTCGTTCAGGTCAAACTGATGAATGCGGCTGTGGTTGGCATGTGCCGAGATGCAGTCGTCGGGCATACGGACCGCCACCCACACGGCACCGTGCATTCCCGGCCCCTTGCCGATCATTTCCATTATCCACACCTCGTTCGGGTCGGCAATCGTAAAGCTTTCGCCGCTGCTGTAGTAGCCATACTTCTGCACCAGGTCTGTCATTACCTTGATGGCCTCGCGCGCCGAGCGCGAGCGTTGCAGTCCCAAGTATATAAGGCTGCCGTAGTCGATGGTGCCCAGCGTGTCCACCAGCTCGGGCCGTCCGCCGAAGGTCGTTTCACCTATTGTCACCTGGAATTCGTTCATGTTGCCTATGACGTTGTACGTCTGCCGGGCCTGCTCTATCTGGCCCAGGTACTTGCCTGTGTCCCATTCGTAGATGTCCACCATCGCTCCCTTCTCGTGCACCCCGGCCGGATAATGGTACAGCTCGCCGAAGAGTCCGTAGGAGTCGGCCGAATAGGAGACGATGGTCGACCCGTCTGCCGACGCATTCTTACCCACAATCAGGTTTGTGCAGGCAGGCGACTCCACGACAGCCGCCATAACCATAAAAAGAGAAATTGCAATTTTCTTCATTCCGTTGTTTCTATTAAAATTAAAGTTAATGTTCTCATTTCCGTTTCCCGCCCACCAGCCGCGTCCTCCGCAGCCCGTCGCGTTCCCGCCGTCGGCAGGGCATCCGCAAAAGGCTGTCCGGCTTTGTTCTTTGCCGTCGCCGCCCCACCCCTCTCGCTACCGCTGGGAAGCGTTCGGGCCACCATAGGAAGCCGCCCTTGCTGGCGCACCCGTGCCCGGCCGGTCCGACAGGTGTGCCAGCAAGGGGGAACACCTCTGCCCGTCCGCAACATTCCGCGTGGCAGAAGGCCGACGGACGCAGCACGGTAAGCGCACGCAAAGTTAAAGAAAAAGGCATACTCTCCAACATCTGCGCTCAGAATATTTGACGCGTTCCTGAAAAGCCCTCCCGCCGCCCGGCATTTCCCCATGTGCACCGTCGATGCCCCCTCGGTACTGGTATGCCAATTCCATCCCTCCTGCCAAGCCGGCGCAGCTGCCCAAAACGGCCGCAGGCTGTACCTTCCGGCCGCTTGCCCGTGGCCGGAAGACAACGGAACCTGAACGGCACTTTTCGACAGAAAGATTTGGCACATCGGCCGGAAAGGAGTAGCTTTGCGGAAAAAGACAAGCGCAATGCCCACACTCAACTGGATAGGAAAGGACAAAGTGACAAACCATCATCTTGAGGTTCCCTTCCGCACACTGACACACTCATACGGCTTCACGCCCGAAAGCGGACAGAGCCCGACCAAGACCGACAGCGGAAACCTTATAATCCATGGCGACAACCTCGAAGCACTGAAAGCCCTGTTGCCACGATACGAAGGGCAGGTGGACTTCATTTACATAGACCCGCCCTACAACACGGGCGAAGAGAAGTGGGCATACAACGACAACGTAAACGACCCGCAAATAAGAAAATGGCTGGGAGAGATCGTCGGGAAGCAGGGCGAAGACCTCACCCGCCACGACAAATGGCTCTGCATGATGTATCCACGCATGTGCCTGCTGCAAAAGCTGTTGTCGTCCACGGGGACAATCTGCATTTCCATAAACTTCGTCCACGAGCACGCCCACTTGCGGATGCTCTGTGACGAAATCTTCGGGCAGAACAACTTCATCGGGGAGCTGACGTGGGAATCGACCACCCAACCCATCAACTCTGGTTCCGCACGCTTCAACCTCCAGCAAAAAGTAGAACCGATACTGTTCTACGCCAAAGACAAAACCCGACTTCCACCCTTCGTATTAGAAGAGGCAGACAACGGATTGTGCTATCCGCACCAAGGAAAGTACGGTCCTTGCAGGTACGAAATCATCGAAAAATCCAACTCCGGAGAATACGCGCGTCCAACGATGCAGTTCAGCATTCTGGGACAAAGACCTCGAAAGGGGAAGCGATGGCAGATAGGGATGGATACCGCCCAAGAACTGATAAGGCGCAACCGGCTGGAAATAGTGGACGGAATGGTGAAAAAGGCCATATACCCGGAAGACGAGCAGGACAAGCGCAAATACGTGCCCTTCTGGTCGCACCTGAGCGCAAAAGAGGTCGGGACAGCCCAGAGCGGGAAACGACTGCTCAACACCATCATAGGCCGGGACACGGGATTCGACACCGTGAAGCCTCCCCAACTCATCCGTGAACTCCTGAAGCACGTCCGCAAGGATGCCCTCGTCCTCGACTCGTTTGCCGGTTCGGGCACGACCGCCCAGGCCGTGCTGGAACAAAACGCACACGATGGAGGCCATCGCCACTTCATCCTTGTTGAATCGATGGACTACGCCGAGGACATCACAGCCGAGCGTGTGCGCCGTGTCATCACGGGCTATCCCCACAAGGAAACGGAACAAGTGGAAATCTATTCGCAGAAACTCACCGCCGCCAACCTGAACCATGCCGACCTGCTGCTGGCCAAAGCCCGTTCTGTAGCCCAAGCACGGAAAGACGACTTCGCACGCATAAAAGGGCCCACGGTGAAAGACAGTTGCCTGAAGGTGGTTGGCGAAAACACCTACGAGAAACGTATGCCCGGCACAGGAGGCGCGTTCGACTATTATGAACTAGGGATGCCCCTCTTCACCGATGACGGATGCCTGAACAACGAAGTCGGTGAAGAGTACCTGCGCGAATACGTCTACTACACAGAAACCAGAAGACCTCTTCGCCGCAAGCGGCAAGAAGGCAGCGGCAAGTACCTGCTGGATACCAACAACGACGTAGGCTACTACTTCTACTACGAAAAAGAACATCCCACTACCCTAAGCCTAAACACGCTGGACATCGTTGTCGAGGAAGCGGCACTCTACGTGGTATATGCCGACATCTGCGCCTTGCCCGCCGACAGGCTAAAGAAACTCAACATCGTGTTCAAACAAATCCCACGGGACATGAAGCACTTTTGACGTGCGCGGGTCCCGCCACCAGCTTTACACCTTTTTTCTATATATAGCACATGAGACTGAAAGAGTATCAACAAAACGTCCTGGAAGACCTTGCCGACTTCATCGAGCAGGTAGACAAGCACCGTCGGCTGGACACGGCTTTTCGCTGCTTCTGGGCCGAAAGAGGAGTGGCAATAGAAACTGCCGAACCGGGAAATTGCCTGCACCCCTACGACAACAGCGTCCGGGGTATCCCCAACGTCACGGTGAAGGTGCCTACGGCAGGCGGCAAGACATTCATTGCATGCAACGCGCTGCGCACCATCTTCGACCGAATGCCTTTGGGCAAACCTCAAGTCGTGGCCTGGTTCGTCCCCTCGGACACCCTGCTGAAACAGACCTACCAGCGCCTGAGTGACAGTCTGCATCCCTACCGCCAGTGCCTTGACAGGCTCTTTGGCGGTGCAGTCCAGGTAATAGACAAGGAAGCAGCCCTGTCCGGCATGGGAATGAAGCCGGACAAGATACGCGGGCACCTGACGATTTTGGTACTAAGCGTACAGTCGTTCGCCTCCAACAACAAGGAAGACCGCCGCGTATATCGCGAAAATGAACGCCTTGCCGAGTATGCCCGCTTGTACGACCAACAGACGAAACAGGTGAAAGGAGCCGACAAAACAAGCTTGATACAGGTGCTTTCCTATCTGAACCCGGTAACTATCATCGACGAGAGCCATAACTTCGAGGCCGACCTGCGGGTGGAGATGCTCAACGACCTCAACCCCTGCTTTATCCTCGACCTCACGGCTACCCCCCGCAAGCACAGCAACATCATCAGCTTTGTCGACGCGGCAAAACTGAAGCAAGACAATATGGTGAAGCTGCCCGTAATCGTCTACAACCACCAATCGACAAACGACGTTATAGCCAAAGCAGTAAACCTAAGGTGTAGCCTGGAACGTCAAGCCACCCGGCAAGAAGCTGCCAGAGGCCGGTACATCCGCCCGATTGTACTATTCCAAGCTCAGCCGAACAGAGACGATGACAACATCACGTTCGACCGAATAAAACAAAAGCTGGTAGAGGCTGGCATACCCGAAGAACAAATAAAGATAAAAACAGCTCAGTATGACGAACTGAAAGGACTTGACCTGATGAGCCGGGACTGCCCCGTGCGCTACATTGTCACCGTCAACGCCCTGAAGGAAGGCTGGGACTGCCCCTTCGCTTATATTCTGGCCTCGCTGGCCAACAAATCTTCGCGTATAGACGTGGAACAGATACTGGGACGCGTCCTGCGACTGCCCTACACGGAGCAACACCGTCCCGAACTGCTCAATCTGTCCTACGTGTTCACTGCTTCCAACGACTTCCGGCATACCGTCGAGTCCATCATCAGCAGCCTCAACCGGGCAGGTTTCAGCAAGCGAGACTACCGCATCCCCGACACGCAAGAAACAGTCCCACCAGCCGAAACCACTCCACGCCATCACACACCGCCATCGCTGTTTGCCAACGACGCAGGCAGCAATAGCGACCTCACAATGGAGCCCGACATCATAAAAGCGCACATAGATGCCAATGACGAAACAAACGACATAAAAGAATTGGAACGAATGGCAGCAACAGTCAGTGCCCAATACGAAGACGAACTGCGACAAGCGAGGACCGACAACATCCCAAGCGACCTCCTGTCCATGATAAAACGACGCGAAATAAAGGCAGTCTTCAAGGAAGAAGCTGCCCAAATATCCTTGCCACGGTTTGTCACAAGGACTAAGACCTCTTCCCTCTTTTCTGTCAAAGGAGAGGATGTGCTGATGGACAAGTCTATGCTCTCCGAGGGTTTCGACCTGAGTCTGGCTGACAAAGACATCAGCTTCACCCGGACCGAGGCCGAAGCCCGCCTCATAGACCTCGACGAACAAAACGAATACGTACCGGTAGCCAAAAACATACCCGAGCAAGAGATGAAAATCCTGCTGCAACAGTTCAACCGGATACCTACCACAGAGGGCAAGCGGAAGCAACTCAGCCAGAAGATAGCACGCAGCATCCAGATAAACGAAATCGCTGCCCCCGCGATAGTGCAGTACATAAAAGATGTGCTCTCACGTTTCGACGATGCAGAACTATCGGAAATGATGGCCTTTGAATATGAAACGGCCAATGCCTTCAAGAGCAAAATCCGTTCTCAGCTGGCCTTGTACCGCGAAAAGAAGTTCAACGAGATGATTGACACCGGCGAGATACGCTGCGCCATGCCCTATCATTTTCCCGAACATATCAACAGCCGCACTTCGTCTCAGAGCGCGTTCAAAGGCTTATACACGGAAGAAGAAGGCAACATGAACGACTTTGAGTACCGGGTTATCAATGCCGTGGCCAATTTGGACAATGTGAGGTTCTGGCATCGCAACCCCGAACGTTCAGGCTTCGCCATCAACGGTTTCATCAACCACTATCCCGACTTCATTGTACATCTGGGCAGTGGCCGGACCGTCCTCATTGAGACCAAAGGCGACGACCGAGACAATAGCAACAGCCGTCTCAAAATAGCCCTTGGACAGAAATGGGCCAGCAAGGCAGGAGATATGTACCGCTATTTCATGGTGTTCAATACTTTGGAAGTCCCTGGAGCACTCAAGTTGACCCAGCTGCTTGAACGCCTGCAGAAAATGTGACGGCGCACTTCAGAACCTGTGGCAGCCGCTACCCGTGACAGTATTGGATAAAGAATTTCGATGAAAAGACGGTAATAAAGTTTTATAAAACAGGACCCGCTTCCGCCTTGTGTCGGGCAAGAGGGCATCTTGTGTCGGATTAGATGCTATCTTGTGCCGGATTAGGCTGGCTCTTGTAAGAGGCCACCAGAAAGCAACTGATGTACAGCAGAATACGCAGCGAAAGAAAGGAAAGCGGCCAGGGAAAGAAAACTTTTTACAAACAACAAGCTTCCCGGCTAAGACGGACTCCCAACGACGGCGAGGCTTGGCAAACATGACAGGACACAGGGCTTAGTATCCTCCCCTTTATATCATTTTCACACTTCCGGCGGACATTTCTGCTCAATAACACATGCAGACGTACGGCCGAAATGGCGGGAATTTACTAACATTGCGGCATGTTTAACCCCTAAAGAGAATTATCAACTATGATCATCGGAGTTCCTAAGGAAATCAAGAACAATGAGAACCGGGTAGGGATGACACCCGCAGGAGTAGCAGAACTGGTTAAAGGCGGTCATACCGTCTACGTACAGCACAACGCAGGCCAAAACAGCGGTTTTCCCGACGAGGCCTACACGAATGTCGGCGCACAAATACTGCCGACCATAGAAGAGACCTACGCCATTGCCGACATGATAGTGAAGGTCAAAGAACCGATTGCTCCCGAATACAAACTGATCAGGGCTCAGCAGACTGTGTTCACGTACTTCCACTTTGCCGCCGACCGCACACTGACCGAAGCCATGATAGCTTCGGGTGCCGTCTGTATTGCCTACGAGACGGTGGAAAAGGCCGACCGTTCACTGCCCCTGCTCATCCCTATGAGCGAAGTGGCAGGACGCATGTCCGTGCAAGAGGGAGCACGCTTCCTGGAAAAGCCGCAAGGCGGACGGGGCATCCTGCTGGGGGGGGTCCCCGGGGTACGTCCGGCACGTGTACTGGTTCTTGGAGGTGGCACAGTGGGGACAAATGCCGCGCTGATGGCCGCCGGACTGGGAGCCGAGGTGACCATCACCGACATCTCGCTGCCCCGCCTGCGGTATCTCAGCGAGGTCATGCCCCGCAACGTGAAGACGCTCTATTCGTCGCACCACAACATCTGCGAGGAACTTCCCACGACAGACCTGGTTATCGGTTCCGTCCTGATACCGGGGGACAAAGCTCCACACCTCATCAGCCACGATATGCTAAGACTGATGCGCCCCGGAACCGTCCTGGTAGACGTTGCCATCGACCAAGGAGGCTGCTTTGAGACCTCGCATCCCACCACTCACAGCGAACCGACATACGAGGTCGACGGCATTGTCCACTACGCCGTGGCCAACATCCCGGGAGCCGTCCCCAACACGTCCACGCTGGCCCTAACCAATGCCACCTTGCCTTACGTCATCGCGCTGGCCAACAAAGGCTGGCAGAAAGCCTGCCGCGAAGACCATGCTCTCTCATTGGGACTCAACGTTGTGAACGGCAAGGTGACCTACCACGCCGTCGCCGATGTCTTCGGCCTGAAGTACGAGCCGGTTGAACTGTAAGACCGCCCTGCCTGCCCAGACCGATGGAGGGGGCATCTCCGCCGTCAGGAGGCAACGAAGTTCTCCGCACTTGTCAAAAGGAGGTCTTGGAAGAACACAAACGTCAGGAGCTGCGCCACACATACGCGACGCAGCTCCTGATTTGTTATACGCCCGACCCTTGCCGCCCCCTCCTTGCCCGCAAGGCAGGACAAGGCGGCGGGAGAGGAAGTGCTTCCGCCCTCTTCAGCCATTCACGATGCTCATCTGTATCCTGACGCTTTCCTCGTGTATGGCTTCGAATATCGTCTTGACAAAATCGGGTGTCATGCCCAGCTGTTCGCCCTGGGCAGCCCGCTTGTTCAGAATTTCGTTGTAGCGGTTTGTCTGCAATACCGTCATGTCATGTTCTTTCTTGTAGGTGCCTATCTCGTTGGCAATGCGCATCCGCCTGGCCAGTTCCTGTATCAGGTTATTGTCGCATTCGTCGATTTGCTTGCGCAGCTCGTTGAGGTTCTCAGTAGTCTGGTTCTCCTTGCGTATGACGAGCAGGTTCAAGATGTAGTCCAGCACGGCAGGCGTGACCTGCTGGAAGGCATCGCTCCAAGCCTTGTCGGGGTCGCAATGGCTCTCGACGATGAGACCGTCGAAACCCAAGTCCATAGCCTGCTGCGAGAGAGGCGCAATCAGCTCGCGCTTACCCCCCATGTGGCTCGGGTCGCATATGATGGGCAGCCGAGGGATGCGGCGGCGCAGCTCGATGGGGATGTGCCACTGGGGGACGTTGCGGTAAATCTTCTTCTCGTAGGACGAGAAGCCCCGGTGTATGGCAGCCAGCCGTTTCAGTCCGGCCTGATTGATGCGCTCCAAGGCCCCAATCCACAGTTCGAGGTCGGGATTGACGGGGTTCTTCACCAGCACCGGCACATCCACTCCCCGCAGAGCGTCGGCAATCTCCTGCATGGCAAAGGGGTTGGCGGTGGTACGCGCCCCTATCCACAGCACATCGACACCCGCCTTCAGGCATTCGTAAACGTGCTTGGCCGTAGCCACTTCCGTGGCAACCAGCATCCCGGTCTCGCTACGCACCTCTTTCAGCCAGGCCAGCCCCTGCACGCCCACGCCCTCGAAGCACCCGGGCTTGGTGCGTGGCTTCCAGATGCCCGCGCGGAAAATCCGAATGCCCTTGTCGGCCAGTTCGCGTGCTGTCTGCATCACTTGTTCTTCGGTCTCGGCACTGCACGGCCCCGCAATGACAAACGGGCGCCGCAGTTCCATGCCAGGCAAGCCAAGAGGCTCCAATTCAAGTTCCATAGTCGTTTCTTTCATTTTCATTCCATTGGTTGTATTTGTTCCATTTGTTTCTTCTCAATTCACGTCGGCCTTTCCCTCGGCGTACTCGCCAAGCACCCGCAGCTCCTTGGTCAGCGGCGTGATGGCCACCACAGCCTGCTTATAGCGCAGGAGCTGGCCGAACGTGATGTCCACGTAGAAGCGGTACTCCCACTCCCGGCCTATGATGGGCAGGGACTGTATCTTCGTAAGGTTGATGCGGTAGAACGCCAGGATGGACAGCACCTGCGACAGACTGCCCTCGACGTGGGGCAACGTGAAAGTGAGGCTCACCTTGTTGGGTTCGTGCGCACGTTGCCCGCTCATCTCATCGGCCACCCAAGGGTCGGCCAGAACAAGGAAGCGGGTGAAATTGTGCTTGTTGGTCTCTATGCCCGTCTCCAAGACCTTCATGCCGTAGAGTTGTGCCGCTTCGGCCGAGCAGATGGCCGCGTGCCCCGACAGCCCCTGCTGCTTGATGAAGGCCGCACTGCTTGCCGTGTCGCCCCGCTCCACCACCTTCAGGCCGGGATGCCTCTGCAAGAAGTCGCGGCACTGCATCAGTGCTATCGGATGGGAGTTCACTTCCGTCAGGTCCTCCCAGTCCTCGTCGGGCAGGCAGACCAGGCTGTGCGATATGCGCAGCTTGTATTCTCCCACAACCTTCACTCCGCTCTCTTGCAGCAGCTCGTGGTTGTGCAGCAGGCTGCCTGCAATGGTGTTCTCGATGGCCACCAGCCCCAAGACGCGGCTGTCGGCCTTCATGGCCGCGAACACGCTCTCAAACGTGTCGCAGCACACCAGCTCGATGTCCTCACCGGCAAAATATCTGTGGGCGGCGATGGCATGATACGACCCCGGCACGCCCTGTATGGCTATTTTCTTCATCGGTTATGTTTATAAAAAGAAGTCCCGCACCTGTATGCAGGAGCGGGACTTCTATGTTGTTGATAATCTTGTCTTCAACTTCCGAAGCAGCCATTTCTCATTCGGCACATGCAACTTCCCGCCCTGCTTTCACGGTCCGAAAGCAAAAGGAAAAAGAACGTGCAAAAAACTGAAACGGCTTCATGTTGTCTGTTGTTGTTGTGAGCGCAAAAGTAATGCTTTTATCTGAATGTACAAGCAAAACCCGCACTTTTTTACGCCAACGGGCAAAATAGCCGGAGGCCGACGCTCTCCTCCCACGGGCACCCTCCACGAGGCCGAAGCGGGCACACCTGTGCCACCCGACGGGCAAAGGTATGCCCGCCACCGGGCAAAGAAGCACCAGCGGGCGGGCAAAGGTGTGCCCCCGGGACTGCCTTACAAGCCCGTCCGTCCACGCTTGGAGCAGCCCCCGGCAAATATTCACACTCCCCGGGGCGGGCGTGGGGCTTGTCCTCACTGCACTTGCCGCTGCTGCTCAGCGTTATACCTGTCGCCCACGACCGGGATTGCCGCCACGGCTTCTTCCAGCTCGCGCCATTCTTCGGGCGCAAGGGCGAAGTCCAGGGCATGAAGGTTCTCCTCCAGATGCGACAGCTTCGTAGTGCCGGGGATGGGGACAATCCACGGTGCTTTCTGCAACAGCCACCCCAGAGCGAGCTGTGCCGAGGTCATGCCGCGCTCGCGTCCGTAACATTGCAGGACGTTCACGATGCGGTAGTTGGCCCGCATGGCTTCCGGCGTGAAGCGGGGCAAGGTGGTACTCGCTCTGGATGGCTGTGAGCGGACAGGCGGCATGTGCCCTGCATATGGTCTCAGCGTTGACCTCGCACATGCCCCAGTGCAGCACCTTTCCTTCCTGCATCAGTTCCCGGATGGTTCCGGCCACCGCTTCCACCGGCGTATTGCGGTCGAAACGGTGCTGGTAGAACATGGTGGAAAAGCCATAAAAATAAAGAAATAATCCATTGTTCTTTGACATACATATGAAAAATAAGGGGGTTAGATGATAAAAA
>CALULL010000019.1 GCA_944321465.1 uncultured Bacteroides sp.
GCGAAGGCGGTATTTGCCCAATGGATATAGTCTTTTCGGTCTTCCCATATGCTTTTCCTCCCAATTTAATATTCCTGGGAGAAACAAAGGTAATGTATTTTAGACAAACAAACCCTGTTTTCGAGGATAAAAAACGCAATTTAGACAAACAAACCGCACCATATAACGCCATAAAACACCAACGCGACAAACAAATTATATTTGTTTATCGCGCTGATATTCAATTGCTTTACTAGTACGAAGGCTATTAATACTCGTCCTCGTTGAAGAAAAAGTCTTCTTTGCTTGGGTAGTCGGGCCAGATATCTTCGATGCTTTCGTATATCTCGCCTTCGTCTTCCATCTCTTGCAAGTTTTCAATCACTTCGAGCGGCGCACCCGAACGCATGGCATAGTCTATCAGCTCATCCTTGGTAGCCGGCCAAGGAGCGTCTTCCAGTTTAGACGCCAGTTCCAATGTCCAGTACATAGTCGTTAAGTCGTTAGTTAGTAAAACTAAAAGTCCTTTTCTATGAATTTTCCGGCAAAAGTATAATAAAATCTTTCTTCTTTAGGGCTTCTGCCAAAATATTTCGTCTTTTTTATCCATAAGGTTCAATTTCCTCGCCAAAGCGAACAGATAGTCCGACAGGCGGTTGACGTATGCTGTCACTTCGGGGGCCAGCGGCGACTCGGCATCGAGAGCGAGGATGCGCCGTTCGGCACGTCGGCACACCGTCCGGCAGACGTGGCACACGGCGGCGGCACGCCCTCCGCCCGGCAGCACAAAGGCGTGCAGGGGTGGTAGCTGACTGTCCACGTGGTCTATCTCCTCTTCCATTCGTTCCACCTCTTCGGGGGGCAGCACGGACGTGGCACCACCCGAAGAGGGCGAGGCGGCGGTGGCCAAGTAGGCGCCAATTACGAACAGTGTGTTTTGCACCCGTTGCAGGAATGCGTGCTCCCGTGTCTCTTCCACGTAGGTGGCAAGCAGGCCGAGAGTAGAGCTCAGTTCGTCCACCGTGCCGTAAGCTTCGATGCGGGTGTGGGTCTTGGGCACCCGCGTGCCGCCCACCAGCGAGGTCGAGCCGTGGTCGCCTGTGCGGGTGTAGAGGGGGCTTTTCTTCGTTTTTCTGTTTTTCTCTTGCATGGGTTGTGGTATTTGGATTTTGGTGCGCTAAGATAGTGCTTTGCCGGTAGCCGATTGCTTAAAAAATCTTAGAGCCAGCTCCTCTTCTGCTTAATTTTTCCTTTCGGGCTGCCTTGCCTGTCCTATTTCCCCCTTTTTCACGTTCTTTTTTGTTCCCTTGGGGCATGGAGACTCTTGTGGTGGTGGCCGGAAGCGGGCTGCCGACCGTATTCAGAAGTTCACGACGTAGTGTTGCCTGTTCTTCGAGGGGTCGAAAAACACGATGCCCACGTCGTAGAGGTCGAAGGTTACTACTGCATCCGGGTGTTGCCTAAGGCGTTTCCATGCTTCGCGCATTCCGTGTGTGTAGCCCACGCCCCGCAGCACGAAGACTGACTGCGGTCCGGCCTGTGCGGCGCAGTGTGCAAAGGCTGCTTCGACCGCTGCGGGGTGGCTGGTATCGTCGATGTAGAGGAAGTCGACCGTTGTGCCCGTCCCGAGTTGCAGGTCTTCCGGGGTGTAGACTTCGGTGTAGTGGGCACCCTGCTTGCCCGCTTGCAGGTAAAGCCCGATGGCCGACGGGGGGCCTATGTGGATGATGCGGGCGGGTTGGGCGCGGTTGACCATCCTGAAGAGCAGTTGCTTCAGCCTGAGTGGCTCGCGGTGGCTCCAGGCATGTCCAAGAGCGGCTTCCTGTCGGGCCACTTGTTCGTTGAGTTCGTCGTATTTGTAGTAGGGGGTGTGTTCGTAGACGACGTTCGTTATGAAGTCGAACGCGAACGGCGAATGCACACCGTAGCCACGGCGGTGGCGGAAGCGCCATAACCATACGAGTGGACGGGAGATGGTGATTGTAAGCATAGTGCTTTTAAAAACGCATTCCGGGGCGATTTATTTTCTTTGCCCGGACAGCCTGTCCGCTTTTTGACATTTTGCAGGCCCCGTGGCTTGTGTGGTTTACAAAAAGGCGGGAAAAGCCCCTTCGGGCTGACGGGGTTTGGGCGCGTTTCCGCTCTTCCAGGACAGTGGATGTGTTGTGCAACAGGCTTTCGGGCTTGCCGATGCCCTTTCAGGAAGCCCGTAGCGACCTTTTGTTGACCGCATGGGAGGGGGTAACGGCACGAGGGGGCGCACCTGCGCCCCCTCGCGGAGGTGGGTTTGCCCGTCGGCGGGCGCAGGTGTGCTGTCTCGCGGGCGGGCTTGTGGCGGCATCCGGGCGGTGGTTTTCGCGCTGGTTGGTTTGTAAGCATTTCTGTACTGGGCTGGGTATGAGCTGGATGTCTCCTTCCCGTTGCGTTTTTCCGGGCGACTGCCTACCCGTGCCCGAACGGAGCCGTTCTCGTGCCCTTTGCACGGACAAAGTGTCAGGGCGGAATGTGGTCGGTGCGGTGCAAATTCCTCTTGGAGTTTCCTTGAAAAACAAGCGAAAAGCCCTACCTTTGCCACGCCAACCGCAAACGGCTTCCTCCGTGCCGGAGGAGAGCCGGGCAAAACGCAGAACTATTATGAGACGCATATTCCTTATCGGCTACATGGGGGCCGGGAAAACAACCCTTGGCAAGGCTTTCGCGCGTAGTACGGGCTTGACGTTTGTCGACTTGGACTGGTATGCCGAAGAACGTTTCCACCGCACCGTAGGCCAGCTCTTTGCCGAGCGTGGCGAGGACGGTTTCAGGCAGTTGGAACGCAACATGCTACACGAGGTGGGCGAGTTTGAGGACGTGGTGGTGGCTACGGGCGGCGGCACGCCGTGTTTTTTCGACAACATGGAGTACATGAACGCCAGCGGGCAGACGGTCTTTCTGGACGTGCCGGTCGACGTGCTGTTCCGCCGCCTGCGGGTGGCTACGCGTCAGCGGCCCATCCTGCAAGGCAAGACCGACGAAGAGCTGCGGTCCTTCATTGTCAGTGCGCTGGAGGCGCGGCTTCCCCGCTACACGCAGGCACACTACCGCTTCGACGGCAGCCGCTTGGAAAGCCGGGGGCAGATAGCTGCCTCGGTGGCCGGGCTGCGCGAGCTGCTGGGTGTCTGATTGCCCTCTCCCGCCATGCTTTTGTAGGAGCCGGAGGCCGTGGGATAATGAATTTATGCGTACATTTGTACGCCGAATGAGGCCACGTCTGTCCTTTGCCCGGTGTGCCGGAAGGAAAGGACAGGCAGGCGTGCAAGGGTAAGTAACTGATAAACAAAGGATAAATAGAAAACAACGACACAAAAAGCAAGAAATGAGAAAATGGCGTATTGAAGACTCCGAAGAGCTTTACAACATCACTGGCTGGGGAGCTTCCTACTTTGGCATTAACGAGAAAGGACACGTAGTGGTGACTCCGCGCAAGGATGGGGTGGCTGTAGACCTGAAGGAGCTGGTAGACGAGCTGCAACTGCGCGACGTGACGGCCCCTATGCTGGTGCGTTTCCCCGACATCCTGGACAACCGTATCGAGAAGATATCCAGCTGCTTCAAGCAGGCTTCCGAGGAGTATGGTTACCACGGTGAGAACTTCATCGTCTATCCCATCAAGGTGAACCAGATGCGTCCGGTTGTGGAGGAAATCATCAGCCACGGCAAGAAGTTCAATCTCGGTCTGGAGGCCGGGTCGAAGCCCGAATTGCACGCCGTGATAGCCACCAACATGGACTCCGACTCGCTCATCGTGTGCAATGGCTACAAGGACGAGAGCTACATCGAACTGGCACTGCTGGCACAGAAAATGGGCAAACGCATCTTCCTGGTGGTGGAGAAGCTCAACGAGCTGAAGCTGATAGCCAAGATGGCCCGGCAGCTCAGTGTGAAGCCCAACATCGGCATACGCATCAAGCTGGCTTCTTCGGGTAGCGGCAAGTGGGAGGACTCGGGTGGCGATGCCAGCAAGTTCGGACTGACATCGAGCGAGCTGCTCGAAGCCCTCGACTTCCTGAAGGACAAGAACCTGGAGGACTGCCTGCGGCTCATTCACTTCCATATAGGTAGCCAGGTGACGAAGATACGCCGCATAAAGACCGCCCTGCGCGAGGCCGCCCAGTTCTATGCCCAGTTGCACAACATGGGCTTCCGGGTGGAGTTCGTGGACGTGGGTGGAGGCCTTGGCGTGGACTACGACGGTACCCGTTCGAGCAACAGCGAGGGCAGCGTGAACTATTCTATACAGGAGTACGTCAACGACTCCATATCTACGCTGGTGGACGTGAGCGACAAGAACGGCATTCCCCATCCCAACATCATCACCGAGAGCGGACGTGCCCTGACGGCCCACCACTCGGTGCTCATCTTCGAGGTGCTCGAAACGGCCTCCTTGCCCGAGTGGGACGACGACGAGGTCGTTTCGCCCGATGACCACGAATTGCTGCGCGAGCTGTACGACATCTGGGACACGCTGAACCAGAACAAGATGCTCGAGGCATGGCACGACGCACAGCAGATACGCGAGGAGGTGCTCGACCTCTTCAGCCACGGCCTGGTGGACCTGCAAACACGCGCCAAGATAGAGCGGCTCTATTGGAGCATCATGCGGGAGGTGAACCAGATAGCCAACGGCCTGAAACACGCCCCGGACGAACTGCGCAGCCTGCCGAAACTGCTGGCTGACAAGTATTTCTGCAACTTCTCGCTGTTTCAGTCGCTGCCCGACTCTTGGGCCATTGACCAGATATTCCCCATCATACCCATTCAACGCTTGGACGAGCGGCCCGACCGCGAGGCCACGCTGCAAGACATCACCTGCGACTCGGACGGGAAGGTGGCCAACTTCATCTCCACCAAGAGCGTGTCCCACTATCTGCCGGTACATTCCTTGCGTAGCAAAGAACCTTACTACGTGGGCGTGTTCCTGGTAGGAGCCTATCAAGAGATTTTGGGCGACATGCACAACCTCTTCGGCGACACCAATGCTGTGCACGTGACGGTGAACGATAAGGGCTACAACATAGAACAGGTAATCGACGGTGAGACCGTGGCCGAGGTGCTGGACTACGTGCAGTTCAATGCCAAGAAGCTGGTACGCACGCTGGAGACGTGGGTGTCACAGTCGGTGAAGGAGGGGCGTATCTCGCTGGAGGAGGGCAAGGAGTTCCTGGCCAATTACCGTTCTGGCCTGTACGGCTACACCTACCTGGAGTGAGCGTGTACCGGGTCTGTGCCAAGTCGTGTCCGCAGGCGCGGCGGGCACTTGTCGTGCGGGCATCTGCTTCCCGTCTGTTCTTGCCCCCGGTCGGCAGGAAGCAGGGGCAGGTGCCTGCGCTGCTTGTAGCTTGGGGGCGTTGTTGCTGCTTTGTTCCCGGGTGGCAGTGTGTGCTCTCTTGCGGGATACCTTCGGTTGTTTTAAAGTAAAAGAATGTGAAAAAGCAGGGGCAAGGTGTAACTTCTGGCCGCCTTGCCCGTCAACCAATCAAAGAGATGCAGGAAATCAGTTTTCGCAACAACATCCTCCCGTTGAAGGATAGGCTGTTCCGCTTGGCCTTGCAGATAACGCTGGACAGGGCGGAAGCAGAGGACGTGGTGCAGGAAACCATGATACGCGTCTGGAACCACCGCGAAGAGTGGGCGGAGCTTGGCTCGCTGGAAGCCTACTGCCTCACGGTGGCCCGCAACCTTGCCATAGACCGCAGCCAGAAGAAAGATGCACAGGCACTGGAGCTGACCGAGGGTCTGGAGCAAGCTGCCGCCGACCCCGTTACGCCCTACGACAAGCTGGTAGGCAAGGAACGGTTGAGGCTGGTGCAGGAAATCATCTCCCGCCTGCCCGAGAAGCAAAGGCAAATCCTGCTGCTACGCGACGTGGAGGGGAAGAGCTATAAAGAAATAGCCCGGACGGTGTGCATCACTGAGGAACAGGTGAAGGTGAACCTCTTCAGGGCAAGGCAAAAAGTGAAACAGAAGTTTTTGGAGATAGAAACGTATGGACTCTAAGACGATAGAACAGTTACTGGAACGCTACTGGCGGTGTGATACCACGCTGGAGGAGGAGGCACGCCTGCGTGCTTTCTTCGCAAGGGGTGACGTGCCGCAGCACTTGTTGCGCTACAAAGCTCTGTTTGTTTATCAGGACCTGTTGCACGGTGCGCACTTGGGCGACGACTTCGATGCCCGTATGCTGGCCTTGGTCGAGCCGGAGAAGCCCGTAGTGGTGGAGGCCAAGCGCATCTCCATGCGCTCGCGGCTCATGCCCCTGTTCAAGGCTGCAGCCACGGTGGCCGTGGTGCTGCTGCTTGGAGGCGTGGCCCAGCGCACGTTCTTTGCCGACCAGGGACGGACGGTAGTGGCCACCGACACCGTGCGCCAGCAGGCAGGCAACGCTCCCTCGGCAGCCTTGACGGGAGAGAAGTACGAGCAACAGCTGCTCGACAGCCTGGAACAGGCGCAGGAGAGGCAACTCATCAGGGAAAAGAACGAGTGAACGCCCGGCGTTCGCTCTACCGCAATAACATTTTCATTTGCTTTGAACGTAAGTATAGTTAGTGTGCTTTCAACTTAAGGACAAGGACCATTGAGGCTGTGAAGTTCCGATGCGCTCCGCACTTAGAAGAAGCTAACTCGAAAGGGAGGACACCGCGTGAGGCAGTGGCCTCCTTTTTTCATGTCGCACCTGTGCCCCCTGCCGGGCATTCCTTTGCTGCCGTGGCGGCACAGGTGTGCCTGCCCAGTGGCACAGGTGTACTTCCTCGTGTGGTTTCCGTGGGTCGGAAGAGGGCGGCGGGGCGGTGCCTTTTTTTCGTCCGGCACCGTGCAGAATGTTGCCCCTGAATAGGTGGCGGGTAAAAGAAAGTTCCTACCTTTGCCAGTGGCTTGCCGGGATTGTCCCCGAGGCGCGTCCCGTCCGGCTCGTTCAACTGAATATCTGATAGACTATGAACATACGCATGTTAGTAATAGGAATGTTGGGCTGGCTGCTCCTTGCCGCCGGCGCCTACGCACAGCAAAGCCCCCAGCGGGTGAGGATACACACGAAGGACATCGGTACCGTCTCGTTGCGGGCCGACGTGGTGGACAGCATCTCTTTTGAATGTGTGGAGGGCGACGTGAGCGTGGCACTCGATGTGACGGGGCTGGAGGACAAGCTCTATCGCAGCCGTGTGGGCGCAGTGTTGCGGACGCATATGTCCGAGGCATGTGCCTACTACCGTGTGCTGGTCTACGATAGCTCCCAGGACGATTACTGGACCGACAGCCGCTGCCTGCAACTGTATGGCGGGCCGGGCATGGCGATGTACGACAGCGACATGGACGGTACTGTCGTGTGGTTCGACGGCGTGGCCGAATACGGGCACACCTATCGTGTCGTGGCCGTGGCTTACGACCGCTACGGGACACCTTGCAGCGTGGCGCGTGCTTCTTTCGACACGCCTGTGCGCGTAGATGACCCGCTGGTAGGGCGGTGGCTTTTGAGCATAAACGATGGCGCGGGCATTGCTGAAAGCGACAGCGTGCTTGTGGTGCGGGAAGACGGTGCAGGCGATTTCTTGGGAGAGTGGACGTATGGGGGCATTCCTCTGACGCTTAGAATTTCCAAGGATATGAACCCCGACAGCTACGTGGTCGACACCGATAGCCCGATAGCCGAAGGGCTTGCGGTCAGTGGAGTCGGCGAATATTGTTCCCTGTTTCTCCAGAAAATAGTACAGGACGAGGATGGTAATATCTACCTTGATTCTGGACCGATTAAGATAGTGTTGGACGAGGGAGGGAACTCGTTCCGATTCGATGGCGGATTTGTCGCAGCCATATTCGACGAGGTCGGTATCGATACAGGGCTCTTTTTATTTCAGGTTGGTGGCTGTACAGCCGTCAGGTCTTCTTCCGCTACCATCCCGGCGGTATCGCCGCAGCAGGTGGAGGGTACGCGGGTGCCGCTGGAGGGTCATCCCTTGCGTCTGAAATCCGCTACGGACCGATAGCCGTTGCATTCCTAACCCCAATAAAGACAGAAAACGATGAAGAAGAAACTATTGCTGGGCTGCCTGGCCGTGCTGCTTTCTGCGGCGGCTTCGTTTGCCCAAGAGCGGCCCAACCGGCTGGTGTTCCACCTGAAGGGTGGCGAAGTGTTGGCGGTACCCTTGGCCAAGGCCGACAGCGTGACGTTTGACCGCACATCGGCAGCCGGGGACATAAGGGTGGACGTGACGCTTGTTGAAAAGGAGGGTGCCAACATCGCCTTCGATGTGCGGCGTTCGCCGGGATGCACCCATTATGCCTATGTAGGCATCTGCTCTAAGGAGCAGTTGGCCGGAATGAGCGATTACGACATCGTGCGGCTGAAGGAGGCCGACGCGGCCTCGGGGCTTACGGCGGAGCGGTTGGAACTGACCGGCCTGCCTGTTTTGCTCGAAGGCTACGATTGTGCCATAGCCTTGATAGCCTACGACGAACTGGACACACCCTGCTCGGTGACGCGGGTTGAAATCCCGTATCGCGACTGAGACCACGGCTTGTCCGTGCCGGATGCCCGGCAAGGGAGCGCACCTGTGCCCCTTGCCGGGCATTCCTTTGCTGCCGTGGCGGCAAAGGTGCGCCCGCCCGGTGGCACAGGTGTGCTCCCGGGGGGAGTGTCCAGTCCTTGCACGGGCGGAGCGGGGCGGGGATGCTCAGAAGACGGGGATGGTGTAGACCAGGCCCAGCGACACGCGCTGCTGGCTGATAGCCTCGCCGCCCAGGGCACGGGCGCGCTGGGTGAGTCCCCGGTGGCGGTACAGGTAGTGGAGGAAGAGGAACAGCTCGCTGTTCTTCAACGGATAGAACTCGACGCTGGCTTGCGCGTTCCACGTGCGGCGGTACAGCCCGGCCTCGTAAGGCCCGTTGGCGCGGTAGACGCGTGCCGTCTCGTAGGCTCCCTTGACGTAGACGTTCCACTGCGGATGCACGCGGTAGTCCACGTTGGCTATGGTGGTGAGGTAGCTGACGTGCTGTGCCGTCACGCCGCCCTCCTCGTCGGCTGCGGCGGTGAGGTCGCTGACGAGTCCCTTCGAGTCGAGCCCCTCGCGCGAGTACATCAGGTCGACGTAGGCCACCAGCGGGCCGCGCTTCCACACGTTGCCCGCCGTCAGGTAGAAGAGGTTCCGCCCCTGGGCGGCCTGGCCAAGCGAGAGCGAGTAGCGCAGGTTGAGGGCGCGGTCGGGCAGGAAGAAGCCCTCCCAGTTGGCCGTTGCCATCAGGGGAACCTTGGCACGCTGCACGCCTGCGGGCAGGCCGTGCAGGAAGGCGTCGGACGAGCTGCCGTTGCGGCTGTTGAGCACCTGCAGGTTGAGCTGCTGCGTGGGCGAGAGGGTGACGGTGCCCGTCAGCCCGGTCTGGTAGCAGGAAAGGTAGTTGTTGAAGTCCGAGAACTCGCGTATCTTGATGGCCTCCACCCAGTACTCGTAGCCGCCGAGCTGCATGATTTGCTTGCCCGCCGTCAGGGCGAAGCGGGGTAGGAGGTCCCAGCGCACAAAGGCGTACTCGATGGACGACGAGAGGTTGTCCAGCGCGTAGGGGTTGCTCGTCTTGTTGAACGACTGCCTGAAGTGATAGGAGAAGTTTCCGGCGAAGGTGCCCAGCACCTCCCAGCGCACTTGGTTGATTTTGAAGGCGGCTTCGTCCAGCCGTCCGTCGGTGAGGTAGAGTCCGGCGGAGGTGTAGAACTGCCAGTTCATGCTGGCTCCGGGGATGGCTTTGCCGTCGGGGGTGACGCGCTCCAGCAGCGTGCGGCCTTCTTCGGGGTTGATGAGGGGTTCTTGTGCCCGCGCCAGCAGGGGAGCGGCCAGCAGGAGGAGTAGGGCGATGGAGTGTTTCATGGCATGGGGGTATTTAGATGTAAGAACGTAGTCCGCCGGTGAGTGAGAGGCGCAGGAGATTTTCGTCGAGGTCCCACGTGCCGGGCTTTATGAGAGAACTGTTGGCATAGGGGCTGAGGTAGCGCGAGTAGATGAGGTTGAACTCGGCACCGATGCCCACGTGTTGTGTCAGCATGTATTCTACGCCCAAGTCGCAGGTGGCTCCAAAGGAGTGTTGCTTCTTTATCTCGTCATTGGCAAAAGCGCAGCCAAGGGTGAAGGCTTCGTCGACGACCCAGTTGCGGGGCAGGTAGTAGCGGCTGGTCAGTCCCAGCCCGACGTAGTGCTGGGTGAGGTCGTTGGTGGGAAAGTCGTAGTGCGTACCGTCGTAGGCCAGCTTGAGTCCCACGGTCGGGAGTAGCATGTAGCTGTAGGACGCACGCCACGAGGGGCTGTAGCGGTTCCGGTAGATGTTGTTGAGCGGCTGGAAGAAGTCTCCTGCGGTCCATCCGTAGCCTCCGTCCATCTTGAAGATGTGGCGCGGGGGGCGGCTTTCGGTGGCTTCTGCCGTCGGGTGGGTTCCCACCGTGGGGGCGTGGAGCAGCATGATGCCCCTGAGGACATGTCTTGACGACCAGAAGTTAGGACGTTTGTACTGCGTCACGAGCAGGATGTCGCCGCCCTCCTTGGCGGTGACCTCGGCGGCGAGGTCGGACAGGCGGTCGTACTCGTCCTTGGCCTTGATGGCCGTGCGCATCACCAGCACCTCGCCTATGGTATCTGAGGGCTGCGGGGCCTCTTGGCCTTGGCTGGCGTTGAGTATCTGTACGGTTTCTACGGGGCGTGGGGTATAAGTTTTCAGGGTGATGGACATTACGCTGGGGCTGCAACCGGCCAAGAGCAGAAGCAAGGCGATGGCGGCAGCCTGTAGCAAGGGTTTGTTCATAGTAGTTCTTTGTGTTTCTGTTGGTTCGTAATAGGGGCGGACGACCGGGTAAACCTGTGCCCGCCGCGACAAAGTTAACGCTTATGCTACGAAATGCAAAATAAAGTTAGAAGAAAAGAAGGAGGGCTGGCCGTGGAAACGACATCCGCCCCTCTGCGGCTCGAAGAAACGGGGTTGCAGAGGGGCGGATGCCGGTGGGGGAAGCTGCGGGGTCAGGCTTGCGGGGCGGTGGGAGTGCTGTCGGCCTTGCGTGCGTTGCGCCAGGCGAGCAACAGGGCTGCGACGAGGCCCAGCAGGATGAGCACGGCGGCGGTGTAGGCTATGCCTTCGGTGACGTGCAGGCTGGTGGGGTCGAAGCGCATCTCTATGGTGTGCCGTCCGGCGGGGATGTGGAGGGCGCGCAGCACGTAGTCGGCCCGGGCCAGCGAGGCAGGCTGCCCGTCGATGGTGGTTTGCCAGCCGTCGGGGTAGTATATCTCGGAGAACACGGCCACGCCGTCGGCTGTGTTGTCGGTTGTATAGACCAGCCGGTTGGGGGCGTACTCTGTCAGCCGGATGGAGGCAAGGCTGTCGTGGGGCGTTTGGGTGGCTCCGTGCAGGATGTCGCGGAAGCGTCGGTCCACAACGGCTGTCCTGGCGGGGTGTATGCTGTCCAAGGCATCAATCTCGGCGTTGGCATTGTCCACGTAGAGCACGTCGTCGACGAACCAGGCGTTGCCGCTGGCATGAGGGTTCTGTAGCGGGACGGTCTGGCCGTTCTCTCCCCCCGGGAAGATGAAGTAGCGGGTGTTGAGCATGTTCAGTACGCGGAACTTGGCCGGGTCTGCCTGGCTCAGGTCTCCTCCGGTGCGTGCCATCTCGCGGTAGAGGTCTTGCATCTCGGGAGCGATGTGCCGGTCTATCAGTTCCTGGTAACGGCGCAGTTTGGCGGCATGGTATCCGCCTATGCTCTTGTGCCAGTACGAGGTGTTGTTTTCATTGAAGGTGCTGGTGGCGAAGTTCAGTACCCGGTAGTCCAGGGTGGTGTCGCGCAGGATGGCCTCGTCGGTGCTCGTTTTCTGGAAGGAGGTGGAGCGCACGGAACTTGCTACGAACTGGCTGTCGTTGAGATAACGCTTGTTTACCCCCCACAGGTCGACCAGGCACAGCAGGGCAATGCCTCCCACGGTGAGCGAACCTCTCAGTTTGCCTGCCGAGTGGAGTAGCAGGAGCAGCACGCCTATGGCTATGATGAAGAAGCTCCGCAAGGCATCGGCCTGCACAAGGGTGGCACGCATCTCGGAGAGGTTGGCCAGGATGGCGGGCAACTCGGCAGCCGGGAGGTAGTCTTGGCTGGCCGCTTGCTGGAGCATCTGCATTTCCTGGGCAGGCACATAGGCCGAGGGAGAGGGCGTGCCCGGCACCGCAAACCACAGAGCCGTTCCCGCCGTGAGCACCAGGCAGATGATGGTTGCCTTGAGATGGGTTCGCAGCAGGGACGGTTCTTCTATCAGCCTCTTCAGGGCAAGGATGGCCAGCAAGGGGATGGTGAACTCCGCGATGACGAGAATGGACGACACGGCCCGGAATTTATTGTACATCGGCACGTAGTCTATGAAGAAGTCCGTCAGGGGCATGAAGTTCTTGCCCCAGGAGAGCAGGATGGAGAACAGGGTGGCTCCTACGAGCGCCCACTTGAACGGTCCTTTGACGACGACACAGCCCAGGAGAAAGAGGAAGAGGACGAACGCCCCCACGTACACAGGCCCTGCTGTCATGGGTTGGTCGCCAAAGTATTGCGTCAGTTGTGAATATAGAGGGGCATAGCGGGGGTTGGCCTTTTGCATGGCGGTTTCGCTTTCTGTCAGCGGCACGGAGGCTCCCCCTTTGTAGTTGGGGACAAGCAGGGTCCAGGTTTCGCCTATGCCGTAGCTCCATTGGGTGATGTAGTCGCGGTTCAGGCCGCTGCTGGTCTGCTGGGCGGCATCGCCAGTATGCACCAGTTCGCTCTTGCCGCGCATGGTCTCCTTGCTGTAGGTGTACGTGTGGTAGAGGTTAGAAAGGTTGGCCGCCACACCTACGAGTGCCGCCACGAGCAGCACGGCGCTGGCCTTGAAGAACTGAGGAAGCGTATTCTCGCGGCAAGCCTTCACGAAGTAGGCAGCAACGAGGAACAGGATTACGAACAAGAAATAGTAGGACATCTGCACATGGTTGGACAGCACCTGCAGTGCCAGGAACAAGGCCGTGAGCACACCTCCCCACAGCAGTCGTCCCCGGTAGGCCAGTATGATGCCCGCCAAGGTGGGAGGAATGTAGGCAAGGGTGATGTATTTCCAGATGTGGCCTGCCGAGATGAGGATAAAGAAGTAGGAGGAGAAGGCCCACAGCACTGCCCCCAAGGCCGAGAGCCAGACCGGCAAGGCGAGTGTACGTAGCAGAATGTAGAAGCCCAGAAGCATCATAAACGTCAGGCACACGTAGTCGGGCAGGAACAGTTGGTACACCTTTCCTGCCCAGCTGAGCGGCTGGGTGGAGTCGTAGGAAGGGGATATCTGATAAGTAGGCATTCCGCCGAAGAGCGAGTTGGTCCACCGTGTGCGTTCGCCCGTCTGCTCGTAGTAGGTGGCAGCCTCCTGGCCTGCGCCCACACCTGCGGCGCTGTCGTGTTGGAAGAGGATGCGCCCTTCGATGTCCGCCGGGAAGAAATAGGCGAAAGACAGCACAATGAAGGCCAGCAGGGCCACCACGTCGGGAAGAATCTTTTTCAGTTTCATAGAAGATATGCGTTTACTTTGGCGGCAAAGATAGCGCATTTAGCACGAAATGTAGTACTTTTGCGCCAGATTTGTTTGAACACCAAAGGAATAACCATGAGGATTGGAATTGTTAGTGCTATGGACAGCGAGCACCGCCAGCTTTCTGCCCGCTTGGCACATGCTGCGGAGGCGGGCGGCGGTTCTTTCCGCTACGTAGAGGGGACATTGGGGGCGAACGAGGTTGTCCTCACCCAGTGTGGCATCGGTAAGGTGAATGCCGCCGTGGGTGCCTGTGAACTGTTGCGCCGCTATGGTCCGGACTGTGTGTTGAGCACCGGTGTGGCCGGCGGGATAGACGCTTGCCTGCGGGTGGGCGACGTAGTGGCCAGTGCCTGGTTGACGTATCACGATGTGTGGTGCGGCGAAGGCAACGAGGATGGGCAAGTGCAGGGCCTGCCCGCCCGCTTCGAGGGCGACCCCGTGCTGCTGGGTTGCGCTTTGGCTTTGGATGGTGCGCCGGGGCTGGAGAGCCGTATCCGTGCAGGGCTGATGTGCACTGGCGACCGTTTTGTCACTTCGCGCTCCGAGCTTGAGTCCATAAAGGCCCGCTTTCCCGACGGGCTTGCCGTCGACATGGAGTCGGCTGCGCTGGCGCAGACTTGTTACTTGTTCGACACGCCTTTCCTAAGCTTCCGCATCGTCAGCGACACACCCGGAACCGACGGCCATGCCCAGCAATATGCCGACTTTTGGGCACGTTTGGCCGAACGCTCTTTCCGCACCACCTGGGCTTTCCTCGCTGCCCTGCCAAGGCGGCTTGAAGCCCGTTGAGGCGGTGCTCTGTAGTCTGAATATCGAACCAATATTAAAAGGAAAATAGCTATATGAAGAAAATTCCCAGTTTTACTATTGATCACATCCGCCTGTTGCGTGGCATTTACGTTTCGCGTAAGGACGAAGTAAACGGTGAAACCATCACGACCTTCGACATCCGCATGAAGGAGCCTAACCGTGAACCCGCGTTGGCCCCCAGTGCTTTGCACACCATTGAGCATCTGGCCGCCACTTACCTGCGCAACAAGCCTCAGTGGCAGGACAAGATTATCTATTGGGGCCCTATGGGATGCCTGACGGGCAACTATCTGCTTATGCGTGGCGACCTGCAGCCCGAGGACATCCTGCTGCTGATGCAAGATACGTTCCGCTTCATAGCCCAGTATCAGGGCGAAGTGCCGGGGGCTGCTCCCGCGGACTGTGGGAACTACTTGCTGCACGACCTGCCTATGGCGCGGTGGGAGTCGTCCAAGTTCCTGCACGAGGTACTTGAGCACATGACGGCGGCCAACATGCGCTATCCCGAGAAGCGTTGACGTACCCCTGTCCCGCCTGCCTGTCGTTTCGGTCGGCCTGGCGGGACAAAAAGAAGCGGAGGACAAATGGTGAGTATGTTCCCTTTGGGCGGGTGCTCCCTTTGTCCTCCGTTTTGTTGTTTGTTCCTGAACTACAATCTTTGCCTTTTTTATCTTTTCTTCTCATCATCGGACAGGTGCCGGTTGGCTTTGCCCGTTCGTATGCTTGTTGCGTGTGGAGTGCCGATAGCTTTCGACCGCTGGTCGTTTTGGGTTCATTCTTACGCTCCGGCCTTTCCGAGGTGCGGATTATAACAATAATCCTCTTCGGACTACAAAAATAATGCAAACCTGAAGATTATGCAAGAAAGAGGAGTGTTATTTTCATTCCTCTCTTGCATTTTTTTTGCCAACCCTTTTCAGGAGGCTCTGGGAGGTACTTCATTTTCTCCCGACGGCAGTTTGATTTTTCCTTTCTTATTCGTTCTTTTGCACCGATTGGACGTAGCCCCGCCGTGCGGTTGGCACCTATGTCACAAGCTGGTGCTGCTATACCTATTTATATATAACCGTTTTCCTGTATGCCTACCGTAGCTTATCTCATTCACGATGCCGAATTGGGGCAGGTCGAGGTCTGTCCCGACAGCCGTGCCCGACGCTTCATCTTCCGCGTGCGCGACGGCGTGCTTCGTGCCACCGTCCCCACGTCGGCCACCCCGGCCGACGTGCGCCGGGCCATCGACAGCCTGCGTCCCCGCTTGGGCAACGCTTTGCAGCGGTGTCCCGTCAGGCACATCGACTTGGACTATGGCATCCACACCGACCTTTTTGACTTTACTCTGGCTTTGGGGGCGGGGACGCGCTTCTGCGTGGCTGCCACCCCTGACGGGACGGTGCTTCGTTGCCCGCCCGGCACCGACTTTGACGACCCCGCGTTGCAGGACTGGTTGCAGAAGGTTGTCGTCCGGCTGTTGCGTCGCGTTGCCGGGCAGGTGTTGCCGCCACGGCTGGACAGGCTGGCTCGTCGGCATGGGTTGACGTATACCGGTGTCAGGATTGGTTCCAGTCGCAGCCGTTGGGGCAGCTGTTCGGCACAGGGTAGCATCAACCTTTCGTGCTTTTTGCTGAAGTTACCCGCCCGCCTGGTGGACTATGTGCTGCTGCACGAGCTGGCCCATACGCGGGAGATGAACCACGGGCCGCGCTTCCACGCCCTGCTCGACCGCATCACCGACGGGCAAGCCGCTGCCTGCGAGGCCGAGATAAAGCGCTACGGCACGGGGTTGTGACGCGCTGCACGCTGCGGGCGGAGGAAGGCGGATTGCCTTCGTCGGGCATGGGTATGTGTCTTGGGGTGGAAGCTCCGGCACGAAATGTGACCGGGAAAGAAACTTGTCTGACGCACCCAGCGGGCATCACTGCTGGCCGGGGCGTCAAAAACAAGGTTTAGGTTAAGTCTTGTGTTATTCCTTTTCAGTTATGCCTTCAGAAATACTGTTCGCTTGTTAAACGCGGATATGGCGATATTACTGCATGAGAAAATCTAAAAGAGTGTTAAACGTCTGATGCCATTTTACTCTTTCCCTCCGCGAAGGCCTGACATTGACATTCTGATTTTCCTGTTGCCCGACGTTGCGTTTTTCCGGCCTTGTGGGCGGGCCGGTGGAAACGGACGCAACGGGTTTGGTTCATCTGTCTGATGCTTAGCATGATAAAGAAATCCTTACGTTTGAAATAGCGTTTTCGGAAGGGGGGAAAGCCCTTGCCCGTGCCTGCGCGGGGATGTCGGGGGGCAGGCGGAGGGAGTACTGCCTTGCGGGCACAGGTCTGCCCCCTTGCGTGGAAAGTTCTATCCGTTTGCGGGAGCAGGTCTCCCCGTTGGCGGCGAAAGGCTTCCAGAAGGCTTCTGGCGGGGGTGGACGGCGGGGCGTGAGCCTTCAGGAGGCTTCCGGCACTTCTGGCTGAGGCTTTTCGCCCTTGGGCGCGTGTCAGCCAAAGGGCATTTCCTGCATCGTTTTGCAGCCTTTTGCCTCGTGGAGGCGACGTTTTGTCCGGCGCGTTTTTGTGCCTTTTGACGGGAGTAGGCGGCCCTTTGAAAAAACGCCCGCGCAGGTCGTAACTTTTTTGTTTATAGAATTGTTCGGATATTCCTTTTTTCTATCTTTGCCCGTCACAATCTATAATCTTACCATTATGAGAAAAATTCTATTATTGATTGCTCTGTTTGGAGCATTTGCCCTAAACCTTCGGGCTATTCCGGCCCTGCGCGACTCGGTGAAGATTGCGCAGCCCGACGGCACGACGGTCACCGTGTTGATACGCGGTGACGAACATGCCCATCTTTATGTTTCGACCGACGGCTACCCGCTGGCCTACGACGAGGCGGGCTATCTGCGCTATGCGCGCGTGGAGGCCGACAGCCGTCTGACGACGGAGGGTGCGCCTGTGGCCCGCGACGTGAACCGCCGCACGGCTGCCGAACGTCGGTTCCTGGCCGCGCTGCCAAAGGCCGACTTCCCGGCCTTCTACGCCACGCGCCGTGCCGCCAAGCGTGCTGCCAGCGCGACGCGCAGCGCGGATAACCCCATCCAGATAGGTAATTTCCCCACCGAGGGCGAGATACGGGGGCTTGTCATTCTGGCCCAGTTCCCCGACCGCTCTTTTTCCTTCGACCACGACTTCCACTCGCGCATGATGAACGAGTCGGGCTTCAGCGACGAGGGCGGAACGGGCAGTGCCCGCGATTACTTCATCGACCAGTCGGGCGGTATCTTCCAGCCTCAGTTTGACGTGGTAGGCCCCGTAACCCTGAGCCGCAGCTATACCTACTACGGCAGCAACGACTACTTTGGCAGCGACGCCCATGCCGGGGAGATGGTTGCCGAAGCCTGCCAACTGGCGCAAAGCGAGCAAGGGTGCGACTTCTCCAACTACGACTTCGACAGCGATGGTTTTGTCGACATGGTGTTTGTCATATTTGCCGGTTATGGCGAACATGACGGTGGCGGCGTGAATACCGTGTGGCCTCACAAATCCAACCTGCGCTATTATGGCATCGACCTGTCGCTCAACGGGAAGCAGATAGACGTGTATGCCTGTTCCTCCGAGTTATCCTATCTGGGAGAACAGGACTCGGAAGACGGCAACCCTGTGACGAGCGGCATCGGCCCCTTCTGCCATGAGTTCAGCCATGTCATCGGTCTTGCTGACCATTATCAGACCAACGGCGGGTCGCAGTTTATGCTCGGGTCCTACGACCTGATGGACTACGGGCCGTATAACAACAACGGATTGACGCCTGCTGCCTACACGGCCTTTGAGCGCTATTCGCTGGGCTGGCTGGAACTGGAGGAGCTGAACCAGCCCGCCGACGGCGTGGAGCTGGGGGCCTTGACCGACACGCGGCGTGCCTACCGCATCAGCACGAGCGACCCCAACGAGTTCTTCACCTTGGAGAACCGCCAGCAGACGGGTTGGGATGCCTTTCTGGCATCGTCGGGGCTTATGATTTCGCACATACACTACGAAGCCTCGGCCTGGGAAGGCAACACGGTGAACAACAACAGCAACCACCCGCGGGTAATGCTTATACCGGCCGACAACACACGTTCGTCCAACTCCGAGGTGACCGACCTTTACCCCAACGTGATGGGCAATGACGCCTTCACCGACGAAAGCCTGCCTGCCGCTACGACCTGGAACGGCGAGGTGCTGAACCGCTGGGTGACAGACATCCGCAACGAGAACGGCGTGGTGACGTTTGACTTCATGGCCAACGTGCTGGACGCACCTGCGGTGCTGCCTGCCCTTAACGTCACGAACACCGGCTTCACGGCTCAGTGGGAGGCTGTCGCCGATGCCCAGGGCTACATGGTGAACCTCTATCGGATGCTCACCATCGACGAGGTTCCGTTGGCCTTGTCCGAGGACTTTGCGCTTATGACCGACGGCCAGCCCGACAGGGCCGACTCGCGCAACATCTCCGGGCAGCTCGACGACTACATGGGCCAGCCCGGCTGGACGGGCTCGTATGTGTTCCAGGCCGGTGGCTGGTGCCGCATCGGCTCGCCGGTGCTGAGCGGCCATCTGGTTACGCCTGCCGTCAACGTCACGCCCCACGAGGGCACCTTCACGGTGGTTGTCGTGGCTCGTGCGGAAAGCGGCCGCACGCCCGACTTCACGGTGAGTGCCAACGGCCTGGCAGGCACCTGCCAGCTGAGCGACCAGGCTGCTACCTACGTCTTCCGCTTCAGCGGCGGCACGGCGGCAACGTCCGTCCGTCTGGGCGTGACGCGCGAACGTGCCTACCTGGACCAAGTGGAGATTGTGCGCGGCGATGCCACCGGACAGTATCCCGGGGCGGTCGTGGTAGAGACAGCGGCTGAGGCCGGGTTGCCGCAAGCCCGCGCTGCCGAAACCGTGGCCGACGACCCCTATGCCGACTACGTGCGCGAGAAGGTGCAGACCGTAGAGAACATTTCCGAGACATCCTACACCTTCGACGGACTGGTGCAGGGCGCACTCTACTGCTACACCGTGCAGGCAGTGGGCGATGTCAGCAACTCGGAGGAGTCGGCCGAGATGGTCGTCCAGCTGAGCGGCGGCACCGGCATAAGCGGCACGACGGCTGCTGACGGCCTGCAGTACAGCTGCGACGGACGTGTGCTGACGGTGCGTGGTTGCGCGGCCGGCGACCCGGTGAGCGTCTACGGCATCGACGGAACGCTGCTGCATCGTCTCACGGCCAACGCTGCGGAGGTGGAGATACAGCTTCCGGGCAGCGGCATCTATGTGCTGCATACGCCTGCCGGGACGGCCAAGGTGGTGTGCGACTGATGTTGTCGTAGCTGGCGGCGGGGCAACCTGCTGCCGCAAGGCGGAGACCGCCGGAGGCGGACGGGGCGCAAGAATGCCCCTCCTCGTCCGGGCGGTTTCCGCCTTTGGCGTATGTAGAGAGGCAGGGTTGCGGCGGTGCTCCGCCCTCTGGCCTCCTGTAGAGGCGGTGGAAGCAGGCGCAGGTGTGCCCGGTTGCGGGCATAGGTGCGTCCGGCAGCGGGTGCAGGTGCGCTTCCTGCCGGGCAAAGGAAGGGTGGATAACGGGGCCTGGGGCGGGCGTGGACACAAAAAACCGCCCCTACTTTCACAAGTAAGGGCGGACAAAAGTCAATAATACATGAAAAAACGCTATTTAGAGAGAGTTTCTCTTCTTAGGGAACTGTGTGAAAACCGCTTGTTTTCTATTCCCTGATGCAAAGGTAAGGAAGTTTTTCTAAAGAGCAATAAAAAGTGCGATGAAAGGACATTTTTTGCATATAAAACGCCTTTTTTACCTCTTTTTCACGTGCAGGTTTGCCCGGAAAAAGCCTTGCGGGGCTTGGTTATCGGCGGGAGAGAAGCCTCCGGCTGAGGTAGCGGACGGGATACCACACGGCCAGGAAGCCCACGGCCATCACTGTAAGGAAGACGAGCAGCAGGTCGCCGGCATGGACGCTCACCGGATAGGCATCGGTGACGAAGGCATTTCCTGTGCCCATGCTCACCAGCCCGAAACGTTGCTGGGCGCAGCACAGCAGCAGGCCGAGGACAATGCCGGCTACGGCTCCGAAGAAACTGATGAGTCGGCCTTCGAAGAGGAATACGCGCGTGATGAGTCGGTCGTCGGCCCCCAGGTTGCGCAGGGTGGCCACGTCGTCGCGTTTGTCCAGTATGAGCATGGAGAGCGAGCCGATGACGTTGAAGCAGGCTACGACCAGGATGAAGGTGAGGAACAGGTAGGAAATGAACTTTTCTATCTCCATGATGCGGAACACGTCGGCCTGTTGCTCGTAGCGGTTCTGCACCACGAAGCGGTCGCCCAGCAGACGGGCGAGTTGTTCCTGCATGTGGGCGGCGTCGGTGCCCGGCTCCAGCTTCAGCTCTATGGCCGATGCTTCGTGGCTGTAGCCGAAGAGGCGGCGGGCGAAGGCCAGCGAGGTGAGGATGTAGCGTGAGTCGTATTTCTGCTGGTTGACTACGAACACGGCACCGGGGGAGAAGAGGTATTCGCGTCTGAAAGCGGCGGACGGGTTGGCAGCGTTGATGCGCACGTCGCGGCGGGGAGCGTAGACCTGCAGGGGGTCTACAAACTGGATGCCGGTGCCCAGTTCGGCCATCAGCTCGATGCCCATGAAGCCGTAGTCGGCCACGGGGTCGTGCAGGATGAATGTGCCTGCGCCGTAGAGCAGACTGTCTATGCTGGTGAGCTGCTCGAAGTTGTCCTCCACGCCTTTTATTACGGCCATGGCTTGCCGGTTTTTGTACTGTACCATGGCGTTCTCCTCCAGCGTCTCTGTCCACACCTCGATGCCCGGCAGGGCGCGGGCCTGTTGCAGCAGCGAGTCCTGGGGAGAGAACACCTTGCCTTCCCTTGGGGTGATTTTCAGCTCAGGGTCGAAGGCGGTGAAGAAGCCGGCCACCATCTCCTGGAAGCCGTTGAATACCGACAGGGTGACCACCATCGCCAGCGTGGCCAGTGCGACTCCGCATACGGCCACGCCCGAGATGATGTTGACGGCATTGTGCTTCTTCTTAGCAAATAGATAGCGGCGGGCTATGTAGAAGGGGAGGTTCACTTCAGTAGCTCGTCGATGTGTTCAATGTAGTCAAGGGAGTCGTCGACGAAGAACTTCAGTTCGGGGATGATGCGCAACTGGTGGCGCACGCGGGTGCCCAGTTCGTAGCGCACGGACTTGGAGTTTTCGTTGATGTTCCTGACTATTTCCTCAGCCCGTTCGGAGGGGAACACGCTGAGGTAGCCGCGGGCAACGCTCAGGTCGGGGCTGATGCGCACGGCACTCACCGACACCAGTACGCCGTGCATGGACTGGGTCTGCCGTTGGAAGATGTCGCTAAGCTCCTTCTGTATGAGTCGGGCTATTTTGTTCTGTCTGGTAGTTTCCATACGTTTGTGTGTTAGGTTGTTCTATTTCTTTCGGATGATGGTCAGCCCGTCGCGCAAGGGCAGGATGACTTTCTCCACTCTTTCGTCTTGAGCCACGCGGTCGTTGAAGGCTTGTATGCCCAACGTCTGCCGGTCGGCGGGGTGTGGTTCGAGCACGTGCCCGTCCCAGAGCGTGTTGTCGGCCAGCAGGTAACCGCCGGGTGCGAGGCGTGGGAGGAGCATTTCGTAGTAGTCGGTGTACCGCCGCTTGTCGCCGTCTACGAAGGCGAGGTCGAACGTCAGCCCCAGCCGGGGGACAACTTCGAGCGCGTCGCCGATGTAGAAGCGGATGCGGTCGGCATAGGCCGACTGCTCCAGCCACGGGCGGGTGAAGTCCTCTTGTTCGTCGTTCACCTCTATGGTGTGGAGCGTGGCACCCGGTTCCAGCCCTTCGGCGATGCAGAGGGCCGAGTAGCCGCTGTAGGTCCCGATTTCCAAGACCTGCCGGGGGCGTACCATGCGCACCAGCATCTTGAGCAGGCGTCCTTGCAGGTGCCCCGAGGCCATGCGCGGATAGAGCAGCCGCAGGTTGGTGTCGCGGTAGAGGGCGTGCAGGTAGCTGCCTTCGGGGTCGATGTGCCTCAGGATATAGTCGCTCAGGGCTTCGTCGGCCAGGCCGGGTCTGGGTGTTCCGGTGTCGTTGCTCATGGGTGCTTCAGAGGTAGCGGTTGCTGTTGGGCAGCACGCAGTCGTCGGCGTGTTCCAACACGTCCTTCACGACGTTAATTTCCAGGAAGGAGGTCTGTGTACCCGCTTTTCCGCTGCTCAGGTAGCCCACCATCTCGTCGGGTTGCAGGCGGCCTTCTTTCAGGAGTCGGCGCAGGGCGGCGAAGTAGTACTCTTGTCCGTTGGCCAGTTCGGGCATGTAGATGGCCTCTACTCCGTAGGACAGGGCAAGTTGCCGCATGGTCTTCTCCTTATAACAGATGGCCAGCACGGGGTAGCGTCCGCGGAAGGCGGCGAGGTTGCGTGCCGTGCGTCCGCTATAGCTGTCGGTGATGATGGCTCGTATCTTCAGTTTCGTGGTAGCCTTGACGGCTTGTTTGGCCAGGAAGGCGGTGACATCGTTGCTGTTCTCGTCCAGCGGGATGCGTATGTTTTCCTCCCACAGTTTGTCCTTTTCGGCCTGGGCGGCGATTTTGGTCATGGTTTTCACGGCTTCCACCGGATATTTGCCATAGGCGGTCTCTCCGCTCAGCATCAGGGCATCGGTGCGGTAGTAGATGGCGTTGGCTATGTCGGTCACCTCGGCGCGTGTGGGGCGTGGGTTGCTTATCATTGTGTGGAGCATCTGGGTGGCCACGATGACGGGCTTCTTTGCCAAGATGCACTTGCGGATGAGGATGCGCTGGATGCCCGGGATGCGCTCCTGGGGCACCTCGATGCCCAGGTCGCCGCGTGCCACCATTACGCCGTCGGCCACTTGGAGTATCTCGTCGATGTTGTCCACTCCTTCCTGGTTCTCTATCTTGGCTATCACTTGTATGTCGCTATGGTGGGCGTTGAGGATTTCCTTTATGTCGAGCACGTCTTGCTTGTTGCGCACGAAGGAGTGTGCTATGAAGTCTATGTCCTTCTCTATGGCGTAGAGGATGTTGTTGCGGTCTTTCTCCGTGAGCGAAGGCAGGTTGATGCGCACGCCCGGGACGTTGACGCTCTTGCGGTTGCCCAGCGTGGCTTCGTTCTGCACTTCGCACAGCAGTCCGTCGTCCGTCTTTCCGATGGCCACAAGCTCCAGCTCGCCGTCGTCTATCAGGATGTGGACACCCACGTTGACATCGCGCACGAAGTCGGGATAGGACACGGCGATGCATTCGCGCGTTGTCAGCTGCTCGGGGCAACCCACTATGCGCACGCGGTCGCCCGTTTTGAAGTCGATGGGCTCTTCCAGTTTCGTTGTGCGCACTTCGGGCCCCTTGGTGTCCATCAGGATTGCAATGCGGTTGGACACTTGGCGGACGTTGCTTATCAGGCGTTCGGCGCCTTCGCGCGTCAGGTGGGCGGTGTTCATGCGCACTACGTTCATGCCTGCGTCGAAGAGTTGCTGTATGAAGTCTACATCGCAGTGCAGGTCGGAGATGGTCGTCACGATTTTTGTTTGTTTCAGTTGCATAGGTGATAGTTGGTTATGTTGTTCTTGTTCTTCGGTTCGGTATCGGTGCGGCGGTTGCCCCTTGCCGCCCGGGGCTACAGTTGCCGGTCGGTCAGGAGGGCTTCGACGGCCAGCCGGTAGCTGTCCAGCCCGAAGCCGCAGATGATGCCCCGGCAGGCGCACGAAATCATCGACACGTGCCGGAAGGCTTCGCGCGCATGTACGTTGGAGATGTGTACCTCGATGACGGGAGCCGGTACAGCCCGGATGGCGTCTTGCAGGGCGATGGACGTGTGGGTGTAGGCTCCGGCGTTCAGCACGATGCCGTCGCACCCGAAGCCTGCTTCCTGTATCTTCGTCACCAGGTCGCCCTCGACGTTGGACTGGTAGTGCTCTATCTGTGCCTCGGGGTAGCGTTTGCGCAGGGCTTCGAGGCAGTCGTCCATGCTCCTGCTGCCGTAGATGCCTGGCTCGCGTTTGCCCAGCAGGTTGATGTTGGGCCCGTTGATGATTTGTATTCTCATTTCTTCCTGTAGTGTGTCGTTGCGCGTCTGCCTCGGCGGCGGCTGGTGTCTTTTGAAAAAAAAGTCCGTCGGGCTGTTACATCCGAGGCATCTGCTTGCTATCTTTGCTTTCCCGGTCGGGTCCGGGTGAAGAAAACCCGTGCAAAGTTACGCAAAAAGAAATGAATACAGAAGAGTTTGAGGCAAATAAGAAAGAGCAGGCCTACCTCATGCGCCGGTACAACCAGTATCTGAAACTCGAACGCTCGCTTTCGCCCAACACCTGCGAGGCTTATCAGACGGACGTTGCCAAGCTGCTTTCCTTCCTGTCGGTCGAGGGGGTGAGGGTGAAGGATGTCACCTTGGATACCCTTGAGACTTTCGTGGCGACCCTGCACGACGTGGGCATACAGCTGCGCTCGCAGGCACGTATCGTCAGCGGCGTGCGTTCGTTCTTCCGTTTCCTGCTGATGGACAACTACCTTGACAGCGACCCCGGCGAGCTGCTGGTGACTCCCAAGATAGGGCGGCGTCTGCCCGAGGTGCTGACGGTGGACGAGATAGACCGCATCATTGCCGCCGTTGACATGGACAAGCCCGAGGGACAGCGCAACCGTGCCATCGTGGAGATGCTCTACAGCTGCGGGTTGCGCGTCTCCGAGTTGTGCGGCCTGAAGCTGTCGGACCTGAACTTCGACGAAGGTTTCATCCGCGTGGAGGGAAAGGGCGGCAAGCAGCGGCTGGTGCCCGTCTCGCCGAGGGCGGTCAAGGAGGTGAACTTCTGGCTTATGGACCGCTGCCACGGGCGCATTAAGCCCGGGCATGAGGATTACGTCTTCCTAGCCCGGTGGGGGAACGCAATCTCGCGCATCATGGTGTTCCATCTCGTCAAGGAACTGGCCCGCGAGGCCGGAATCACGAAACCCATCAGCCCGCACACTTTCCGCCATTCCTTTGCCACCCATTTGCTTGAGGGCGGGGCCAACTTGCGGGCCATCCAGGCCATGCTGGGCCACGAGTCTATCGGCACTACCGAAATCTACACCCACATAGACCGCAACATGCTGCGGGCCGAAATCATCGAGCATCATCCGCGAAACATACGCTACCGGGAGCGGATGCGGTCCAGCCGCGAGACGGACGGCTCCGGCGGGGCTTCTCCCTCCGGGACGTAAGTGCGCTTTGCTGCTCTTTTGCCCCTTCGGGTGACAAAATGCCGCCCGAAGGGGCTTTTTGCTGACGCGCCCTGCCGACGCTCCGGGCGAAACAGGGCGTGGCAGGACGGCTCGCGGCGTGTCGCCCCGGGGTGGGACACCTGTGCCCGGCGGGCGGCAGGGGGTTGGCTCGTGGCGGGCCGTTCCGTGGCAGGCGGGGTGGCACAGGTGCGCCCGGTGGCAGAGGGTCCTGTGCCCGGGGCCAAGGGAAGGGACACGGGCAAGCGGGCACACCTGTGCCTGCTCGCGACGGCTCGCAGGCAGGCACGCTGGCTCTCTGGTTGGTTTGTAAGGATTTTGCTATTGGCTTGTCGGGCAGCAGGATGACCCGTTTCCGTTCCGTCCGTTTGCGCGAAGGCCGCAGGCGGGCCGAAAGAAGCGATTGTAGGCCGTCGGGAAAGTCAGAGTGTCAGACCCTGACTTTCTGATATTGCAGGCCCGCGCCGGACGTGCGCCTGCCCAGCAGGCTGCGCAAGGCGTGGCGCGAGCAGACGAATATGCCCGCCGCTCCTGCGCAGAACACAAGCCCGGTGGCCGTCAAGACGTTGCCCACGCCCACCAGCGGAGGCACCAGCCCGCCCAGCAGGAAACCCAGTGCGCCCAGCACGGCTGAGGCCGTCCCGGCGTTGCGCCGCTCGGCATCCATCGCCAGCGTGTTGGCCGAGGCAAACGTGAAGCCCAGCAACAGCAGCAGGCAGAGCAGCAGGGCCTCGTAGACCCAGAAGCTGCACGACCCGGCCAAGGCGGCCAGCATCAGCACCGACACGGCCAGCAACCCCTGGCTGCAACGGTAGGAGAGCACCTCCAAGTGGCGGAAGCGCATGGAGAGAGCCGAGGCCGCGACGATGGCAAGGGCGTTGGCTCCGAAGCAGAGGCTGAATTGCAGGGGAGTGAAGCCATAGTGTTGTTGCATGATGAAGGGAGCCGAGGCGATGTTGGCAAACAGCACCACGTGGCCGAAACCGAATTGCAGGACGTAGGCACGGTAGTGGCGGTTGCGCAGTACGACGGCGAAGGAACGCACCGTCTCGCCCCAGCCCGAACGCCTGCGCCGCTCGCGGGGCAGCGACTCGGCAAAGCGCAGGCTGCCTGCCAGCAGCAGGACTCCCACGGCGAAGAGCGACCAGAAGATGCCCTGCCACCCCACGCTGTCGGCCAGCAGGCCACCGCACATAGGGGCGGCGATGGGGGCCACGCCGTTGATGGCCCCGATGATGCCCAGCATCTTGGCCAGTTCGCGTCCGGCAAACAGGTCGGCCGATACCGAACGCGCGATGACGATGCCGCTGGCCCCGGCCAGCCCCTGTGCCAGCCGCCAGGCGGCAAACTGCATGCCCGTCTGCGCGTAGAGGCAGCCTGCGGTGGAGGCGAGAAACAACGCCATGCCGGCCACCAGCAGGGGCTTGCGCCCGTACTTGTCGCTCAGCGGGCCGAAAAACAGTTGCCCTATGGCCAGCCCGGCCATGCAGGTGGTAAGCCCCAGCTGTATCATGGTGGGGGAGGTGTGGAACTCGCCTACCATCTGAGGCAGGGTAGGCAGATACATGTCGGTCACGAGCGGCCCGAAGGCCGTGAGCATTCCCAGAAATATCAGAATGAATGCACTGAGTTGTTGTTGTGCCATAAGTCGTTTTAGTTAAGTGTCTGGATGGTGAAGGACGGTTGCCGCCCTGCTGTTTTGCCCCGGTTGCGGGACGAGGGGCCCGATGGCCTGCGGGCAGCCGTTTCCCCTGCCGAGGCGGGGTGCGGGCGGGCAGGTCCGGCAGGCAGCCTTCCGGCGGAGCGGAGTGGAGGTGCGTGCCTCGGATGGCTGTCCTGAAAAACGGCGCAAAATTAGGAAAAGCCTGCCGAGGCGTGCAAATGCTTCGGTCCGGCTTTCACATAAGAAAACATTCTATAGCGCGTGGTTAACCCAAATCGGTCGTCATTAGAGTCCAAAGCGATTTTGTTCTGCTGCCGCGACAAAGCGGCAGGCAAGATGCCGGTAGCAGGGCGAAAGGGCTTGGGAAGCCCCCAAAAGATAAGTCTATACTCGTTGGGCGGTCTAATGACCGATTTGGGTTAACGCCGCCTCCCGTCCCTTGTGTCCGTTTGCGCGGGCCAATTGCCCGGTCGTAGGCAATTTATGGCGGGAAAGTTGTTACCCAATGGAACAAAATTCGTAACTTTGCGCCACTTATATACATTATAGTATAGCGGCATCGGTGTGTGCCGCGCGGCGTTATTGCCACAGAACCAAATACGTAATAAAATTAACGTAAGTCCCATGTCTGAAACCAAAAGAATTAAAACAGCTCTCGTGTCTGTTTACCATAAAGAGGGCTTGGACGAAATCATCACCAAGTTGCACGAGGAGGGCGTAGAGTTCCTCTCGACGGGCGGAACGCGTCAGTTCATCGAATCGCTGGGCTATCCCTGCAAGGCAGTGGAAGACCTGACGAGCTATCCTTCTATTCTCGGCGGTCGCGTCAAGACGTTGCACCCCAAGGTGTTCGGAGGCATCCTGTTCCGCCGGGGGCTGGAGCAGGACCAGCAGCAGGTGGAGAAGTACGACATCCCGGCCATAGACCTTGTCATCGTAGACCTTTATCCGTTTGAAGCCACCGTGGCAAGCGGAGCGGGCGAGGCCGAAATCATCGAGAAGATAGACATAGGCGGCATATCGCTGATACGTGCTGCGGCAAAGAATTACAACGACGTGGTCATCGTGGCTTCTCAGAGCCAGTATCAGCCGTTGCGCGACATCCTGATGGAGCGCGGTGCGCAGACTACGCTTGAGGAGCGCCGCTGGTTTGCCAAGGAGGCTTTTTCCGTGTCGTCGGGCTACGATACGGCCATCTTCAACTACTTCGACGCGGGCGAGGGCACGTCCTTCCGCTGCGCCGCCGACGGGCAGAAGACGCTGCGCTACGGCGAAAACCCCCATCAGCAGGGCTACTTCTACGGCGACTTGGAGGCGGTGTTCGACCAAATACACGGCAAGGAAATCTCCTACAACAATCTGGGGGACATCAACGCGGCTGTAGAACTGATAGACGAGTTTGGTGCCGACACCACTTTCGCGGTGCTGAAGCACAACAATGCTTGCGGACTGGCTACCCGCCCCACGGTGCTCGAAGCCTGGCGCGATGCCTTGGCAGGCGACCCGGTGTCGGCTTTCGGTGGGGTGCTCATCACCAACGGTGTGGTCGACAAGGCCGCAGCCGAGGAAATCAACAAGATATTCTTTGAAGTAATCATCGCGCCGGACTACGATGTCGACGCGCTTGAGATACTGGGGCAGAAGAAGAACCGCATCATTCTGGTGCGCAAACCGGCTGCCCTGCCGCGCAGACAGTTCCGCTCGTTGCTCAACGGGGTGCTGGTGCAGGACCGCGACCTGAAGGTGGAAACGCCCGAAGACCTGAAAGTGGTCACCGTGAAGTCACCGACCGAAGAGGAAGTGGCCGACATGCTGTTTGCCAACAAGATAGTGAAAAACTCCAAGTCCAACGCCATTGTGCTGGCCAAGGGCCGTCAGTTGCTGGCCAGCGGCGTGGGGCAGACGAGCCGTGTGGATGCTCTGAAGCAGGCAATCGAGAAGGCCAAGAGTTTCGGCTTTGACCTGCATGGGGCGGTGATGGCAAGCGATGCGTTCTTCCCCTTCCCCGACTGTGTGGAGATAGCAGGAAACGAAGGCATCACAGCCGTGATACAGCCTGGAGGCAGCATAAAGGACCAACTGTCGTTCGACTATTGCAACGAACATGGCATGGCAATGGTGACAACCGGTTTCCGGCATTTCAAACACTAAGGAAATGGAGTGGCGGGAACCGAGGAAGAAGTGTAAAGGCTGGCGGCTTTCTGGCCGTTGCTGCCTGTGGCTTTCCCGGTCGGGAGGGCGGTTCCCGCTTCTCGCCTCTCCATGCTTCTAACCTATATTTCTAAACTCTCAACATTCAATTATCAACAATAAAATGGGCTTATTCTCTTTTACACAAGAAATAGCAATGGACTTGGGAACGGCCAATACCATCATTACCTATAACGGCAAGATGGTAGTCAACGAGCCTTCGGTTGTGGCTCTCGACCGCCGCACGGACAAGATGATTGCAGTGGGGCAGGAAGCCAAGCTGATGGATGGCAGAACACCTGAGAACATCCGCACGATACGCCCTTTGCGCAACGGCGTGATAGCCGACTTCAACGCCTGCGAACAGATGATACGCGGACTCATAAAGAAGGCCAATCCGAGGCGCAGACTGTTTTCGCCCTCGTTGCGCATGGTTATCGGGGTGCCTTCAGGCAGTACGGAAGTGGAGCTGCGTGCTGTGCGCGACTCCGCCGAGCACGCCGGAGGACGCGACGTTTACCTCATCTTTGAGCCTATGGCAGCTGCCATAGGTATCGGCATCGATGTCACCCTGCCCGAGGGAAACATGATTGTCGACATAGGCGGCGGTACGACCGAAATAGCCGTTATCTCATTGGGCGGCATCGTGTCCAACAACTCCATAAAGACCGCAGGCGACGACCTGACAGCCGACATACAGGAGTACATGAGCCGTCAGCACAACATGAAGATAAGCGAAGTGATGGCCGAACGCATCAAGATAAATGTAGGTGCTGCGCAGACCGACCTTGGCGAGGACGCTCCCGAGGACTACATCGTGCACGGCCCCAACCGCATCACCGCTCTTCCTATGGAGGTGCCGGTATGCTACCAGGAAGTCGCTCACTGCTTGGAAAAGTCAATCTCCCGCATCGAGACTGCCATCCTGAACGCTCTGGAGGACACTCCGCCTGAACTTTATGCCGACATCGTGAAGAACGGCATTTACCTGGCTGGAGGAGGCGCGTTGCTGCGTGGGCTTGACAAACGGCTGATGGATAAGATAAACATTCCCTTCCACATAGCAGAGGACCCGTTGCTGGCGGTTGCCAAAGGCACCGGAGTGGCGTTGAAGAACGTGGACCGTTTCTCCTTCCTGATGCGTTAAGCTCTTTGTAGTGTGTCATGCGAAACCTGTTGGACTTTCTCGCCAAGTACAATTACTGGTTTCTCTTCTTGTTCTTGGAGGTTACCAGTTTTGTTTTATTGTTCCGCTTCAACCGCTATCAGCAGAGCGTGTTCTTCAGCTCGGCCAACAGCTTGGCGGGTAGCGTGTACGAGGTGGCGGGTGGGGTGCGCTCTTACTTCCACCTGAGGAGCGAGAACGAGGACCTGCTGGACCGCAACGTGTGGCTGGAACAGCGCGTGGCCGAGTTGGAATGCAGGCTGTCCGATGCCGCAACCGATGCCCTGCCGCTGCAAAGTCTGACCGCCGTGGACGACACACTGTGCCAGGTGCGCAAGGCTCATGTCGTCAAGAATACCTTGAACCGAGCCGACAATTACATCACGCTTGACCAAGGAAGCCTTGACGGGATACGCCCTGACATGGGTGTGGTCGATGCCAACGGAGTAGTGGGCATCGTCTACAAAACCTCCCCACACTATGCTCTTGTCATTTCTTTGCTCAGCAGCAAGTCCAGTCTGAGCTGTAAGATTGTAGGGAGCGAGTATTTCGGCTACCTGCGTTGGGAGGGAGGGGACAGCCGGTACGCCTATCTCAAGGACTTGCCGCGCCATGCCGAGCTGAACAAGGGCGACACGGTGGTGACAAGTGGCTACTCCGCCATGTTCCCCGAAGGCATCATGGTGGGAGTGGTGGACGATCTGACGGACTCGCACGACGGCTTGTCCTATTTGGTAAAGGTCCGTCTGGCGACAGACTTCGGGAAGGTCAAGAACGTCCGTGTGCTTTCGCGCGGAGGGTATTATGAGCAACAAGGACTGGAGGCTTCGGAGGTGCAATGACAGCCTGCCGGTCGCTGGAAAACGTGAATACCGACAAAGAAAGGAATAGATAGCCCCGTGTTGATAACTTATCTGCAAAAAATCGTCTGGTTTATAGGTCTGGTCCTGTTGCAGGCTCTGGTGTTGAACAGCGTGCACATAGGCGGATACGCCACGCCCTTGCTCTACGTTTACTTGTTGCTGCGCTTCGAGTCGGATGCTTCTCGCAACGAATTGATGTTATGGGCTTTTTTCTTGGGCTTGCTGGTAGATGTCTTTTCAGACACACCGGGCATGAATGCCGCCGCTGCGGTGCTGCTTGCCTTTGTGCGCCCGTTTGTGTTCAGGCTGTTTGCCTCGCGCGATGCCGTGGAGAGTATCGTCCCCAGCTGGTGGACGATGGGTGGCTCGTCCTATCTGAAGTACGCCTTTGTTTGCATTCTGGTGCATCATGCGGCCTTGTTCTCTGTCGAGTACTTTTCGTTTGCCCACGTGTGGCAGGTAATGCTGCACGTCGTTTGCAGTTCGGTACTCACTCTGTTGTGTGTGCTGGCCATTGAGTTTATGCGCAGAAGGAAGTGACGGCGAGAAAAAAGCCTACAAACAAACGGAAACACCCAAGAGAGACAAAGATGCCCAAGGATTATCAGCTGGAGAAACGGAAATTTGTCGTTGGAGGCATTGTCATAGCCGTTGTCCTGATATATATTGCCCGCCTGTTCTTCTTGCAGATAATGACGGACGAATATAAGAAGTATGCCGACAGCAACGCCTTCCTCAACAAAGTGCAATACCCCTCGCGCGGAGCCATCTACGACCGCAACGGAAAGTTGCTCGTCTTCAACCAGCCCGCCTACGACATAGCTTTCGTTCCCCGCGAAGTGCACGACCTCGATACGCTCGACTTCTGCCGTTCGCTGGGGATCAGCCTCGAACAGTTTCACGAGCGTATGGCCGACGTGCGCAACAGGCGCCTCAATCCCGGCTACTCCACCTATACCCCTCAGACTTTCATGACGCAGCTTTCGGCCGAAGAGTGCGGCGTGTTTCAGGAAAAGCTTTTCAAATACCCGGGATTCTACATTCAGCGACGCACCATACGTCAGTACACCTACAACGCTGCGGCCCATGCCTTGGGCGACATCGGCGAGGTGTCGCAGCGCGAGATACAGTCCGACCCCTACTACAACCGTGGCGACTACATAGGCAAGCAAGGCATCGAACGTAGCTACGAGAAGTTCCTGCGCGGCGAGAAGGGCGTGGAAGTGTTGCTGCGCGATGCCCACGGACGCATACAGGGACACTACATGAACGGGCAGATGGACCGTCCCTCGGTGCCGGGCAAGAACTTGACGCTGGGGCTTGACATCGACTTGCAGATGCTGGGCGAACGCCTGATGCAGGGCAAGATTGGAGCCATTGTGGCCATTGAGCCTGCCACGGGCGAGATACTGTGCATGGTGTCGTCGCCCACCTTCGATCCCCACGACATGATAGGCCGCCAGCGAGGCAAGAACCACAGCCTGTTGCAGCGAGACGGGCGCAAGCCTTTGCTCAACCGGGCCATCATGGGTGTCTATCCTCCTGGCTCCACTTTCAAGACGGCGCAGGCTCTCACCTTCCTGCAGGAAGGCATCGTGCAGCGCGACACGCCCCTCTTCCCTTGTTCCCACGGCTTCAGCTACCGTGGGCTGCACGTGGGCTGCCACGGCCATGCCTCGCCCATCTCCCTGCAACCGGCTATCTCCACCTCGTGCAACTCCTACTTCTGCTGGGGGTTGTTCCGCATGTTGGGCGACCCAAAGTACGGTTCTCCCCAGCAGGCTCTCACCGTGTGGAAGGACCGCATGGTGGCTCAGGGCTTCGGGTACCGCCTCAACACCGACCTGCCGGGTGAGCAACGGGGCTTCATACCCAATGCGCAATATTACGATGCCGTCTATCGCGGTTCGTGGAACGGACTGACCGTGATAAGCATTTCCATAGGGCAGGGCGAGGTGCTGGCCACCCCCTTGCAGATAGCCAACCTGGGTGCGACGATAGCCAACCGTGGCTGGTTTGTCACGCCCCACATCGTGAAGGACATTGAGGACAACCCCTTGGACAGTGCCTACACCACGCGGCGTTACACTTCGATAGACCGGACCTACTACGACATGGTGGCCCAAGGCATGAGGGGAGCCGTGACGGGCAGTCCGGCGGGAGCCACCTGCCGCATGGCGGGAGTGCTGCTGCCCGACGTGGAGGTATGTGGCAAGACCGGGACGGCACAGAACCCTCACGGCAAGGACCACTCGGTGTTTATGGGCTTTGCTCCGCTCAATGACCCCAAGATTGCTATTGCGGTCTATGTGGAGAACGGTGGCTGGGGGGCTACCTACGGCGTGCCCATCGGTGCGCTGATGATGGACCAATATCTGCACGGCCACCTTTCGCCCTCCAACGAGAAACTGGCCGAGGAGATGAGCCAGCGCGTCATCCTCTACGACGATGAGCGATGAACCGCCCCGCACGCCGGGAAGGGCTGCGGGAGGCACATGACGGAGTACTACGTTTTTTGATTTCGATATATATGGTAGACAGACACGACAGCATCTGGAAGACAATAGACTGGTTCACCATTGGCATCTATCTGCTCTTGGTGGCCTTTGGGTGGATTAGCATCTGTGGCGCGAGCTACGACTTTGCCGAGCACGACCTGCTCGACTTCTCGACCAGCGCGGGCAAGCAGTTCGTGTGGATTGTGTGCTCCTTTGGCCTGGGGTTCGTGCTGTTGATGCTCGACGACCGCTTCTACGACACCTTTGCCTACCTTGTCTACGGCGTGTTGCTGCTGTTGCTGCTGGCCACCATCTTTGTGGCACCCGACGTCAAAGGCTCCCACTCGTGGCTTGTCCTGGGGCCGGTGAGCGTGCAGCCTGCCGAGTTTGCCAAGTTTGCCACCGCCCTGGCCTTGGCCAAGTGCATGAGCACCTACGGCTTCAGCATCAAGAACACGCGCCATGCGCTGACGTTGGCTGCCATCATCCTGGTGCCGATGGTGCTTATCGTCATGCAGCGCGAGACCGGTTCGGCCCTTGTCTACCTGGCCTTCTCGCTCGTGCTCTACCGCGAGGGGATGCCCGGCGTGCTGCTTTTTGCCGGGGTGTGTGCGGTGGTCTACTTCGTGGTGGGCACGCGCTATGCCGGCGTGCCTTTGGCCGGAACCCCCACTTCGACGGGCGAGTTTGTGGTGCTGCTGCTCATCCTGTTGTTTGCCGGGCTGATGATGCGTGTCTATGGCGGCCGCTGGACGAAGACGCGCCGCGTGCTGGCCGTGGCGGGCGGCGTGCTGGCTGTGGCCGTGTCGGTGTGCTGGCTGGTGCCCTACGACCTGACGTGGGTCATGCTGGGCCTGTGTGTGGTCTTGGTGGGCTACCTGCTGTTGCTTTGGCTGGCCGGTCGCCGTCCCTACAACGCGCTCATTGCCCTCTTTGTGGCCTGTTCGGTGGGTTTCCTCTACTCCAGCGACTACATCTTCAACCGCGTGCTCGAACCTCACCAGCAGGTGCGCATCAAGGTGTTGCTGGGCATGGAGGAGGACCTCTCGGGCGCGGGCTACAACGTCAACCAGTCCAAGATTGCCATCGGCTCGGGAGGGCTGCTGGGCAAGGGTTTCCTGAACGGCACGCAGACCAAGCTGAAGTACGTCCCCGAGCAGCACACCGACTTCATCTTCTGCACCGTGGGCGAGGAAGAGGGCTTCCTTGGTTCGTCCTTCGTGCTGCTGCTGTTCCTGACGCTCATCCTGCGGCTGCTGCATTTGGCCGAACGGCAGCCTACGACCTTCGGGCGTGTCTACGGTTACTCGGTGCTGAGCATCCTGTTCTTTCATCTTCTGGTCAACATCGGCATGGTGTTGGGCCTGATGCCGGTCATAGGCATCCCGCTGCCGTTCTTCAGTTACGGCGGTTCGTCGCTGTGGGGGTTCACCATCCTGCTGTTCATCTTCCTGCGCATCGATGCCGGGCGCAACAGGCTGATGCACTAAGCCGACAGCAACGTCCGTCCCCTTCCTGCCGCATGGGGCGGGGCTGAGCGGTCTTGGCCTGGCCTGCCCGGAGCTGCGGGGGCACAGGTGTGTCCGCCGCCTGGCACAGGTGCGCCCCGTCGGCGGCAGACCTGCGCCCGCCGGGTGGCAGAGGTGTGCCTGGTGGCGGCAACGGGATGGACCGGTCGGGCTGGCGGGGCGGGTGTGGCGGGCTGCCTTCCCCCGGCTGCCTCGCGGTGCAGTTTGCTGCAACTTTTCTGCCGCTTTCGCTTGTTTCTGGCGCAAAAGACCGTATATTTGTGCAGACTTCATTAACCATATCATCCTAAAGAGAATAGACTATGATAAACAAGGAGCTATTGCATCCCGCCAGCATCGTCGTGGTGGGGGCATCGAACAACGTTCACAAACCTGGTGGCGCAATTCTGCGCAATCTTATCAATGGTGGTTATCAGGGCGAGCTGAGGGCTGTCAACCCGAAGGAAGCCGAGGTGCAGGGTGTCAAGGCATACCCCGACGTGAAAGCCATTCCCCCCACCGACCTGGCCGTGCTGGCCATCGCCGCACCCATGTGTCCCGACACCGTGGAGGTGCTGGCTGCCGAGAAGGGGGTGAAGGCGTTCATCATCCTGTCGGCTGGTTTCGGCGAGGAGACTCACGAGGGTGCCGTGCTCGAGGACCGCATCCTGGAGACGGTGAACCGCCACGGGGCCTCCCTGATAGGGCCTAACTGCATCGGACTGATGAACACGTGGCACCACAGCGTCTTCAGCCAGCCCATACCGCAGTTGCATTCGCAGGGTGTGGACCTCATCTCAAGCTCGGGAGCCACAGCGGTGTTCATCCTGGAGAGTGCGGTGACCAAGGGCCTGCCATTTAACTCGGTGTGGTCGGTGGGCAACGCCAAGCAGATAGGCGTGGAGGACGTGCTGGCCTACATGGACGAGCACTTCGACCCCGAGCACGATTCGCGCATCAAGCTGCTCTACATCGAGAGCATAGCCGACCCCGACCGCCTGCTGCAACATGCTTCGTCGCTCATCCGCAAGGGTTGCCGCATAGCCGCCATCAAGAGCGGCAGCAGCGAGAGCGGCAGCCGTGCCGCTTCGTCGCACACGGGGGCCATTGCCAGCTCGGACTCGGCTGTCGAGGCCCTGTTCCGCAAGGCGGGCATCGTGCGCTGCCATTCGCGCGAGGAGCTGACTACGGCGGGCTGCATCTTCACCTTGCCCGAGATGAAGGGGCGCAACGTGGCCATCATCACCCACGCCGGAGGCCCGGGCGTGATGCTGACCGATGCCCTGAGCAAGGGCGGCCTGAACGTGCCCCGCCTGAGTGGCCCGCTGGCCGACGAGCTGAAGGCGCAGCTATTCCCCGGAGCCTCGGTGGGCAACCCCATCGACATTCTGGCAACGGGCACGCCCGAGCACCTGAAGCTCTGCCTGGACTACTGCGAGAACAAGCTGGAGGGCATCGATGCCGTCATGGCCATCTTCGGCACGCCGGGGCTGGTGCAGATGTACGACATGTACAACGTGCTCGACGAGTGGATGAAGACCTGCCGCAAGCCGGTGTTCCCCATCCTGCCGTCGGTCAACACCGCCGGACCCGAGGTGGCCGACTTCCTGTCCAAAGGCCACGTGAACTTCTCCGACGAGGTGACGCTGGCCACGACGCTGACGCGCATCATGAACGTGCCGCGCCCCGCAGCCGGAGAGATTGAGCTGACGGGCGTTGACGTTCCGCGCATACGACGCATCATCGACTCCATCCCCGAGGACGGCTACATCGCGCCCCACTACGTGCACGCCCTGCTCCACTCGGCAGGCATCCCCGTGGTGGAGGAGTTCGTCTCGGCCAACAAGGAAGAGACGCTGGCCTTTGCCCGCCGTGCGGGCTTCCCGGTGGTGGCCAAGGTCGTCGGGCCGGTACACAAGTCGGACATCGGCGGCGTGGTGCTCGGCATCAAGAACGAACAACACCTGGCACTGGAGTTCGACCGCATGATGCAGCTGCCCGGCGTGACGGCCATCATGGTGCAGCCCATGCTGAGCGGCACGGAGCTGTTCATCGGTGCCAAGTACGAGGAACGCTTCGGCCACGTGGTGCTGTGCGGCCTGGGCGGCATCTTCGTCGAGGTGCTCAAGGACGTGGCTTCGGGTCTGGCTCCGCTGTCCTATGCCGAGGCCCACTCCATGATACGTTCCCTGCGTGCCTATAAGATAATACAAGGTACGCGCGGGCGCAAGGGCATCAACGAGGAGAAGTTTGCCGAAATCATCGTGCGCCTGTCCACCCTGCTGCGCTTTGCCACCGAAATCAAGGAGATGGACATCAACCCGCTGCTGGCCACCGAGCGCGATGTCGTGGCGGTGGATGCCCGCATACGCATAGAGAAACGTCGCGACGAGGAGCTGGCATAGGCCCGGAGCATCGGTCCCCGAGGGACGAAACGTAGCCGAGGGGTGTGCCGCAAGGCCGGAGGTGTAGCAGCCTCTGGGCCGGCGGGCCACCCCTCGGTCGTGTCTTGGCGCGTGCGGCGGCGGGCGGGTGTTGTAAGGATTTGTGCGCGCGCTCCGTCTCCGGCACCGCTTCTGGGCGCGGAACGGGAAGAAGTGCCCCTACGGGCCTTCTAGAGGGGTTGGGAGATTGATTTCGGGGAAATGCGGGCCGGGCGGTTTTCTGATGTAGGAACAGTATGGTACTGTTCTCCCCTCGCTATGGGCGTGTTCTCCTATGCGGTCTGTTCTGTCCTGTTGTTTTACTACTGCTGAGGCTGCTCCCCGGCCCTTCGCTCCTCATCCGGCCCAGTCCTCGCGGTCGAGGTTGCGATAGCCTATGGCCTCGGCCAGATGGGCGGGGCGCACGTCGGGCGCGGCCTCGAGGTCGGCAATGGTGCGTGCCACCTTCAGGATGCGGTCGTAGGCTCGGGCCGAGAGGTTGAGGCGGTTCATGGCCTCCTTGAGCAGGCGCAGGCCGTGGTCGTCGGGGCGTGCGTGCAGGGCGAGGAGCTTGCTGGTCATCTGGGCGTTGCAGTACACGCCGGGCACGTCGGCGTAGCGTTGCTCCTGTATGCGCCGGGCACGGACGACGCGCTCGCGTATGGCCGCGCTGGGCTCGCCGGGTCGGGCGTCGGACATCTTCTCGAAGGGCACGGGGATGACTTCTATCTGTAGGTCGATGCGGTCGAGCAGCGGACCGGAGATGCGGTTGAGGTACTTCTGCACCTGCCCGGGGGTGCAGACGCAGGGACGTGTGGGGTGGTTGTAGTAGCCGCAGGGGCAGGGGTTCATGGAGGCGACGAGCATGAAGGAGGCGGGATATTCCACGTTGCACTTGACGCGTGCGATGGTGATTTTGCGGTCTTCGAGCGGCTGGCGCAGCACTTCGAGCACGTTGCGGCTGAACTCGGGCAGCTCGTCGAGGAAGAGCACGCCGTTGTGTGCCAGGCTTATCTCGCCGGGCTGCGGATAGCCGCCGCCGCCGGTCATGGCCACGGTGGAGATGGTGTGGTGCGGGTCGCGGAAGGGTCGCGTGGTGATGAGCCCGCCGTCGCGCCCCAGCTTGCCGGCCACGGAGTGTATCTTGGTGGTCTCCAGGCTCTCTCCCAGCGACAGGGGCGGCAGTATGGAGGGCAGCCGCTTGGCCAGCATGGATTTGCCGCTGCCGGGGGCGCCGATGAGGAGGATGTTGTGTCCGCCTGCGGCGGCCACTTCGAGTGCCCGCTTGACGTTCTCCTGTCCCTTTACGTCGGCGAAGTCGAGGGCAAACTCGTTCTGATGGGCAAAGAATTCCTCGCGGGTGTTGACGACGGTGGGCTGCATCGGGGCGGTCTCGTTGAAGAAGTCTATGACTTGGGCGATGTTGTCCGCGCCGTAGACGGTGAGGTGGTTGACGACAGCTGCCTCGCGTGCGTTCTGTTGGGGTACTATCATGCCTTCGAAGCCCAGCTCGCGTGCCTTGATGGCGATGGGCAGTGCGCCTTTGATGGGTTGCAGGCTGCCGTCGAGGCTCAGCTCGCCCATGAGCAGGAAGCGCGGCAGGCGTTCGGCCTTGATGAGCCCGTTGGCTCCCAGCAGGCCGATGGCCAGGGGCAGGTCGTAGGCCGAGCCTTCCTTGCGGATGTCGGCGGGGGCCATGTTGATGATGGTCTTACAGGTAGGCAGTTTGTAGCCGTTGACTGCAAGGGCGGTGGAGATGCGCTGTTGGCTCTCTTTGACGGCCGAGTCGGGCAGACCGACGAGGTAGAAGAGGCAGCCTTTGGTGGTGTTTACTTCGATGGTGATTAGGGTGGCGTCTATGCCTTGCAGGGCTGCGCCGTAGACTTTTGTTAGCACGTTGATGTCGTTTTAGGGTGTTATGCAGGTGGAGCCGGGCGGTTTGTCCGGTCGGATTGGGCGGCTTGTCCGTTTGGGCAGGTTCAGTAGTCAGCGGCTATTCCTTCTGTATGCTGCGGTTGGGCAGTGGGCGTCGGGGAGTCTTGCGTGCATTCAGGCGTTTCTCTTGTTCGGCTTTCGCCTTGCGCAGGCTTTCCATCTTTGCTGCCACTTCTTCTTCGCCGAGGTTTCTGGCCTCTATGTGTCCGGTGGGGCTGAGGAGGAAGTTAGCAGGCAGGGCTTGGAGGGCAAAAAGGTCGGCGACGGACGATGCCCAGCCGCGCAGTTCGCTCCCTTGTCGCCACTTCAGGGTGTCTTGCTCGATGGCTTTCTGCCATGCGGCGGAGTCCACGTCGAGCGAGATGCCAAGGAGGGCAAAGTCCTTGTGCTTGCCTTCCGTCTTGTGCAGGCGGCGATAGACGGCGTTGTGTTGTCGGCTCAGGGTGTCCCATGAGGCCCAGAAGTGTACGAGCACGTATTGGTTCTTGAACTCTGCCCGGGTTATCAGTTTCCCGTCCGAGCCGCGCAACTGTAGCAGGGGTGCCAGCTTTCCGGGGCTGGTGCGTTCGTCGGCCTCTATGCGCTTGAGCAGGTCGTCCATGTAGGGTCGGTCTTTCAGTTCGCCCGTCATGCGGTCGGCCAGTGCTTTAATCCTTGCGAAGTCGGGTTTGGGGACTTGTACGAAGAAGCGGTCCAAGACGTAGATGCTGGCCAGTGAGTTGTTGTTGGTCTCGACGAAACGGGCGGCCAGGGAGTCGGTGGCGGTGGTGTCCTGCCTTTGTTTCAGTGTGGTGAAGAACTCCGTCAGCAGCTCATTGTCTCTGTTGCCTTCTACTTGGAGTGCGGACAGGTCGTCGGTGCTGCCTTTGATGTTTATGTGTTCTTTCTTGCCGAGGTATATGGGGTATTGGTCCCCGCTTGGAAACAGCAGCCACGTGGCAGCCAGTGTATCGGTTTGCAAGGTAGCTGTGAACTTGCCGTTTTGGGTTACGAGTGTGTCCGTATGGTCGTACAGTTTGTCGGCTCCGTAGATGTAGAGCGTGTCGTTGCCCAGCCCTTCTATTTCGCCTCCGATGCTGACGGCTTTTGGGCTTTCTTTGCTACAGGCGGCCGGCAGGAGTGCGAGTAGCGGCAGTATGGCGGTCAGGATGTTCTTCTTGGGGTTCATGCCGTGTGGTCGTTCGCGTTGTTCTTGCTGCGAAAGTACGTCTTTTTGCCGTGAATAGGAAGAAAACGCCCGACATTTGTTTGTGCCGGGCGCTTCCTTTTTAAGGATTTGGTCTGTTTTATTGGATGATGCTCATGAAGTTTGAGTTAGTGAAGTACTTGGCAAACTCCAGATCAGAAGCGGCTTTCTTGGCCAGCGAGGCATCCTTGGCAACAGCACTCTTCAGGTTGCTTGTCACCATAGCTTCGTTGTTGGTACGCGCACCCAATACTGCCTTCAGGTAGTCGGTGTAAGCATCGGGGTTGGCTACGTTGTCCAGCGTGGTCTTAGCCTTGTTGTAGTCCTTGGCCAGTATTTGTGCCAGAGCGGCGCTGTTGCTCTTCGTGTTGCCGAAGGCAGAAACGGCCTGTTCGTACTGTCCTTTCTCGATATAGAGGTTACCCAGAGCTTCGTTCAGGCCTTCGGCACCTGAAGCCTTGCCCAAGTAAGACTCGGCAGCGGCCTTGTCTCCCTTAGTCAGGGCGATGAGGCCTAGATTCATGTTCGTCTCGGCCGAGTTGGGATCGATGGAAAGGGCTTTCTTGAAGTAGCCTTCTGCCTTGTCGAGGTCACCGGCCTGATAAGCCAGCTTGCCGAGGTTGTTGTAAGCGCGGAAGTCCTGTGGAGCCTTCTTGGTGGCAGCCTTGTAGATGGCTTCTTGCTTAGCAGGGTCGTTGGTCAGCGTAGCGGCATAGAGCAGCTCCTCCAAGTTCAGCTCGTCGGGGTTGCTTTCGGCCAGCTGAGACAGTTCTTCGTCCGACTTGCCGATGACTTCGTAGTTCAGCGTCAGACGCGAACGGCGCAGCTGCGGCAGGATTTCGTCTGCCAGTGTCTTGTAGACAGAAGAGATGTTCTTGATTTCCTGCTCTCTTTGCTCGGGGTCGCTATACATGGAGAGAACGCGCAGAATGAGTTCCTTGTCTTGGATGTTGGACTTTGACACCAACTCCTTGAAGCCTTCCCAGTCTTCGGCTTCGTAGTTGGTCGTCACGTTGGCCTCTACTTCCTTCTTCTTCAGGTCTTTGCTGAGGGCTTTGGCCGTGTTGTCCTGACGCTTCTCGGCCAAGCTGGTGTTCAGGTCCAGACCGCCATCAGGAGAGGCGTAGGCGTTGATTTCGATGTCGGTAATCTTCTTGTTGACTGCCTCGTTGATGTTCTTGGCCTCGTCGCCGAAGGCTTGTGCCTTCTTCAGCTCGGCACTGCGGATGTTGGCCTGCTGGATGAGGAACATGATGTTCTCCTCGTACTTCTCTTTGATGATGCGTTGGAAAGCGTCCTTGCTCTGGGCCGGAGTAGCGGTAGCCAGCGTTTGTTCCACCATCTCGGAGGTAGAGATGACACCGTCGGCTATTTTCACAGCCGGGATTTCTACGTCCTTGTTGCCGATGCGTGCCTTGAATTCTAGGTACAGTTCGGACTTGGCCATCTCGGGTACATAGTCGAAAGAGGTCTTCATGGTGTAGTCGCCGCCCATCTTGTAGTTGACGGTCTTGGCATTGCCTTCAACCTTTTCGCCTTGGAACACCGTGGGCTGTCCCTTGGCTTCTCCGCCTTCCCAGCGCAGAACGGGAGTTACCTCGACCACGGCCTTCTTGTTAAAGTACTTTTCGGGGAATTTCCCGTCAATGGTTGCGGGTACCTTGCCCGCATTAGCCTCCAGCACTTGCGGTGTCACCGTGAAGTAGTCTGAAGACAGCTCACCCAATTTGTTGTTACACGACGAGAGTGCGACAACCAACGCCATAAGTAATGGCAGATACAGCTTTTTCATCTTAGTTCGTTTTATATTAATAATGTTTGTAATTGGTTTTTTGTCTATTCCTTTCTTTGCGGGTGTCTTTGCTCGTAACGTCCGCTTTGCAAAGATAGCAAATCCTCTGACAGTTGATTGCCTGGGCGGTTAATTTTTATATAAATTAGGAAATACCCGCGCGTACCTTCCGAATTTCTCTTCCAAAAGGGCTGGTAAGGCCCGTTCCGGGCTGTCCGGCTGACAATGTGTCAGCCTGGAGGGCAGCTTTCGCGCGTGGCCTGCCCCCGGTGGCGTGCGTCCTATTTTTTCAGCGCGAGGCGCAGGACGAAGTAGGCGTGGAAGGCCAGGGTCGACAGCAGGCCGTAGTGGCGGGCCATGATGCGGAAACGTTCGCGCAGCGACGCCTTGTGGTTGCGCGTGGTGAGGCCCTCGTCCAGGTAGTCGATGACGGTGAGGTGCGTGTTGTGCAGCCTACGGGCCTGCTTCATGACGCGTATGCACCAGTCGAAGTCCGCCGAGAAGCGGTAGCGCAGGTCGTAGGGGACGGCCAGTGCCCGCCGGGCGAAGAAGGCTTGGTGGCACACCAGCATCCCCAGCCGGAAGCTGCGCCACGTCAGGTGTTCGGGGGCTTGCAGGCGGCGCATACGCACGAAGTGTCCTTCGCCGTCCACCAGCTCCGTCTCGCCGTAGATAACGTCGGGCAGCTCCGTCTCGCCGTGCAGCGTGTGTACTATCTGTTGCAGGGTGTCGTCCTCGTGGAAGCTGTCGCCCGCGTTGAGGAAGCACACGTAGTCGCCCGTCGCCCGTTGCAGTCCCTTGTTCATGGCATCGTACAGCCCCTTGTCCGGTTCGCTCACCACGCAGGCGATGCGGTCGCGGTAGCGGTCGATGATGGCCGCCGTCCCGTCGTGCGAGGCTCCGTCGATGATGATGTACTCCACGTGGTGATACGTCTGGGCTATGACGCTCTGAATGGTGTCTTCCAGCACCTGTGCGGCGTTGTAGCACACGGTGACGACCGAGAAGCGCGGCGTGAGGTGTGCCGCGCGTGTGCCGGTGTGCTGGGGGGCGGTTGTCGGGGTGGCGTTCATGGTGTCTTGTCCTTCGGGGTGGGGTGTTGCGTGTGGGTTCCTATGCCAGGCGGTTGTACAGCTCTATGAATTGCCGGGCCACGACCGGCTCGGCGTAGCGGGCGGCCACTTTGCGCACGGCCTGCTCGGACAGGCTCTGGTAGTCGCCCTCGTTCAGGGTCCAGCAGATGCCGTTAGCCAGGTCCTCGGCCGACTGGTAGCGTGCCACGTAGCCGTTGTGCAGGTGGTCTATCATCTCGGGTATGCCGCCCGTGTTGAAGCCCACGCACGGCGTGCCGCAGGCCATTGCCTCCATTATCATGTTGGGCAGGTTGTCCTCCAGCGAGGGGGTGACGTAGAGGTCGACGGCGTTGTAGATGTCCACCAGCCGGTGTTCGTCGCGGATGTAGCCCAGGCCGTAGGTCCTGAAGGGCAGCAAGGTGCTCACCTGCTCCACGTTCGAGTCGTTGCCAAACAGCACCACGCCCATCGTCTGCCTCAGCTCGGGCTTCTGCCGGGCCAGCAGGCGGCAGGCTTCCACCAGGTAGTCTATGCCCTTGCGCTTGTCGGTTATCTTCACCGAGCCAAACAGCAGCAGCCTGCCCTCCTGCGGCAGGCCGCACCGGGCGCGGGCCGCCTGCATGTCGTGCGGGCGGAAGAGGCTGGTGTTGATGGGGTTGGGGATGCTGACCACCGTTTGCCCTTGCAGCAGGCGGCTTTCGCGGGCCATGTCGGCTATCCAGCGGCTGCAGCCCACGAAGGTGATGTGCCCCGTCTTGTACAGGCGCATCTTCTGTTGGAACACCCGGTGGGCCAGCCCGTGACGCTTGCGGCTGCGCAGGATGGGACACTGGCGGCAGCCCTCGGCCTCGCGGTAGCTGGGACACTGGCGCGGGTGGTGGCAGATGCCCGTGGCGGGCCACAGGTCGTGCATGGTCCAGACGACGGGCTTGCCCGAGGCCAGTATGCGGCCCAGGTCGCGCAACGACAGCATACCCTGGTTCACCCAGTGCAGGTGGATGATGTCGGCCTCGGAGAACTCGGGCAGCGCGGTCACGTCCGTTCCCGTGTTGGCTATGTCGACGGCAAAGATGCGGTCGCGCTCGAAGCGGTTGGCCGCCCAGATGACTACCCGCTCCCACACGAAGTTCCACGCCGTCCGCCAGCCGTGCGGCAGGGCTACTACGTCTGTCCGGTTCGTCTGTTTGTCGCGCACCAGCATGGTGGCCTTCACGCCGTTGTTCTTCAGCGCCTCTTGCAGTCGGCTTGCAGCCACGGCAGCTCCGCCGTAGCGTTCGGAGGTATTTATCAGTAGGACTTTCATTGTGGTCTCGGTCTGTCAGGGGGCGTGGGGAGCGCGTCCCCTCCGCTTGGTTCTTTCCGGCTGCAAAAGTACGGTTTTTTTTCGCCTGCAAGGCGTTCCCCGGTCAAGTTTTTATCGTCCGAAGTCGCCGTGCAGTGTCCGCCTGATGCGCCTCAGGGCCTTTGCCCAGAAGCCGTTGGTGCGGCGGTAGTAGCGGGCCAGGGCGCGGCGTGCGTCGAGGTTCTCCTCCACGGGGCTTATCTTCTCGACGGGCAGGGGCTGCGTCCACAGCCGGGTGTCGTAGAGGCTCCCGCCGCCGCAGTTGGTGCCGCTGCCGTCGAAGCCCCGGTTCTGCACCAGCGAGCGGCCCACGTTGAGCGACAGCACCCCGGCCAGGAAGAGCGAGGCGTTCCAGCGTATGGCCCACGAGTCGTTCTTGCCCTCGGTCTGGCGGCGCAACATGCGGGTGTAGCCGTAGGCACCGTCGAAGTCGAACTGACGTGTCAGCCGCCGCTGCGTCAGCTCGCGCAGCAGGGCGGTGCCGTCGGGGCGGAACAGCCGCCAGGCACGCTCCCACGTGGCCCATCCCCAGCTGCCCGTCCAGCGTATGAGGAAGGTGGGGGGCAGCGTGGGGTCGCCGGTGAAGTCGCACGCCTGTATGTGGCCCACGCGCGGCTCGTCGGCGTAGGCATCGAGGGCATCGTTCATAAAGCGCAGGAAGTAGGGCGAGAGCACCAGGTCGTCCTCCAGCACGATGACGCGCCCGTGCTGCCCGACGACGTGGCTGACGCCGTCGATGACGTTGCGTGCTAGGCCGTAGTTCTCGGTGCGTTCCACGAGGCTGGCCGTGGCGAAGCGGCCCGACGACACCACTTGGCGCACCAGGCTGCGCACCTCGCCGACGGCCTGCCGCTGGCTGTCGTCGCGCGGCGCGTCGCTATAGATGTAGAGGGGGCTTTGGGCGGCCTCGGCGTTGGCCAGCAGGCTGTCCAGCAGGCGGCGGGTGTGGCCGGGGCGGTTGTAGACGAAGAGCAGGATGGGTGCTAACATGGGGCTGGTTTTTGGGGGTTATGGCCGGTCGGGTCGCCCGCCTTGGGCGGCGGACGTGCCGGCACGGGGCAAAGGTACGAAGTTTCCGGCAAACGGCAGGGCGAGATATACTTTTTTGAACCCGACTATCCGCCGGGCGTGTGCGGGCACAGGTCTGCTCCCGTGCGGGTGCAGGTCTGCCCGCATGGCGGCACAGGTGTGCCCGCATGGCGGCACAGGTGTGCCCGCCGGGGGGCACAGGTGCGCTCCCCGAGGCCCGTCCCGGGACGGTTGCGCGGGCAGGGGGAGGGGCTATTTGAGGTAGTCCATGATTCGCCCGCTGATTTGCAGCAGCGAGATTTCGCACAGCTTGGTGTCGTACTCGGCTGTCAGGATGCGCTCCTCGGCGTCGAGCAGGCTCTTCTGCGCTTCGCGCATCTCGATGCCCGAGAGGTCGCCCAGCATGTATCGCTCGCGGGCTATCTCGTGGTTGTCGCGTGCGGCCACGAGGTTTTGGCGTTCCAGTTTCAGCATCTCCAGGTTGTTCTGGTAGGCTTGCCACAGGTTGCTCAGGTCGGCCCGCAGGCTCAGTTCCAGCTCGTCGCGTTGCAGGCGCGCGTTCTCTATGGCCAGGGCGGCGTTGCGCCGTTCGCGCCGCCGGTTGCCGTCGAAGATGTTGAAGCCCAGCGTCAGGCCGCCGCTGAACCCCAGGTTGCCGCGTCGGCTGTAGCTGTTCACGTCGTATTTGTTCATCGTGTAGCCATAGCCCGCGTTGAGGCGCAGATAGGGATAGTCGCGCGAGCGCACTTTTTTGTAGTCCATCTGGGCCAGGCGGGTGTTTTGGCTGGCCTTGAGCAGCGAGGCGTTGACGCTCAGCGTGGCCCGCCACAGGGCTTCGAAGTCGAGCGAGGCGTCGACGTTGATGAGCGAGTCGTGTATGGCTACGGGCCGGTCTACGTCCTCGATGGCCATCAGCTCGTTCAGGTTTATGCGCGAGGTGTGCAGCAGCTCCTGCTGCTTCATGTAGCTGGCGCTGTCGGCATTGAAGTCGACCTTGGCCTGCTGGTAGTCCAGCCGCGAGAAGCTGCCTATGTGGTAGCGCGCCTCGACGATGCGCAGGCGTTCCTTGGAGAGCTGGACGGCGTAGCGCAGGTTCTTCAGTCGTATCTTCTGCTGCACGAAGTTGTAGTACTCGGCGGCCAGCGCGGCCACGAAGTCCTCCAGGGCGATGCGTGTGTTCAGCTCGCCTTGCTGGCGCAGCAGTTGCAGTTGGCGGTAGTTGGTGGATATGTTGAAGCCGTCGAAGAGCGTCCAGTTCAGGTCGAGCCCCACGTCTACGGTCTGGTCCACGACGTTCTTCTCGGTCACCCTCTGCCCCGTCTCGCGCAGGGTGCTGCGGGTGGTGCCCGCGTCGAGCTGGTAGCCCGCGCTGAGGTCGAGCGTGGGCAGGTATCCGGCGTTGGCCAGGGTGGCGTTGTTGCGGCTCGCCTGTTCGTCGTTCTTGGCGATGCGCAGCGAGTAGTTGTTGAGCAGTCCCTCTTCGAGGCACGACTTCAGGGTGTAGGTGCGGGGTTGTGCCTGCACGGCGGCGGCAGTCAGGGCCAGTGCCAGGGCGGCGGCTATGCGTAGGTTCTTTCTGTTCATGGGGCGTTTCGTCAGTCTTTCTTTAGGGGGTTCCGTTCGGTTGCGATGTAGCTGTAGATGGCAGGCACGATGTACATGGTGAGCACGGTCGACAGAATCATGCCTCCCACCACCGCCGTGCCCATAGCGATGCGCTGGTTGGCTCCCTCGCCGGTGGCAAAGGCCAGGGGGATGAGTCCCAGCACGGTGGCCGCGCTTGTCATCAGGATGGGGCGCAGCCGCTGCAGGGCTGCGTCGCGTATGGCCGTCATCTTGTCCTCGCCGTGCTCCTGCTTCTGGTTGGCAAACTCCACGATGAGGATGCCGTTCTTGGCCACCAGCCCTATGAGCATGATGATGCCAATCTGGCTGAAGATGTTCATCGTGATGCCTGCGCCATACATGAAGATGAGTGCTCCGGCTATGGCCAGAGGCACGGTGAGCATGATGACGAGCGGGTCCTTGAAACTCTCGAACTGGGCGGCCAGTATGAGGTAGATGAGGACGATGGCCAGAACGAAGGCAAACATGAGGCTCGATGCACTTTCGCGGTAGTCCTTCGAGTCGCCCGCAAGGGCGGTGCGGAAGGTGTCGTCGAGCAGTTCGGCAGCTATCTTGTCCATCTCGTCCAGGCCCTGCCCTATGGTCTTGCCCTCGGCCAGCCCGGCCGACACAGTGGCCGAGACGAAGCGGTTGTAGCGGTAGAGCTTGGGGGGGGCGGTGGCGTAGGCAATCTCCACCAGGTTGTCCAGCTGCACCATGTCGCCCTGGTCGTTGCGGATGTAGAGGCCCACGAGGTCGGTGGGCTTGTTGCGCTGCTGGCGGTTTATCTCGGCGAGTATCTCGTATTGCTTTCCGTTCATGTAGAAGTAGCCCATGCGTTGTCCGCTCAGGCCGTATTGCAGCGTCTGGGCGATGTTGCGCGTGCTCACGCCCATAGCTCCCGCCTTGTCGCGGTTGATGTTGATGCGTGCCTCGGGGTCACTGAACTTCAGGTCGACATCGGCCATCTGGAAGACGGGGTTCTCGTAGACGCGCTCCATGAACTCGGGCAGCACCTCTTGCAGCTTTTCCAGATTGGTGGCCTGCAGCACGTACTGCACGGGCATGCTGGCCCTGCGCCCGCCGAACGACGATGCCTGCTGCACGAAGGCGCGTGCCTTCGTCTCGTGCCGCACGGCCCTCGACAGCCGTTCGGCGGCTTCCATCTGCGAGTAGTCGCGCTCCTTGATGTCCTTCAGCGTGATGCGTATGTTGCCGCTGCCGCTCGATACGCGTGCCGTCACGGCCTGGGCATCGGGGATGATGGAGTCCACCACGTCGTTGATGCGCTCGGTATAGTCCCGTATGTACTCGTAGGTCACACCCTCGGCACCGCTGGTGTTGACGGTTATCTGCGAACGGTCCTCCAGCGGGGCCATTTCGGAGGGAATGCGGTTCCACAGGACGAGGATGACGGCCAGTGTCAGCAGCGTGAAGACGACGGCTACCCACCTGACGCGCAAGAAGGCGGCCAGCGAGCGGCTGTAGCCCCGGTTCAGGCCGAGGAAGAAAGGCTCGGTGGCGCGGTAGAACCAGCTTTTGCGCTCCTGCCGCTTCAGCAGCTTGGTGGCCAGCATGGGGGTGAACGTCAGGGCGGCAAAGGCCGAGATGAGGATGGCCCCCGACACCACGAAGCTGAACTCCCTGAACAGCCGTCCGGTGGTGCCTTCCATGAAGACGATGGGCAGGAACACAGCCACCAGCGTGACGGTGGTCGAGATGACGGCGAAGAAGATTTCCTTCGAGCCTTCTATGCCCGCCTGTCGCGGTGACATGCCTTGCTCGATGCGCACGTAGATGTTCTCGGTCATGACGATGGCATCGTCCACCACCAGGCCCACCGCCAGCACTACGGCCAGCATGGACAGCACGTTGATGGAGAACCCGGCCACGTACATGACGAAGAAGGCGCCGATGAGCGAGACGGGGATGACGATGCACGGCACGAGCGTCACCCGCCAGTCGCGCAGAAAGAGGAAGATGATGATGATGACGAGCACGAAGGCCTCGTAGACCGTCTTCTCCACCTCGCTGATAGAGGCGCGTATGAAGCGCGTGTTGTCGAAGCCGTAGGTGTAGCTCACGTCCTCGGGCAGGTCCTTGCGCATGCGCTCCATGCGGTCGTAGACGGCGTCGGCTATCTCGATGTGGTTGGCTCCCGGCTGCGGCACTACCACCACGCCCACCATCGGTACTCCGTTCATCTTCATGTAGCTCTTCAGGTCGGCGGCCCCCAGTTCGGCCCGCCCTATGTCGCTGAAGCGGATGATGCGCCCGTTCTCTTCCTTTATAATAAGGTTATTGAATTCCTCGGGCGTGTGCATGAGGCCCAGCGTGCGGATGGTCAGCTCGGTGGTGTTGCCCTCTATGCTGCCCGAGGGCAGCTCGATGTTCTCACGGTCGATGGCCTCCTTCACGTCGACGGGGGTGATGCCGTAGCCCGACATCTTCGTAGGGTCGAGCCACAGGCGCATGGAGTATTTCTTCTCTCCCCAGATGTTGACACCGCTCACGTCCGCTATGGTCTGCAGCTGTTCCTTCACCGTGAGGTCGGCAATCTCGCTCAGTTCCAGCAGCGACCGCTTGTTGCTTTGCAGGGCTACCATCAGTATGGGGGTGGCATCGGCATCGGCCTTCGACACGGTGGGAGGGTCGCAGTCGTCGGGCAGGTAGCGTTGTGCGCGCGACACCTTGTCGCGCACGTCGTTGGCCGCAGTTTCAAGGTCGACCGACAGTTCGAACTCCACCGTGATGCGGCTCTGTCCCTGCTGGCTGACGCTGGTCAGCGAGCGTATGCCGGGGATGCCGTTGATGTTCTGCTCCAGCGGTTCGGTTATCTGGTTTTCGATGACATCGGCGTTGGCTCCCGTGTACGAGCATTGCACGGAGATGATGGGATTGTCCACCGACGGGTATTCGCGCACGCCCAGCGAGCTGTAGCCTATTAGGCCAAACAGCAGGATGATGATGGTGAGCACGGTGGACAGTACCGGGCGGCGTATGCTTAGTTCGGATATGTTCATGGCGTGTGTGTTTTGCGTGTATGTGGGCGGACTACTGCTGTTCCAGCCGGTCTATGCTCACGGCCATGCCCGTGCGCAGCTGCTGTATGCCCGAGGTGATGATGGTGTCGCCCTGTGCCAGCCCCCGCACCACTTGCACCAGGCCCTCGGTGCGCACGCCCGTCACGATGTCCGTCGGTTCGGCTTTGCCGCTTCGGTAGCAGAACACCTTGTCCTTGCCCATCTCGGGGATGATGGCCTCGGAGGGCACGGCCAGCGCGTCCTCCAGCTCCTGCCGCTTGAGGCTGATGGAGACGTAGCGGCCTGGCATGACTGCTCCTGCCGGGTTGGGGTAGAGGGCACGCACGGTGAGGGTGCGGGTGTCGGGGTCGATGCGCGACTCGCGGGCGTAGACTTGCGCCTGGTAGGTGTTGAGCGAGCCTTCGAGCGTGAAGCTCAGGTTGGCACCCCGCTCGATGTCGGCGGCATAGCGTTCGGACACGGCAAACTCTACCTTCAGCGGCACCACTTTGGTGAGCGTGGCTACGATGGTCGAGGGCGAGGCATAGCTGCCCACACTCACCTGCCGCAGGCCTATCACCCCGTCGAAGGGGGCGCGCAGTTCGGTCTGTTCGATTTGTGCCTTCACGCTCTCGATGTCGGCGTTGAGCGTGGCCAGGTCGGTCTTGACCTGCTCGTAGGCTTCCTGGCTGACGGCATCGCGCCTGAGCAGGGTCTCCTGCCGGTACACACGGTCCTCGGCCAGCTTCACCTGGGCCAGCAGCCGTTGCAGCTGGGCTTGCAGGTGGCGGTCGTTCACCTTGGCCAGCAACTGTCCTTGCTTCACGGTAGAACCTTCCTGGAAGTTTATGGCGACGATTTTGCCCGAGGTCTCGAACGACAGGTCCACTTCCTCGTCGGGCAGCAGGGTGCCTATGATGGGTATTTCCTCGCTGAGCATTTGGGGCGCAAGCACCACGGCGTTGACGTTCAACGCCGTCTTCGTCTGTGGGGCGGCCATCACCTTGTCGGCTTCGGCCAGTTCTTCGTTCTGTCTGGGCATCTGCGTGTACAGGCCCACGCCTGCCGCTGCGGCAATGATGACGGCCACGATGCCCCATTTCACTCTCTTCCTCATGTCATGTCGTAGTATTAGCTTGTTCCTATGTTTGTATAACTCTGTTAGATGTGCTCTTGTTGCCGTGGTTTAACGCTTTGTTGTATTAAAAAAGACTAAAGGAGTCTCCCTTCCGGGGGCTCCTTTACCCGCCCGCTGGCAGACCTTTGCCTGTCGCCGGGCTTTCCTTTGCCCCCGTGAGGGCAGAGGTCTGCCCCCACGGGGGTGCCGTCACGGGCGGCGGGTGGCATGTTGTCGCGTCTGCTCAGCGTATGAAGAGCAGTTCGCGGTACTTGGGCAGCGTCCACATCTGGTCGTCCACTATCAGCTCCAGCTTGTCGATGTGGTAGCGTATCTGTTCCAGCATGGGGGCTATGTTGTCGTGGTAGGCGACGGCCTTCTCGCGCTCGTCGGCGATGCGATTGGCCACCTTGCGTGCCTCCACCATGTTGTCCACGTGCTCCTTGATGTAGCTGGTGTGCTCGGCTATCTCGCGGATGATGGCCAGGTTCTGGGCCGACAGGCGGTTGGCTTCCTCGGCGGGGAATATGCTCTGCATCTTGTACACGTTGTCGATGAGCTTGGACTGGTACTTGGTGGCCACGGGCACGATGTGGTTCATCACCAGGTCGCCCAGCACGCGGGCCTCTATCTGTATCTTCTTGGTGTAGGTCTCCCACTTCACCTCGTTGCGCGCCCGCAGTTCCTTGCGGTTCATCACGCCCACGGACTCGAACATGGCCACCGTCTCCGGCGCAAGGTACTGGTCGAAGATGACGGGGCACGACGTCTCGCAGTCCAGCCCCCGCCGCTGTGCCTCGGCCTTCCACTCGTCGCTGTAGCCGTTGCCGTCGAAGCGGATGGGCTTGCTCTGCCTGATGTACTCGCGCACCACTTGTATGATGGCGTTCACCTTGGGCTCGCCCTGCTCGATGAGTGCGTCCACGTCGTGCTTGAACTGTATCAGCTGCTCGGCCATCGCCGTGTTCAGGGCTATCATGGCACTGGCGCAGTTGGCCTCCGAGCCTACGGCGCGGAACTCGAACCGGTTGCCCGTGAAGGCGAAGGGCGAGGTGCGGTTGCGGTCGGTGTTGTCGATGAGCAGCTCGGGTATCTGCGGGATGTCCAGCTTCAGGCCGTGCTTGCCGCCCAGGCCGATGAGGTCGTCGGTGGAGCTTTCCTCCATGTGGTCCAGCACGCGGCTCAGCTGCGTGCCCAGGAAGGACGAGATGATGGCGGGCGGTGCCTCGTTGGCTCCCAGGCGGTGGGCGTTGGTGGCGCTCATGATGGAAGCCTTCAGCAGGCCGTTGTGTCGGTAGACGGCCATCAGCGTGTTGACGATGAAGGTGATGAACCGCAGGTTCTCCTCCTGCGTGCGTCCCGGTGCCATGAGCAGCACGCCCGTGTCGGTGCCCAGCGACCAGTTGTTGTGCTTGCCGCTGCCGTTCACGCCCTTGAAGGGCTTCTCGTGCAGCAGCACCCGGAAGCCGTGCTGGCGGGCTATCTTGCGCATGAGCGACATGAGCAGCATGTTGTGGTCCACGGCCAGGTTGCACGGCTCGAAGATGGGGGCCAGCTCAAACTGGTTGGGGGCCACCTCGTTGTGGCGCGTCTTGACGGGGATGCCCAGCTCCAGTGCCTGCACCTCCAGGTCCTTCATGAAGGCCGCCACGCGCGTGGGGATGGCTCCGAAGTAGTGGTCCTCGAGTTGCTGGTTCTTCGACGCTTCGTGGCCCATGAGCGTGCGTCCCGTCAGCAGCAGGTCGGGACGGGCTGCGTACAGGCCAGCGTCCACCAGGAAGTACTCCTGCTCCCAGCCCAGGTAGGCGGTGACGCGCCTTACGTCCGGGTCGAAGTAGTGGCACACCGCCGTGGCCGCCTTGTCCACCGCCCGCAGGGCGCGCAGCAGCGGTGCCTTGTAGTCGAGCGACTCGCCCGTGTAGGCGATGAACACGGTGGGGATGCACAGCGTGTCGTCCACCACGAACACAGGCGACGAGGGGTCCCAGGCCGAGTATCCGCGCGCCTCGAACGTGTTGCGTATGCCGCCGTTGGGGAACGACGACGCGTCCGGCTCCTGCTGCACCAGCAGCTTGCCCGAGAACTCCTCGATGACACCGCCCTTGCCGTCGTGCTCCACAAAGGCGTCGTGCTTCTCCGCCGTGCCCTCCGTCAGGGGCTGGAACCAGTGCGTGTAGTGCGTGGCGCCCAGCTCGCTGGCCCAGCGGCGCATGCCGTCGGCCACGGCGTCGGCAATGTCGCGGTCCAGCGCCGCGCCGTTGTCCATGGCGTTGGTCAGCTTCTCGAACACGCGGCTCGGCAGGTACTTGAACATCTTTTCGCGGTTGAACACGTACTTGGCAAAGTACTCGTCGGGGCGTTGCGCAGGTGCCGCCACCTCCAAAGGCTCCGCGTTGAAAGCCTTTTCTACTACTCTGAATCTTAAGTTAGACATATCGATATTGTGTGGTTTGTTAGGTCGTTGCCGCCGTCCCGTGGCCTTGCGGCCCTCCGGGGCGTTGAGTGCCTTTTTGAGAGGCGATAGCGTCCGCCCTCTTTCTTTTTGACTCTCACGGGCGCAAAAGTACGGCATTTTGCGTCAGCACGGAAAGCTTTTTCCGTCTTTTTACACCTCCGGCAGCGTTTTTCTTCGTGTGCCCTGCCGGGGTGGCGGACCTGTGCCCGCTTGGTGGTGCAGGTTCGCCCGCCGAGGGGCACAGGTCTGCTCCCGGGCGGGGAAAGGTGTGCCTCTTGGCGGATGCTGATGACGGTGGCAGTCGTGCTTTTTGCGCGGCATTCTCCCCTGTGGAGCATTCGTGCCCTGCGCCGCCTGTGCTACCTTATTAATATAGTTGCATCCCGCCTCAGAAAGCCGTGGCCTTCAGCCGCAGGCCGGTGGTCTCTTCGAGGTTGAACATGAGGTTCATGTTGTGGACGGCCTGTCCGGCGGAGCCTTTCAGCAGGTTGTCGATGGCCGAGGTGACGAGCAGGCGGTCGCCGTCCTTCTGCAGGTGGAGCAGGCACTTGTTGGTGCCCGCGACCTGCTTCAGGTCTACGGGGTCGGGGCTGAGGTGGGTGAAGGAGTCGCGGGCGTAGTAGTCGCGGTAGAGGGGAACGATTTCGTCGAGTGCCACGCGGGTGTGTGTCAGCAGGGTGGCGTAGATGCCCCGGGCGAAGTTGCCGTGGCAGGGGACGAGGTGGACCGACGACTGGAAGCTGAGCTGGGTGGATTGCAGGACGCGGGTCACTTCCTCGCACTCGGGGTGGACGAAGGCTTGGTAGACGGCTGCGTTGTCCGTGCGCCAGTCGTAGCGTCCGGCCTGGGGGCGTGTTTCGGCTGTCTCGGTGGCGGCTGTCAGTACGAAGGCTGTCACGTCGGTGCCCAGCAGCATGTTCTTGGCCAAGGGCAGCAGTCCCAGCAGCACGCAGGTGGCCAGCGGGCCGGGGCAGGCCGTGTGCAGGGCTTGGCAGGTGGCGCGGCGGTTCAGCTCGGGCAGGCCGTAGACGAAGCCCTCGTCTGCCGGGGCCAGGCGGAAGTCGGGCGAGAGGTCTATCAGCCGCAGCCCGGGGGGCAGGTCGCGGGCCGTGGCCTGGCGGCCCGAGCCCGTGCGGCGGTCGCAGAGGAAGAGTACGTCGGCCTCTTCGGCTGGCAGCTGGGCGGTGAAGGCGAGGTCGGTCTCGCCCTTCAGTCCGGGGTGAAGGCTGTCCACGCGCCGTCCGGCGTGGCGGGTGCTGTGGACGAAGGCTATCTCGGTGTCGGGGTGGTTGATGAGCAAGCGTATCAGCTCGCCGGCGGCATATCCGTCGCCGCCTGTTATTCCTACGTGTATCATGTTGCGGATGTGCTTTGGGTGTGTCGGTTGCCTGCCGTGGGGAGGGAGGCGGAGGTGGCTATTCGCGGTTCTCGGCTTCGGGGATGATGAGCCACAGGATGAGGTAGATGGGAATGCCCGCAAAGGCCGTGAAGCAGGTCAGCAGGGCATAGGCGACGCGCACCACGGTGGCATCCAGCCCGAAGAAGTCGGCCAGGGCGGCACACACGCCTGCCAGCTGGCGGCCTGTCCGCGGGCGGCGTAGTTTCTTGTCTGTATCCATGTTGTCGGTGTTGAAGGTTCATTCTGTGGCAAAGGTAACCTAAAATAGGTTTACTTGTGCCTCCTGCGGACGGAAATCTGCGTGCCGGGGCGCAAGTTGCCCTTGTCTGCGGGCTTTCCTGCGGCGGGGTGGGGCTTTTTGCAGGCGGGCGGCGCGGCGAGGCGTTCTTTGTTGTATCTTTGTCGGCGGTATGGAAACGTTTGTCGATGTCATATTGCCCCTGCCGCTGAATGCTTGCTTCACCTACTCGCTGCCGCCCGACATGGCGGGCGAGGTGGCACGCGGCAGCCGGGTGGTGGTGCCCTTCGGGCGGAAGAAGTTCTACACGGCCATCGTGCAGAACGTCCACTTCCGGCCTCCCGAGGGCTACGAGGTGAAGGCCGTCTCGGCCGTGCTCGACCCCCATCCCGTGCTGCTGCCGGGGCAGTTCAGGTTCTGGCAGTGGGTGGCCGACTACTATCTCTGCACGCTGGGCGATGTCTGCAAGGCGGCCTTGCCCTCGGGCCTGAAGATAGAGAGCGAGACGGTGGTGGAACTGAACCCCGACTACGAGGCCGATACCCCCCTGTCCGGGCGCGAGCAGAAGGTGCTCGACCTGCTTCTGGCCGACCCCGTGCAGAGCGTCACACGGCTGGAGAAGGAGAGTGGCCTGGCGGGCGTGCTGGGCGTGGTGAAGTCGCTCATCGAGCGCGAGGCCGTCTTCGTCAAGGAGGAGTTGCGCCGCAGCTACAAGCCGCGCACCGAGTCGTGCGTGCGCCTTGCCTCCGGCCTGTGCAGTGAGGAGCGTCTGCACGAGCTGTTCGACCGTCTGGCCCGTGCGCCCCGCCAATTGTCGCTGCTTATGAAGTACGTCGAGCTGTCGGGCATCCTTGGCCCGCAGCCCCGCAGCGTCTCGCGCAAGGAGTTGTTGCAGGCCGCCGGTCAGTCGGCCTCGGCCCTGTCGTCGCTGGTGGACAAGGGCGTGTTCGAGGCATACCGGCGCGAGACGGGCAGGCTGGACACCGGCTCGCCTTTGCAGACTGTTCCCCTTAACCCCCTGAGCCAGGCCCAGCAGCAGGCACTCGACGACATACGCCGGGGGCTGCGCACACACGATGTCTGCCTGCTCCACGGGGTCACGGCCAGCGGAAAGACCGAGGTCTACATCCATCTCATCGAAGAGACCATACGTCACGGGAGGCAGGTGCTCTACCTCTTGCCAGAGATAGCCCTTACGGCTCAGATAACCGAACGCCTCAGGCGCGTCTTCGGCCATCGGCTGGGAGTCTACCACTCGAAGTTTCCCGATGCCGAGCGCGTGGAAATCTGGCAGAAACAGCTGACGGAGCACGACTACGACATCATCCTTGGCGTGCGTTCGTCGGTGTTCCTGCCCTTCCGTCGGCTGGGGTTGGTCATCGTGGACGAGGAGCACGAGAACACCTACAAACAGCAAGACCCCGCCCCTCGCTACCATGCCCGCAACGCTGCCGTCGTACTGGCCATACAGCAAGGTGCCAAGGTACTGCTGGGCACGGCCACTCCCTCGCTCGAGACGTGGCATAACGCGCAGACGGGCAAGTACGCCCTGGCCACCCTGACGCAGCGGCATCAGGCAGTCAGGCTGCCCCAGGTGTTGCCCGTCGACATCAAGGAACTGACCCGCAAGAAGCGCATGAACGGGCCCTTCTCGCCTTTGTTGTTGCAGTATGTCCGCGAAGCTCTCGAACGTCAGGAGCAGATCATTCTCTTCCAGAACCGGCGCGGCTTTGCACCTATGCTGGAATGCCACACGTGCGGCTGGGTGCCCCGCTGCAAGAATTGCGATGTCAGCCTCACTTACCATCGCGGCCTGGGCCAGCTGACGTGCCACTACTGCGGTGCCACCTATGCCGTTCCCCGCCGCTGCCCTGCCTGCGAAGGAGTCGACCTGCGTGCCCACGGCTTTGGCACGGAGAAGATAGAGGACGACATACGCGCCCTCTTCCCCGAAGCCCGGGTGGCCCGCATGGACCTCGACACCACCCGTACCCGCACGGCCTACGAGCGCATCATCGACGACTTTGCCGCCGGACGCACCGACATTCTCATCGGCACCCAGATGGTGTCCAAGGGGCTGGACTTCGACCGCGTGAGCGTCGTGGGCATTCTCAACGCCGACACCATGCTCAACTATCCCGACTTCCGCGCCTACGAACGCGCCTTTCAGCTCATGGCTCAGGTGGCGGGACGCGCCGGGCGCAAGAGCGGGCAGGGACACGTGTTGTTGCAGACCAAGAGCATCGACCACCCCATCATCGCCCAGGTGATGCACAACGACTACGAGGGCATGGCCGCCGGGCAGCTGTCCGAACGCGAGATGTTCCGTTATCCGCCCTTCTATCGCCTCGTTTATGTCTACCTGAAACATCGCGACGAGACCCGTGTAGAGCAGGCCGCCACTACAATGGGCGAACACATGCGGGCCATTTTCGGCTCGCGCGTGCTGGGGCCGGACAAACCTCCCGTGGCCCGGGTGCAGACATTGTTCATACGAAAAATCATGCTGAAGGTGGAGGTGAAGGCTCCTATGGCACGTGTGCGCCAATACCTGCGGCAGGTGCAGCAAGAGGTGTTGGCCGACGAGCGTTTCCGTTCCGTCCTCGTCTACTACGATGTCGACCCCATGTAGCGTCACCGTCCGTCCGTTCCGCCGGAGCCTGTCTGCCCGGCGGTGTTCCCTTTTCGTCCAGATCTTGCAGGACTACTCCCCTCGACAGGCAAGTCCTTGTTGCTCCTGTTCTAACCAATTGTTCCTGAATGCTATAACCTTCCTTCCCGTCCGCCTTTCCGTGTGACGGCCTGCGGGCGCACCTTCGCCCCCTTGCCCGCAGACCTTTGCCTGCGTGGCGGCACGCCTGTGCCCGCTTGCTGGCGGAGGTGTGCCCGGGCGGGGACGCGCGGAGGCGTGTCGGCTGTGCCGGGGGTGGCTGCCGTGTTCCGTGGGGTGAGGGAAGTGGGAGGGGATAGAGTGGGGGGAGGAGGGCGATAGCTCTCTTGCCGAGAGAGGGGACGGGAGCATATCTGGCTGTGCCTTATGCGCATAGCCCGCCGGAAGGGCCGCGAAATCGACCGCGCGGCCGCCCCGGGAAGCGTCCGGGCGGCCACGTCCGGATCCTTCCTCCCCCGCCCGGGCTTTAAGATTTTTATTTACGCGTTTTGCGCGCCGACAGCCCCCTTCCGCCGTACGCGCGCCACGCCGTCCGATGCCCCGCAGGCGGCACGCAGGGCCGTCCGGGCATCGGCCACGGGCAGGCGGACGGCCGCAGGCGGTTTTTCCGGTAACGGAACATTATTCACAGATACACAACGCTATACACAACGCATCCGCGCATCCCGGCACCCCCTTCCATCCTCCCTTGCCCGCCCCCGCCTGCGGGGAGGAAGCCCCATTGGCCGCCGGACGAGCCCGCCGGGAAGCCCGGGAGCGAGGGAAACAAAATTTTCTTGCACATTAGTTGCTCATATGTGGCATTTTGCCTACCTTTGCCGCCGGAACACTACCTCTCTCGGCAAGAGAGGTGGCGTCAGGAAGCAATGTTGAAACGCATTCCCGTTGCCGCGCGGGTAAAGATGCAGA
>CALULL010000020.1 GCA_944321465.1 uncultured Bacteroides sp.
ACAGGTCTTGTTTATCATATAATCTGCAAGTTTTCAACCGTAAAGATACAAAAACTTGCAGATATCTCAAAGCAAATAGCATATTAATCTGTTGACTATTAAGTGGTAACGCATCTTTTAAGGAACGACTATGTAGGCATGACGGCCAGCGTGTTGTCGTCGCTCTACTCTAGCGTGTTGCCCACTTACATTGGCTGTATGCGCAAGGGTATGGACCCGGAGGAAGCACTGGACTATGCTCTCTCAAGTGAACAACTTGTCGAAGAAACGTTTGCTGGGCACCGTTGGCGAGCTGCGTGAACGGCTCTTCCAGCTTGAGCCTGCAACGGAGGGTGGACAGCGCAGCAACCCAGTGCTGGCTGCCTTGGTCGACGAGATGGCACGCTCGGTGCAGGATGTGTACAATTATAGTGGCATTTATATCAGCTACAGCCTGTCCTCGTCGACCAACGCGTTGAAGGTGGAGCCTTATCTCATCATGCCTGCCGAGAGCGGCGACAGCGTCAGTGTGGTACACATGAGTGCTTATGGCACGACGCATCTCGGTACGGGGCTGTTCAGCAATCACCAGAATGCCTACATCCTCTTCAACGAGCGTGAAACTCCCCAATTGGCCTTGTTCACCATTTATCTACAGTTACCCATGTACGAGTTTCCACGTATGTTGAAAGGACTTTACCTTAGTCTGGACTATAACCGCAACCCCATAGCTCGCCGCATTTTGTTTGTCAAGCACTCGGACAGTACCTCGATGGACGATTTTCTCGAACTGAAAGGCGAACTGCTTCCGCCCGAGTCGTTGGACGGTCAATTGCTGGCTTATTATAACTATACGTGCCGTCCCGGCGATTGTATCAAGACTTGTACTGTCCCTTCGCCACAGCTGAACGAGAACGACCTTGTACGTGAGAAGCGTATGTTGGAGTTATGATATGATGGCATCGATCATCAAGGACACGTCTCCTGGCGCAATGCCTTTGCGCAGCAGTTCCTCTTTGTCGTAATTGAAGAGCTTGCGGAAAGCTTCTTGTCCGTCACACAGCTGCATGGCTTGTGTGTAGAAGGAAACGGCCTGTTCGGTCTGTTTCGATACCCAAGCCACATGCCCGGCGTTGAGATAGTCCGATGCCTGGGGACGTGCTGCCAGTATGCGGTCGTAGTAGCGTGCAGCTTGTTCGTACTTGCCGAGGGCGAAGTAGCACCAGGCTATAGCTCGCCATGTCTTCTGGCTATCGCTCTCTAGTAAGTCGAGCCTGAAGAAGTATTGCAAGGCCTCGTCGTAGCGTTTCTGGTCGGCCAGGCATACGCCGCTGTAGTAGATAATGTTGCGGTTGTCGGGTTGCATGGTCTCGGCTTTGTGGTAGTAGTGCATCGCTTCTTTGTAGTTGTTCAGGTGGCGGTAGCATGTGGCGAGGTGGTGTATGGTCCATATGTTGTCGGGCTTCAGCAGGTCGGCACGCAGATAGCTTTCGACAGCCTCTGCGTAGTGCCTTCCCTTTTGCAGGCAGTAACCGCTCTTCTGGAACAGTTCGGCATTGGTTTGGTCACGCTCGGTGAGGTATTGGTATATCTCGAAAGCCCGTGTGTAGTCTTTCTTCTTGAAGTGGAACTCGGCGACCTCGTTCATCAGGGTTGGCGCAGATAGGATATCGTTGAGGATGGGCTTCGTATGCAGTTGTAGCTCTTTGGCAAAGATGTCGTAGAACTCGTTGCGGCGCGGATAGAGTTTATAGAAACGGTAGAGGTCGTGTATGTAGAGGTTGCTGACGACTTCGGGGCGGGAAGCGTATTGCTTTAGTCCGGTTTCGTCCTTGTCGCCCATAAGTTCGCTTAAATCCTGATGTGCAGTCATTTGTCCCAGTATCATGTCGCGTTGTGCCTGCGGGATGTGGGCCATGACGAAACAGAGCGAGTACTTATCGCTGTCGCAGAAGAAGCCGGATGATAGCAGCAGGTTCATCATGGTGTTTCCTTTGTCGTCTGTGGATTTGTTTCCTAGTTCGCGTGCCACGTCGGTCTGTGTCAGTGAGAAAGGGCGGAACCAATTACATAGTTCTCGGAAGAAGGGATTTCCCTTGAGGTGGGCAAAGGTACTCATGTACACATCCGAGCCTTCTTGCTGTAGTTCGTTCATCTCGCGTAGTTTGTCGCCCAAGCCAGATTGCCTGATGGTGTCTTCCCAGTCGGGATTTCGGTCTTCTTCCTCGGCTGACTCATCGTGGTCGAACCGCAAATTGCGCACGAAGCGGGCATTTTTCATCATCTCGGGAATGATTTCTTCGCGCATCTTCTGGTTAATCTTTTCGGTGCCTTGACTGCGTAATAGCTGTATATAAATGCGGTTGAATTGTCTGCTCAGGCTGCCATCTTCGTTCAGCAGTGAGATTTGCATTTCCAGTTCGGGGTAGAAAGGCAGTCGGTTGGCATGAATGTACAGAGCCATTACCAGGCCTACCAAGGCCCGTTGGCTTACTATGGTTGCTTTGTGCTCGGTAGCAGTAAGGAGCCAGTCCAGTTTCAGCATGTCGAACTGTTCGGTAAGGCTTAGTGTGACGGCAGAGGTAAACAGGGCGATGTCGCTTGCTGACAACTGTTGCGAGGCAAGAAGCAGGGTTGCATTGTTTGCATCCCGGGAGGTCCATTGGCTATTTGTCCATGTTGTAAGGAAAAGGTCGCGGCTGAGGGCTTCGTGGCGGGCGAGCAGTTCTTGTACAGATTGTTGGTTGGCGGTTGAGAGCTGTGCAGTGGTCTGGTTGTCGCTCAAAGTCTCAAGTTCCTGCAAATACTGTTTCAGATCCGTTCCCGAAGGGATTAGGGTAGGAGTGCGTCGTATCGTGTGGTAGTAGCGGGAGGAAACTCTGTCCAGCAGGATTGTGCGTGTCTGGTCGGTTGTCTCCCATGTTTGTGCAAGCAGTTTCAGATGGAGGGCATTGCGTTGTGGGTCGGCTGTTCCTTGTTTCATGTAGAGCAGCATGTAGTTGTAGGTCATCTCGATTTGGGCCAGTCGGTTGGTAAGTTCATAGTTGTTGTACTGTCCGAGCATTCCTTTTAGTCCGTCGAGTGCTTCCTTGAGTCTTTGTTGGGTTAGGAGGTTGGTTATGTGGTCGTATTGCTGTTGTATGGTTTGTTCGTTCATAATGTTCGCTTGATATATATGCGTGAAAATATTACGGATTGTATTTCTGTGTGTTGTTGGTAAAGGATGGTTCTTTTTGTGGAGGAGACAGGCGGAAGAAGTATCTTGTCAAAAGCGCACTTGCACTTGGGTTTGCAATAAGTTCGAGTGTGAGCCATGATGAGGGTCGCAATATGTATATTGGATTTGCAGACGGCATTTGGGATAGAACCACCATTGAACACCCGCTACATAGTTGGTCTGTTTATCATCTTGAACCTTGTTCCGGTTAAAATAATCGTAGGATAGTATGACATCAAACTTGGGTAGTACGTGTGCCGCTGCCGTAAGGTAATAACCATTGCTGCGCACGCTTCCATCGCGTCCTTCGAGGTATTCGGTTCGGAGGTCGATGGGCTTGAAGGCAAATATTGCACCAGCCGACCAACGGTTGCGTGTGTAGTTGTCTCCTGCTTGTAGAGTTGGGTTAACATCCGAGGTGGTTACGGCACATCCCCTTCCTCGCACGAAGGAGCCTCCGAGTGTGACCCAATTCAAAGGATGTACCGTGAGCTTTCCTACGATATCCTTGAAGTTATTGCCGTCTTTTTTGTTTATTCCCTGTCCGTTCATTACGGCAAAGTTGTAATTTAGCAAACCATGAAATAAGTCTCCATAAAAAAGAATACCTAGGTCTCGTCCGCTGTTCGAACCATACAGGGGGTCGCTGCTATTGTATCCCGCCAAATAACTGGTCGCCTGAGAATAGATGTTTATCAATTCTACCGTGCTTGGGGACAGTTGGTTCTCCAACGTGAACGCGGTCTTGAACTGCCCTAATCGTACGCTCAGTTCCGGTAGGAAATGGTATTCGGTATAGGCTTCCAAAATCTTGCCTGTGTTGGCGAAACTGTACATGAAATAGCATGACCAATGGTCTGTAATTTTTCCACGAGCCATCAAAATGGCTCGTTTCAGTTCAAAGCTATTAGCTTTTTTGTTTCCTGCGTCGTCGTAAGTGTATGCTGCCTGTACATAACCTTGCAGGGTGATGCGTTCTTTTAATGTGTTTGTTATGTTTTTCAGCGTATTGTTTTGTTCTTGTTCTGTATTGGAATTCAGTTCTGTAGCTTGTGACGATAGTGGGATAAGCCAACCGGCAATCAACAGCAAGGGTAAGAGTAAAGAATGTTTCATGGGTAAAATTTGTAGTAAAAAAGGCAACCCGTCAGATAAAGAACGAGCTGCCTCTGTCTTATTGAAAATTAGTGTTATTCATTGATGGCTGCAATGCCAGGCAGAACCTTGCCTTCGATGGCTTCGAGCAATGCTCCGCCACCTGTCGATACATAAGATACGCCGCTGGCTAAACCGAATTTATTCACACAAGCCACAGAATCTCCACCGCCTACGAGGGAGAATGCTCCGTTTTTCGTTGCTTCCACGATGGCTTCGCCTACACTGCGCGAGCCGTGCGTGAAGTTTTCAAACTCGAATACACCTGTAGGTCCGTTCCACAGGATTGTCTTGGATTGTTTGATTACATCGGCAAAGAGCTTTTCGCTCTCAGGTCCTATATCCAGACCTTCCCATCCATCGGGGATTTCGTTTACTTTGCAGAACTTTGTGTTTGCATCGTTAGAGAACGAATCGGCAATTTTGGCATCTACAGCCAAAACCAGGTTGACACCTTTCTCTTTGGCCTTCTTCATAATGTCGAGTGCCAAATCCAACTTGTCATCTTCGCAGATTGAAAGTCCGATTTTGCCATTCATGGCCTTGGTGAAGGTGTAAGTCATGCCGCCTGTGATGATGAGATTGTCTACTTTGTTCAGCAGATTCTCAATAATCTCAATCTTGGTTGATACCTTTGAGCCTCCCATAATGGCGGTAAACGGGCGGCGAATGTCGTTCAGTACTTTGTCTACAGCCTTTACTTCTTTCTCCATGAGGTAGCCAAACATTTTGTGGTCCTTGTCGAAATACTTGGCCATCAGTGCTGTTGAAGCATGAGCACGGTGGGCTGTACCGAAAGCATCGTTCACGTAGCAGTCTGCATACGATGCGAGTCTCTTGGAAAATTCTATCTGCTTTTCTTTTATTTCTTTTTTTGCAGCTGCTTTTTGCTCGTCGGTCGCGTCCTCAGCCAAACCTCTGGGCTTACCCTCTTCTTCAGCGTAGAAGCGCAGGTTTTCCAACATCAGCACTTCGCCGGGGCTCAGTGTGGCGGCTTTGGTCGCAGCATCGGCACTCATGCAGTCGTCGGCAAACAAAATATTGACCTCCAGCAGCTCTGATACGTGCTTCAAGATGTGCTTCAACGAGAATTTGTCGACCGGGCCTTTGGGACGACCAAGGTGAGAGCCGATTATAACGCTGCCGCCATCGGCCAAAATCTTTTTTAGGGTAGGAAGGGCTGCACGGATACGGGTATCATCCGTGATGTTGAAGTTTTCGTCCAAAGGAACGTTGAAGTCCACACGAACAAATGCCTTCTTTCCTGCAAAGTTGAATTGATCGATTGTCATAGTTCTATTCTTCTATTAAAAGTGTTATTGAGGTGTTCTTTCTTCGCTTTCCTAAAGTTTCTGCAAAGTTACGATATTTATTCGGCTCCTTACAGGAAAATAACCTTTATTTAGTTTTCATGGCTTGTAGCAGGGGCAATTGAGGAATCTTTCTGCTACATGATTGTTTCGCTACTGTGTTGCTTGCATAAAAAGCGGCTACGCCTTGGAAAATATCCTAAGACAGTAGCCGTTCTTGCTTTTTTTAATTCTTGAAGGCTAAACCGCTCTTGTCTGCTTTTATGTCGACTACAATAGGTTTGCTATGGTCGACTTCTTGCGACAACAACTGTTTAGACAGGTCGTTCAATAGGTAATGTTGTATGGCCCGTTTTACAGGGCGTGCGCCAAATTCGGGGTCGTAGCCCGTTTGTGTTAAGAAGTTGATGGCATTGTCGGAAAGTTGTAGTTCAACTCCGTTGCTTGTCAACATCTTTTGCACGTTCTTTATCTGCAATAAGACGATTTGCTTTATTTCTTGTTCTGTCAGTGGCAAGAACATGATGGTTTCGTCTATGCGGTTCAAGAATTCGGGTCGTATGCTTCTTTTCAGCATGTTCATAACCTCAGCTTTGGTTTCTTCGATGATTTCGCTTCTGTTTGAACTGTTCATCTTCTCCATTTGGCTTTGGATGTAAGAACTTCCCATGTTGCTTGTCATGATGATGATAGTGTTCTTAAAGTTCACTGTACGCCCTTTGTTGTCCGTCAGTCGACCGTCATCCAATACTTGCAGTAGGATGTTGAATACGTCGGGATGTGCCTTTTCTATTTCATCGAACAAGACAACCGAGTAGGGCTTACGCCTTACGGCTTCGGTCAGTTGTCCGCCTTCGTCGTAGCCTACGTATCCGGGAGGTGCTCCTATCAGGCGAGACACTGTGTGCTTTTCCTGATACTCACTCATGTCGATGCGCGTCATCATGGTTTCGTCGTCAAAAAGGAACTCGGCCAAAGCCTTGGCCAGTTCTGTCTTTCCTACGCCGGTAGTGCCTAAAAAGAGGAAAGAACCGATGGGGCGTTTGGGGTCTTGCAGACCGGCTCGGCTGCGACGCACGGCATCGGCTACAGCCTCAATGGCTTCATCTTGACCAATAACGCGTTTGTGCAACTCCTCTTCCAAATGCAGTAGTTTGTCCTTTTCGCTCTGTAGCATTTTGCTGACTGGTATGCCCGTCCAACGCGATACAACATCTGCAATATCTTCGGCATCTACTTCTTCCTTAATCATTGCCTTGTCTCCCTGCATCTGGTGCAGCTTCTGTTGCGTTTCTTCTATTTCTTTATTCAAGGCTTGCAGCTTGCCGTAGCGTATTTCGGCCACTTTGCCATAGTCGCCTTCGCGTTCGGCACGCTCAGCTTCGAATTTCAGTTGCTCGATTTCCACTTTGGCCTGCTGTATTTTGTTCATCAGTGTTTTCTCGTTTTGCCATTTGGCTTTGTACGAGCTTTCCTGCTCCTTCAGTTCAGCCAGCTCTTTCCCGATTTGTTCCAATTTCGCTGTATCGTTTTCGCGCTTGATGGCTTCACGCTCAATCTCCAGTTGCTTGATTTTGCGTGAGATTTCATCCAGCTCCTCGGGAACCGAGTCTACTTCCATGCGCAACTTGGCGGCGGCTTCATCCATGAGGTCAATGGCCTTGTCGGGTAAAAAGCGATCGGTGATGTAGCGGTTGCTCAGTTCGACAGCAGCTATGATGGCATCGTCTTTGATGCGCACGTGGTGATGGTTTTCATATCGTTCTTTTAGACCGCGCAAGATAGAGATGGTACTCAGCGTGTCTGGTTCGTTTACCATGACTATCTGGAAACGGCGTTCTAAGGCTTTATCTTTTTCAAAATACTTCTGGTATTCGTCCAGCGTCGTGGCTCCTATGCTCCTCAGCTCGCCGCGAGCTAATGCAGGCTTCAGGATATTGGCCGCATCCATTGCGCCTTCTCCTTTCCCGGCTCCTACCAAGGTGTGTATTTCATCGATGAAGAGGATGATGTTCCCTTCCGACTTCTTTACTTCGTTGATAACAGCCTTCAACCGTTCCTCAAATTCTCCTTTATACTTGGCTCCGGCCACCAATGCGCCCATGTCCAGCGAATAGACCTGTTTGTTCTTCAGATTTTCGGGGACATCTCCGCGCAATATACGATGTGCTAACCCTTCTACGATAGCCGTTTTGCCGGTACCCGGTTCTCCTATTAAGATGGGATTATTCTTAGTGCGTCGGCTCAGGATTTGCAATACACGGCGTATTTCCTCGTCGCGTCCAATGACAGGGTCCAGTTTTCCGCTACGTGCAGCCTCGTTCAGATTGATGGCGTATTTTTCCAATGCCTGATAGGTATCTTCGCTAGACTGTGAGGTTACACGGTTTCCTTTACGTAGCTCGCTTATGGCTTCGCGTAACTCTCGCTCTGTCATCCCTGCATCTTTCAGTATGGTTGAGGCGGTGCTTTTTACTGTCAGCAGTGCCAATATTAGCGGTTCCAAAGAGACAAACTCGTCGCCCAGCTCCTTAGAATATTGCACGGCTTTTTGCAACACGTCGTTCAGCTCACGACTCAAATAAGGCTCACCTCCTGATACTTTGGGTAACGACTCGATTTGCTTGCTCACGACGAGAGCTATTTGCTGGCCGTTAAGTCCCAACTTCTGAAAGAGAAAGTTGGTGACGTTCTCGCCTACTTTCATTATTCCTTGCAACAAGTGTACGGGTTCCACAGCCTGTTGTCCTTGGTTTTGCACCGCGTTCACAGCCTCCTGAACCGCTTCTTGTGCCTTGATAGTAAAGTTGTTGAAATTCATATTTTATCCTCCTTTTTCTACTTGTTGTTGCAATGGAGTTTACGCAAAAGACTTGCCAAAGTGTGCTTTATGTCAAAATGTCTTGAATATCCATTCCTGTGTGACAGATTGTCGGCAAGATAGCCTGCTAAATTAGCAATTGCCTTCCTGCTTTTCTCTTGGTGTGTGCTTTTTCTATTTTTTTTGTTTTCTGAACGTTTTGGGTTTCCTGTCCTGCACTGTCCGATTTTGAATGAACTTGCTGATGGTGAAAGCCATCACCCCGCCGGAAAGGGACGAATACAACCGCCCCGTACAATCGTTTTATGTTCCAATTGGTTTAACCACAAATTCAGGCCTCATCAGCCAAAAATGCCGTAACCCTTTGCCAATAGTGCGTTTATCTGTTCTAAACACGCTCTAAACAGCCTGCTCATATCTTCAAAACTTTCTCTAAACATTTGCGTTCAATCTGCTCATTTTTCGTGCAGAAATGCACGAAACTCTATAAAAAGCAATAGGCGGCAAAGTGTTGTCTGTCAACTACTTGCCGCCTATATTTCTGATAATTAGCTATTTAGAGCGTATCTTCCACAGCCGCCTGCGCCGCAGCCAATCGTGCGATGGGTACGCGGAAGGGCGAGCAGCTGACGTAATTCAGGCCTACCTTGTGGCAGAACTTGACGGACGACGGCTCGCCGCCATGCTCGCCGCAGATGCCGCACTTCAGGTCGGGGCGGACGGCGCGGCCCTTTTCTGTGGCCATGCGGATGAGCTGGCCCACGCCGTTTTGGTCGAGTACTTGGAACGGGTCTACCTTCAGGATTTTCTTCTCTAGGTAAATGGGCAGGAAGGAGGCGATGTCATCGCGCGAGTAGCCGAATGTCATCTGGGTCAGGTCGTTGGTCCCGAACGAGAAGAACTCTGCCGAAGAAGCGATGCGGTCGGCTGTCAGTGCTGCACGCGGTATTTCAATCATCGTTCCCACCTTGAAGTCTACGCTGTCGCCCTTTTCGGCAAACAGTTTGGCAGCTTCGGCGCGGATGATGTCTTCCTGCTGCTTGAATTCGTAGATGATGCCCGTCAGCGGTACCATGATTTCGGGCTGCATCGTGACGCCCTCTTTCTTCAACTCCAGTGCTGCTCCGAGTATGGCTCGCGTCTGCATTTGGGTGATTTCGGGGTAGGTATTGCCCAGTCGGCAGCCACGGTGTCCCAGCATCGGGTTGTGCTCGCACAGGGCTTCGACGCGCTGTTTGATGTATTGCAGGCTTACGCCCATTGCTTCGGCCATTTCCTGCTGTCCCTTCAGGTCGTGGGGGACGAACTCGTGCAAGGGCGGGTCGAGCAGGCGCACCGTCACGGGATAGCCTTCCATTACCCGGAAGATGCCCTTGAAGTCTTCTTGCTGGTAGGGTAGTATCTTGTCGAGAGCCTTGCGGCGGCCTTCTGCGTCCTCGGCAAGAATCATTTCGCGCATGGCCTTAATCTTTTCACCTTCGAAGAACATGTGCTCCGTGCGGCAGAGACCTATGCCGACGGCTCCGAAGTCGCGTGCCACCTGGGCATCGTGGGGCGTGTCGGCGTTGGTGCGCACCTTCAGCCGGGCGTGTTTGTCGGCCAGTTTCATCAGTTCGGCAAAGTCGCCGGACAGTTCGGCGGCGCGTGTCTCTACTTGTCCGTTGTAGACTTCGCCCGTGCTGCCGTTCAGCGAGATGAAGTCGCCTTCCTTCAGCACCGTCCCGTCAATCTCCACGGTGCGGGCTTTGTAGTCGATGTTCAAGGCACCTGCACCCGACACGCAGCATTTGCCCATGCCTCGTGCTACCACGGCGGCGTGCGATGTCATGCCGCCACGGGCCGTCAGTATGCCTTCGGCCACAGCCATGCCGGCCAGGTCTTCGGGCGAAGTCTCGATACGCACCATGACCACTTTCTTGCCGGCCGAATGCCACTCGGCGGCATCGTCGGCAAAGAACACGATTTGTCCGCAGGCTGCTCCGGGTGAGGCGGGCAGTCCGCGTGTCAGCACTTTGGCCTGCTTTTGTGCGCTCTTGTCGAAGATGGGGTGCAGCAGTTCGTCCAGTTTGTTGGGTTCGCAGCGCATGAGGGCGGTTTTCTCGTCTATCATGCCTTGGCGCAGCAGGTCCATGGCAATCTTCACCATGGCTGCTCCGGTGCGCTTGCCGTTGCGTGTCTGCAAGAACCACAGCTTGCCTTCCTGCACCGTGAACTCCATGTCCTGCATGTCGCGGTAGTGCTCTTCCAACTTGGCTTGCAGTGCATCCAGCTGGGCATAGATTTCGGGCATGGCTTCTTCCATTGAGGGGTATTTGCTGGCGCGTTCCTCCTCGCTGACCCCCGCCATGGCAGCCCAGCGGCGCGAGCCTTCCTTTGTGATTTGCTGCGGGGTGCGTATGCCGGCCACCACGTCTTCGCCTTGGGCGTTAATGAGGTATTCGCCGTTGAACAAATCTTCGCCCGAGGCGGCATCGCGGCTGAAGCAGACACCCGTGGCCGAAGTCTCGCCCATGTTGCCAAAGACCATAGCCTGCACGGTGACAGCCGTTCCCCATTCGTCGGGTATGCCCTCCATTTTGCGGTAGAGGATGGCGCGCTCGTTCATCCACGAGTTGAATACGGCGCAGATGGCACCCCACAGTTGTTCGTAGGCCGAGGTGGGGAAGTCTTTGCCGGTCTTTTGCTTCACGGCTGCCTTGAACTCGCTCACCAAGCGTTTCAGGTCGTCCACCTCAAGCTCGTTGTCCAGTTTCACGCCCTTTTCTTCCTTTACTTTCTCGATGATGGCTTCAAAGGGGTCTATGTCTTCTTTGTTAGTCGGCTTCATGCCCAAAACCACGTCGCCATACATCTGTACGAACCGGCGGTAGGAGTCCCATGCGAAGCGTGGGTTGCTCGTCTTGCGTGCCAGGCCCTCTACCACTTCGTCGTTCAGGCCAAGGTTCAGGATGGTGTCCATCATGCCCGGCATGGAGGCACGTGCACCCGAACGTACCGACACTAGCAGGGGATTGACCACGTCGCCGAACTTGGAGTTCATCAGGGTCTCGATGTGTACGATGGCCTTTTCCACTTCGTCGACCAGCAACTCTACGATTTTGTCTTGCCCCATCTCGTAGTATTCGGAGCAAACTTCTGTCGTAATGGTGAAGCCCGGGGGGACGGGGACGCCTATGAGGTTCATCTCTGCCAGATTGGCTCCCTTGCCACCCAACAGGTTGCGCATGTCGGCCCTGCCTTCTGCCTGGCCGTTACCAAACGTATAAACTCTTTTTTTGTCCATAATTTAATCAGGTTCTATAATATAATCGTGGTTTGTTTTGTGCGCAAAGCTAACTATATTTCACACATTATAAAACTATTTTTCCTGAAAACTTGCCACGGACTTTGAGAAAATCTTGCAAGTATTCGCCCGGCGTTTTGTTCGGCGTATCCTTTCGTTAGCTTTCTCCTATTGGCAGAGGTGTGTATGGGTGGCTGCTTAATCTGTTGCAAATGAGCCGGTAGCGGCACAGGTGTGCCCTCGTGGGAGCGCACCTGTGCCCCTTGGCGGGCTTTCCTGTACCGGCGGGGGAGCAGGCCTGTGCCTGGCGGGAGGCTCGCCCCGTGGCGTGGCGCTTGCGGGGCTTTTCCCCCGCCGCGGCCTCTTTTTGCGCCCACAGCCGGGGCTATGCCGGGAAAAATCCGTATTTTTGCCCCGCATTTATTTTTAAGTATAGAAGAGAACGTGGCAAGAAAGAGAAAAGAACTTCCCCTGCTTGAGGGGGTAACCATAACAGACATTGCCGCCGAGGGGAAGGCCCTTGCGCGGGTGGACGACCTGGTGGTGTTCGTGCCCTACGTAGTGCCCGGCGACGTGGTCGACCTGCAGGTGCGCCGCAAGAAGCACCACTACGCCGAGGCCGAGGCAGTGAAGTTTCACGCCTATTCCCCCTTGCGGGCAAAACCATTCTGCCGCCACTACGGGGTGTGTGGCGGATGCAAGTGGCAGGTGTTGCCCTACGAAGAGCAGATACGCTATAAGCAAAAGCAGGTGACGGACAACCTGACCCGCATCGGGAAAATAGAACTGCCCGAGATTTCGCCCATCCTGGGGGCCGACAAGACGCGCTACTACCGCAACAAGCTGGAGTTTACCTTCTCGAACAAACGCTGGCTCACGGCCGAGGAGGTGAGGCGGAACGTGGTCTACGACCAAATGGATGCCTTGGGCTTCCACATACCCGGCGCCTTCGACAAAGTGCTCGACATCGAGGAGTGCTACCTGCAGGACGACGTGTCCAACCGCATACGCAACTCCGTCCGGGCCTATGCCGTGGAGCATGGCTACCCCTTCATCAACCTGCGCACGCAGGAGGGCATGTTGCGCAACCTGATTGTCCGTACCTCGACGACGGGCGAGCTGATGGTGATTCTGGTGTGCAAGATTGTGACGGACGAGGAGGAAGGGCGGATGCGCCAGTTGCTGCAATACGTGGCCGACTCGTTCCCCGAAATCACCTCCCTGCTCTACGTGGTGAACAACAAGTGCAACGACACCATAACCGACCTCGATGTACACACCTTCAAGGGCAACGACTGCATCTACGAGCAGATGGAGGGCTTGCGCTTCAAGGTGGGGCCGAAGTCGTTCTACCAGACGAACTCCGAGCAGGCGTGCCGCCTCTACAACGTGGCACGCGGCTTTGCCGGGCTGACCGGGCAGGAGCTGGTGTACGACCTCTATACCGGCACGGGCACCATAGCCAACTTCGTGGCACGGCAGGCACGGCAGGTCGTAGGTATAGAGTACGTGCCCGAGGCCATTGAGGATGCACGGGTGAACTCGGAAATCAACGGCATCACCAACACGCTCTTCTTTGCCGGAGACATGAAGGACATACTTACCCGGGATTTCATCGACCAGTACGGGCGGCCCGATGTGATAATCACCGACCCTCCACGAGCCGGTATGCACCCTGACGTGGTACAGGTCATGCTTGCCGCTGCTCCTCGCCGCATTGTCTACGTCAGCTGCAACCCCGCCACCCAGGCCCGCGACTTGCAGCTGCTTGACGGGCAATACCGCGTGACGGCTGTGCAGCCCGTGGACATGTTCCCCCACACGCACCACGTGGAGAACGTCGTCAGGCTGGACAGAAGGGAGCCGTGACCGCTCCCGGTCGTCAGTTCCCGGCTGCGGGCGTGGTGCCGGGCGGTTTCCGCCCTCGGGTGTCCCGCCCCGTGCCGTCCTTATCACAAACCACTAATTCATATTTTCTGCATGACAAAAGAAAGAAACATGGCTCGGGCTCGTGCCCAATACACCAACTATAACGTGAAAGAAGCGATGGGGCTGATGGATTTCCTCGCTACGCAGATGCCACAGGCCAGTCGTACCAAGCTGAAGACGCTGCTCGGCAAGCGTGTGGTCTACGTGGACAACACGATATGCACCCAGCACGACTTCCCCCTGCAACCGGGCATGAAGGTCCGCATAAGCCGGGAGAAAGGATACGGCGAGTTCCACAACCGCTTGCTGAAAATCGTCTACGAGGACTCTTACCTCATCGTGGTGGAAAAGATGCCGGGACTGCTCTCGGTCAGTACCGAGCGGCAGAAGGAGCGCACGGCCTGCAACATCCTGACCGAGTACCTGCAACGCAACGGGCGCAACCGCCGTGTCTACGTGGTGCATCGGCTGGACCGCGACACCTCGGGCCTGATGATGTTTGCCAAGGACGAGAAAACGCAACACTCCTTGCGCGACAACTGGCACAAGACGGTCTATGACCGGCGTTACGTAGCGGTCGTGCGCGGCGAAATGGAACGCGACTCGGGCACCGTCACTTCCTGGCTCACCGACCGCACACTCTACGTCTACTCCAGTCCCGTGGACGACGGCGGGCAGTTGGCCATCACCCACTATCGCACCCTGCGCCGGGCCAACGGCTATTCGCTCGTAGAACTTCAGCTCGAGACGGGGCGCAAGAACCAAATACGTGTGCACATGCAGGACCTGGGGCATCCCGTGGTGGGCGACGGGCGGTATGGTCCCGACGATGGCCTCAACCCCCTGCGTCGGCTTGCCCTCCACGCTTTCAAGCTGTGTTTCTATCACCCGGTGACGGGCAGGCCCATGGCGTTTGAAACTCCCTATCCGGCTGACTTCAAACGCTTGGTGAGCACCCCGCAACGATAAGGCCAGGAATGGGGCGCAACTTGTACCCGCCGACGCGGAGTGGAGAAGCGTCTTGCGCTGGGTTTCCTCTCTGGGTTCCATAACTTGTAATACCTTTTTTAAAATAACGGAACAGACATGACCGTAGTATTTCACATTGAATACCGCACAAGCTGGGGAGAAGACGTCCGCCTGCTTGGCTCCATACCCGAGTTGGGTGACAACCATCCCGACTCTGCTCTGCGCCTGCACACAGCCGACGGAACGCACTGGATGCTGGAAGTAGACTTGCCTGCCGAGGCCGAGTGTACTGTCGGTTACAATTATCACGTTTATCGCGACAATCGCCCCGTGCGTTCCGAGTGGGCCTCGATGCCGCGTCTTCTGCACATCTCTGTGGCTGGCCCGGAGGCACGTTGGTTTGTCCGAGACTGTTGGCGCGATTTGCCCGAGGAGCTCCATCTCTACAGTTCGGCCTTTACCGAGGCTTTGCAGGCTCGTCCGTCACGCTCAGTGCAGCTTGCTCCCCATCGCTCGGGACTGTTGCTGAAGGCTTGTTTCCCCGGTTTGCCCGAAGGGCATTGCCTGGCTCTGTGCACCAATCAGCCTACGCTTGGCGGCTGGAATCCCCAGTGCGCTCTTCCGTTCACCGATGCCGATTATCCAGAGTGGCAAATATGGATAGAGGCTGCCGCCATACGGTTCCCGTTGGAGTACAAGTTTGTGATTTACGACTGTCGGCAGCATCGCGTTGTGGCTTGGGAAGAAGGCCCCAACCGCTATCTGGACGAGCCTACCCTGGGGAAGGACGATACGCTTGTATTGGGCGACTGTCATCCCCGTCTTCGTTTGCCCCAATGGCGCGGAGCCGGTGTGGCTGTGCCGGTCTTTTCTCTTCGTTCTGAGTGTAGTTATGGGGTGGGCGACTTCGAAGACTTGCGCCTTCTTGTCGACTGGGCAGTTGCTACGGGGCAGAAGGTGGTACAGACGTTGCCGATAAACGACACTACGGCTGTCCATACGTGGCGGGACTCTTATCCCTACAACGCCATCTCCATTTATGCCCTGCATCCCATGTATGGCGCTTTGGAGCAGATGGGCTGTCTGGAAGATAGCAGGCAAATGGCCCGTTTCCGCGCCTTGAGGAAAGAACTGAACGCTCTGCCTGCGGTGGACTATGAGGCGGTCAACCGTGCCAAGTGGGAATACTATCGCCTGCTGTACAAACAAGAGGGGGAGCAAGTGCTGTCTTCGGCCGGTTTTTCTGCTTTCTATGCCGTCAATCAGGAGTGGTTGCGTCCTTATGCCGTGTTCTGTTATCTGCGCGATTTGTATGGCACTGCCGACTTCCGGCTGTGGCCCCGGCTGAGCAGTTATAGTCAAAATGCGGTCGACGGGTTGTGTCAACCCGGTTCGGAAGAGTACAAGGCTGTTGCTCTTCACTTCTGCGTGCAATACTGGCTGCATTGTCAGCTTGTGGCTGTCACCGATTATGCCCGCCTTCATGGCGTTGTACTGAAGGGCGACATACCGATAGGCATTAGCCGCAACAGTGTGGAGGCATGGAAGGATGCCCGGTGCTTCAACCTCGACGGGCAGGCTGGTGCACCGCCCGACGATTTCTCGGTCAACGGGCAAAACTGGGGCTTTCCAACCTACGATTGGAAAGAGATGGAGAAAGACGGCTATGCCTGGTGGCAAAAGCGTTTTCGTAAGATGTCCGAGTATTTCGATGCCTATCGCATAGACCATATATTAGGCTTTTTCCGCATTTGGGAGATACCGGTTCATGCCGTACACGGCTTGCTGGGGCAATTTGTGCCCTCTCTCCCCTTGTCGTGCGAGGAGATAGAGCGTTATGGGCTTCCTTTTCGTTCGGACTACCTGTTACCCTGCATCGATGATGGAAGCCTGCAAAAACGTTTCGGCAGTCGGGCCGACTTTGTGCGGCAACACTTCTTGTACCCGGCCGATGCAGGTGGGCGCTATCGGTTGAAGCCCGAATTTGATACCCAGCGTAAGGTTGAGGCTTACTTTGCCGGTCGTCAGGACGATGCCGATGCTGTCCTGTTGCGCGATGCGTTGTATGCCCTCATCAGCGATGTGCTTTTCTTGCCCGACCGTAACGATCCGCATCGCTACCATCCGCGCATTTCTGCCCAAAACGATTTGGCCTATTCTGCCCTGTCGGGAGAAGAGAAAGCGGCCTTCGACCGTCTGTACTACGATTATTATTACTGTAGGCACAACGAGTTCTGGCGTGAAGAAGCCATGAAGAAACTGCCAAGGCTAACACAAAGCACCCGGATGCTTGTCTGTGGGGAGGACTTGGGCATGATACCCGGCTGTGTTCCGTCTGTGATGGACGAGTTGCGTATTTTGTCGTTGGAGGTGCAACGTATGCCCAAAACTGTGGGGCAGGAATTTGGACACCCGGAGTGGTATCCTTACCGCTCGGTCTGCACTATTTCTACACACGATATGTCCACCCTCAGAGGTTGGTGGGAGGAATCCCCGGATCTGACAGGACGCTTCTATAACAATGTGTTAGGACACATTGGAGACGCACCGGCTACAGCTACGCCCGAGGTATGCGAGGAGGTGGTCGCTCTGCATCTATGCAGCAACTCCATGCTTTGCATCCTCAGTTTGCAGGACTGGCTCTCTGTCGACGGACGTTTGCGTAATCCCGATGTCGTTGCCGAGCGTATCAATGTCCCCGCCGACCCTCGCAATTATTGGCACTACCGTATGCATTTGACTTTGGAACAGTTGTTGTCCGAGCACGACTTTAATGAGAAACTGCGGACAATGATAGCTGAAGGAGGGCGGTAGTCTTGGGCCGTGCCGGATGGTAACTTTCCCCGCCGGTGCGGGCAGAGCAAGGTGGCAATCTGGAAAAAGACCCGTTCAATTCACAATCAGATAAGTCAATGTTATCTTACATCTATCTTAAAGACCTTCGTTTCTTTGCCCGTCACGGGGTGGCACGGCAAGAACAACTTGTGGGCAATACGTTCGTTGTCAACCTGCGGGTGCAGGCCGATTTCAGTCGTGCCGTGCTGACCGATGAAGTGTCCGACACCATCAGTTATGCAGACCTTTACACTGCGATTAAGGCTGAGATGGCCGTTCCTTCCCGACTGTTGGAGCATGTGGCAGGACGCATTGTCCGGCGGCTCTTTGCCGATTTCCCCGGCATTGAGGGTATAGAGCTATCGCTGTCCAAGCGCAATCCCCCTATGGGGGCAGACGTAGACGTGGCGGGTGTGGAATTGCATTGTAGTCGTTGCGATTTCCTGCCATGAACCGAGGTCGCTCTATTCCCGTTTGCAGCATGAGGTGCATGTTGTGTTCTGTTGTGCTGACTTTGATGCTTTGTGTTACTGCCGCCGCCGGGCAGGACAGAGACGAAGCAATGCTGGCAAATGCCATGCGCTTTCTGGGTACTCCTTACGTTGCTCATACGTTGGACGTTGCCCCTTATGAGGAGGAACGACTGGTAGTGAACTGCGAGGAGGTGGACTGTACTACCTTTGTGGAGTACGTGCTTGCGCTGTCTTTGTCGGGCGACAGTGCTCGGGGGGGCGATTGTTCGGAGTTCGTCCGTCAGTTGACTCGTGTCCGTTATAGGGACGGAAGGGTAGAGGGGTATGCCTCGCGCCTGCATTACTTTTCCGATTGGATTGACAATGGGCTGCGCAACGGCTTCCTGACGGATGTTACGGCAACCTGCAGCTCGGATACACTGGTGCTGCACCTCTCTTACATGAGCAGTCATCCCGAGTCTTACCCTCAGTTGGCATCGTCGCCAGATAACTTCAAACGGATAGCTGAGGCGGAACGTCGGCTTAGCGGTCGCGCGATTGGCTATCTGCCCAAGGATAAACTTCCTGCCGACGGCTTGCCGTGGATACATGGTGGGGACATTGTGGCCATTGTCACCTCCATCGAGGGACTGGACATTGCTCACGTCGGTATAGCCGTTTATGTTGGTGGCAGACTGTCCCTCTTGCATGCTTCGCAGGCGGCGGGCAGGGTGGTCGTCTCGTCGGACTCCCTTGCCGACCTGTTGGCCGGTAAGAAGTCGTGGGCCGGCATCAGGGTCGTGCGTCGCCGGCAGCCGTAGGGGAAAGGAGGCGGAAATCCGTAATCCGGGTACTTCAAACCGTCATGCTGGTAAAGCGGCGGAGGGACGGAGTGCCTATCTTTGTCCACAAGATACTATATTAACAGAACCAGTTTATGAGACGTACAGCAATAGTAATGCTGGCCGGGCTGCTTGCTACAGGGGCAGCTGTCATGGCCCAGACCGTCCCCGTACCGGGAAAAGACGGCAACAAGTATGTGCCCTACGAAGAACGCACGGGCAACGAGTCCATTGTCTACTTCACGCGCGACCTCAGCCCTGAGGGGCTTATCAAGGCCTACGAGCAGGTAGACGCGTATATTGAAGGCAATGTCGGCGTGAAATTGCACACGGGTGAGCCGCATGGACCGAACATCATTCCCCGTGAGTGGGTGAGGGCCTTGTTGCGGAAGGATTTGCCCGATGCCAAGATTGTGGAGACCAATACCTACTACGCAGGCGACCGCTACACGACAGAACAGCATCGCAAGACGCTGCAAGTCAACGGGTGGACGTTCTGTCCGGTGGACATCATGGACGAGGAGGACACGCTGTCCTTGCCCGTGCATGGGGGAAAGTGGTTTACGAAAATGTCGATGGGCAGCCATTTGGCCGATTACAATTCGCTCGTAGTGCTTACCCATTTCAAAGGCCACACGCAGGGAGGCTTTGGCGGGAGCAATAAGAATATAGGCATAGGTTGTGCTGACGGTCGCATAGGAAAGGCCTGGATACACACTACGCCGGGGCAGGACAATCAGTGGGACATAGCCAAAGAAGAATTTATGGAGCGGATGACCGAGTCCACGAAGGCCGTGGTCGACCACTTCGGCAAGCGCATTGCCTACGTGAACGTCATGCGCAACATGTCCGTGTCCTGCGACTGCGAAGGCGTGCAGGCTGCTCCTGTGGTGACACCCAATGTGGGTATTTTGTCGTCTACGGACATTCTTGCCATAGACCAAGCGTGCATAGACCTGGTGTATGCCATGACGGAGGCCGAGCACCACGACCTGGTGGAACGCATCGAGACCAGGCACGGTCTGCGCCAGTTGTCTTACATGAAAGAGCTGGGCATGGGCAACAATCGTTACATCCTTATTGACTTGGACAACGGAGGCAGGCGCATTACCGTGGCCGAGGCCGTGAAGGGACTGAAGCCTTTTGTGAAGGAATAGGCAGCTTTGGCCGGAAAGCGGGTTTACTTCCCCGGGAAACAACTTACCCAAGAATGCGTACTGTGTGGCGCATTCTTGGGTAAGGTCGTTTTCAGGGGCAGGCAACGCCGGTGTGTTTCCGGCTTACTTGCGTGCCCGGATGTCGAGTTTTACGGGGCGTATCATGTTCCTGGGGTCCAGGATGGTGTCAAGGTCTTCCTGTGTCAGGATGCCTTCCTCAAGCACTAAGTCGTAGACGCTGCGTCCCGTTTCGAGGGCTTTCTGGGCGATGGTAGTCGAGTGGTCGTACCCGATGTAGGGGTTCAGTGCCGTTACGATGCCGATGCTGTTGCGCACCTCGGCCTGGCAGTGCTCGGGATTGGCTGTGATGCCTTCGATGCAGAGTGTGCGCAGTGTGTCGAAGGCGTTGCGCATCAGGTCGACAGACTCGAAGCAGCATTGTGCCATCACAGGCTCCATGGCGTTCAGTTCCATTTGCGAGGCTTCTCCGGCCATCGTTACGCAAAGCTCGTTGCCGATAACCTTGAAGGCCACCTGGCTGACTACTTCGGGGATAACGGGGTTGACCTTACCGGGCATGATGGACGACCCCGGCTGACGTGCCGGCAGGTTGATTTCGCCCAAGCCACAGCGCGGGCCGCTGGCCAGCAGGCGAAGGTCGTTGCTGATTTTGCTCATCTTGATGGCCACGCGCTTCAGGGCTGACATGTAGCCCACCATGCACGACGTGTCCGAGGTAGCACCCACCCAGTCCTTAGCGAGCTTGACGTTCCAGCCCGTGATGCGTCCCAGGGCTTCGACGGCTTTCTCGGCATAGCCCGGTTCGGAGCAGATGCCCGTTCCGATGGCCGTTGCGCCCAGATTGACGGTAAGGAAGTCGGCTGCGGCCTCGGAGAGGTGTGTCAGTTCGTCTTCCAGGATGCTTGCAAATCCGTAGAAGGTCTGTCCCAGCGTCATGGGGACGGCATCCTCCAGCTGCGTGCGCCCCATCTTGACGATGCTGGCAAAGTCGTCGCCGCGTTTGCGGAACTCGGCAATCAGGGCCTCCAAGTGGGGAAGCAGGGCCAGGTGGCTGGCGTACAGCCCCATGTGGATAGCTGTGGGGTAAGCGTCGTTGGTGGATTGCGACCTGTTCACGTGGTCGTGCGGTGAGCAGTATTCATATTCTCCCGGTTTGTGGCCCATGTGCAGCAGGGCGATGTTGGCTATCACCTCGTTGGCGTTCATGTTCGTGCTTGTGCCCGCTCCGCCCTGTATCATGTCCACGGGGAACGCCTCGTGGTGCTTTCCTGCCAGAATTTCCTCGCAGGCGGCCTTTATGCCCGCATATTGCTCGTCGGTGAGCAGGCCCAGCTGGTGGTTGGCATCGGCTGCGGCCAGTTTGGTGTAGGCCAGCCCGTTGATGAAGGCCGGGTAGAACTCGAGCCTGAAGCGGCTGATGGAGAAATTCTCGATGCCGCGCAGGGTCTGGATACCATAGAGGGTGTCGACCGGCAGTTCTCTGCGGCCCAACAAATCGTGTTCAACACGTGTTTCGTTCTTCTTTTCCATGAATAATAAGATTAAGATTGTCCGTAAGGGCTACGTTTATTTGTCGACAAATATACGGCTTACATTTTGATACTAAAAACTATTTCGAGGAAAAGATTTTGGAAAGATGAAAAAACTTTTTGTCCAGCCCGCCCGGATGTAGGTTTCATTTCGTCAGAAGTGCTCCTTCCAGATGCTTGTGGCGTTTGGTAGCGGGTTGTTTGGGGAAGGGGGCTATTCTCTTTGGCGGTGCCGGGTGTCGTGAGGGAGGTTTCTGTGCTCTTTTCCCCGCTTGTGCTTGGGATGCGGACGAAGGCTTTGCTGACGACCGTGTGTATATAAAAAAGGTGTAGAGGGAAGTTTGAGAGGATGCCCGGGGCAAAGCTTTCGGTTGGGTGGTTTGGTAAAAATTATAGTGTACAATCCCAAATCGGTCATTAGCCCGCCTTGCCGTGTGCTTGATAGTCTTTCTCCGGCTTTCCAAGCCTTTTCGTCCTGCCAATCTGCACGGCAGCAGGACGAAATCGCTTTGGACTCTAATGACCGATTTGGATAAACTCTTTGGGCCGCAGGGGGGTGCCTGGTTGGCTGTGTCGTCCGCTTTGTGGGCGGATTGGGGGCTCAGGTGCGTCCGTCGGCCGGCAGACCTTTGCCTCTTTGCGGGCTTTCCTTTGTCCGTCGGCGGGTAGACCTGTGTCCTTGGGCTGGTATTTTCTGTATTGGCATTGCGGCTTTTGTCCGCTTGATGAGGAAAGTCGGGGCGGCTATGCGACGGAGGTCGGCGGGAAAAGAGACCGGGAGGCGGCTTGGAAGAGACTGAATGAAAATCTTTAAACCCAAATCGGGCGAAAGCTCTAAATACCGCTCTTTTTCCGCCATGTTCTATTTATATTTTCTTAATTTTGCGCGCGAAATGTACAGAACCATATAAAACTATAACGCATGGCAAGTGTAATAAAGTTACGAAAGGGCCTTGACATTAGCCTGAAGGGCAAGCCGGAGCGGGATTTGTTCGCTGTGCCCGAACCGGGTTTCTACTCCTTGGTGCCCGATGACTACACGGGCATTCAGCCCAAAGTGGTGGTCAAAGAGCAGGAGTACGTGATGGCTGGAGGTCCGTTGTTTATCGACAAGAACCATCCCGAGTTACAGGTGGTCTCCCCTGTGAGCGGCGTGGTGACGAGCGTGGAGCGGGGGCAGCGCCGCAAAGTGCTTAACATCGTGGTGGAGGCGGCTGCCGAGCAGGATTACGAGGAGTTTGGCACGCACGATCCTCTGGCGATGGAGGGCGACGCGGTGAAGGCGTTGCTGCTGCGCTCGGGGTTGTTCGCGTTTATCCGCCAACGGCCCTACGACGTTGTGGCCGACCCCACGGTGCGCCCGCGCGCCATCTTCGTGTCGGGTTTCGACAGCAGTCCGCTGGCTCCCGACTTCGAGTTTGTCCTTCAGGGCGATGAGGGCAACTTCCAGACGGGGCTTGACGCTTTGTCGCGCATGGCTCCCACGCATCTGGGCATCAGCACGAAGCAGCATTCTGCGGCTTTGACGGGAGCTAGGAACGTGGCCATCAGTGTGTTCGACGGTCCGCATCCGGCGGGCAACGTCGGGGTGCAAATCAACCATGTGGCTCCGGTTTCCAAGGGCGAGACCGTCTGGACGGTGGGTGCCGAGGCCGTTGTCTTTATCGGTCGGCTGCTGAATACGGGTCGGGTGGACCTGACGCGGACGGTGGCGTTGACGGGCAGCGAGGTTGTCCGTCCGGCCTATTGTCGGCTAAAGGTAGGCGCACTGTTGACCAACGTCTTCAAGGGCCGGGTGTCTGCGGGCAAAGACCTGCGCTACATCAGCGGCAATCCGCTGACGGGCAAGCAGGTGGGGCCTAACGGCTTTCTCGGCTCGTTCCACGGGCAGCTGACGGTGATACCCGAGGGCGACGAGACGCACGAGATGCTGGGCTGGATTATGCCGAGGTTCAATCAGTTCAGCGTCAGCCACTCCTATTTCAGCTGGTTGCAGGGAAAGCGGGAGTACGTCATCGACGCACGTGTGAAGGGCGGCGAACGCCACATGATTATGTCGCACGAATACGAACGCGTGTTCCCTATGGACATCTTCCCCGAGCAGCTGGTGAAGGCCATCATAGCAGGCGACATAGACCGCATGGAGGAGCTGGGCATCTACGAGGTGGCTCCCGAGGACTTTGCCCTGTGCGAATTTGTCTGTTCCTCGAAGATGGAGCTGCAGCGCATCGTTCGTGCCGGGCTTGACATGCTGCGTGCCGAGATGGCGTGACGAAATACTCTATTCTTAATACTCAAATTTCAGTTAACTAAATGAAATCGTTAAGAAAATACCTTGACAAGATAAAGCCGGACTTTGAAGAGGGTGGCAAGTATCATGCTTTCCGCTCGGTGTTCGAGGGATTTGAATCTTTTCTGTACGTTCCCAATACGACTTCCAAGTCGGGGACGCACATTCATGATGCTATCGACAGCAAACGCATCATGTCGATAGTGGTTATCGCGCTCATGCCGGCTTTGCTGTTCGGCATGTACAACGTCGGTTACCAGCACTACCTGGCCACAGGCTCGGATGGCGGTTTCTGGCAGCTGTTCGGCTACGGTTTCCTGGCCACGCTGCCCAAGATTGTCGTGTCCTACGTTGTGGGTCTGGGCATTGAGTTCGTGGTCGCCCAGTGGAAGAAGGAGGAAATACAAGAAGGTTTCCTCGTCACGGGCATGTTGATACCGATGATAGTGCCCATCGAATGCCCGCTGTGGATGCTTGCCGTGGCTACGGCGTTCTCTGTAATATTTGTGAAGGAGGTGTTTGGCGGCACGGGCATGAACGTGTTCAACGTTGCGCTTGTCACCCGCGCCTTTCTGTTCTTTGCCTACCCCACGAAGATGTCGGGCGATGCCGTGTGGGTGTCGGGCGACAGCATTTGCGGCTTGGGCAAGGCCGTTGATGGGCTTACGGTAGCCACGCCTTTGGGCATAGCCAAAACCTCGCCTGTGGCCCCGGACTTTTCGTGGGACATGGTGACGGGGCTTATCCCCGGCTCGGTGGGCGAGACGAGTGTCATAGCCATAGCCTTGGGTGCGGTCGTGCTGCTTTGGACGGGAGTTGCCAGCTGGAAGACGATGTGCTCGGTCTTTGTCGGCGGCGCGTTCATGGCATGGGTGTTCAATGCGATAGGGCCGGATACGGCGGTGGCCCACATGCCCTGGTATGAGCATCTGGTGCTGGGCGGCTTCTGCTTTGGTGCTGTGTTTATGGCCACCGACCCGGTCACCTCGGCACGTACCGAGACAGGCAAGTACATCTATGGCTTCCTGATAGGAGCTATGGCCATTGTCATCCGTGTGCTGAACCCAGGCTATCCTGAGGGCATGATGCTGGCCATCTTGCTGATGAACATCTTTGCACCGTTGATAGACTACTTCGTGGTGCAGCGCAACATCAGCCGGCGGGCGAAACGTGCAGTGAAGTCGAACAATTAAAAAGGGAGGACAGATAGAATGAACACCAATAGCAATAGTTACACCATTGTCTACGCCGCGATAATGGTTGTTGTCGTGGCTTTCTTGCTGGCCTTTGTCAGCTCGTCGCTGAGAGACCGTCAGAACCGCAACGTGGAGATGGATACCAAGAAGCAAATTCTGGCCGCCCTGAACGTCAGGGGAGTGGAGAATGTTGACCAAGAGTATGCTAAATACGTGAAGGCCGACATGCTGATGCAGCCGGATGGCACGTTGGCGGAGAACACCGGTGCGTTTGCCACCGGATACGAGAAAGAAGTGAAGGAGCAGAACCGCCTGCACGTGTTTGTTTGCGAGGTAGAAGGCGAGACGAAGTACGTCTTTCCTGTCTATGGCAGTGGTCTTTGGGGGGCTATCTGGGGCTATGTGGCACTGGACTCGGACAAAGACACCGTGTTTGGCACCTACTTCTCGCACGCCAGTGAGACCCCAGGCCTTGGAGCTGAAATAGCCGGCGAGCCTTTTCAGGCAGAGTTTGTGGGCAAAAAGACGCTGGACGATGGAGAAATCGCCCTGGGCGTGGTGAAGAATGGCAAAGTGGAGAAGCCGGACTATCAGGTGGACGGCATTTCGGGCGGCACCATCACGTCGGTGGCGGTCGATGCCATGATAAAGAACTGCCTGGGGAACTATAAGGAGTTTTTAACCAATAACGAAGAGGAATAACAATCATGGGACAATTGTTTTCAAAGAAAAACAGAGAGATATTTGCCACCCCCCTGGGGATGAACAATCCGGTGACTGTGCAGGTGCTGGGCATCTGCTCGGCACTTGCCGTGACGGCCAAGCTGGAGCCGGCCATCGTCATGGGCTTGTCGGTGACGGTTATCACGGCTTTCTCCAACGTAGTGATATCGTTGTTGCGCAAGACCATACCGAACCGCATACGCATCATCGTGCAACTGGTGGTTGTGGCGGCTCTGGTGACGGTGGTGAGCGAGGTGCTCAAGGCGTTTGCCTATGATGTCAGCGTGCAGCTCTCGGTCTATGTGGGACTGATTATTACGAACTGCATCCTGATGGGCCGCTTGGAAGCCTTTGCCATGCAGAACGGTCCTTGGGAGTCATTCCTCGACGGTATCGGCAATGGCCTGGGCTATGCCAAGATCTTGATTATCGTGGCCTGCTTTCGCGAGTTGCTGGGGTCGGGCACGCTGCTGGGCTTCAACATACTGAACCATGAGCCTATCCAGAAGCTGGGTTATCTTAACAACGGACTTATGCTGATGCCGCCTATGGCTCTGATTATTGTGGCCTGTATCATTTGGTACCAGCGTTCCCGTCATAAAGAATTGCAGGATAAATAGAGAACAAACAATCATCCGGCCGCTGCGGCAGATTGGCCGCGGGCTGCCTAAAACAAATGTGAATTTATGGAACATTTTTTCAGTTTGCTCGTCCGCTCCATATTTGTGGACAACATGATATTTGCCTTCTTCCTCGGTATGTGTTCTTACATAGCCGTGTCGAAGAATGTGAAGACTGCCATAGGACTGGGAGTGGCCGTGACGTTCGTGCTGGTTGTCACTCTTCCGGTGAACTACTTGTTGCAGACCAAGGTCTTGGCTGCCGATGCCATCATTGAGGGAGTGGACCTCAGTTTCCTCAGCTTCATCCTTTTTATTGCCATCATTGCCGGCATCACGCAGTTGGTCGAGATGGCGGTGGAGCGTTTCAGTCCCTCGCTGTACGCTTCGCTTGGAATATTCCTTCCGCTGATTGCCGTCAACTGTGCCATTATGGGTGCGTCGCTTTTCATGCAGCAGCGCATCAACCTTGGGGCGAGCGACCCTAAGTACATAGGCAATGTGGCCGATGCCATCTCCTACGCTCTCGGTTCGGGACTGGGCTGGATGCTGGCTATTGTCGGGTTGGCGGCCATACGCGAGAAGATGGCCTACTCGGACGTGCCCGCCCCATTGCGCGGCTTGGGAATTACGTTCATCACGGTGGGGCTGATGGCCATTGCCTTCATGTGTTTCTCGGGGTTGAACATCTAAAACTAAAGAAAGGATAAGCAAATGGATATGAATTTGATATTGGCGAGCATCGGAGTCTTCCTTGTGGTTGTCCTCCTGCTTGTCGTGATTTTGCTGGTGGCCAAGAAGTTCCTGGTGCCCTCGGGCAATGTGAAGCTGACCATCAATGGCGAACGGGTACTGGAGGTCGCCTCCGGCTCTACTTTGCTCAACACCCTGTCGGTGAATGGGGTCTATCTCTCCTCGGCCTGTGGCGGAAAAGGCTCGTGCGGACAATGCAAGTGTCAAGTGCTGGAAGGGGGAGGCGAGATTTTGCCTTCCGAACTGCCTCACTTCAGCCGCAAGCAGATACAGGAGCATTGGAGGCTTGGTTGCCAGGTGAAGGTGAAGGGTGATATGGGCATCAAGGTGGCCGAGAGCGTACTCGGGGTGAAAGAATGGGAGTGCGAGGTCATCTCGAACAAAAACGTCGCTACTTTCATCAAGGAGTTTATCGTGGCCTTGCCTCCGGGCGAGCACATGGACTTCGTTCCAGGCTCGTATGCACAGATAAAGATACCCAAGTTCGTGATGGACTATGACAAGGACATCGACAAATCCCTGATAGGCAAGGAGTATCTGCCTGCGTGGGAGAAGTTCGGCCTTTTCGGGCTGAAGTGCACGAACGGCGAGGAAACGGTGAGGGCATACTCTATGGCCAACTATCCGGCCGAGGGCGACCGCATCATGCTGACCGTCCGCATTGCCACTCCCCCCATGAAGCCGAAGCCTCAGACCGGCTTCATGGACGTGATGCCCGGCATAGCTTCGTCCTACATCTTCACGCTGAAGCCGGGCGACAAGGTGACGATGAGCGGGCCTTACGGAGACTTCCACCCCTTGTTCGACTCCAACCGCGAGATGATGTGGATAGGCGGAGGTGCGGGCATGGCTCCGTTGCGGGCGCAGATTATGCACATGACCAAGACGCTGAACACGCGTGACCGCAAGATGTCCTACTTCTACGGTGCACGTGCCCTTAACGAGGTGTTCTATTTGCAAGATTTCTTGAACTTGGAGAAGGAGTTCCCCAATTTCTCGTTCCACCTTGCTCTCGACCGCCCCGACCCGGCAGCCGATGCCGCAGGGATAAAATACACGCCGGGGTTTGTGCATCAGGTGATTTACGACACCTATCTGAAGAATCACGAGGCTCCCGAGGACATCGAGTACTACATGTGCGGACCTGGACCCATGTCGAAGGCCGTCGAGAAGATGCTGGACGACCTGGGTGTCCCGATGCAGAACCTGATGTTTGATAACTTCGGGTAATTTGCGAGACTGTACGTATTACAGACAACCTGTCCCGATTCGGGGAGGCGGGCGTTGCACGCGTTGGCAACGTCCGCCTCTCTCCTTTTCTGCCCTGCGTGTGGCGGAGGTCTTGCGGTGGCAGGTGGCTGTTCCTGATGTCCGATAGAGGGACAAGAGCTGACTTTTATAACTATCTAATTATTAGCGAACAAGAACTGCAAATGTCCTGTACTACTTTTGCAGCAGTACTGCGACGCACTTGCAGTAGTACTGCGACGCACTTGCAGTAGTACTGCGACGCACTTGCAGCAGAGCACTGCATGACCCTACAGCAGGCTGCATGGCTTTTATGATAAAATCGGTCATTAGTGGACAAAGTCGTTTGGAAAGTCGGAGAAAGACTACCACACCCATATCGGGCGGTCTGATGCCCGATTGGGGGGGTATATAGCATCGGTGCAAGATGTTGACGGCCCCGGCGCGTGGCTATGGCAGATTGTGAAGGGGCGTTTCGTCTGTCGTATGGTTTGTCGGGCTTTGTGCCTGGTGTCCTTTCGGATTGGGGAATCCCGGTTCTTATCTTTCCGGTTGTAAGGCTGTACGGGGTTGTGTGGGTAAATTGTCCGGCGGGGAGGGTAGGGGCTGGCAGCAGGCGGTCAGGACAAAATCGGGGTGGAGGAAGTAGTGCAGCCGGAATTGCTGTTGCCGGGGGGTACGGTATTCGCAGGCCAGGAAGGAGCCTTCGGGTTGAGGCTCGAAGGGGAATATGCGCAGGTGCCGGGAAAAGTCGATGTCGGTCTGGTTCAGGCACTTGAACAAGGTTTCCTTGGCCGACCAATGAAGCAGCAGTGCCCACAAGTCGGTGTTGTGGAAGAGTTGGGGCTGTTCGTCCTTGCGTATGAAGCGGCTGGCAACCTTGCGTACCCGCTCGCTGTAGCGTTCGATGTCGATGCCCGCCTGCATGTCCGGTTGCCCGACGAGCACTGCTGCGTATCCGTCGGTGTGCGACGCGCTGAAGGATGCCCGCACGTCGGACAGGTAGGGACGGCCCGATGCTTCGTAGCAGATGGGGGTGTCTGTCCCCGTGAGTGTGTACAGTAGTGCCCTCACGGCCAGCCGCTCCAGCCGTCGGCGGGGCAGGGCGAATGGGCGGAGTTCGCGCAGGTGTTCTTGTCTGCGTGGCAGCAGTTCGAGCAGGGCGTTTTCGTCTTCTTCCATTTTCCAGATGCCCCAGCAGAAGGAGGCTTCGGAGTGCGATGTAAGTAGCGGCATGGGGATGGGGGTAGCGGTTGTGTCCTTTGTCGGTGTCAGTCTTGTCCGCTGTTGTCGGCGGCGGTTTCCGGGGTGGCGGCCAGGACCTTTCCAGTAGCCGGATGCAGGGAGACTTTTATTTTCAGGATGCGGCGTTCGTCCATGTTCAGGACTTCAAACATGCAGTTCTCGAAGGCTATCTTTTCGTGTATCTGCGGGAACTCGCCTTTCAGCTCGAGCACCAGTCCGGCCAGGGTGTCGGCATCTCCGGTGACATCGGCAAAGGCATCTTCGTCGATGTGGGTTATTTTGAAGAAGTCGACGAGTTGAGTTTTGCCTTCAAATATCCACGTGTGGTTGTCCAGTTTGGTGTAGCTATGGTCTTCCTCGTCGTATTCGTCGCGTATGTCTCCGACGATTTCTTCTATGATGTCCTCCATCGTGACAAGCCCCGAGGTGCCTCCGAACTCGTCTACCACGATGGCTATATGTATGCGGTTCCTTTGGAAGTCGCGCAGCAGGTCGTCTATCATTTTGGTTTCGGGGACAAAGTAGGCGGGGCGTATCAGGTCTTGCCAGCGGAAGTTATCGTTTTCGTTCAGATGTGGCAGCAGGTCCTTGATGTAAAGTATGCCCATGATGTTGTCCCGCGAGTCTTTGTAGACGGGTATGCGGGAATAGACATTCTCGACGATGCATTTCAGGACGGCGGGGAAGGGGGTGTCTATGTTGAGGTCTACCACGTCAAGTCGGGGTGTCATGACTTCCTTGGCGGTTTCTTCCCCGAAGCGTATGATGCCTTGCAGCATGTTCTTCTCGTCGGACAGCTCGGCCTTGTCGGTCAGTTCCAGTGCCTGCGAGAGTTCGTCGACCGAGATGGGATGGCTCTTGCGCATCAGTTTTTTGTCAATGAACAGGAAGGAGTGTACCCAGACGGAGGAGAGGGGGTACAGGATGGAGCGCAACCACTGCATGGCGGTTGCTGCGCGGCGGCAGAAGCAGAGGGGCCTTTGGGTGGCGTAGATTTTTGGCATAGCCTCGCCAAGTACCAGTATGATGAGGGCCAGCAGCAAGGCCAGCAGGATGCTTCCGGCCACGGGCGACGCAAACAAGAAGATGTCCAGACAGGCAAATGTGCACAAGACGACGATGGCGACGTTGGCAAACGTGTTGGTGATTTGGATGGTGGCAAGAAGCCTTTCAGTGTCGTTCAGCAAGGAGGCGATGCGTTCGTCGTTGCGCATTTTTTTCTCGGCGATGGAGTTCATGTCTGAAGCGGAGAGTGAAAAGAAAGCGGTTTCCGAGGCCGAGACGAAGGCCGAAACCAGCAGCAGCGCGATTGCTGCGACAATGGCTGTCCATGCCGCGACGGAGGGTGTCTGTATGGTCGCGTCGAAGGCGGTCGCCATTTGACATAAAAAAGAATCCGGGTCCAAAGAATTGAGTTTTAGTTAGACATAGGGTTTAAAAAGGCAAATCGTTTGTCTTGCTTTCTTCTGTTGTGGCAGGTGATGTGCGGGGAAGTTCTTCCTCCTGTCGGGGAGAGGCGGAGATTGGCGCAACCTGTGCTTCTGACCCTGCATTTGCATTGCGCGGAGTAAGCATTTCCATCACGTCGACAAAGATTTCGGTCACCGAGCGGCGTACACCCGAGGGGTCGTCATAGGAACGGGTACGTATCTTGCCTTCGACGTAGAGCTTATCGCCTTTGTGCACATACTTCTCGGCTACCTCGGCCAGCCTGCGCCACAGTACCAGGTTGTGCCATTCGGTGCGTTCCGGCACTTGGGTTCCGTTGGCCAGTGTGTAGGCCCGTTCGGAGGTGGCCAGCGGGAAAGTAGCGATGGCCAAGCCTGTGTCCAGATACCGCACTTCGGGGTCGCGGCCTACGTTGCCTATCAGTATAACTTTGTTTACAGACATGATGCCTTTTCAAGATTTTGCGCCAAAAGTAGTGATAATATCGACGCTATACAAGTTTGCTCTGCCTTTTTCTGCATTTTCCATTCCTTTTCGTAGCTTTGCACACCAAAGTGAAAACAATTTGTTTTATTATGATTACATTGACCGATACCGCCCTGCGCACCGCTGCCGCTCAGGGCATGGATGCTTTTCTCTCCCTCTTTGTGGATGCCTACCGCGAGGCCATTGGCGGCGAACCTACGGCGGAAACCATGTGCCTGCTCACCGCCGACCAGCACACGCTGTTGGCCTATGCCATTCTGCGCGACGAGTTGTCCGAAGGGGGCTTCTGCCAGCTCATTCAGAATGGTTACGGCTCTTACATTTTCCATAATCCCTTTGCTAAGGTGCTGCGTGCGTGGGGGCTGAAGGACTTGTCCAAGCTGATCTATGCCGCACGCCAGCTTTATGATGCTCACTGTGCCGACCTCGAACGTCCGCGCACCGACGAGGAGTTCATGGCCATGTACGAACAATACGAGGCGTTTGACGACCTTGACGAGGAGTTCATCGAGAACGAAGAGGAGTACACCGCCCGTATTGCCTGCTACGTCGACGAGCATCTCGATTGCTTTGCGGCCATTGCCTGAAGTCTTTCCGTTATGTCTAACCCTGCCTGCCCCCCCCTCGTGTATGAATGTAGAAGACTTTCGGAACTATTGCCTCTCGCTTCCCGGAGTGACCGAGAAGATGCCCTTCACTACGCTGAAGGACCCCTACAGCAGGGATGTGCTGTGTTTCTACATCGGCAGCAAGTGGTTCTGTTACGTAAACATAGAGGTGTTCGACCGTTGCTGCGTCAAGACCTCCGCTGCCGATGCCGAGGAGTTGCGTGAAAGGTACGCTGGCATCCGCCCGGCATGGCACATGAACAAACGCCTGTGGAGTGACGTGTATTTCGGCAGCGACGTCCCCGATTCCCTCATCCGCGACCTCGTGCGCCGGTCTTATGGCATTGTCAAGGCTTCTTTGCCGTTGAAAGAACAGGATCGGTTGGCCACGCCTTGAGGGGGGCGAACATACTTTCGCCTCCTGCGTCCCGCACGTCCTCTTTCGTCGAAATGGGTACTCCTATCCGTAATCCGTGTATGGACAAGCCCTGCGCGGCGGCGTTGATATTGGTGCAAACTCCCGTAGTCTGTGTATGGGATGCACAGGGGCATCCACTTCCGGGGCAAGACGGTCGTCCCCTTCTGCACCTACGCCTCGACCTGCCGCGACGAAACGTTGGCCCGGATTGCCGAACTCACGCCCGACGCCCGCCACCTGAAAGGCTTCGGAGCCGTGGACCGCAACACCGAAGGCATCACCGACTGGCTGCGGGAGATTGAGCTGGCCAAGTAATACAGACGAAGGCCACTTCGTGCGTACCGGACCGTCGCACGGAGTGGCCTTTGTCATTTATCCCATGCTGCCTTCGCCGTCGTCTTCGCCGGGCGTGGTGGTCGAGCCGCCGCCCGAAGCGGTCAGCCCTTTCACCTCCTTGTAGTTCTCCAACGAGGCATATTGCACGCCCTCGTCGTCTACGCCTGCGTTCTCAAACGACAGGTCCTTGAGGATGGAGGCACGCAGGTCGCTGTCCATGAGGAAGACAATCTTCACGTTGCGAATCATGTCCGTGTTAAACTTCGTGATGTCTTCCACGCCCTCGCTGCCAAACGACACGCGGAACGACCCCAGCCCGGGGATGTGCACTTTCCTTCCCTGCACCGTCTGGTTATGGATGAACTTGCCGATAAGCTTCGCCGCAGCCGACAGTTCGAAGTCGGCCATCGTCGTGTCTTCCGTCGCCATACGTGTCATAACTTTTTCCTTTATCGCCTTCCCCGTCTTAGGTACGGCATACCACTTGCCCGGTTCGCTGGGCTTCTGCGGATTCTTCTTCCGCTGCAACTTGTAAGGTACTCCCATAACTTGTTGGTTTTAAGGGTTAAACTTAGGTTTTATGAATCTACGTTTCTCTCGTTTTCCGATAGACGTATATCGACGATAGCGATGTACGTATGTCGACGGTGCCGATGTACGTATATCGACGATGCCGATGTACGTATGTCGACGGTGTCGATGTACGTATGTCGACGGTGCCGATGTACGTATGTCATAAATCGCACCGCATGTATATCCCAATCGTGTAAATACGTTTTACCATGTCAAAGAGTGTCGTATCTTCATGCCCTACAAAGATAATACAGCCGGCATGAATTTCCAAGGGGAAGCCGCATATTTCTTCATAGGGACGGAAAGATTTCCACACGCCTGATGCGATGCCGCATTCAGCGTCGAAATTGGTAGGCATAACCGTAATCCGTGTATGGACGGGGACGGGCGGTTGGCATACCTTTGCCGTAGCAATCAAATCGAGAAAGCGTATGAACAACTTTACGTACCAATACCCCGTCCGCCAACACTTCGGCAAGGGGGGGTGCCGAGAGCGCAATCAAGGAAGAGATGAAACGTGTGGGAGGCCGCGTGCTGCTGGCCTACGGCGGCGGCTCGCTGCGACGCACGGGACTGTATGACAAGGTGGTGGACTGGCTGCACGAGTGCGGCAAGACGGTGGTGGACTTCGGCGGCATCCTGCCCAACCCTGCCTACGACAAGGTGCAGCAGGGCGCGCGGCTGGTGCGCGACGAGGGCATCGACTTCATCCTCGCCGTGGGCGGCGGCTCGGTCATCGACTGCTGCAAGATAATCTCGGCACAGGCGCGGCTGGACGAAGACATCTGGGAGATGCAGTACGCGCGGCATCAGTACCCCACGGAGTTCGTTCCGACGGGTGCCGTGGTCACCACCTCGGGCACGGGCGCCGAGCAGAACAACGGCGCCGTCATCACCCACACCGCGAAGAAGCTGAAGCAGCCCCAGGCCGTAGGTGGGCAGCACGTCCTTGGCCCGCAGGCGGCTCAGACGGGGAAACACCGTGCCGCCGCCCGCCCAGGCCAAGGCGGAAGTAGGGAACACGTTTCTATAACACCATTTAACTATTTTGTGGTGTCCCCAAGTAGTCAAAGCCCCTAAATTTGCGCAAATTTTCAAGTATGCAGTTATGATTGGATTGTTTAACGACTGCTTTCCGCCTATCATGGACGGGGTATCTGTCACCGTCAGCAACTACGCCTACTGGCTGCAACGCAAGCGGGGCGATGTGTGCGTGGTGACTCCGCAGGCTCCCAAGGCCGACGACCGCGAGGACTATCCCGTGTACCGATACCTGTCCATGCCCATCCCCATGCGCAAGCCCTATCGGCTGGGTTTCCCCCGCATCGACTGGCCTTTCCACCGCCAACTCAGCAAGATACCCTTCGAGCTTGTCCATGCCCATTGCCCTTTCTCGTCGGGGGTGCTGGCCCACAGCGTCGCCAAGAGCAAGCACATACCGCTGGTGGCTACCTTTCACTCCAAATACCGCGCGGACTTTGAGCGCGTCATCCCCACCAAGTTCATGGTGGACAAACTGATACAGAACATAGTGGAGTTCTACGAACAGGCTGACGAGGTTTGGATACCCCAGGCTGCCGTGGAGCCGACCTTGCGCGAATATGGCTACAAGGGGAAAGTGGAGGTGGTGGACAATGGGAACGACTTTGCAGGCACGCCCTACACTATCAGCCTGAAGGAACAGGCAAAAGGGCAACTTGGCGTGTCGGGGGACACTCCGCTGTTGCTCTTTGTGGGGCAACACATCTGGGAGAAAAATACGGCTTTCCTATTGCGCGCCTTGGCAAAGGTGCACGATGCGGGCATGCGCTTCCGTGCCATGTTTGTAGGTACCGGCTACGCAGCCGAGGAGATGAAACAAATGGCGCAGGACTTGGGACTGTCGAAGGGGAAGGACGATGCGGACACCGGGGGCTGCGTCAGTTTTCACGGCATGGTGAGCGACCGTGACAAGCTGAAGCGTTACTTCCTTGCCGCCGACTTGTTCCTGTTTCCTTCGTTGTACGACAATGCGCCGCTGGTGGTGCGCGAAGCCGCAGCTCTACATACACCGGCATTGCTGCTGCGCGGATCCACGGCTGCCGACATTGTGAAGGATGGCTACAACGGCTTCCTGAGCGACAACGACGAAGAGGCCTATGCCCGGTTGCTTGCAAACGTCGTGGGCAACAGCCCGCTCATCGAGTCGGTAGGCGCACGTGCTGCCGAGACCCTGGCCCGCTCGTGGGAAGACATTGCCGACGAAGTGGATCGGCGCTATACAGCCTTGGTGCAACGCTATAACCTCGAACACCACAAGGAACACATCGCCTACTGATGCTCCTTTCTGCATTCTTTAGTTAGAAAATAACATTAAGAAAGACTTATGAATAAAGGCTATATATTGCTGGCCGTTGCCTTAGGATTGTTTGTAATTGCTTATTTGTTGTGGAAAGATTTCGGTTCCTACGATTTGTCTGTGATACGCTTGGATGGCCGCATGGCCATGGGTATCGGACTGGCCGTGGTCTGTTTTGCTTTGCAGAACTTCGGCATGATGTGGCGTTATTTGTCGCTTACGCGCGGCTTTCTGTCATGGGGACAGGTGTTCCGGGTCAACGTTTTGTGCGAGTTCACTTCTGCCGTCACTCCGTCCTCGGTAGGGGGAAGCAGCCTTATATTCCTATATTTATATAAAGAAGGTATGACACCGGGCAAGAGCACCGCGATTATGATAGCTTCCCTGTTTCTGGACGAGCTCTTTCTATTCCTCTGTTGCCTGCTCGTTGTGTGCTTTTTTCCGCTCGACACATTGTTTGGCCAAGCGGCATGGTTCACCAGCAGTATCAAGTGGTTGTTCTTCCTCATAGTGGGAGGGGTGGGGCTATGGACAGGTGTCCTGTATGTGGCTCTATTCCATAAGCCGCATTGGGTGAAGGCGATGCTTTTGTTGCTGTTCTCTCTGCCTTTGTTGCGACGCTGGAAGGACAAGATAGCCCATGTGGCCGACGACCTTGTGACCGGCTCGCACGAGATACATAGTTTGGGGCTAAGGTTTTGGGGGCGTCCTTTTGCAGCCACGGCCATAGCCTGGTGTTCGCGCTTTGCCATAGCCTGCGCCTTGCTGTGGGCCTTTGCCGCCCACGGCAACTACCTTTTGGCTTATGCACGCCAATGGATACTGTGGATGATTTCCATTGCCAGTCCTACTCCCGGCGGAAGCGGTATCAGCGAATACATGTTCCGAGTCTACTATGCCGACTTTCTACCCGACGTGGGCATCACGCTGATTGTAGCCTTGGTGTGGCGCATCATTACCTACTACACTTATCTCGTGGCCGGTGTCTTTGTTGTCCCGCGTTGGCTGAAGGGCAAGCAGAAAGGTAATACGCCTGTGCAAAGCGATGCGGGAAACAGATGTTGACTGTTGCATAAAAAGCTGTATATTTGCAATCGAAAATAAAATGCCTTATTCAAAAAGAATAGCCTATGATGACACCACGAGATTACCCATCTGTATTGCTGATATACACAGGGGGGACCATCGGTATGATAGAGAACCCCGAAACCGGTGCACTTGAAAATTTCGACTTCGACCACCTGCTGCGCCATGTGCCCGAGCTGCGCCGCTTCAATTCGCGCATATCCACCTATCAATTCGACCCTCCTATAGATTCTTCCGACATGGAACCGGCCTTCTGGGCCAAACTTGTTCGGATTATCAGCTACAACTACGATAACTATGACGGCTTTGTGATTTTGCATGGTACCGATACGATGGCCTACACCGCATCGGCACTCAGTTTCATGCTTGAGAACGTGGGCAAGCCAGTCATACTCACCGGTTCGCAACTCCCCATCGGGACTTTGCGCACAGACGGGAAGGAAAATCTCATCACGGCAATCGAAATAGCAGCGTCGCGCCACCTTGACGGTTCGCCCATTGTTACGGAGGTGTGCATCTTCTTCGAGAACGAACTCATGCGGGGCAACCGGGCTACCAAAATCAACGCTGAGAACTTCAATGCCTTCCGTTCCTACAACTACCCCGTGTTGGCTAAGGCCGGCATACACATACGCTATCACGAATACCTCATCCGGCGGCCCATTCCTTCCCAACCGATGAAGCCTCACTATCTGTTCGACACCAACGTCGTGGTTCTGACTTTATTTCCAGGCATACAGGAGAATATTGTGGATTCTGTGCTCAACGTTCCCGGTCTGAAGGCAGTGGTCCTGAAGACTTTTGGCTCGGGAAACGCCCCGCAGAAGGACTGGCTTATCCGCCGACTGCGCGAAGCCACCGAGCGAGGCATCATCATCGTGAACATAAGCCAATGCCCGGCTGGTGCTGTCGAGATGGAACGCTATGGCACCGGGCTTCAGCTCTTGCAGGCAGGGGTCATCAGCGGATACGACAGTACGCCCGAGTGTGCCGTCACTAAGCTGATGTTTCTCTTGGGACACGGGCTGAGCACGGAAGCCGTAAGACGCTACATGAATTCGGACCTGGCCGGTGAGATAACCAAAAACGCCAATTAGTACCCTACAATATAAATACATTGTTCATTATGCTAACACAAATTATTAACGGAAAGATTTTTACCCCACAAGGGTGGTTGAACGATGGTTCAATCCTGATGCGGGACAGCCGCATACTTGAAGTAACGAACTGTGATTTAGCGCTCATCGGAGCACAGATGATAGATGCCAAGGGCATGTACATCGTTCCGGGATTTGTCTGTATGCATGCCCACGGCGGGGGCGGGCACGACTATACCGAATGCACTCCCGAGGCTTTCCAGATGATTATCGATGCCCACATGAGGCATGGTGCCACTACGATATTCCCGACGCTTTCTTCCTCTCCCTTCGACAAGCTGCAACGTGCAGCCGGTATTTGTGAAGAGCTGATGACCCGCCCGAACAGTCCGGTCGAGGGCTTGCATATCGAAGGACCTTATCTCAACCCCAAAATGGCCGGAGAGCAATTTGCCGACGCAGTGAAGAGCATTGACGAACGCGAGTACAAGACGCTTGTGGAAGGTTCTTCCTGCATACGCCGCTGGGATGCCTCGCCCGAGCTGCCGGGCGCGCTTGACTTTGCCCGTTACCTGAAGGGGCACGGCATCCTTGTAGCCCTGTCGCATACCGAGGCCGAGTTTGGCGACATACGTCAGGCCTATGAGGCAGGATTTACCCATGCGGCTCATTTCTACAACGCCATGCCGGGCTTCCACAAACGCCGCGAGTACAAGTACGAGGGGACGGTAGAGAGTGTCTACCTGATGGACGACATGACGATTGAGCTGATTGCCGACGGTCGCCACCTGCCTGCCACCATCCTGCGCCTGGCCTACAAGCTGAAAGGCGTGGAGCGTACCTGCCTCGTCACCGACGCGCTGGCCTATGCCGCTACCGACGGACGCGAAATAAACGACCCGAACGTCATCATCGAAGACGGTGTGTGCAAACTCTCCGACCATTCTTCGCTGGCCGGAAGCATCGCCACCTCCGAGACGCTGGTGCAGACGATGGTGCGCGCCGGGATACCCTTGGGCGACGCCCTGCGGATGGCATCGGAGACACCGGCACGCGTCATGGGCGTGTACGAACGCAAGGGCAGCCTGCAAAAGGGCAAGGATGCCGACGTGGTGGTGCTGGACAAGGACCTCAACGTGCGTGCCGTGTGGCAGAAAGGCCGCCTGGTGGAGGGCACAAACACTCTTTTCAGCGTAGACAATCTTAAAAAGTAAAAGACTATGAACAGAACAAATCTCATCATCGCCGTCTTGTGCGGTTGCATTCTGCTGAGCGGATGCAGCACGATGAACTTCACCCAGAAAGGTGCTGCCATTGGCGGCGGATCGGGTACGGCTGCCGGGGCCATCATCGGTGGCTTGATAGGCAAGGGCAAAGGTGCCGCCATCGGTGCGGCTGTGGGCGCGGCGGTCGGTGCCGGGACGGGTGCCATCATCGGAAGGCGCATGGATAAGAAGGCCGCCGAGGCCGCGCAGATAGAAGGCGCGCAGGTCGAGACGGTGACCGACAACAATGGCCTGAAGGCCGTCAAGGTGACGTTCGACTCGGACATCCTTTTCGGCTTCAACTCTTCCACCCTCAGCAACGACTCCAAGGCCGCCCTGCGCGAACTGTCCAACATCCTGAAGGATGACACCATGACGGACATAGCCATCGTAGGCCATACGGACAAAGTGGGGACTTACGAGGCCAACGTAAAGGTGTCGAAGGACCGCGCCTATTCCGTAGAGAACTACTTGGAAGCCTGCGGCGTTTCCCCAGCTCAGTTCAAGCAGGTCATTGGCGTGGCCTACGACGAGTACGACGAAAGCAAGACCGCCGCACAAAACCGGCGTGTGGACATCTACATGTATGCCAGCGAGGAGATGATAGAAGACGCTGGCGCATCCAACTAAGCCTGTTCTTTCCCGTTCCTGTACAGGCAGGACGGGCAGGGAGGTCAACACTGTAGAACCAAGCCACGGGGCGATCGTTGCTCAGCCTGTCGGCAGGGCAACAGCTCCGTGGCTTTCTTTTCCCGCAGGAATAGCGTCTCACTGCGGAAAAGTATTATAAACCCAAATCGGGTCTGTTCCGCCGTCGCCCGCAGGGGCGGCAGACACGCTGAAAAGCGTCCGGGCACAGGCGGCACGCGCGTGCGGCATTTGCGGCTCGCGGTGGCGTGTCGGCCTGTGCCCGGACGGCTCTTGCTGTCCCGGTCCGCCCTGGTGTGTGCCGGGGCTGGCCAGGGCTTTTTGTCTTTAGCCTCTGAGGGTATCAACCAATTCGTCGGGGAGCAAGAGGCGTTGCTCGCCGGTGGCCATGTCCTTCAGCGTCAGTTTGCCTTCGTTCAGCTCGTTCTCGCCCACCAGCACCACGAAGGGGATGTGGTTGGCGTTGGCGTAGCTCATCTGTTTCTTCATCTTGGCGCAGTCGGGGTACAGCTCGGCGCAGATGCCTGCCGCGCGTACTTGCTCCAGCACCTGCAGGGCGAACCTGGCTTCGCGCTCGCCGAAGTTGGTGAAGAGCACCTGCGTGGCATCGGCACCGCCCTTGGGGTACAGCTCCAGCTGGTTGAGCACGTCGAAGATGCGGTCGGCCCCGAACGAAATGCCCACGCCGCTCACGCCCGACATGCCGAACACGCCCGTCAGGTTGTCGTATCTTCCTCCGCCCGTTATGCTGCCTATCTGCACGTCCAGGGCCTTTACCTCGAAGATGGCACCGGTGTAGTAGTTCAGGCCGCGTGCCAGGGTGAGGTCCAGCTGCAGCTCGTTCTTCAGCTCCAGCCCCTTGAGGGTCGACAGGATGAACTCGGTCTCCTCCACGCCCTTCATGCCCACGGGGCTGTCGGCCAGGATGTGCCTCAGGCTGGCCAGCTTCTCCTCGTTGTCGCCCTTCAGCAGGATGACGGGTTGCAGGCGGGCGATGGCCTCGTCGCTGATGCCCTTTTCGCGCAGTTCGGCGTTCACGTTGTCCAGCCCTATTTTGTCGAGCTTGTCGATGGCCACGGTGATGTCTACAATCTTGTCCGCCGCATTGATGACCTCGGCGATGCCAGCCAAAATCTTCCGGTTGTTAATCTTTGTGCAGACACGTATGCCGAAGTTGGCAAACACAGTGTCGATGATTTGCACGAATTCCACCTCATTGAGCAGCGAGTCGCTCCCCACGATGTCGGCATCGCATTGGTAGAATTCGCGGTAGCGTCCCTTCTGAGGACGGTCGGCCCGCCACACGGGCTGTATCTGGTAGCGTTTGAAGGGGAAGGTAAGTTCCTCGCGGTGCATCACCACGTAGCGTGCGAAGGGCACGGTGAGGTCGTAGCGCAGGCCTTTTTCGCAGAGCTTGCTTGCCAGCTTTTGCGCGTTCCGGCCTTGCAGTTCCTCGTCGGTAAGCCCGTTGAAGTAGTCGCCCGAGTTCAGTATCTTGAACAGCAGTTTGTCGCCTTCCTCGCCGTACTTGCCCATCAGGGTGGACAGCGTTTCCAGTGCCGGGGTCTCTATCTGGCGGAAGCCGTGCAGGTGGTACACCTTGCGGATGGTGTCGAATATGTAGTTGCGTTTTGCCATCTCGGCGGGGGAGAAGTCGCGTGTCCCCTTGGGGATAGAGGGTTTTGTTGCCATAGTGTGTCGTCTTTTTTTGTGTTGGTTAAGTCGTTGGGGCAGGGCGTGTGCGCCTTGTTCCAGCCCTGTGTCTTTGGGAGGTGTGCGTGGCACGTGCCCCGTGGCGTTTCGGTTGGCAAAGTTACATCATTTTGTCGCATTTCCTCCATCGGGGCGGCGATAAAATGATGCGATCAGCCTTCGGGCTGGCTTTTGTCCTGCGGGCACACCTCTGCTCTTTCGGGGGCGTTCCTTTGCTCCCGGCGTGGCGCGCCTTAGCCCGTGGCGGGGCAGAGGTGTGCCCGTAGGGATGCCTTCGGGCAGGGAAACGGGGGCTTGCAACATCGTTAATCCTCAGTCGGGCATTGGAGCTCAAAGCGGTTTCGTTCTGTTTTCGTGCGGATTGGCCGTTGTCTTCGCTGAAGGCGTAGCGGGCTACGTCGGGACAAAGCGGCAGGCAAGAGGCCGGTGGCAGGGCGAAATCGTTTGGAAAGCCTGACGAAAGTGGCAAAACATACGTCTGGCGGTCTGTTGGCCGGTTTGGGTTAATTTTAGGCAGGGGGTACAGAAAACCTGAGTGCGGACTGTCGGTTTTCTGCAAAATTGCACTACATTTGCAACGGCTTTCTTTTTCGTATGAAGCAAAGGCGAGGATACATATTATATATAGGTATATGTGTGTTGCTGCTCTTCCCGTTGTGCGGCATACGGGCAGTTGTGCCACAGCGGTTCGTCGTGGTGATTGATGCCGGGCATGGCGGGCACGACCCGGGAGCCGTAGGGAAGCTGTCGAAAGAGAAGAACATAAACCTGAGCGTGGCACTGAGACTGGGCGAGCTGATAGAACGCGGCTGCCCGGACGTGAAAGTGGTCTATACGCGCAAGTCCGACGTGTTCATCCCCTTGGCCCGCCGTGCTGAGATTGCCAACGAGGCCAAGGCCGATTTGTTCATCTCCGTCCACACCAATTCGTTGGCCAATAACCACACGCACAAGGGCGCGTCGACATGGACGCTGGGTCTGGCCAAGTCGGATGCCAATCTCGACGTGGCCAAGCGCGAGAATGCCGTAATCCTCTACGAGGACGACTACAAGACCCGTTACGCGGGTTTCAATCCCAATTCGTCCGAGTCGTACATCATCTTCGAGTTCATGCAGGACAAGTACATGTCGCAAAGCGTGCACCTCGCTTCGCTGGTGCAGAAGGAGTTCGGTCAGACCTGCCGCCGCATAGACCGTGGAGTGCATCAGGCCGGTTTTCTGGTGCTGAAGGCTAGTGCTATGCCCAGCATTCTGGTGGAGCTGGGCTTCATCTCTACGCCCGAGGAAGAACGTTATCTCAACTCGAAGGCGGGTGTGGCCTCGCTGGCCAACGGCATCTACCGGGCCTTCAGGACGTACAAGGAGGAGCAGGAGTCGCGGACGCAGGTTGCCGCTGCGGGCGATGCTCCTTCCTCTGCCACCGTGGGGCCTGGCAAGGCCGGCTCGCAGGACCCGGAAGCTGACGGAGAGGGTGGCCCGGTGTTCAAGGTGCAGATTTTGGCCTCGGTGGAACCCGTGGGGAAGAACGACCGCAGGCTGGCGAGGCTGAAAGGCTTGGACTGTTACCGGGAAAACGGATGGTACAAATATACCTGCGGTGCTTCGCAGGATTATAACGAGATAGCACGTCTGCGCCGCCGCCTGTCCAAGGACTTTGCGGATGCCTTCATCGTGGCTTTCCGGGGCGGGCGCAAGGTGGACGTGAAGGAGGCCATAGCCGAGTTTGAGGGAAGAAACAAGTAGTAAACAACAAAAAAAATTATAGATATGAAGATAAACAAGGAAGTCAAGATAGGGGTGGCGGGCATCGTGGCCTTGTTCCTGTTGGTGTATGGCATCAACTATCTGAAGGGCATTCATCTGTTCAAGCCTTCGAGCTATTTCTATGTGAAGTTTGAGAATGTGAACGGCTTATCGAAGTCAAGCCCGGTCTTTGCCGACGGCTACCGGGTGGGGCTGGTGCGCGAGCTGTACTACGACTATACCCGTCCGGGCAACGTTGTGGCCGAGATTGATGTCGACCCGGAATTGCGTATCCCCAAGGGGAGCACGGCCGAACTGGCCGCCGAAATGCTGGGCGGGGTGAAGATGACGCTGTTGCTTGCCAATAATCCCCGTGAACGGTACGAGGTGGGTGACACCATTCCCGGCTACTTCAACAACGGCATCATGGGGCAGGCTGCCGGTATGGTGCCACAAGTGGAGCGGATGTTGCCTAAACTGGACTCCATACTAAGCTCCCTGAACGCTCTGCTGGCTAATCCGGCATTGCCGGCCACATTGGGCAACGTGCAGACACTGACGGCCAACCTGGCTACCACTACGCGCCGCCTGGACGACCTGATGGCCAACGATCTGCCTCGCCTGGCCGGGAAGCTGGACACCATAGGGGGGAACTTTGTGGCGATAAGCAACAATCTGAAGGAAGTGGACTACGCCCTTGCCATGCAGAAGGTGGATGCGACGCTGGCCAACGTGAAGCAGTTGACCGACAAATTGAACAGCAAGGACAACACCGTGGGACTGTTGCTCAACGACAGTGCGCTCTACAATAACCTGAACGCGACTTCGGCTAACGCGGCAAGCTTGTTGGAGGACTTGCGGCTGCACCCGAAACGTTACGTCCATTTCTCCTTGTTTGGCAGGAAGGACAAATAGAAACGGAAGCTTTATATAGATTTTGTCTAAATAGCAAGGGCTTTGGGCAGACAGGGCAGAGGTCGGGGCAAATGCCCCATTTTCTGTTGCGGGACACGCCTTTCCACGACGTAGAAGAAGGGGAAGGGCGTGCTTGTTTCTTGTCCCGTAAATGGCAGATAACGAAAGGATTATAAACGGACAATACCCTAAGGAAAGAGCCGCTTGCCCGTTGGGCTTATAAATGCTTGAAATCAAGCCCCTTATTTCGTTGTATAAAAAAGCAAGAAAAAGCAGCATTTGTTTTTTAAGAATATGTTTCTCATTTTTGCAGTTGCAGAAAGATGTTCAGTACTCTTAATTCTTTAGTTCGTTAGTGCCGTATGAGTGAGAAAGACCATGTTGGTTTATGGAATGATTGCCTTGAGATAATACGCGATAATGTACCCGCACAGACTTATAAAACTTGGTTTTGCCCCATTATCCCGTTGAAGTTCGAGGACAATACCTTGGTGTTGCAGGTGCCCAGTCAATTCTTCTACGAGTTTCTTGAGGAGAAGTTTCTGGATTTGCTGCGCCAGACCATACATCGCGTCTTCGGGAAAGAGGCCAAGCTGATGTACAACGTCATGGTGGTGAAAAATCCGCCTACGCCCGTGCCGCTTCCTCCCCATTCGGGGCCTGCCATGCCGGCGCGCACGGTGGAGAAACAAGAGCTGCCTCCCGTACCTCAGATTGCGGAACTGGACTCTCACCTGAATCGCGACTACAACTTCGATACGTTCATTGAGGGCGAGAGCAACAAACTGTCGCGTAGCGTGGCCGAGGCCGTAGCCCTCAATCCGGCTAAGACGATATTCAATCCCCTGTTCTTCTATGGGGCATCGGGCGTGGGCAAGACTCACCTGTCCAACGCCATCGGTACGAAGATAAAAGAACTCTATCCCGATAAGCGGGTACTTTATACGTCGGCACACTTGTTTCAGGTGTTGTATGCCGACGCGGTACGTTCCAACACGACGACAGAGTTCATAAAGTTCTACCAGACGATAGACGTGCTCATCATAGACGACATACAGGAGTTTGCCGGGATGACTAAGACTCAGAACACGTTCTTCCACATCTTCAACCATCTGCACCAGAACGGCAAGCAACTCATACTGACTTCTGACCGCCCGCCAGCACTCTTGCAGGGTATGGAGGACCGTCTCATAACGCGTTTCAAGTGGGGTATGGTGGCCGAGCTGGAGAAGCCCAACGTGGAGTTGCGCCGCAACATCCTGCTCAACAAGATACGGCGGGACGGCTTGCAGTTCCCTTCCGAGGTAGTGGACTATATTGCCGAGAACGTGAGCGACAGTGTGCGTGACTTGGAGGGAACCATCATCTCGCTCATGGCACACTCCATCATCTACAAGCGCGACGTAGATTTGGAACTTGCCCAGCGCATTGTCCGTAAGGTGACTCATAACGAAAACCGTCCTGTGACGGTGGATGACATCATCAACGTCGTGTGCAGGCACTTCGGACTCGATACTGCCGCTATCCACACCCAGTCGCGTAAGCGCGACGTGGTGCAGGCCCGGCAGGTTGCCATGTATCTGGCAAAGCAGCACACCGACCTGTCTTCGTCCAAGATCGGGGCCTTGATAGGGGGGCGTGATCATGCCACGGTCCTACATGCCTGTAAGACCATTAAAGAGCAGCGCGAAGTGGACAAGGGGCTTCGGGCAGAAATCGACGAGATACAAGCAACGTTGAAGCAACATGCTTAGTACGCGACTAAGGGGCATGGTTACCCTGTAGTTTGCCGGGACGACAGGAGGATGGCCGTGTGTGTCATCTTTTTTTGTTTCTGTAGGGGTGGACTGTCCGGGTGACGCGTCGGGAGAATGTGGCCCGATTTGGGTTAACGTCTTACGATGTCCTCGAAGTCGGCTTCCAGTTCGGTATTTCGTTCGAAATCCCAGAGTGTCAGACTCCTTATCTGATAAAAATAGTTCCAGTAGGAATACAACTCGGTGATGTGCTGCTGTCGTGCTTCGTCCTTGGACCGCTGCGCGTCGTTCAGGTCCAGGGTGCTTATCTTTCCTATCATAAAGGTCTCTACGCTGGTGTTGTAGCGTTGTTGGGCTATCGTGTCGGCCTCAGCCGCTATTTCGAGTTGTTGTGCTTGGTTGTTGAAGTTGGCCACCAGAAGGAAGATGTTTTGGCTGAAGTTCATCTGCTCCTGTCGTATTCTGGACCGCGTGACCTCCCGGTTGCTTTCGGCCACCTTCACCTGCCCTCGCCTTTTCCCCCAGTCGAGTATGGGAATGGTCACGCCCACCTCTACTATCTGATTGTCAAGCAGGTCCTGATAGACGGCGGACAGGCTGGTGTTCTCGCCTGAATAGCCTACGCTTGCGAAGAGGTTGATGCTGCGCAGGTTGCCGTTGGCTATGGCAACATCGTAGTCGGCCTCCAGCTGTCGGCGGCGGATGTTCTGCGCAAAGGAGTTCCGTTCTAAGGCTTTTTCCAGCACGTCCTCGTAGGCTATGTTCACCGTGGGCACATAGCTTGGCAGGATGGGGTTAAGTTCCTTTTGGTCGGAGAGTCCGAGGAAGGCGCGTAGCTGGAACATGTTTGCCTTCAGGCTGCTCTCGGCTGTGGTGACATCGGCCTTACCTTGCAGGGCGTTCAACTTCAGTTGCAGCAGGTCGTTTTCCGATATTTGTCCCATTTCCCGCTTGGCCTTGGCTACTTCGTACAGGCGTTCGGCATTGGCCTTGTTCTGCCGTGCCGTGGCCAGGTTTTCCTTGGCCAGCAGCAGGTTGAAGAAGTAGCCGATGGCGGTCAGGGTGACCTCCTCGGTAGCCGAGATGAAGGCTGCTTTGGCTTCGGCGTATTTGACTGGCTCTATGCGGCGGTCCCATTTCAGGGTGTTTACGCCGAATATGGGCTGGGTCAGCTCCAGGCCGATGGGGACGGACATCAGCTGGCGTGTCCTGTCCCGTCCCAGTTGCCGGTAGAAGTCGAGCGACGAAGTGACCGATAGCTTGCCCCCGGTGAACCAGATGTTCTGGTCAATGGACAGTTCTCCCGACAGGCTGAGGACATTGTTGCGGACAAAACTGTAGGAGCCGTCGGAGTTCTGGTAAGAATTGTAGGAACGCCGGAAGGAGGGCAGCGTGCCTGTGAAGTTTATCTCGGGCAGCAGTTCGGCGCGGAACGTGCGGTATTGCCAGTAGGCCGTCTTCAGCTCGTTGAGGGCCACAGCGGCATCTACCGACTGTGTCCGGGCGAGGGCGATGGCCTCGGAGAGGGTGATGTCGCGTCCGCCGGTGCTGTCCGGGGCATTCGTCTTCTCTTGGGCGCAGAGGGAAGAGCAACAGAGTGTGGAGTAGATTATCGTCGCGCAGGCAAGTCGTTTCATTGGGCAAATAGCTTTTTGAATGGTTCTTTTGCCACGGGTATGCAAATGCCATGCCAGTTGCTTCAGGGAGCCTGTGGAGGGGGCGGGTGTCCGTTTTCGGACATTCGGGCTGTTCGGAAACGGACAGTTGCCCGCCCTCGTGCGGGTATTCTTATTCGTAGCGCATGGAGTCGGTAGGGCGGATGTGGGCTACCAGATAGGAAGGGCCGACCAGCATGAGCACCGAGGCAATCAGTGTCCCGGCGTTGAGCAGCACAAAACCGACAAGGCTGAAGTGTACGGGCACAGTGTCCATGTAGTACATCTCGGGGTCGAGTCTCAGCAGGCCCGTGTGGGTTTGCACGATGTAGAAGGCGAGCCACAAGGTATTCCCCCACAGCATACCTCGTCCGATGATGAACACGGCCAACCACAGGAACATGCGCCGTATGAAGCTGTTGTCGGCTCCGAGTGACTTCAGTATGCCTATCATGGAGGTGCGTTCGATGATAAGTATCAGCAGGCCCGATATCATAGTGAAGCCTGCCACGCCGAGCATCAGTATAAGGATTACCCAAATGTTGACGTTCAGGACGCTGAGCCAGGCGAAGATGCCGGGGTTAAGCTGTTCGATGTTGCGTGCGCCGTATCGTTGCCCGTCGGTGTCGCGTGTTTCTTCCAGGGCATCGGCTATGCTCCAGGTGGTTTCTTCCAGCTTGCTGTAGTCTTTCACGGTCACCTCCACGCCGCTGGCTTGGGGCAGTTTCCAGTTGTTGAGGCGGTTCACGGTGTAGAGGTCCGTCAGCAGGAACAGGTTGTCGTACTCCGAGAAGTTGGTCTGGTAGATGCCCGCCACGCGGAAGCGGCGTGTCCGGACACCGTTCTCTATGAAGTAAGCATCGATTTTGCTTCCTACGGTGAGTCTCAGCTTGTCGGCCAGCGTCCTCGACAGTAGCACTTGGCTTGACGAGGCTGTGTCGCCAAACTGGGGCAAGGCTCCCTCTGTCAGGTGGCGGCTGAAGAACGTCGTGTCATACTCCTGCCCAAGTCCTTTCAGCACGATGCCCTGGAAGGCATCTTCTGTTTTTATCATGCCTGGCTTGAGTGAGTAGCGTTGCAGGTGGGACACGTTGCCGAGCGAGGACAGGAGCGACAGCAAGGCGGAGTCGGTCTCGACGGGGCGCGACTCGTACAGGCTGTTGGCTTCCAGGTTAGCGACTTGTATGTGTGCCCCGAAGCCTACGACTTTATCGCGCACTTCGTGCTTGAACCCGACGATGACCGACACGGCCACGAGCATCACGGCCAGACCGATGGCTATGCCGACGGTGGCGATGACGACGGCCGGGCGTGAAGTCTGCTTTTTATTGTCGTCGGCCCTGTGCAGTCGCCGGGCCATGAATAAGGAAAGGCTCATCGGTACGTTGGTTTTTGGGGGCGGGCAATCCACCGCGTTCGGCGGGCGGTTGCCGCCCAAAAGGCAGGCAAAAATACGCATTTATTTGCAAAGGCCGTGGCTTGGCTCTGCTTTTTTGGGCAAACGGCTGGCCAGACCCTTTTGCCTGGCTCTCGCCCCGCTCCTCTCTGTGGGAACGCACCTTTGCCCGTTTGGGGGCGCACCTTTGCTCCCGGGGTGGCACACCTTTGCCGGCCGGAGGGTGCACCTTTGTCCGTTTGGAGATTGGCGTGTAGGAGGCCGGCTTGTGCGGTGTTGGTCTGCGAATGCCTTTTTCCTGCCACTGAAGGGGCGGGAGGACAAAGGCAAGGAAATAAACACTTAAAAAACTTATCTATCTTAAAAAGCCGTGGTTTTGTGGAGGCAAATCATTACCTTTGAGTCTGTAATTCGAGATAGGGATAGAACAGTGCGACGCACGTAAACCTTAAAAAACGAAATATCATGGTTATTAATCTGATTACCTTTGCTTCTAATCTTCAGAAGAAGGCTATCGTCAACAGTTCGCACGAGGTACTGTTGACGGAGTTGGAGAAATATTTTACAGTAAATATCGTACCATATCAGGACATGGAGAAGATAGGTCGCGACGAATTCAGCCTCCTGTTTATCGCCACTGGCGGTGTGGAGCGTCTTGTGTCGCAGTTCTTCTCCGTGTTGCCGCGTCCGGTAGTGCTGCTGGCCGACGGTGCACAGAATTCGCTGGCAGCGGCCCTTGAAATCTCGGCATGGCTGCGGGCAAGGGGCGTGAAGAGCGAAATCCTGCATGGCGACTTGGTTGAGATTGTGAAGCGTGTCTTTGTGCTCTACAACAACTTCAAGGCTCAGCGGAGACTTAGCGGGTCGCGCATCGGAGTCATGGGCGCTCCTGCTTCTTGGCTCATTTCGAGCAATGTGGATTATCTGCTGGCCAAGCGTCGTTGGGGAGTGGAGTATGTTGACATATCGTTGGATAGGGTGTACGATTACTACCGGCAGACGACCGACGATGCTGTGGGCGAGGAAAGTGCCGAGCTGGCCTCGCGTGCGCTGGCTTGCCGAGAGGCTTCGGCGGAGGATATGGTAAAGGCCATGAGGCTGTATCGTGCCATAAAGCGCGTAGCCGATGAGGAGCGTCTTGATGCCTTGACTCTGAGTTGCTTTAAGTTGCTCGAGGCGGTGGGCGTGACGGGGTGCCTGGCTTTGTCGCTGCTCAATGATGAAGGCATTGTGGCGGGATGTGAGGGCGACTTGCAGTCGGCATTCACCATGTTGGCCGTGAAGGTGTTGACCGGGAAACCGGCTTTTATGGGAAACCCGGCGATGGTCAGTGTCCGCAACAACGAGCTGGTCTTGTCGCATTGCACCATCGGGCTGAGCCAGACCGAGCAATACATCTTGCGCAGTCATTTCGAAACCGACCAAAGCATAGGCATACAGGGAATATTGCCTCCGGGCGATGTGACTGTAGTGAAGTGTGGCGGCGAATGCCTCGACGAGTATTACCTTGCCACAGGGACGCTGACCGAAAATACCAATTATATAAATATGTGTCGGACGCAGGTACGTGTGCGTCTAAACTCGCCGGTGGACTATTTTCTGCGAAACTCGTTGGGCAATCACCACATTATGCTTAGGGGCAATTATGAGGCTATGCTCGATGAGTTCTTCCAGGTCAATTCCTGCATGCGTGTCAGTTGAACTTTTATTTTGGTAAGTCTGCATATGCATAGAGCCGCCCGGGGGCAGGTCGTTGCCTGTTGCCGGGCGGCTCTTTGTCTGTCTGTTCACTCGCCGTGCTCCTTGTGATGCTGGCTCCTCCATTGCTTAGGCGACATGCCCAGGTGCTTCTTGACATATCGTCCGAAGAAGGACAGATTGGGAAACTCCAGCTCGTTGCATATCTCTTTGATGCTCTTGTCAGGCCTCTTCAGCATATAAACGATGTCACGCAGGACGTATCGGTTTATCAGCTCCGAGGCTGTGTGTCCACATGCTTTCTTGCACACGGTAGAGAGATATTTTGACGTAATGCACAGCTTGTCGGCATAGAAAGAAAGGTCACGGGGCTTGGGGAAGGACTCGGACAACAGGTCGATGAACCGTCCGAACGTGCGCTCGTTGGCCGAGTAATCGCGTTGGCGCGGTTTGTCAAACCGCGCCAACATGTCATGAAACTCGTAGAGGAAAGCTTGCAGCAGGGCTTCCACCAATTCCCTCTGATGTCGTCGGGGCGTGCCGGTCAGCTTGGAGTGTATCAAGTCATAGTATTGGCAAAACACCTTCGACTCTTCTTCGGTGAGCCGTAGTACGGGCGACTCTTCAAGATATAGCATCAGGTTCCACGTGCTGCTTTCGTTGACAAACATGATTTGCCGCAAATATTCCTTCGACAATACTATGCAACGGTAGTCTAAGTCGTCACTGCACTGTCCGTTTTCTATGACGAAGTTCGGGCGGAATATAATCAGGTCGTTGGCCTCGATTTCTTGTCTGGTGCCGTTTACGTAGAGGCTCCCCTTCCCGCCGAGGCACAGGGCGACTGCAAAAGCATCGAGCCGTACCTCCGTGTTGTTGGCCTGCTGGATGTTCTTGACAAAGGCTATGCGGTCGTCGGCATAGATGTTCATATCGTGGTTGACGATGTTTTCTATTGTTCTGTTCTTCTGACTGTGTTCCATAGTGGCTGTCTACTTTTCGACCGCAAAGTAACGCATATCCTTTCAAAGCCGCGCGATGCATTTCCTGCATTTTGTGTTCCTATTTTCCTCTTTATTTTCCTATACGTGGACTGGGGTGGTTCTGCTCTCCCAAGGGGCAGAAGCATTGATGTTGTTGGGGGCGGCAACATCTCCGCTTGTCCTGCCATCGGGTTGCTGTGGACATGCTGTCTGGTTTTGACAGTTTTTTGCATGTACCTGGCAGTATAGTACAGTAAGAGTCCTGTGGCTTTCTGCCGCATCGGTTTCGTCTGTTGTCTGCGGGCAGAGGACTTGGCGGGAACGTGGAAGACCGCTCTATCGTCCCAGGGCGGGTGTAAGCACACTTGTGAAACAAAAGATGCGTACAACAGGACAAAAAACGCGGCTCGGGGATTGTTGTCCGCATAGTATTTTTTACCTTCTTTGCAATGCAAAATCATTAGTGATTTTACGGACTAAAAAAAGGATACAAGTTATGGATACTACTCAGATTGGATTTAACGCAGGTGCGCTGTGGCATCTGCTTGCCGACAACAAGGTGTGGAATGTGGACGAGTTGCAGCGTGCCTCGGGGCTTGAGACACCGGAGTTCTATGCCGCGATAGGGTGGCTGGCACGGGAGGGCAAACTTTCCTTTGGTACCCACGGAGGTACGGACGGAAAGACGGTGGAGCTTATCTTGCAGTTCTACTATTGAGGTGTGGGTTTGCAGGCAGGCTGTGCGTGGAAAAAGGGCGGATACAATTCGCCCTTTCCTTGTATGTGCGCCTGCGGATGCTTTTGCAGTGTAGGGCTGTCAATGCATATAGTCGGCTATGAACCCCTCAGTGAGCCATTTGGCCAGGGCTTGCCGGTTGCTGCTCAGCACCAGTCGGCGTTGGTCGGCAGTGTTTTGCAGGTTGCCCAGTTCGACGTAGACGGCAACGGGTGTGGAATGGTTGAGCACGTAGAGGTTGCGTGGTCCCACAGTACCTTCGAATCCCCGGTTGGGCTGGTGTTTGTCGTACTTTTGTTCGAAAGTGCGTTTCATGGTCTGTGCCAGCCTGCGGCCGTTCTTGCTGCCGTTGGCATGGTAGAAGAACACATCTATGCGTTGGCTGCGGCTGCGGCTGTCAACGTGCAGGAAGATGCTGCGGCAATACTTGTAGCGTTGGCGGTCTTTGCGATACAGTTCGTTTATCTTGTTGCACCTTTGCTGCAACCGCTCCACCTGCCCCAGGGGGATGGGGGTGCCCATGCAGGTCTCGCGTTTGCTGTTGTTCAGATAGCGGTCGTCGCGTATACCGTCCTTGCTGTCTTGTATGATGATGCGCACTTCGGCTCCCTCCTGCATCAGGTTGCGTGCCAGGCGCAGGGCTACGTCGTAGGCATACTCGTCTTCGTGCAGGCGATGCTTTCCGGCCCGACCTATGGCACCGGGGTCGGGACCTCCGTGTCCACTCACTACGTAGAAACATGCCCCTTTGAGCCTGTTGCCAGTCACCTTCACGTCAGCCAGTTCAGGGCCAAAGAGGGGTTCGTGCAGGGTGGCGCTTGTGTGCTTGGGCTTGTTGCCTGCTTCTTGACGTGGAGAGGAAGCCGAGAGTGGCGGCAGGACGTAGGACACCCCCAGCAGCAGCTGACGTTTGCGCCCCAGCCGTTGCCTGTTGAGGCGGACGAACTCTTTGTAATAGGTACGGCTGGGGCGTCCGTTGCGCTCCAGAAAGGCTGATATTCCCTCGCCACGGCGGGGCTTGTCGGTTTCTTGTTGGCCGTAGGCGGCCGTGGCGGCCAGCAGGCAGACCAGTAGGACGAGTATGCGTATAGGCATAGGCTGAATTGCTAAAAGGTAAGATTGACGGGACAAAAATACGTTTTTTTCCGTACTTTTGCGCCCGAAACACAAACTGTTAGTACAAAAACATCTAAACGATTGACATTATGGCAAGACAACTGAAACCCGAAACTTTGTGTGTGCAGGCCGGTTGGTCGCCCAAGAAGGGCGAGCCTCGCGTGCTGCCCGTCTATCAGAGTACTACATTCCGTTACGAAACGAGCGAACAGATGGCCCGCCTCTTCGACCTGGAAGACAACGGCTACTTCTATACCCGTCTGCAAAACCCCACCAACGATGCCGTGGCGGCTAAGATAGCAGCCTTGGAGGGTGGGGTGGCTGCCATGCTTACGTCAAGCGGGCAGGCGGCCAACTACTATGCCCTGTTCAACCTCTGCCAGGCAGGCGACCACTTTGTCTGTTCCTCGGCCATTTATGGGGGCACGTTCAATCTGTTTGGCGTGACGATGAAGAAGATGGGCATAGACGTGACATTTGTCAATCCCGATGCCGACGAGGCCGAGCTTTCGGCTGCTTTCAGGCCCAACACCAAGGCCCTGTTCGGCGAGACTATCTCGAACCCCTCGCTCGAAGTGCTCGACATCGAGAAGTTTGCCCGCGTGGCCCATGCTCACGGCGTGCCGCTCATCGTCGACAATACCTTCCCAACGCCCATCAACTGTCGTCCCTTCGAGTGGGGAGCCGACATCGTGGTGCACTCCACGACGAAGTACATGGACGGCCATGCCACAAGTGTGGGTGGTGCTATCGTGGATAGCGGCAACTTCGACTGGGATGCCCATGCCGAGCACTTCCCGGGACTGTGTACGCCCGACCCCTCGTACCACGGGCTGACTTACACCAAGGCTTTTGGACGCATGGCCTACATCACCAAGGCCACGGCGCAGCTCATGCGTGATTTGGGCAGCATTCAGTCGCCCATGAACGCCTTCCTGCTCAACTTGGGGCTGGAGACGCTGCACCTGCGTATGCCCCGCCATTGCCAGAACGCGCAGGCCGTGGCCGAGTACTTGCAGGCCGACGACCGCGTGGCCTGGGTTAATTACGCCGGGCTGCCGGGCAACAAGTATTATGACCTGGCCCGGAAGTACATGCCCAACGGCACGTGCGGTGTTGTGTCGTTCGGCCTGAAGGGAGGCCGCGACGTGGCCATCCGCTTTATGGATCACTTGAAGTTGGCTGCTATCGTCACACATGTGGCCGATGCCCGTACTTGTGTCCTCCATCCTGCTAGCCACACGCACCGGCAGCTCACGGACGAGCAACTGCTCGAAGCTGGCGTACGCCCGGACCTCATCCGCTTTTCGGTGGGCATAGAGAACGTGGACGACATCATCGCCGACATAGCCCAGGCTCTGGAAGCCTGACGGAGAGCGGTTGCCTTGGCCGATGTCGTCCGCCGTCAGTCTGTGGCGGGAGGGTGCGTCGCGCCGGACAACCCTTGTGGGAGCAACGTCTAAACATACATTACGTCAGGAATCATCTCTCCTTTCCCATTCTTGCGAGGCAAGTCCTGTTCAATCGGGATTGCTGGGCAGAATCCGAAGAGGGGAGATGTTTTTTTGTCGGTGGAAAAGCCACGCGACTTTGCCCCTTTTGGTCAAGCAGGATTGCCCCTTTTGGCTACAATATGATTGCCCCTTTTGGCCAAAATAGTATTGACTGTAAATAGTCATTAAAAAATCCCCTAGGAAAATCATTAAAAAAGGGACCATACGAGTCATAAGCGTTAGCTTTGAAAAAAGCGAGTAAATGAATGATAAGTATGGATAAGAAACAACAGATTTTACTTTTGACGTGATTTAAACTTATAATATATCCGATTGAAGTGTACTCAAACAGCGTACAAATAGAATTGTTTATTATATTATGGGCGACCAAACTCATTCATAACAGACAACCTATGTACGCTGTATTGGACAAAGATACGATAAAAAACGAAATACTTCCTCATCTTTCTGTTGCGAAACGTGGATTTATATCAAAAAGCAGTCTGATTGAAGTCGTCAATGCCATTCTCTATAAGCTAAAGACCGGATGCCAATGGGCGTATCTTCCCGTGAAAGAACTGTTCAGCGGCAAGGTTTTGAAATACGGTGCTGTATTTCACCATTATAACAAATGGAGTAAGAATGGCGAATGGAAATCACTTTGGCTGCAACTTTTGGACAAACATCGTTCGGCACTTGACATGTCAAGTGTGGATCTTGACGGCAGCCACACTCCGGCCATACGTGGAGGAGAGGAAGTCGGCTATCAGGGAAGGAAAAGACGCAAGACGACCAATGCCCTTTATCTTACAGATAGAAAAGGCCAGCCCGTCGTCATGTCCGCCCCGAAAAGCGGGGAGCATCATGACACGCACAATATTATTGCAGCAATGCAGGGTATGATGGCAGACATGGCAAAAGCCAATGTCAGGACGGACGGGCTTTTCCTGAATGCGGATGCTGGATTTGATTGCGCGGCCCTTCGCTCCTTTCTCAAAAGTCATGGAATTGTCGAAAATATCCGTATCAACAAAAGAAACGGAACGGGAAATGACAGCATAGTCCTTGATGAATTGTTGTATCGGGAACGATACTCCATAGAACGGACAAACGCATGGATGGACAGTTTCAGGACTATCTTGAATCGATTTGATACGACTCTCAGAAACTGGGCATCATGGAACTATATTGCTTTTTCTGTTATGCTACCAAGAAAATGGGTAAGGAAAAGAAAAGTTTAAATCACTTCAAATGGAAAAATATTATAAAGCTATTTATGAATAGAGATATATCACGAGAAGGTAATTCTTTTAATAAGTATGGCA
>CALULL010000021.1 GCA_944321465.1 uncultured Bacteroides sp.
AACAGGACTCGAACCTGCACGCCTCGCGGCACACGCACCTGAAACGTGCGCGTCTACCAATTCCGCCACCTGGGCATCAGTATTGCGCAATTTCATCGTTGGAGCGGAAAACGAGACTCGAACTCGCGACCCCAACCTTGGCAAGGTTGTGCTCTACCAACTGAGCTATTTCCGCGATTGCGGTTGCAAAGGTAGGTATTTTCTTATAACCTGCAAACATTCCGGGCTTTTTTTTCGGCCCAATCTTGCCGCAATGCACTCCTTTGTTGTTTACGTTAATGATAATCAGCACATTCTGTCCCTGTAGTCTTCGTAGCTAAATTGACGGAAGACAAGGGCTTTCCCGTCCTGGGTCCACATTCCGATGCTGGGGTGCTGTATTCCGTTGAACATGGTGGTCTTCACCATTGTGTAGTGTATCATGTCCTCAAAAAGGATTTGTTCGCCTACTTGCAGCTCATGATCGAAGCTCCAGAGTCCCATGTAGTCTCCGCTCAGGCAGGAATTTCCGCCCAGCCTATAGACGTAGGGGCCGGCGTTGCCCATTTGTGCTCCCCGCACGGCGGGCTGGTAGGGCATTTCGAGGCAGTCGGGCATGTGGCAGGTGAAGCTGACGTTCAGTATGGCTGTGCGTATGCCTTTGTTTTCAACGAGGTCGACCACCTGGCTTGCGAGTACCCCTGTCTGCCAGGTGAAGGCCGAGCCGGGTTCGAGAATGAGTTTCAGGTGCGGATGGCGTTCTCTGAGTCCCTTCAGCAGGCCGACGAGGTGCTCCGTGTCGTAGTCCTTGCGTGTCATCAGGTGTCCGCCGCCCAAGTTCAGCCATTTCAGTTGCGGAAACCAGCGGGCAAACTTCTCTTCGATGTGTTGCAGGGTGCGTTCCAGCTCGTAGGAGGACGACTCGCAGTGGTTGTGGCAATGGAACCCTTCGATGCCCTCGGGGAGGGTGGTTGGCAGCTGGTCGGCTGTGACACCGAAGCGGGTTCCCGGGGCGCAGGGGTTGTAGAGTGCGGTCCCTACTTCCGAGTACTCGGGATTGATGCGAATGCCGCACGAGATGCCGCCGTGGGCCTTTGCCTGCGGATAGAAGCGGGCGTATTGTGTCAGCGAGTTGAACGTGATGTGGCTGCTGTAGCGCAGCAGTTCGGGGAAGTCCTCGTCCGTGTAGGCCGGTGAGTAGGTGTGGGCCTTGCTGCCAAACTCCTCTGCCGCCAAGCGTGCCTCGTAGACGGAGCTGGCCGTGGAGTGGTCGACGTACTGGCGAAAGATGGGGAACGACTTCCACATGGCGAATGCCTTGAAGGCCACGATGATTTCTACGCCTGCCCGACGGGCTACGGTCTGTATCAGTCCGAGGTTTTTCCTCAGCAGTTCCTCTTCCATGACGTAGCAGGGAGAGGGGAAAAGTGTATAGTCTACCATATGTTGTATATATAATTAAGGTATTAAGAGGACTGGCCGTGTGCTCTGCTGTGTTCGCCTGTGCAGATGGCTCCTCCCTGTGGGGGGCGTACGGGGCGTTTCGGCGGCACGGTCGCAAGCCGTTTGTTTGTCGGGGCAAAGTTACGCAAAAGCCGTGACTTTTGGGCCGTTGTGCAGGCTATCTGTTCCACCCCGTCGGGCAGAGGTGTGTTTCCCGGCGGGCACAGGAGTTCCCCCGAGGGGGCACAGGATTGCTTGCGGGCGGGCAGAGGTGTGCTGGCCGGAGGGATGCTGGCGGCTGTGTGGTGGGTGTCGGGACACAGCGGGACGGGGTGGGGAATAGCGGGGTGGAAAAGAACTTCCCCGGCAACCGTCCTCCTCGTTTCCCGGTCGGGAAGGGGAAGGGCGTGTTGCCGGGGAAGCCAGCCGCGTGTCGTCGGCTACGTGCCTTGGGCTTTTATTCGCCGAAGGCTCCGAAGCGGGCCACGGGTGCGGGCGAGGTGTAGGTCTGTCCGTTCAGTGTCAGGCCCGTCGTGCCGAAGTAGGGGGCCATAGAGGCATCGTTGCCGTCGTAGGCACCGCTCAGCACCGGCGAACCGGCCTGTACGTGGAAGTCCCAGCTGTCGTCGTAGATGTAGTTGGTCAGGGCCACGCCGTTGATGTCGTAGTTGACAAACATCGGGTCCTTCAGGTCGTTTTGCGTGGCAATGGGGCTGTGGACATCGACAACGCCGTTGTTGTAGTCCTCGTGGGCGTAGTTGTAGCCTTCCCATGCATAGGCCACGCCGCTTTCTTCTTCCCAGACGATGCTGCTTTGCTGGCTGCCCGATGCGTAGAAGTTGTAGTCGATGATGGAGCTGTCGTCATAGCCCTCGTCGGGGTTGTCGGGGATGTCGTAACTGGGCGTCATGGCGCGGAACTTGCTGTTGACGATGAGGTTGTTGTAGACGTGTACCAGCGCGTTCTTCTCCACATAGATGCTGCCGCCTTTCTCGCCGTCGCGCCTCCAGCCGGAGTTGACTATCGTGTTGTTGTAGGCTTGTATGCGGGCTTGTCCGCGCACGGCGCTCTGGTTCGAGCTGGAGAGCTTCAGGCCGTTTGTGTTGGGACTGTACATCAGGTTTCCGGCAACATCGGCGGTGCATCCGGCCTTCATGTTGACGGCTTCGGCCCCGTCGTACCCGTTTCCGGCAAAGATGTTGTTGGCCACGATGGCCTGTCCGCCCATCAGGTAGATGCCGTCGCTCCAGCCGTAGCGCAGGACGGAGTTGGTGATGACGTACTTGCCGTTGACGTTGTTGGTCGTTATCTGCGGGTAGGCATCGTCTCCGGCGGTGTAGGCTTCGGTCTGTGCTGCGGGCGAGTCCTCGATGACCTGTCCGCCGGTGTATTCGATGATGGTGTGGTCGATGAGCATCTCGGCGCAGGTGGTGTTGGCCATGATGCCGCCCCACATGCCCCGGAGGGCGTTGTCCTCCGTGCGCTCTTCCTCGGGGATGGAGAAGAGGACGGGGTTCTCGGTCGTGCCTTGGCAGTAGAGGTTGCCGTTGACCGTGAACTCAATGGGGGTCCCGTTGGGTCCTACGCCAGCGGTGTTGGCTATCACCTGCACGCCTGGCTCGATGATGAGTGTCTTGCCCTCGGGCACGGTGTAGTGGGTGTTGAGGTGGATGGTCGTGTTGGCAGGCCACGTCAGGGTCGTGGTGTTGTCCCACTGGCTTGCGTCGGCCAAGGCGTCGTTAGTGGTATTCTCGCCCGGCTCCTGCTCTTGGCCGTTGTCCGGGGTCGCGGCTTCGTCATCGTCACAAGCGGTAAAGAACGACAGGGACAGCAGGGCGGTCCCTATCAGCAAATACTTCTTAAAGTCCATTGTGTTAAAAATTTAGGTTTGTTATCGTTATGGTTGTTGTTGTTTCTGTATCGGGGGGGCGGCGTGTGTCAGAGCTTGTAGCGCACGCCTATCATAAACGACTGCCCGTGCCACTCCTTGCGCTCGATGACGTTGCCGTCGGTGCGTGGCGAGTTGACGGTTGCCGTGTGCGGGCCATTCTGGATGAAGCGCAGCAGCGGGGTGTCGAGCAGGTTGGTGGCTTTGGCAAACAGGCTGACACCCTTCTTGAAGGTCTTTTCGACCGAGGCGTCGAGCTGGAAGTAGCCTTTCTCCCAGATGTCGTCGTCGGCCCACTGCGACACGTCGCTCAGGCGTTTGCCCGTGTAGCTTCCGGCTATCTGCCCCTCCCAGCCGTACTTGGTGCTCTTGAACAGCAGCGAGAGGTTGGCCACGTGGGATGCCTGCCCGAAGAGGGGGCGCGACTGGCGGGTCTGCTTCACCTGCGAGCCGTCCATGTACTGCTTGTCGGTGGTGATGCGCGAGTGGGTGTAGGTGTAGTTGGCCTTGATGCCAAACCAGCTGAAGTACTTCAGTATGTCGACCTCCACGCCCAGGTTGCTGGCATTGCCGAAGTTCATGGGGGTGTACATCATGTTTTGTCCGCTCTGCACCAGGCCGTACTCAATGGGGTTCTGCAACCTCTTATAGAACAGCCCCACCATGAACTGCTCGGACGAGCGGGGGAACACCTCGTAGCGCAGGTCGATGTTGTCGGCCACGGTGTGCTTCAGGTCGGGGTTGCCAGCCTCGGTGTAGTCCTCATTGAGGATGTGGTAGGGCACAATCTCGAAGAAGCTGGGGCGGTTGATGGCGCGGGCGTAGGAGAAGCGCAGGTTGGCGTTGCGGTGAACGTTGTACTTGGCGTGGAGGCTGGGCAGCACGTCGGTGTACCTTTGGTTGCCCTCGGGGTCGGCGTTGCCCGTGGGGAACTTCAGTCGGTATCCCTGGTCGGTGTGTTCCACGCGCAGCCCGGCTATCAGTTCCCAGCCCGGGCGCGTGTACTTCACCATTCCGTAGGCCGCGCCTATCTTCTCGCTGGCATCGTAGTTCAGCGGGTGGCTGATGTTGCGCGAGAGGACTTCCAGCCTCAGCTGGTCGTAGTTGGTCCAGTCCTCGCCCTGCACCTGCGGGTCGTGCGAGCCGGTGGCCGAGTTGAAGGTGTAGGAGTTGAAGAAGCTGTTGCGTTGCTTGTCGCGATACATGCCGCCTGCCGAGAAGTCGACGGACGAGCCTTCGGCGGCCAGCCGCAACGTGTACTTCAGGTTGGCATAGGCGGCCAGGTCTCTGTCCGAATTGTGTTCCCAGCGGCGTTCCACCGAGTTCGTGTTTTGCAGATGGCGGCCTTGTATGAAGATTTCCGTGTTGTCCGGTGTCTGGCTATAAGCCTTGGATGCAACTGCCGACCAGTCGAGGCGCAGGGCATTGTCGTCCAGAAAGCCGTGTTCGCCCTTCAGGGTGGAGTTGATGATGTATTGCCGGTTCCACTTCATGCGCACCGAGCCTTCTTGGTCGTCGTGGCTGTCGCGCACCTCGGCTTCGCGCATGTCCATGTATCCGTTGTACCACGTCAGCTTGTGCTGGCTGCTGATGTGATAGTCCAGTTTGGCATGTGCGCCTATGCGGGTCTGTTGGGTCGAGTAGTTGCGGTATTCTATGCCGTTGTGCGACGTTCCCGGCTGATAGTACATGTGGCTTTCCTTGCCTCGGTAGGTGTTCAGGAAGCTGCCTGCCAGCATCACGCCCAGGCGGTCGTTCAGGAAGCGGTCGCCGTAGGACAGGCCTGTCGTCAGGTCGGGCAGGGGCTTTTCCCACGTCATGTGCAGGTTGCGCATCGTGAAGTCGTCCATCGTCACGCGGCTGTCGCTGGGGTAGCCCTTGGCCTCGTAGGGCGACTTGCGGGCGATGTCGCCGTAGCGGAACGACTGGAAGTCGCGTCCGAAGTACATGGCGTTGTAGCCCGTCGACACGTTGACGGTGAACTGCCGTTGCGAGGGCGCGTCCTTCATCACCAGGTTGACGGCTCCGCCAATGCCGTCGCCCTCCATGTCGGCCGTAAGCGACTTGGTCACCTCCAGGCGGTCGAGCATTTCCGAGGGGAAGATGTCGAGCGGCACGAAGCGGTTCTTGTTGTCTGGGCTGGGTATCTTGACTCCGTTTACCAGCGTGTAGTTGTACCGTTTGTCCATGCCGCGCAGGATGGCATACTGGCCTTCGCCGCTGCTGTTGCGTTCCACGGTGACCCCCGACATGCGTTGTATGACGTTGGCCACGGTGATGTCCGGCGACAGCTCTATACTCTTGGCGCTCATCACGTTGACCACGTTCATGGCCTTGCGCTCCAAGGCTCGCGCACCGGCTTCCGTGCGGCCCGGATTGGTGGCCACTATGGTGATTCCTTCCAGTTGTATGTCGTCGCTCTTCAGTGCAATGTCTATTTCCGAGCTGGTGTCGGCCGAGACGCTTATCTCGAACGTCTTGTATCCTATGTACGAGCAGACCAATGTGTACTGGTTGCGCTCTACGCTCAGGTTGAAGCTGCCGTCCAGGCCGGATACGGCACCTTTCGAAGGTTCCTCTTTTACGACGATGGAGGCTCCGATGATTTCTTCTCCCGTTTGGGCATCTCTGATTTTTCCTCTGATGTCTCGTGCTGTGCCGCTCATCGAGAGCAGTAACAGTACTCCCGCAATTAAGCTGGATTTCATTCTTTGCTGGCTTATTTGTTTTTCGGGGGCAAAAGTATTGGGACATTGCTGCATGGCAATTACGTGAAGGTTACAAAAGCGTGACAAGCGGCGAAGCGCTCTTTTGTCCCTGCCTTCTCTTCGGTGGAAGTCGGTAGGATGGAGTTGTCTTTGCATATCGGTGCTATGGATATCGTGTTAGGGGTTTGATAATGAAGTAGTAAAGGGCTTTCTGTCTACCCTTTCCTTTAGCCCCAATCGGTCATTAGAGTCCAAAGCGATTTCGTTCTGTAGCCGTGCAGATTGACAGCCGCCTTTGTCGAAGTCGTAGCGGGCTACGACGGGACAAAGCGGCAGACAAGGCACCGGTGGCAGGACGAAAGGGCTTGGAAAACCGAAGAAAGACAACCAAACCCCAAGTCGGTGGTCTAATGACCGATTGGGGTTTAATTCCGGCATTTTCTAATGATGTTAGTAGTTATATCAATTCATTAACTACTGTACTTCGTATAGCGAACTACTGTACTTCGCATGGTGAACTACTGTACTTCATGACATCAAGTTACGCAGAAAAGCCGAATAAAATCAAAAAAAGAGGCTCTTAGTATCGGCCCGTCTCAGGGAGTCGAATGAGACCTCTGCAAAAGTCCGTTTTTAGGCACGTGTCTTTTTGATATACAATAAGGCATTCTGGGTTTTGCAGAGGTCTCGAATGGCATAAGGCGGGGAGGAGGGCGGCGGCGGTCGGGTGCGGGGAGGATATAGAAAAAGCCTGGCTGCCTCGGTGAGAGAGGCTGAGCCAGGCTTGGGGTGTTTGCCCTGACGTGCGGGTTATGCCGCGTCGGGGATTAGAATACGAACTTGCAGGTCGTTTCGTTGTTGCCGTCGTAAGCCTTCAGGATGTAGACACCCGAAGACAGGATGGAGGGCAGCTCGAAGTTCTGCGTGCCGTTCACGGAGAACTGCCAGTTGGAAATCAGACCGCCGTCCATGCCGTAAAGCTCGACGCGCACCTCTGAGGGCTGTGCCGTCATCACGCTTGCCGTCTGTCCGGCCACGCTGAGTTGCAGCCCGTTGTCGGCCTTGGCATCGGCGATGCCGCTGCCCGAACCCAGAGGCATGTTCAGCACGTTGTAGATGGACTGACCGTTGTCTCTGGTGATGATGCAGATGAGGTTGGCGTTGTCGTAGTTGATGTCGGCCGGTGCGTTGAGCGTGCTGACGGTGCCCGTGAGTGTGATGACCTGGTCGGTGGTTGCCGTTGCGGGCAGGCCGTCGATGGTGCTCACGAGGTCCACGCGGCTATTGCCGTTGAGGTCCTCGGAAAGCTCGCCGCTGTAGAAACGTGCCACGTCGTCCATCTCAAAGTTGGATACCTGTGCCCCTGCTTCGACGAAGTTGACGAAGGGATCGTCTACAGTGCCGTTGGCCGTGTAGAGCTGTGCGGTGGAGTAGTTGCTGCTGTTGAATGCGCTGGACTGTGTGCCCGTCAGGTTGTTCTCAGTGATGATGAACGCCCAGCGGTAGTCGGACAGGTCGGCATCCTTGGCAAAGTGCAACTGGATGTTGTAGTCGATGCCGGCTGCCGTGGTCGTGGCTTCACCGCTGATGTTGAAGGGGGCTACTTCGCGCAACGCCTTCAGGAACAGGTTTTCGTAAGCGTCGAGCAGAGTCGTGTATTCCATCGTGGCTACTTCAGCGATGGGGAAGGAGGTAGCTTCCTTGCGCTGTATGATGCCGCTCGGATATGTGTTGCCGCAGAAGGTGGCATAGCCGTCAACGATGTAGGGGTCTGTCGTGGCCGTTGTGCTGCTGCCGTGTACGGCTACGTTGACAAAGCGGTCGCCATACTGACGGAGCATGTACTCGGTGGCAACATAGCCCAAGGGGCTGTTCATCTCGGTGAGCCCGGTGACGTTCTCAACGATGACGCGCTGCTCGGGTTGGAAGGGGTAACCTTCGATGGTGTAATAACCGCGTGCATACTCTTGTCCGTTGGCTTCAACCCAGATTTCGTAGCCCGTGGTGGTACCGGCGGTCAGGGGTATGGGCAGGTCGAGCGTGATCAGGGCTCCTCTGCCGTAGCTGGTCAGGCCGATGTTGTTGTATGTTTGTCTGAGCATTTCGCCGCCGTCAATCTGGCAGAACAAGCTGCAGGAGTTGAACTGCATGTCGCTGCTGCAGTTGGTGAGCAGCACGCTTACCTGTGCCTGCTCGAAGCCTGCGGTCGGTGTCACGTTTTCTACCCGCAGGGGAAGCTCGGTGCAGGTCACGGTGATGTTGTCTATGCCCACGATGTATTGGTTGTTGCTGTCGTGCACGAAGGCTATGTAGACCGTTTGGTTAGCATATTGGCCGAGGTCTACGGTGTGTGCCGTCCAGTCGTTGTTCTCGGCAGAGCACTCGTAAAGCAGGACATCGAAGTTCTCAACGGCTGTACCACGGGTCGAGAGGTACACTTTGTATCCGCCGCGCCGTGTGTCGTTGTCGGGCACGCAGCCGTCCCACGTCAGTTGTATGGTGCCGCTTCCCAGCGTGATGCCGGGGGTAATCATCCAGTCGTTGGCCTGTCCCGGTGTGACGAACAGAGATGTGCTGGCAGCGTAGAGATTCTCGTCTTCTACACTGTTGGCAACGTCGCTCCAAGTGCCGTTCTCGAAGATGCTGCTCAGCGACGAGGCAATGGGCAGTCCGTCGAGGTCGTAGTAGGTCATGTCGTAGGGCATACCTGCCTGAAAGTCCTCCATGTAAAGGGTGAGGGCATTGTTCTCTTGGGCGTTTGCGCTCAGTGCCACCGCCGCAAGGGCTGAAAGAAAGATTTTCTTAATCATGTTGGTTCCTTTAATTGAGTAGGTTTTTTAGTTATTAAGTATTTAGGATAAAAAAACGTGCGAACACGGGCACTCCGGCCTCATTGATGGAAAAAACGGGAAAAGCGCTCCTATTCCCCTGTGGGCAGACAAGTGCTTTTCCCGTAGTTCGTATTGTTTCAAGGCTTGTTGCTGTATGTGCTTGCGCAGCTCATCGTCCCTGCTTATCTGTTGGTAGAAAGTACCTTGCGGGTTACGATAAGCTCGTTGCCGTTCCACAGCGACACGAGGTAGATGCCTTGGCTCAGGTTGGTGTAGATGCTGGCGTTACCGTTGTCGCTCAGCTGGGCATCGTAGATGGTCTTGCCCGAGAGGTCGGCGATGCTGACGCGTTGTCCGGCTTCTACGCCCGACAGCAGGAGCTGCTGGCCGTCCATGTAGGCTTTGAACTCCTCGGCGCGTGCGTTGTCGGCAATGCCGTTGGGGTTCTCACCTTCGTGTATGATGACAGTGATGGAGTCCTGGTCGCCTTCAGCCGTGTTGATGGTGAGGGTGAACGTGCATTCGCCCCATCCGGCTGCTACGCCGAAGTGCATCAGTTGCAGGTGAAGCCCTTCGATGCCCGTGTTGTTTACGATACCTGCACCCGGCTCCAAAGAGAAAGTGGGAGTTTCTTCGCCCTGGGAGCACTGGTCGATGCACATGCCGATGCCAAATCCGGCGGGTGCGTTAACGGTTGCGCGTCTTATCTTGGCACCTGTAACGGCAGTCGTGTCTTGGTTGATGACGTTGAGTCCGTAGATTTCTATCATGTTTACCCCAGGGACCGGTGTGTGCTCTGCGCTGTAGAACTCAAGGGTAGCCCCGTTCTCCAATATCTGAGGTTCGCCCGTGAACGTTCCTGTTCCGTGGTCGAACTCTCCGAAAGCCCACTTCAGCTGGCTGCTTGCCGGCAAGGTGCACAGCAATGCCACAATTGCTAACGTAATAGTCTTTAATTTCATAATCAATTGCTTTTAGGTTAATACTCTTCTTATGTTTATTCTGCTTTCAGCGTTGTTTCAGCAGCCTGCAAGATGGCGCGTGTCTCGGTGTTGTAGACAAAGGCCACCACGTTGCAGCTGTCCGGCACCCACACTTCGCCGTATTCGCCTTCCGTTCTGCTCTCCTTCTCGGTCTTGCCTTGCAGGTCGGGCAGCTCGGCCAGCGTGTAGGTGTTCTCTATCGTCAGTGCCTCGTTCTGTCCCAGCGTTTCCTCAACCGGTTGTCCCCACGTCCCGTTGATGGCTGCACGGAACACGTGGTTGTGCTCGTAGTCCATTATGTATGTGGAGCCGTCCAGCTGCATGGCGCGGATACCGCTTTCCAGCAGCCACAATTGCAGGGACAAAGGCTGGTCGATGTTCTCCAGTGCCGTCAGCGTGGTGGTAATCCTTGCTTCTCCGTTGTTGTAGTCCGAGCTGACTTCAATGTCTATGGGAGGGTTTTGGAATGCCAAGCCCATGTACATGGACATCCACGTTTCAGTGTTGCTGTTCACGTCGGTGTTTCTGTCCATTCTGCACGCAGGGAAGAAGTCCGGGGCGGCCAATTCGCCGTAGGCTGTTCCCGACTCTGTTACGAAGCCAAAGGTCGGTATCGCATACATGCCGTAGTGGATGTTGACGGGTATCATGTGGTGTTCCGAAAACTCCACGATGCTTTGCGATGCCGCTGCCCCCTGCGGACAGTTCATGCATGCCTGTCCCGTGAATTCTTCCATCAGTACAACTTTGCGTATGGAGCCAAATTCAATTTCGCCGTCTTCGACGGGGATTTGGCGGTCATTTTCGTCAACCTCGTCGCAGGCACCCAGCGTGAGACACAGCGCAAAGATAGGAAATAATATATTCTTCTTCATAGTTAAAAGCTGAAATTATATGATACTTGAACACCTTTGCTGGCGGGTACGTAACGGCAGACACCGCCCGAGCAGTTGTAACCGGCACGGGTGCGGGCATATCCGGCTTGCAGACGGTGAGCGGCGTGGGTGTAGGTGACGGCGGCCTGGTAGTAGTGCAGGTTGGTCTCGCCGGCGTTGTACATGTCGCTCACGGTAATCATCCACGAGGGGTTGACGGAGAACTCCAGCAGGCCGTAGAGCCAGTCGCCCTGGTCTTGCTTGGTGTTGAGGTATTGCAGCTCCATGCGCAGGGCAAGTTTCTTGTTGAAGTGGTATTGGCCTTCAAAGACGTAGATGTTCGACTTCACCATCATGCCGTTGTTGTTGTGGCCTTCCACTACTTGCTGGTTATACCGCTGGTTCATGTACATCAGGATGGTCTTGAAGTCCTTCGTCCACTTCTTCTCCAGCGTTACGTTGATGTCCTGGTAGTAGGTGGCATCTTCTCCTCCCTGCGGGATTTCGTCCTTGTGGAGGGCACGGATGTGCGAGAAGTTCACCTTCAGGTTCGTTCCGTAGCGTCCTCCCAGCGTGGTGCGGCGGCGGAAGTTGTAGGTAAACTCTGCCTGATAGGCCCATTCGCCCAGCGGCTGTGTGGCGTAGGGGTAGAGGGCGGGCAGGGCGTAGGTGTGCTGGTAGGCGAAGGCCGGCAGGTGGTTGATGAAGGACGATGTGCCCGTCATGTCGCGTGCGCTGCGGTAGGACATGTTCTCGCTGCGCTTGGCCTGCACCAAGATGCTCATGCCGCGTCGAGAGTAAGAGGCCGAGAGCAAGGCTGCCGTACCTTTGTCGTAGCTGTAGTTGTTGTCGAACGAGGGGTCGTTTATCTTCCAGGCGTACTCGGCCAGGACGTTGAAGCCCGACTTCTGGAACTGCGTGCGAACATCGAACGCGGGGACGACTTCGGGCAGGTTGTAGCGGTAAATCGTGCCTTCGCCGCCGTCCATTCCGGGGATGTAGCCATACATGTTGCTTGCCTGCTCGTACTTGCTGACGTAGGAACCGCCCAGCATCCACACCGTACCGTTCTCTTGCATACGTTTCGACCACTGGTCGATGTTCAGTTCGGCATCGGCACCCCATACCCAACTGTCGTTGTGCTCCCAATAGCGGCGTTGCTTGCCTCCCAGCAGCTTGATGTTAAGCCCGTTGACGGGGCGCAACACGGCTCGTGCGCCGCGCAGTGAGTTGTCTATGCCGAGGCTGCGCTCTTCGTAGGTGCGGAAAATGAGTCCGCTGCCAAACTGATCGTAGAAGTCGCCCAGCGTCAGTTCGCCCCATTTGCAGCGTCCTGTCAGGTAGAAGTAGGGGACACCCCATCCGGCGAAGTCGTTCTCAAAGCCCGGCAGAGGGTAGTCCAGGTACTCCAGACGTGCCCCCACCGTTAGGTACTCTTTGTAGGCCAAGGCCAGGTCGAGGTAAGAGTTTGTCACGACATCGCCTGCATATTTTTCCGTGCCGATGGCCGCGTCGTCCTGCGGCACCAGGATATCCGATTGCAGACTTCCCGTCAGCGTCAGCCCGCTTTCCCCGAAAGGTATGCCTTGGGCCGCGGCCGGTCCGGCCAATGCCAAGGCACCTACCAGAATAGGGGCGAAGAAATGTTTTCTCGTGTTCATCATTATTCTTGCAGTTCTTTCGGTCGATGGCTTACTTTGCGTACTTGCGTACTTGTTCTATCAGTTCCTGTTCGCCTCCCTCGGTGTATCCGTTGTGCGTGTAGACAATCTTGCCATCGCCGTCCAGAATGAGCACGTAGGGGATCATGTTGATGCCCAGTGCGCGTTTAAGGTCGCTGTTGGGGTCGAGCAGCACGTCGTACTCCCAGCCGAATCCGTCGACCAGCGGTTTTACCTTGTTGATGTTCTGGCCCTGGTCGATGGAGATGGCGATGACTTTAACGCCGGTCTCGTCCTGCCAGTCGGGATACACTTCGTGGATGGCCTTCAGTTCGCGTTGACAGGGTTTGCACCACGTGGCAAAGAAGCTGATGATGATAGGGTTGCCGTCGTTCTCCAGTTTGGACACGTCTACGGTCTTGCCGTTGATGTCTTTCAACTTGATGGCCGGCATTTGTCCTTGGGCAAAGGCTGACATCGTGCCTGCCACTACAAATAGCAAAAGAGCAAATAATACTTTTCTCATAGTCTTGTATACGTTAATGTTATTGTTGTTAGTTAAGTCGTTTCGTTAGGTCGTTTCATGTTTGTCTGCTGCTCCTTCGTGGATAAGGGAAGCGGGGCTTTCGGCCCTTGCAGGATGCCCCGCCAGAGGAGGAGAGGGGCAAGGCAAATCCTCTTGCCTCGTCCCGTCCCGGTTGTCTTGGGACGGGAGGGGCAGGAGGATGTTGCTTGCTTCTTGGTCTTTTCTACATATTATAGAACCGTTGGCTGTGTCGGCCGGGATTTAGAAGACGGCAACTTTCTTCACCGTCGTGCGGTTGTCGGCAGTTACTCTTACGATGTAGAAGCCTTCTTGCAGGTTGTCGTTGGCCACCTGCTGTCCGTTGATGGAGAAGACAGCCATTGTGTCGTAGTCACCGTTGACCACCACGCGGTTGTTCTCCACGTAGATGTCTACGCTGGGTGTCTCTTCTACGCTGTTCTCGATGCCGTTCACAAAACCTTCAAGTTCGCTGAAGGACAGTTCTTCAGCGTTGTCTACCATGTTGTCCTGGCTGTCGGCACCGTTGTAGTTGCCTGTGAAGGCAATGATGGACATGTTGTCCAGAACGCACGGAACGACTTCGCTCGTGCCTTCGTTGCCTTCAAACGGGTTTACCGGACCGCTGATGCTTTCGGGGATGGTGTAGGTGTAGGTCTTCGAGTAGTGGCCGTTGTCCAAGGTGATGGGGTCGCCGAAGTTTTCGCTCAACTGGATACGCAGGAAGTCGTCGTGCGTGTCCCAGTAGGCATCAGGTTCGTTGCTGCTGACGTAGAAAAGCTGAGGTGCTCTGTAGTTGTCCTGCACAATCATCACGTTCAGGCAAGGATTTGTCATGTCGTAATCGGAACCCAGGCTGATGATGTCGCCCGAAACGGTGATTGTCACCGTGCGGGTTTCCATGTTGATGCTTCCTTCTATGTTGACCGATGACGTGGCGGGGACACCTATGATACTTGGCAGCAGGCCCGACAGGTTGCCCGGATGGAAGGCTACGGCTTGGGAGCCGTCGTTATATCTGACGGTTATGCGGTCGAGCATGGCTGACGGGGCACCCTCTACGCCGAAGAACGTGGCGTAGGTCTGGCTCGGGCTTACGGTGAAGATGTCATCGGCAAAACCGGCGTGGTGCTTCAGGAAGATAACGTCGTCTCTGAAGAACTCGGCCGCTTGCTCGGCATACTCGTAGCCCTGGGGACAGTACTGGCAGAGCTGGCTGGTGAACAGCTCGATGAGCGGCTTGCGGTTGAAGAACTCATTGTAGCAGGCGAAGCTAAGGTAGCCTGCGTTGTTGCTCTCCTCCTCGTCTCTCAGGGTGCCGTCGTTCAGGTCGGACACTTGCAGGTAAAACTCCTGCACGCCTTCGGTCTCGCTCGTGGCGTTGACGGTCAGCGTCGTGCTTGCTCCCATCGGCAGGTTGAGGTCGTGGAAGGTCTGCTGTGTCGTCACCGAGCCTATGCCGTAGCCCAGCGTCAGCGACTGGATGGTCGTTGCGCCGTTGTTGGTTACGGTTACGGTTGCGGGAAACTCTTCTCCGGTTCTTACATTATTGTAGTAACCCACCCCTGCGCTTTCCAAGTATACGTCGCCCGTCGGGTAGTCCATGCTGGGAGTTTCGGTATCCATCATGGCAAAGACGAGGTTCTTCACGGCACCCAAGCCATCGGTTGACATGTGCGACCATGCCAATTGACCTTCAGGAGTGAGTTGGGCATACCAGTCGGCATTGGTGTCTACACCCGTCTGTGACTTCTCGAAGCTGAGAGCATAGGAAGCACTTCCTTGATAGTAGTAGCCGATGAACAGTTTAGAGCGGCCTTCGAGCGACAGAGGCTCGTCCAAGACGACGTAGTTCCATCCCGAAACCGGATTTTCTACTTGCTGGCTTACCAGCGAGGTGCCTGCCAGATCTTCCGTGATAAATACTTCAAGGCTTTCGCAGCCTACAGCTGAATAGAGAAAGAAGCGGATGGCAAAGATGTTGGTCCCTGTCAGTTGGGGGGAATTCAGTTCGATGGCACTTCCATACAGGTTGCTTATGGGTGCTCCACTTCCTACGGCTGAAATGTTCTCGCTTGCGGGGGTGAAGCTGGCATAGCCTACCGGTATGGCCAGTTCGGGTATCGAAGCGGCCAGTGTGTCGGCCACAGGAGCTACTTTTGAAGTCATCGGCAGGGTCGATGCCTCGGAGGGCAACAGGCTTCTGGTAGCTGTTGCTGTCTGTTGCTGTGTGCTCGGCATACGTTGCAACTGTATGCTTTGTGCTTGCGCCAACGACGTGCCTGCCAGCAACGCCGCCATCAATGTAACGTAAAAATTCTTCATAATTTTCTAAGTCATTAAGGTTTTTAAAACTGTCTTTTTAATAATTCCCAATTCTTTTTCAATTGCTTTTTTACTCCTAATCTATTCTTGTCAAAGGTTGGCAGTTTGGTTCTCGCTTGGGGCTTCGGCCTTTCCTTTGTCCGGGCCGAAGTCCGTGGAAGGTGGAAGCCTGTGCGGCACCCTTATGCGCAACAAAAATACATTATTTTGTATTATGATTGCGTAAATGCGGCCTTTTTTTTCACCGTGCACGTTTTTTTTTGCTAAAAACCTGCTTTATGACAGCTTTTCGGGGCTGTTTCCCTGGTTCGGTCGGTTGGTGGCTGACGTTTTGATAGCGGTGTCTTTCTCTCCCGGGCGGCTCGGAGGGGCTTCCGGGCGGGGGCGTTCCGGCAGGGGTGCGGGGGCACAGGTTTGCCCGCCGGGTGACGCAGGTCTGCTCCCTTGCGGGCACGCCTGTGCCAGCGGGGGAGCGCAGGTGTGCCGCCGGGCGGGCGGAGGGAGGGCCGACGGCGCGGGGCGGCCCGGCGGGGAGCGTCGGAGGGTGGTCGGCAAAATGGCGGCGGGCTGTGGCTTTTGGGCAATAAAAAGGAGGAAACCGCGTTTGTTTGTTTGTGAAACGATTTGCGACCATATTATTCGCCCTGTTGCTGGCCGCCGGTGCGGCGGCACAGACCAAGAAGCCGCAGAACCGCCCCTACATCGACCTGCGGAGGTGGCACTACGGCTTCTCGGTGGGTATGCACGTGCAGGACTTCGAGATGGTGAACACGGGAGCTGTGACTTCCGACGGCCAGGTGTGGTTTGCCGACGTGCCCGGCTATTCGCCCGGCTTCTCGGTGGGCGTGCTGGGCGAGCTGTATCTGCACCGCTATGTGTCGTTGCGCTTTGTGCCCCAGTTGCATTTTGGCGAGAAGCGGGTACTATTTCGCGAGCAGGCCACCGGCGAGGAGTACTCGCAGGTGATGAAGTCGGCGCAGTTGGCCGTGTCGGTCAACGTGAAGTATGCCGCCGAGCGTTTCAACAACTACCGTCCCTACGTCATGGCGGGCATCTCGCCTGCCTACGACTTCAGCGTGCGCAAGGGGCGGGCGTTGCTCCTCAAGCCGTTCAACACGTATGTAGAGGTGGGGCTGGGGTGCGATTTCTATTTGCCTTTCTTCAAGCTCATTCCCGAACTGAAGTTCTGCTTCGGGCTGGCCAATCTGCTGAAAAAAGACCGTCCCGACCTGGTGGACGAGTCGTTGCTGAAGTACACCGAGGCACTCGACAAGGTGTCGTCGCGCATGGTGGTGCTGACGTTTTATTTCGAGTAGACGTGGTTTGCCGTCTTCCCTGTGCGTCTGGCCTCCTGTCGGTGCGGACGGTCCGGCGGGGTTTCTTTCCTGCGTCTTCAGCGTGCCCGTCCGGCGAGCAGCTCCACCATCAGTCGTGCGGCTCTGCGGGGAGCCCCCGGCTGGCCCAGTCGTGCGGCCATGTCGTCGTAGCCTTGCAGCTGGCGTTGGCGGTAGGCCGGGTCGCCCAGCAGCAGGCCCAGCTCGCGGCGCATGTGGGCGACGGTCATGGTGTCGGCCACCAGTTCCTTCACAACCTCGCGTCCGGCTATGAGGTTCACCAGCGAGATGTACTCCACCTTCAGCACATGTCGTTTCAGCCAGGCTACAACCTTGCCTGCGGGTGTGTGGTAGCACACGGCCTGGGGCACGCGCAGCAGGGCCGTCTCCAGCGTAGCCGTGCCCGAGGTCACCAGCGCGGCCTCGGCCTGCCGCAGCAAGGCGTAGGTCTGGCCGAAGACGATGGTTGCCTGTGCGCCGTCGGCGGGCATGTAGCGGCGGTAGTAGTCGGGCGTTATGCCGGGGGCACCGGCCACTACGGCCTGGTACTGGGGAAAGGCTGCCGCTGCCCGTAGCATGTCGGGCAGGTTGTCCTTTATCTCCTGCCGTCGGCTGCCAGCCAGCAGCGCTATGACGGGACGCTGCGGCGCGAGGCCGTTGCGCCTGGCAAAGTCCTGGCGCGGCTCGTTGCCTTGGGGCGTGGAAAGGAAGTCGTGCACTTCGTCCACGGTGGGGTTGCCCACGTAGTGTATGGGGTAGTGGTGCTTGCCTTCGAAGAACTCCTTTTCAAAAGGCAGTATGGAGAAGAGCTGGTCGATGTCGCGGCGGATGTTCTTGATGCGGTACTCCTTCCAGGCCCACAGCTTTGGGGCTATGTAGTAGAAGACGGGCGTGGAGGTGTGGCTGTGTACGTAGCGGGCTATGTCGAGGTTGAAGCCGGGGTAGTCCACGAGTATCAGCACGTCGGGTTTCCAGGCGACAATGTCGGCCTTGCAGAGGCGCATGTTGGCAAAGATGGTGCGCAGGTGGAGCAACACGGGCACGAAACCCATGTAGGCCATCTCCTTGTAGTGCTTCACCGGCTTGCCCCCGACGGCTGCCATGAAGTCGCCTCCCAGGAAGCGGAACTGTGCCTCGGGGTCGCGGTCGAGCAGGGCCGACATGAGGCGCGAGGCGTGGAGGTCGCCCGATGCTTCACCGGCAATGAGGTAGTATTTCATGTGTGGCGATTGTAAGGCAAGCCCCCTTGCACCCACTGTGTGCGCAGGGCGGGGCATGCCTGTTGCCCGTGTGCGCGGCGGGGGTACAAGGGGGCCGCAGGGGTTAGAACCAGCTTTTCATCTCTTCGGCCAGCGCGTAGGCGGTGGCATCCACCGTGGTGGGGGTGATGGCTGCGTAGCCGTTGGCCAGTGCCCAGTGGTCGGTGGACTCGTCCTGCGGGTCGCTGTCGACAAACTCGCCCGTCAGCCAGTAGTAGGACGTGTCGCCCCGGTGGGCAAAGTTCTCCCACTCGTTGGTCCACTGCCCCTTGGCCTGGCGGCACACGCGCACGCCTTTCAGTTCCTTGTCGGTGGGGAAGTTCACGTTGAGGCACGTCAGGGCGGGCAGTCCGTGCTGCAACACCTTGGTCACGATGTCGCGCACGTAGGGGCCGCAGGCCGTGAAGTCGGCATCGGGCTCGTGGCTGCACAGCGAGAAGCCTATGGAGGGTACGCCCTTGAGGCACCCCTCGATGACCACACCCATCGTGCCCGAGTAGTGGACGTTGGTGGCCGAGTTGTCGCCGTGGTTGATGCCGCCCACTACCAGGTCTGGTTTGCGCGACAGCACGGTGCTGAAGGCCAGTTTCACACAGTCGACCGGGGTTCCCGAGCACTTGTATGCCGTCAGCCCCACGTCTTTGCGCACAAGGCGATAGTGTATCGGCTCGTTGGTGGTGAGCGAGCAGGCCGTGCCCGACCTCGGCCCTTCGGGGGCCATTACTACGATTTCGCCCAAGGGGCGGAGGAACTTGATGAGTTCGCTGATTCCTTTCGAGATGATGCCGTCGTCGTTAGAAACCAGTATCAAAGGTCTTTGGTTTTCCATTTCTTTCCGTATTTTTGCCGCAAAAGTAACAAAAGGGTGTCAAAGCCGTATGGGACGTTAACCTACAATAACGATTGACAGCCCGTGTGGCGTGCCCGGCGCCTGTTTTATTTTGTAACTATACGTGTTATGTTGGACATTTTGTTGATTGTTCTCGGCATCCTGTGCCTGCTGGGCGGGCTGGCTGGCTGCTTGTTGCCGGTGTTGCCCGGGCCTCCGCTGGCCTATGCGGGCGTGTTGTTGCTCCATCTGACGGAGCGTGTGCAGTACTCGGCTGCCCAGTTGCTGGTGTGGCTGGGCATCGTGGTGGTGGTCCAGGTGCTGGACTATGTGGTTCCTGTCCTCGGCAGCAAGTACAGTGGCGGCAGCAAGTGGGGCAACCGGGGTTGCATTGTGGGCACTGTCGTGGGGCTGTTCTTCATGCCTTGGGGCATCATTGTGGGGCCGTTCTTGGGCGCGTTCATTGGCGAGCTGCTGGGCGGGCGCGAGACGATGCAGGCTCTCAAGTCGGGCTTCGGTTCGCTGGTGGGCTTCCTGGTGGGCACGGTGCTGAAGTGTGCCGTCTGTGGCTATTTTATATATATGTTCGCGCGCGAACTGATAGTTTGAGTCGCGTGCAGGCCGGTGGCGTCTTGCTGCTGTGCCTCGTCTTGCCGGTGTCTTGGGGCTGTGGCCTGTCCGGGGATTGTGGGCGGGCTGCTTTGCTGTCCCTCGTGGGGACGGGGCTATGCGTTTTTCCCGGCTTTTTCCTTCTTCTCCTCTTGCGGGATGCGTATCACGGTGTAGAGCTGGAGCACGGCACCGATCAGGAGGCAGACAATCCATTCGTTGCCTCGGGTGAAGAACATGAACAGTCCGGCCAGCACCAAGGCCAGCGAGCCGAACACCTGCTGCATGCGCAGCCGCTTGAGGGTGAACGACGTGACGGTGAGAGGCGAGCAGATTTGTGCAAAGGCGAAGAGAACGGCTCCTGTGGTGTAGAGCCAGGGGGCAAGCGGCCAGCGCGTGACGTAGACGGCGGCTCCGGCCAGTGTCATGACGGCCCCCACGGTGTAGATGGCGGTAATGAGTTGTCGGCTGTTCATTGTTCAAGGATTTTTTTCACATCATCTTCAAAGACGAAGATATCCTCTTGGGGTTTCTTCATCAGGTATTTCTCGCGTGCGATGCGTTCGATGCTGCCCGAGTCGAGAGCCAGCTCGTTGAGGCGGCGCGTGCTTTCGTCGAACTCGGCCTGGTAGCGTTCTATTTCGGCCTTCAGGCGCAGTTCTTCGCGCTTGTAGCCTATGCGGCGCACGATGTTGTTCTCGTCGATGAAGCCTATCAGTATCCCGAAGATAGCCAGCGTGAGCAAGTATTTGTGGTGGCTGAGGAGATGCCAAAGGGCGGTCAGTTTGTCCATGATGCGTAAAAGGGTTGCTGGGTTGCTTTTGTGGGCAAAGATACGGAGAATAACCGGGATATTGCGTTTTTTTGCGTACATTTGCACCTGCGGCAGGCCAAAATGCCTCCTTGGGGCCACAGGTGTGCTTCCAAGGTGGCACAGGTGTGCCGGTCGGGGAGCGCAGGTGTCCCCGCGCGGGAGCAGACCTGTGCCCCTGCCGGGCATCGGAAGCCCCGTCCGGCGCGGCCAAGGGACGCGGCAGGCTGCTTTTTCTCAACTGACTATCGCATTTGCCTATGGACAACTATATCGTATCGGCACGCAAGTATCGTCCGGCCACGTTTGACACGGTGGTGGGGCAGCGTGCCCTGACCACAACGCTGAAGAACGCCGTGCTGAGCGGCAAGCTGGCCCATGCCTATCTGTTCTGCGGGCCGCGCGGAGTGGGCAAGACCACTTGTGCCCGCATTTTTGCCAAGACCATCAACTGCCTGAACCCCACCGCCGAGGGCGAGGCGTGCAACGAGTGCGAGTCGTGCCTGTCCTTCAACGAGGGGCGGTCGCTCAACGTGCGCGAACTGGACGCGGCCTCGAACAACTCGGTAGACGACATCCGTCAACTCGTGGAGCAGGTACGCATACCGCCCCAGGTGGGCCGCTACAGGGTGTATATCATCGACGAGGTGCACATGCTCTCCACCTCCGCCTTCAATGCTTTCCTCAAGACACTGGAAGAGCCACCCCGCCACGCCATCTTCATTTTGGCTACGACGGAGAAGCACAAAATATTGCCTACCATCCTGTCGCGTTGCCAGATATACGACTTCAGCCGCATCGGGGTGGACGACATTGTGGCCCATCTGGCCTATGTGGCTTCCAAGGAAGGCATCAGTGCCGAGCCGGAGGCCCTGAACGTCATCGCCCTGAAGGCTGATGGGGGAATGCGCGATGCCTTGTCGGTGTTCGACCAGGTGGTGAGCTTCACCGGCGGGCACATCACTTATAAGGGCGTGCTGGAGAACCTCAATGTGCTGGATTATGAGTACTATTTCAGGATGGTGGACTACTTTTTGGAGGGCAACGTGGGTGGCGCGCTGGTGCTGTTTGGCGAGGTGCTGGGCAAGGGCTTCGACGGTAGCCACTTCGTCACCGGGCTGGCGCAGCATTTGCGCGACGTGCTGGTGAGCAAGGATGCCGTCACGTTGCCGCTGCTTGAGGTAGGGGCCAGCATCAGGGAACGCTACGGCGAGCAGGCCCGGCGTTGTCCGGTGGCCTTCCTCTACCAAGCGTTGAAGTTGGCCAACGACTGCGACCTGCACTATCGTGCCAGCAAGAACAAGCGGCTGCTGGTGGAACTGATGCTGATACAGGCCGCACAGCTTACAGCTCCGGCTGCTCCGGGGGGAGAGGGGGGCGGGGGGCAGCCCATCAAACCTCTGAAGGCCGTACAGCCTGCGGCACAGCCGTCGCCGGCACCCGCTCCGGCCCGACCGCAGGCAACGCCTCCGCCCGCACAGGCTGCGGCCAAGCCGGTGGAGATGCAGGCCGCCACCGAGCCTAACGGGCAGCAGCAGGCCGCCCAGTCGGTAGCCTCGGCTTCGGTTTCTTTGCAGGCCCGGTTGAAGCAGGAGGAGCAAAGAAAGACCCCCAACGTGGCACGCAGCGGGCTGGGCATCTCCATACGTCACCCGCGTCCCGAGGCCGGGACGGGGTCGACCGAGGCTGCCCCGTCAGTCGCTCCCGTCGTCAGGCAGGAGCCGGAAGAGGACTATCTGGTCACCGAGCGCGATGTCAATTTCTATTGGCTGGAGTTTGCAGGGAAGCTGCCCCACGAGCAGGTGGCCATGACGCGGCGCATGCAGAACATGCAGGCGAAGCTGCTGGCCGACGGAGTGACGTTCGAGGTCGTGGTGGACAACGAAATCGTGGCGAAAGAATTCACCGCCCTGGCCCCCGAGGTGGAGGACTACCTGCGTACCCGCCTGAAGAACCGAAGGCTGAAGATGGCGGTGCGCGTCAGCGCGCCTGCCGAGAAGGTGCGTGCCGTCAGCCGCGTGGAGAAGTTCCAGCTGATGGCCGAGAAGAACCCTGCGCTCTATCGGTTGAAGGAGAGCTTCGGGCTTGAGTTTTCCTGATGTCGGGCAACCCTCAGAAACGGCAGCGCAACTCGATGCCCGCCTGTAGGGGATGTCCGTGCTGGACGAAGCCGTTGCCCATCGACTCGAAGTAGAAGGCGGCGTAGTCCTTGTCCAGAGCGTTGCGCACCCACAGTGCGACGGCTCCCGGGCCTTTCTCAAAACCGAGGCGGGCGTTCAGGGTGCCGTAGAAGGGCTGGCGGGCTTTGTTGTCCTCGGTCCAGTAGATACTTCCGGCGGCGTTGTAGTCGACGTTGATGCGTATGCGGTCGAGCAAGCGTGCGCGGCGCAGTGTGAGGACGTATTGTGCCCCGGCGTTGAGTGTGTGGCGGGGGATGAAGGGCACGAAGTGGCCGTGGTAGTCTGCCTCTTGGCCGTTGTCGTTCACTGTCTGGTAGTCGCGGAAGGTGGCGTGCGTGTAGCCGTAGCTGGTGTTCACCGTCAGCGAGGGGGTGAGCAGGGCGGTGGCGGCCAGTTCGCCTCCCAGACTGCGGCTGTGTCCGGCGTTGCGGGTGACGCGCCCCATGCCGTTCTCCGAGAATTGCGAGACCTGCTGGTCGTGGGTGTCCATCAGGAAGAGGGCGGCATCGGCCTTCAAGCGTCCTTCCCACAGGCTGAGGTGGGTGCCCACTTCGTAGCTCCAGCTATACTCGGGCCTGTAGAGGGCCGAAGCGTTGATGTCGAGGTAGACATCGGGCATCATCTGGCCGATTATCCCGGCCATAGGCGCGAAGACAGGGCTCTGCATCAGGGCGGTCTTCATGGCGTTGCGCATCTGTGACTGTACCAGGTCGCTGAACATCTGTATGTTGTATCCTCCCGAACGGTATCCCTTTGCCACGGTGGCGTAGACGTTGTTGCCTTTCTTCCATTCGTATTGTACGGAGAAACGCGGCAGCAGTTGCAGGTAGTCGTTGCGCATCTTCCCGGTCAGGGCCGACAGGGCCGTCATATCGGGGTCTTCCATCTGCATGGGTCCCATCTGTAGGGAAAAGCCGAAGTTCATGGGCTGGGCGGCAGAGTTGTAGTCGAGCCACATCTTTTCATAGTCCAGACGCAGGCCGACCGACACGGACAAGCCGGGAGTGAGGAGGTCGTTCCAGGTGCTTTGGTGGTAGAGTGCGCCGCTTAGTAGCGGAGTCGAGAAGCAGCCCGAGATGGGCAAGGTGGCGTTGTGTATGCTGAGGTGCATCTGCGGAGCCTGCGGAGAGGAGGGAAAGGCACTGTTGGCGTTGGCTTCTATGATTTCCTCGATGCCCTGCCGTTTGAACAGCACCGGGGCCTCCGTGTCCAGCCACTGATAGAACCCGAAGGCCCCGGTGGTCCATTGCCACCGCCGACGGTCGTCGGCCGCTTTGAGCACGATTTCCTCACTGAGCGTGTTCGAACGCTGACGTTGCTGCAGGGTGAAGATGTCCCTTGGGCTGAAGTCCTGGTCCATTTCCATGTGGTCGCGCAAGTACTGGTAGCCGGTGATGAAACTGGCGGTGACGCGGGGGCGTCTCAGCTCTGCGTTGAGACCGGCGTTGAGCATGTCGCGGCGGTATCCGCTGGGGTCGTTGTAGCTTATCTTTCCCACCAGGTCGGGGTAGGTCTCTTCGCCGTCGGCCTTTCCGTTGTAGTAATAGGGGTAACCTCCCTGGTTGGTGTGTTCGTAGTTTACGTTGAGGTCGAGCTTCCATTCCTCGGTTGGCAGTACAACTGCGTGAAGCCGTCCGCCGCCTGCGTTGCTGCGGTCGATGCGCTTGCCGTCGTAGCTGTTCCTGAAGTACCCTCCTGCGTGTTCGTAGAAGCCTCCTGCCGAGAAGGCGAAGCGGGACGAGATGCGGTGGTAGTGCGTCAGCGAAGCGTTACAGTCGCCGTAAGTGGCCGCTCCCAGCCGCACGTCGGTGCCTTGGTAAGTGAAAGGCGACTTGGTATAGATTTTGATAAGCCCGCCCATCGTGTTGCGCCCGTAGAGCATACTTTGCGGTCCGCGCAGGACCTCTATTTGCTCGATGTCGGAATAGTTGAAGTCGAAAGCCGACTTGTCTATGTAGGGAATGTTGTCCACGTACAGTCCTACGGCGGGTGTATTGATGCGCGAACCGATGCCTCTGATGTAGACTGCCGTTGTCAGTTTCGACCCGTAGTCGGGGATAAAGAGGTTGGGGACGAGGGCGGTGAGGCTCTTGATGCCGCTCACTTGTTTGGCCTGTATGTCCTGCTGTGTCAGTCTGCTGCTGGCTATAGGCAGTTCGTGCAGGTTACGGTTTTCCTTGGGGGTGGCGACGATGACCATTTCCTCCATCTGTATGGTTCTCAGTGTGTCGGGCTCGTTTGTGTTCCGGGCTGCGGCAGTGCCCAGGGTGACGGCCAGCGAAGCGGCCAGTAGTACGGTCTTTTTCATCCTTCTTCTTGATATGGGCTGCAAAGTAACGGCTTATCCTGCACTTGTGCAACCCTTATTTATGAGGATGCCGCCCGGCGGGCTTTGCCGGGGTGGCGGGTGAGGGGTGTTGCCGGGGAAATGTCAGATTTCGTCCACTTCGATGTATCCGTGCATGACGGCGTAGATAGTGAGCCCCGACACGGAGCGGATGTTCAGTTTTTCGACGATGTTCTTGCGGTGGCTGATGACGGTGGTAAGCCCGATGCCCAGGCGGTCGGCTATCTCCTTGTTGAGCAAGCCTCGGGCGATGAGGCGCAGCACTTCGGCTTCGCGTGGGGTGAGTGCCGGACCGCTGTCTTGCCGGGTGGTTGTGGAGGGGGCGTGCAGGTCGTGCCCGTGCTGGTGTCCGTGCCGGTGCAGTTGCAGGATGCTGCGCACCAGGCTCTGTTCGTCCTGGTTGATGTTGAGGGTGCTGATGCCCGAGAGTTGCGGTGCATCGTCGCGTCCGGCCAGCACGATGGTCTTTTGGCGGCGGGGCCAGAAGAAAGCGGTGTGTTCGCAGTAGATTTGTGCGGCGACGAAATAGTGGGCGTACATGTCGGGGGTATCGTCGGTGAGTTCGCCGAACGAACGGAACGAGCGGATGACGGCCTGTGGGATGATTTCTCCCAGCAGGCCCTCCAGTCCGAGACAGGTGAGGGTGCTGGGAGCAATGATGGCTATTTCGGGCGTGTTCATTGGGCCGAGGCGTTGTAGTCGTCTATCAGTTCGCGCATGACCTGGGCTACGGTCTGTATGCCCTTTCCGCGTAGCTGCGAGGCTGCTTGCCCTATCTCCAGTTCGCCTTCCTCCAGCTCGCCTTCAAAGATGCCCAGCTTGGCTCGTCCGCGTCCCAGCAGCTGCCGCAGTTCTTCCTCCGAGGCTCCGGCGGCTTCGGCTGTGCGAACCTGGTCGCTAAAGGCGTTCTTTACCAGTCGTGCGGGAGCCAGCTTTTTGAGCATCAGCATGGTGTCGCCCTCGTTCAGGTCGAGGCACCGCAGCTTGAAGGCTTCGCTGGCCGAGCTTTCTTCCGTCAGGGCGAAGCGGGTGCCTATCTGTACGCCTTCGGCACCCAGTATCTGCATGGCGCGGATGGCCCGTCCCGTGGCGATGCCTCCGGCTGCTATTACCGGGATGCTGACTGCACTGCACACGGCGGGCACCAGGCACAGCGTGGTGGTCTCCTCGCGTCCGTTGTGTCCGCCTGCTTCAAAGCCTTCGGCCACTACGGCATCGACCCCGGCCTCTTCGGCCTTGCGGGCGAAGCGCGACGAGGATACGACGTGCACCACCGTGATGCCCCGTTCCTTGAGCCAGCCTGTCCACTTTGCCGGGCTGCCTGCCGAGGTGAAGACGATGCGCACGCCTTCGTCGGCCACCAGTTGCATGATTTCTTCTATCTGAGGATACATCAGCGGGATGTTGACCCCGAACGGGGCTTGTGTGGCTTGGCGGCACCGGCGGATGTGTTCGCGCAGGGTTTCGGGGTGCATGGAGCCTGCTCCCAGCAGGCCCAGGCCTCCGGCTTGGCTGACGGCCGAGGCCAGTCGCCAGCCGCTGCACCACACCATGCCGCCTTGTACAACGGGGTGGCGCGTGCCCAGTAGTTGATTTATTCTGTTCATAGTCTGTCGTTTTGGAATGTAGGGAAAGGTGTCCTTCGGTGGCGGGGCGCCGCCGGTGCCCCGCTTTCCCGTCGGCGGGGCTGTGGGCAGACAGGCCGCGAGGGGCCGAAGTCTTTGCGTCTTGCTGTCGCAGGAGCTTCAGCCCCTCGCGTGTTCTGTCTTGAGGGCCGGGCGGTGGTGTGGTGTCTTGTGCCTATGCCTTGTCGTTGTCGAGCGAGTCGGCATATTCCATTTCGCCCTGCACTACAAAGAGGATTTCCTCGGGGTCGTATTCCCCCATGTCGTCCTTGCGCGCTTCGGACACGATATAGTTGGCGACGGCCTCCAAGTCTACATTGACGTAGCCGTCGGCATCAGGCTCGGCATCGAGGATACCGCTGCTGACATAGTACTCATCGATGAGGTCGAGGAAGTAATACAGGTCGTCGTCCGAGAACTTTTCTTTCAGTTCCTGCGGCAGGTAATTCTTGATGAACTCGATGGTCTTTTCGTCGTCGAGGTCGTCGTTCAGAAACTCGTTGTCCATTGCCATGGTTTCGGGTGTTTGTGTCGGAAGTCGTTTTTACAGCAGAGCCTCCAGCTTGTTCACATAGGTGGGCTTGGATGCCGAACCGACTTGCTTGTCCACCAGCTTGCCGTCCTTGAAGAACAGCACGGTGGGGATGTTGCGGATGCCAAATTCGCCTGCCACCTCGTCGTTGCTGTCCACGTCGCACTTGCCGATGAGGGCTTTGCCTTCGTATTCCTTGGCAAGTTCCTCGATGATGGGGGCTACCATCTTGCAGGGGCCGCACCAGGGTGCCCAAAAGTCTATTACTACCGGTTTGCCTTCGGCCAACAGTTCTTTGTAGTTCTTGTCTGTGATTTCTAAAGCCATGTCTTCAATGAAATTAAAGAGGTTAATACTATTGCATCGCGTCGCGATGCGTTGTCTGCGGGCAAAGATACGGAAAATTATTTCGGTTTGCATGTTTCGCGGTTCGAAAAAGCCGGAGTTTTTCTTGTCCGGCACTTCTTCGGGAGGCGGGGAAGTCTTCGGGGCGGTTGTCTGGTTTCCGCGCCGCCGCGTTGGCGGGAGGCTTGCCCGTCGTGCTTCGTGCCGTTTTCTCGGCCAAGGGCGGAAGGCTGTGCCGCCGGGGCGGACAGGGAATTGTTTTTTTGTGTATCTTTGCGCCTCCCTACTGCTGCCCAAAGAGGCCGGAGGGGGCAAAGGTGTGCCCTCGGGGGCGTGCACCTGTGCCCGGCAGGAGGCAGAGGTGTGCTGCCGGACGGGCACAAGTGTGCTTCCCCGGTGGTGCTCCGCAGTGCCGACAATCAATGCCTTAACAATAGTTCTTGAAACAATGACTACACAAGAAACAGCCTTGGACGATGCCCGGGAGCGGGGCATCTACCGGGTGACGGTGATAGGAAGCGTCGTCAACCTGGTATTGCTCACATTCAAGTTCTTCGCCGGAATAGTGGGAAACAGCGCAGCCATGATGGCCGACGCGGTACATTCGCTGTCGGACTTCGTGACCGACATCATCGTCATCGTCTTCGTGCGCATCTCGTCCAAGCCCGAAGACAAGAGCCACGACTACGGGCATGGCAAGTACGAGACGCTGGCTACGGCCATTATCGGCCTTTTCCTGCTGGCCGTGGGAGTAGGGATATTGTGGAACGGTGCCACGGCCATCCTGAACTTTGTCCGGGGTGAGGAACTGCCCGAGCCGGGGATGCTGGCGCTGGTGGCGGCGCTGGTGTCAATAGGGTCGAAAGAACTGCTCTATCAGTATACCGCCTTCAAGGGCCGCCGTTTCAACTCCCAGGCCGTTGTGGCCAATGCCTGGCACCACCGCAGCGATGCTCTTTCGTCCGTCGGGACGGCCTTGGGCATAGGCGGTGCCATTGTGCTGGGCAAGGACTGGCGTGTGCTCGACCCCCTGGCGGCTGTCGTTGTGAGCGTGTTCATCATCAGGATGTCCGTCAAGCTGCTGGTGCCTTGCCTCGAGGAGTTGCTTGAGAAGTCGTTGCCCGAGGAAGAAGAGAACCGCATCTGCCAGGCCATCCTGTCGTTTCCCGGCGTCAGCTCGCCCCATCATCTGCGTACCCGCCGCATAGGCAACGCCTGTGCCATCTCGGTGCACGTGCGCATGGATGGGCGCATCTCGCTGGAAGAGGCACACCACACGGCCACGGCCATCGAGAACCGTCTGAAGGAACTGTTCGGGACGGGGACCTACGTCAGCATACACGTGGAGCCGGACAAAACGCCCTGCCCGCAGCAGGACGGCGAGGGGCGAGGACCAGAGGCAGGCAAGACGGAATGAACAGAAACGGATAATAACATAGAAAAGACAATGGCAAGCATTCTGATTACCGGTGCCAGCGGATTTATAGGCAGTTTTTTGGTGGAGGAAGCCTTGAGGCAAGGCATGGAAACGTGGGCCTGCGTGCGGGCTTCGAGCAGCCGAAGGTATCTGAAGGACAGCCGCATAGGCTTCTTTGAGTCCGACTTGGACGACACACAGGCCCTGCGCGTGAGGTTGCTGCGCCACCGGCAGGAGCACGGGGCCTTTGACTACGTAGTGCACTGTGCTGGCGTGACGAAGTGTGCCGACAAGCGCGACTTTGAACGTGTGAACTGCGGCCAGACCACTGCGCTGGCCATGCTGTTGCACGAACTGGACATGGTGCCGAAGCGTTTTGTCTACATCAGCACGCTGAGCGTCTTCGGCCCGCAGCACGAGCGCGACTATGCTCCCATACGCGACAACGACCCGCCGCGCCCCAACACCGCCTACGGCCTGAGCAAGCTCCACGCCGAGGAGAGCCTGGGGCGGATGGACTGGCTGCCGTGGGTCGTCCTGCGCCCCACGGGGGTGTATGGTCCGCGCGAACGCGACTACTACCTGATGGTCAAGTCCGTGGCCCGGCATGTGGACGTGGCGGCGGGTTTCCGCAGGCAGGACCTGACGTTTGTCTACGTGCTTGACGTGGTGCAGGCTGTCTTTCGGGCCTTGAAGCAGGAAGGTGTGGTGCACCGAGCCTATTTCCTCACCGACGGGCACGTCTACAGCAGCCGGGCCTACACCGACCTGGTGCGGCGCGAGCTGGGTGGCCCGTGGGTGGTGCGCCTCACGCTTCCGCTGTGGTTGCTGCGTGCGGTGTCGTGCGTGGCGGGAGGCTGGGCGGCCCTGTGGCGCAAAGGCAGTACGCTGAACCCCGACAAGTACCGCATCATGAAGCAGCGCAACTGGCGTTGCGACATCGGTCCGGCAGTGCGCGAGCTGGGCTATGCTCCCCGCTACGACTTGGCCCGGGGCGTGGCCGAGTCGGTAGCTTGGTACAGGCAGGAGGGTTGGCTCTGATGGCCGGGCCAGGCGTGGCATGATGTCCTCCGGGCAGGCTCTTGGCGAAGCGGAGGGTGGTGCGCGTCAGAGCACGATGTCGGCTATCTGGTCGGCCTCGTCTACGATGTGGGCAGGAGCAAAAGCTTCCGTCTCCTGGCGCGGGCGAAATCCCCACGTCACGGCGCAGGCTTCCACCCCGGCGTTGCGTGCTGTCTGCATGTCGACCCCCGAGTCGCCCACGTAGAGCACCTCCGTTTTCCGTATTCCTTCGCAACGGGCCAGAATATCCTCCACCACCGTCGGGTCGGGCTTGGTGTTTACGCCCTCGCGCTGGCCGAATACAGCTGCGAAGCGGACGGAGGGAAAGTAGTGTGCCACGAGCTTCTGCGTGGCGGTCTGATACTTGTTGGAGGCCACGGCCAGCAGCACCCCGGCGGCTTGCAGACGTTCCAGCAGCCCGGTGATGCCGGGATAGGGGCGGCTCCTGTCGGCGTTGTGTTGGTCGTAGTAGGGGACAAACTCGCCCCTCATGCGCAGTACGTTCTCTTGCGTGCGTTCCTCGGCGGGCAGGGCACGCTCGAGCAGTTTGTTTATGCCGTTGCCCACCATGAGCCGGTAGGCGGTCTCGTCGTGGGTGGGATAGCCCAGACGGGTCAGGGCGTGGTTGGTGCTCTGTGCCAGGTCGGCTATGGTGTTGAGCAGCGTGCCGTCCAGATCGAATATCACAAGTCTCTTTTTCATAATTCTGATGACTCTTTTGGTAATACGGGCGCAAAAGTACGCATTCGCCCGCTATCGGGCAAGGGGGTGGAAGCCGCTTTTTTTGTGTCTTCTTCCTGCCTGCCGGGAGGGGTGCCTCCGTTCTTGGCAGGGGCGTGTGGCGGGCCGTTCTCTGGTCCGCCCTCGGGGGCAGGCCCGCCGGGTATGGCGGGCAGACCTGTACCCGCCGGCGGGCACGCCTGTGCCAGCCGGATGGCGCACCTGCGCCCGGACGGTGGTGCACCTGTGCTCCCCGTAGAGGGGGCGAAGAAGCCGTTTCGGGGGATTTTGCATGGCTTACGGACGATATTGGTACATGACATAGGCGAAAAGTCTGTATCTTTGCCGTCGCAAAACCACAAGGATATTAACTTCTAAATAAAAACAACACGTTATGAGTTACAACTTGCTGAAAGGGAAAAAGGGCATCGTGTTCGGTGCCCTGAACGAACAATCCATTGCATGGAAAGTAGCCGAGAAGGCTGTGGCCGAAGGGGCAACCATCACCCTGTCCAACACGCCGGTGGCAGTGCGCATGGGGCAGGTGGCCGAGTTGGCCGAGAAGCTGCATTGCGAGGTGATACCGGCCGACGCTACCAGCGTGGACGACCTGCGCACCGTCTTTGAGCGCTCGATGGAAGTGCTGGGCGGACAGATAGACTTCGTGCTCCATTCCATAGGAATGTCGCCCAATGTACGCAAGAAACGTACGTATGACGACCTGGACTACGACATGCTGGGCAAGACTCTTGACATCTCGGCGGTGTCGTTCCATAAGATGATACAGACGGCCAAGAAGCTGAACGCCATAGCCGAGTATGGCTCCATCGTGGCCCTGAGCTATGTGGCCGCGCAGCGCACGTTCTTCGGTTACAACGACATGGCCGATGCCAAGGCGTTGCTGGAGTCCATCGCCCGCAGCTTCGGTTACATATACGGGCGCGAGCACCACGTGCGCGTCAATACCATTTCGCAGTCGCCCACGATGACTACTGCCGGTTCGGGCGTGAAGGGCATGGACAAGCTGTTCGACTTTGCCAGCCGCATGTCGCCGCTGGGCAACGCCTCGGCCGACGAGTGCGCCGACTACTGCATCGTGATGTTCTCCGACCTGACGCGCAAAGTCACCATGCAGAACCTCTATCACGACGGCGGGTTTTCGAGCATGGGCATGAGCCTGCGGGCCATGAATACCTATCAGAAGGGACTGGAGGAATACATGGACGAGAACGGTAACATCATCTACGGCTAAGCGGCCTGCGGGTTGTGCTTTCGCCGTCAACATTCAGTTGCTTGCGACCTATGCCTGTTGAGCCAGCTTTGTATCTGCTGCCCGTCACGCTGGGCGACACGCCGACGGAGAACGTGCTTCCGGTATATAACCGGGAGGTGGCCGACGGCATCCGCCACTTTATAGTGGAGGACGTGCGCTCGGCACGCCGCTTTCTGAAGAAGCAAAACCGCGATGCCGACATCGACTCGCTGACGTTCTACACCTTGGACAAGCACACGCGGCCCGAGGAGGTGAGCGATTACCTGAAACCGCTGGAGGCGGGAGAGCCGATGGGGGTCATCTCGGAAGCCGGCTGCCCGGCGGTGGCCGACCCGGGTGCCGACGTGGTGGCCATAGCCCAGCGCAAGGGACTGAAGGTGGTGCCGCTGGTGGGGCCGTCTTCCATCGTGCTTTCGGTCATGGCCTCGGGGTTCAATGGCCAGAGCTTTGCTTTCAATGGTTACCTGCCCATCGAACCGGGCGAGCGTGCCAAGCGTCTGCGCCAGCTGGAGCAGCGGGCCTATGCCGAGGGACAGACGCAGATATTCATCGAAACGCCCTATCGCAACAACCGGCTGGTGGAGGACATCCTGCGTACTTGCCGTCCGCAGACGCGGCTGTGCATAGCGGCTGACATCACTTGCCCCGGCGAGTACATCCGTACACGGACGTTGAAGCAGTGGCAGGGACATGTGCCCGACCTGGGCAAGCGGCCCTGCATCTTTCTTATATATAAGTAGATGCAGCAGCAAATGTCCGCGCACAAACGGCAGAAGCCGGAACGTGGTCGGCGACGACCCGCTCCGGCTTCTGTGCATATGGCCTGTTGCGTTGCTCCCGGGCTATGGCTTGCGGCGCAGCAGGGCTGCACGTTCGGCGTGGTAGGACGAGCGCACCAGCGGGGCACTCTCCACTTGGTCGAACCCCTTGGCAAGTCCCGTCTGCTTGTAGGCCGCGAATTGCTGTGGAGTGACGTACTCGGCCACCGGGTAGTGGCGGTGGCTGGGTTGCAGGTATTGGCCTATGGTGAGGATGTTACACCCCACGGCCCGCAGGTCGTCCATGAGCTGCTCCACCTCGGCAGGGGTTTCGCCTAGCCCTACCATGATGCCGCTCTTGGCCGTGATGCCGCTCTCGGCCACTTGGCGTATGACGGCCAGGCTGGTGTCATAGCGTGCGGCACTGCGAACCAGAGGCGTGATGCGGCGCACGGTTTCCATGTTGTGCCCGATGATGTCGGGGTGCGCTTCGACGACCAAGGCGACCAGTTCGGGGCGGGCTTGAAAGTCGGGGATGAGCACTTCGATAGTCGTCTCCGGGTTGAGACGGCGTATCTCGCGGATGGTTTCTGCCCAATGGGCCGCGCCAAGGTCGGGCAGGTCGTCTCGGTCTACCGACGTGATGACGGCGTGGGATAGCTTCATCAGCTGCACAGACTGTGCCACGTGGAGCGGTTCGGCTGGGTCAAGGGGCAGTGGATGCCCCGTTTGGGTGTTGCAGAACTTGCAACTGCGGGTACACACGTCGCCCGCTATCATAAACGTAGCTGTGCCTCGTCCCCAGCACTCGCCCATGTTGGGGCAGCGTCCGCTGCTACAGATGGTGTGCAGACAGTGGGACTCGACGATGCGCTTGGTCTCTGTGTATCGCTCGTTGGAGCCAATGCTTATTTTCAGCCATTCGGGCTTTCTTACTCTTTCGTTCATTTCTTCAGGTAGGTATCAAAGTAATTGGACAGGCGTGTGTAGAGGTGCAGCCGGGTGTTTCCTCCGTAGATGCTGTGGTTGCGGTTGGTGTAGAGCTGCATGTCGAACTGGCGGTTGAGCTGGACGAGGTGTTCGGCATACTCGGCACAGTTCTGATAGTGCACGTTGTCGTCGGCCAGCCCGTGCACGAGCAACAGTTGCCCGTGCAGTTTGTCGGCGCGTGCGAAGGCCGAGGCGGCGCGGTAGCCGTCGGCATTCTCCTGCGGCGTGCGCATGTAGCGTTCGCCATACACGGAGTCATAGTAGCGCCAGTCGGTGACAGCCGCCACTGCTACCCCGGCGCGGAAGACGGGACGGCCCTCGCTCATGCTCATCAGTGTCATGTATCCTCCGAAGCTCCAGCCCCAAATGCCTATGCGGTCTTTGTCCACATAGGGCTGGTTGCCCATGTAGATGGCTGTCTCCACTTGGTCGCGCGCTTCCTTCACGCCCAGGTTCAGGTAGGTGCATTTCTCAAATGCGGCTCCGCGTCCGCCTGTGCCTCGTCCGTCAACGCAGACGACGATGTAGCCTTGCGAGGCCATGTAGGTTTCCCACGTCACGCTGTACGTGTCGAGTACCTGTTGCGAGCCGGGTCCGCTGTACTGATAGAGCAGGACAGGATACTTCCGGGAGGCATCGAAGTCGGCGGGCTTCATTATCCAGCCGTTCAGTTCCACGTTTTCCGAGGTGCGGAATTTGAAGAATTCCTTTTGTGGCAGGGCATATTGAGCCAGGAGCTGACGCAACTTGGCGTTGTCTTCCAGCGTAGCGAGCTGTTTGCCCCGGTTGTCGTTCAGGGTGATGACAGTGGGTGTGCTGAGGCTGGAGTAGCGGTTCATAAAGTACTTCATGCCGTCGCTGAACTGCGCCTTGTTGGTGCCCTCGCCGGGGGTGAGCCGGGTCGTCTTGCCCCGGCGGTCGGTGCGGTAGATGGCGGTGCGCATGGGGCTTCCTTCGTTGCTGCTGTAGTAGAAAGCCTGTTCTTCGGGCGAATAGCCGTAGAAGGTCTTTACCTCAAACTCGCCTGTGGTGACCTGCTTCAGTAGTGTGCCGCTGAGGCTGTACCAGTAGAGGTGGTTGTAGCCGCTGCGTTCGCTCAGCAGGCTGAAGCCGTCGGCGTAGAATCGGATGTTGTCCAGCGTCTCGTACTTGATGTAGGTGTCGCTCTCCTCGCGCAGTGCCAGGTGACAGACGGTGCTGCGGGGGTCGGCCATGTAGAGGTCGAGCCGGTTCTGGTGCCGGTTCAGCGTGACGATAGCCAGTTTGTCGGCATCGTGGGTGAAGCGGATGCGTGGAATGTAGCCGTCGGCATCGAGGGGCACGTCGATGCGGCGTGTCACGCGGGTCTTTATGTCGAACGTATGCACCGAGACGGTGGAGTTGCGCTGCCCTGTCTTGGGGTACTTGTAGGTGTAAAAGCCGGGGTATTCGGCGAACTCTTCCAATCGGGGTGCCTGGCCTGCATACAGCGGGAAGGAGTAGGACTCTACTTCCGACTCGTCCCAGCGGACGAAGGCCAGAATTTTGCTGTCGGCACTGAACTCAAGGGCACGGTCGTAGCCAAACTCTTCTTCGTACACCCAATCGGGGACACCGTTGATTACTTCGTTGTACTTTCCGTCTTTGGTCACTTGGCTCTCGCTGTTGTTGTAGAGCAGCTTGACGAGGAAAATATTGTTGTCCCGGACAAAGGCTACAAGGTTGCCGTCGGGCGAGAACACCGGTGCACGTTGCGGTCCGCCCGTCGACAAGGCTTCGACTTTGTTGTTGATTTGTCCTGCCGTGTTGCGTTTCAGGCTATAGAGATAGTGCTCGGCGATGCGCGAGTGGCGGTAGATGCGGTATGTGTTGGTGGCGATGAGCAGTTTGGAACCGTCGGGGGCAAACTGGTAGCTGTCGAACCGCTTGAAGGGACATTCGCGGGCGGTAGAGGCATCGAAGAGTACTTCGACCTGCTGGCCTGTGCGGAAGGAGTATTTCACGATTTGTGTGCCTTCGGCGTTCATCTGCGTGTAGTGCTCGCTGTCGCCAGGGATGGGGATGACTCCACGAATGTCCTGCGGCGCGAACTGTCCGCCTACCACATCTTCCAATTTCAGGGGCTTGTTCCCTTGGGCTGCCGCCACGAGCGTGTAGAGGCAGAGTAGGAGTAGGATGCTTGTCTTTCTCATGTGTTTTTCTCTTATCTGTTGCAGTGTTGTTTTGATTGGTTATGCAAATATACGACGATTATGGCAAAGGAAGAGGGCTTGCCGGAGGCTTTTTTTCAGACTGAGGCCAAGACTGTGGGCGGCGGAAGGGGAAAGGACCTTGAAGAGCCTGTGGCTCTGGTCCTGGCGTGGAGACATGAAAAAGGCCCGGCAGGGCACACCTGTGCTCCCGACCGGGCGGAGAAACGCTCCTGCAGGGGCACGCCTGTGCCCCCGGGTTAGTAAAGGTATGGGTGGCGCGGATGGACGGGTTGCCTCATTCGCGGTTCAGTTGCACATCGGACCACGTGAACCAGCTGCGGTTCGTGGCTTCTCCGGCTTCGTTGAAGAGGTAGCACCTCATTCGGTAGCCTTCGTCCACAGTGATGGTGTTGCCGTCATTGCTCCACGTTGCGGGGATGTTCTCATCGTATGTTGGAGTCTCGTCCTGGTATTGGCAGGCCAAGCGGGCACTGTAGTAGTTGGGGTTGATGAAGTCGTCGAGGGGGATGTCCTCGGCCACGTTGTTCTCAGCACTGGTGAGGAATTCTATTTTCCTTGCCTCGGGGTCGTATGTCATGGGGACGGAGATGGTGATATTGCCGTATTTTATGCGGCACATGTACTCGTTCTCGCCCGTGCTTTCGATTTCGGCCGAGAGGGAGAGAGAGGTGCCTGTGAGACGCCAGTTTCCGGTGAAGTCGGGGATGATGTCGGCCTCAGCGCTGGAGAAGTCGGCACGCGTCACGGTGCAGGGTGTCCCGTAGCTGTCGTAGGCCACGAAGGCGGCGGTGTAGTTTGTTCCGGGTGCATCGAGGCTGAGGGTACACTCCGTGTCGACCGACAGTTCTTGCCCGGCGGTACGGTCGATGATGTACTGGTCGTCCAGTGTGGCCATTTCGTCGGTCTCGGCGCAATAGGTTGTGTAGCCCACGCAGGCCTCGGACAGGGCGATGCTGAAGGTGGCACTGCTCTCGGTCGTATTGCCAAGGGTGGCGGTGGCACTGACTTCTCCCTCTACTTCGGGGAAAGAGATGCTGTCCAGCCGTTCGGGCAGCACGGAGTAGGTTGTTCCATTGGTGAGGTGAAGTACTACGCGGCGGTTGCTTTGTTGGCCATAGGCGAATGCGGCGCAGATGAGGGCGGCGCAGGTGAGGTATGTTTTCAGTTTCATTGTTTGTAGAATTTGAGGGTTTGATTGTTGATGTTGAGTAGATAAAGTCCTGTTGGCAATGATGAGACATCAAGCGGCTGCCCCGACCAGTTGTCTATGCGGATGCACAGGCTGCCACCTGTGGAGTAGACCGTGACGGTGCTTTGCTCAGCATTGTTCCAGCCGTTGACACAAATTTTGTCGGCGGCTACGGTGGGATAGAGGCTCAGGCCGGTTGCCTCGTCGTGGGTGGATGCGATGCCGTTCACTGGGCCTGTTCCCAGTGTCAGTTTGGCCACGTCTTCGTAGGCAAGGTCGCTTTGGTTGGTACCGTTTGTAAGGGCAATGGAGAAACTCTCAGTGCCGAATGTCAATGCCTGGATGTCGGTGAGGGCGAATTCCGAGGTGGCTCCTTCTTGGAAGTGAACCACCAGTTTGGATGGCCCCTCTTCTTGTGCCGACGTCGTCAGGGAGACGACACCTAAGAGAGCTGCTGCAAGCCAGTTTTTCTGCTTTTTGTTCATATAGCATAAGGTTTTGTGCCGCAGACCTCGGGACGGCAGGTAAGGGATAAAAATCAGGGATGGGGACGTGGAGAAAGAAAGTGAAGGTCTGCACTTCCAGGCTTGGCTGAGGATGGTGCGGCTGTCGCCTTGTCCAGTCCGGAGCCAGAGGGTGGGCAATGCCGCTTCTTTGGCCTTTGTCCTCGTGCATCGGCTGTCCGATGCACGAGGACAAAGGTATGCGCTTATTTTGTGAAAAGCAATAGGGACGGCACGATTTTTTTTGCAGCCTTGCTTGCGGAGCATGCAGGAAGTTCGTTGATGGGGAGTGCAAGCTGAGAAGGGGCGGGGCGTGTTCAGCGGGTGGGACGGGTCTGCTGCAACAGACCCGCACAAGCATCCTCCAGCACGTCGAGCACGTATTCAAAGCCTTCGGCACCGCCGTAGTAGGGGTCGGGCACGTGGTCGGTGGCGAAGCGGGTGCAGTAGTCAGTCATGCGGGCTATCTTGGCTTCCTCCAGCGGTGAGGGGGCACGTTCGTGCAGGTCGTCTATGTTGCTGTCGTCCATGCCCAGCAGGAGGTCGAAGTCGTAGAAGTCTTCGGTGCGCACGGGGCGTGAGCGGTGTTCCAGGCTATAGCCTCGGCGGGCGGCGTGTGCCCGCATCCGCGGATCGGGCAGTTCGCCCTGGTGGTAAGCCGAGATGCCTGCGGAGTCTATCACGTAGTAGTCGTCCAAATCGGCCTGTTCGACCAGTCGGCGCATTACGGCTTCGGCCGATGCCGAACGGCAGATGTTCCCGAGGCAGACGAAGAGTATGCGGATGGGGTGTCTCATGTGGTTGTCGGTGTGGATGGTTGGGGTTGCTGGTAGGGTTGCTGGGCCGAGATGCGGCGGTAGTCTTGTATGAACTTGTCCAGTTCGCGGCCACCCAATTCGGTGGAGATGCCACGCAGGTAGGTGAAGATAATGGACTCGTAGACTTCGAGAAAAGAGTACTTCTGGCAGATATTCGTGTTGAGCAACAGTCCGATTTGTTCGTGCAGCAGAAGATTGACGATGGCAAAGTTGATGTCGTCTCGGAAAATGCCCTGCTCCACACCTTTGCGGAAGAAAGCGAGTGCTTCTTCCGAGTCGCGATGTTGGTGATGGTGGAGTTGTTCGTAGGCACTGGGATATTTCTTGATGTCCTCGAAGAACTTCTTGTTGGTGTTGTGGTAGATTTCTATGCTGCGCATGTAGATTTTGAGGATGACTTCAAGCACGTTGTCGGTCTGTTGTTGCACGTGTTGTACGAAGCGCAGGTTTTCTTCTTCGCTTTTCTGGATGCACTCCTTGAGGAGGGTTTCCTTGTCAGCGAAGATTTCGTAGAGCGTTCGTTTCGAGATGCCCATCTGGGTGGCGATGTCGTCCATCCTGATGCTGCGTATGCCATGAGCTGTAAAGGCCATCATGGCTGTGGCTACGATGCGCTCTCTTAGTTCTTGGCGGGGGGCTGGGCGTTTTTTATCTTCCATTGTGTTCGGTTTGTACCTGTGGCATTGAAAAGCGGCACAAAGATAGGGAGAAACCTCTACTGCTTGGTAGAGTTTTCCCCCTTTTAGAAACTGGTTAATAAAAATTAGTTTTTGTCCGCCCTTGTCGTTAGGCTGGATTTAGCTTTTGCCTGTCTGGAAATACTTCCCGGAAGGTTTAGAGCCTGTTTAAATTTGCATTTAAGTAATTTAGTCAGGTCTCTTTTGAGTCCCTTTCCGGCCTCTTTTCCCGATTACGTTCGTCAGATAGTCCGCTATCCTCCTCACGGAGTTGGAAAAACATCCTCGAAAAGGGCTCTTAAAATAAACCCGAACAAAAATTAAACAGGCTCTTAGAGGTTGTCCAGTTTTGCGCGGTTGAGGAACTCTACGGTTTTGTTGATTTCCTTGTACATCACGATGTCTTCCTTTACAAAGGGCACCTCTTTGCGGTACTCGTGCAGGAATCCTTCGATGATGGGCGACGACTTGAGCGGGCGACGGAACTCGATGCCTTGGGCGGCGTTCATCAGTTCGATGGCAAAGATGCGGTCGAGGTTGTCCATGATGCGGTGCAGCTTGGTGGCGGCGTTGGCACCCATGCTGACGTGGTCTTCCTGCCCGTTGCTTGACACGATGGAGTCGCTGCTGGCTGCAAAGCAGTACATTTTGTTCTGGCTTACCATAGAAGCGGCAGCGTATTGTGGTATCATGAAGCCCGAGTTGAGCCCGGGGTTAGCCACCAGGAATTCGGGCAGGCCGCGCAGGCCCATGATGAGTTGTGCTACGCGACGTTCGGAGATGTTGCCCAGCTCGGCCATGGCAATGGCCAGGAAATCGTAGACGATGGCCAAGGGTTGTCCGTGGAAGTTGCCTCCGGAGATGATTTTGTCTTCGTCGGGGAAGATGGTGGGATTGTCCGTCACGGAGTTAATCTCGGTGAGCAGGACAGAGGAGACATAACGCAGGGCGTCTTTTGTGGCTCCGTGCACTTGCGGGATGCAACGGAACGAGTAGGGGTCTTGCACGTGCTGCTTGTGCTGTGCTATCAGTTCGCTGCCCTCCAGCAAGTGACGGAAGGTGGCTGCCGTCTCTATCTGGCCCTGGTGGGGGCGTACACGCTGTATGCAGTCCATGAAGGGGTCGATGCGTCCGTCGAAGGCTTCCAGAGAGATGGCTCCGATGAGGTCGGCACGCTTGCACAAGCGGCGGGCACGCAGGATGGCAAAGGTCCCGTTAGCACTCATGAACTGGGTGCCGTTCAGCAGAGCAAGTCCTTCTTTGCTCATCAGCTTGACAGGTTCCCAGCCAAACTCGTCGAGTACGTCCATTGCGTCGCGCTTCTGTCCCTTGTAGTACACGTCGCCCACACCGATGAGCGGCAGGAAGAGGTTGGCCAACGGGGCTAAGTCGCCCGATGCTCCCAGCGAGCCACGGTCGTAGACGATGGGCAGTACGTCGTTGTTGAAGAAGTCGATGATGCGTTGTACGGTGACAACCTGTACGCCGCTATAGCCCAATGACAAGGCATGGGCCTTGAGGAGCATCATCAGTTTGACGATGACGGGACGGACTTCTTCGCCTACGCTGCAAGCGTGGCTCTTGATGAGGTTTTCTTGCAGTGTCTCCAGCTCGTCGGCCGAGATGCTGCGGTTGCACAACGAACCGAAGCCGGTAGTGATGCCGTAGACAGGTTCTTCGGACTCGGCTATCTTGCGGTCGAGGTAGTCGCGGCACCGCTGTATGCGTTGCACGGCTTCGGCGGAAAGCTCCAGCTTTACGTTGTCGTTGAGGATATGCTCGATAAGGTCAAAGGTAAGCTCGCTGGAGCCTATCTGATATACGTTGTTGTTCATACTCTGAGGTCTTTGTTTATTTGTTGTAACAGTTCTTGTTCGCGGGCACAGGCTTGGCGTTCCAGTTCGTCGGCTTCAGCCTGCATACTGTTGGCAAAATCTTTGTCCTTCAGTGAGCCAAGGTTGATGCGCACGTTGAGTAATGCGCCTAAAACAGCGTTACGAGCCGACATCATAGCTACGCAGGCATCGGTGACGGCGTTCTGATTGCCTTTCAGGGCCACTTCGGCGATGAGCGGCATCAGGGCATAGGCGCGGCGGGCTACTTCCATAGGAACTTGGGCGGCATATTTCGTGGCCTCTTGTATGGCTGCGCTTCGTGCTGCCTTTTGTTCGTCGGTGTCTTTGGGCATCTTGAAGCAAGAGAATACGCGGTCGTAAGCTTCGGAGTCGCGGTCTATGTCGGTGGTAAAGATGTCTTTTTCGCCTTCGGCCTTTGGGGCAATGGCTTGCATGTCGTTCTGCACTTCTTCATACTTTTTCTTGCCGATAGTCAGGTTGGCAACCATGGCGGCAAGTGCCGAGGCTACGGCACCGTTGAGGGCGGCGATGCTTCCTCCGCCGGGAACGGGGTCGCTGCCTGCTACTTTATTTAAGAACTCTTTTACGGTTAAATCGGTAAGCATATTAGGGTATTTTTTGTTGTTTTGTGAAAGTCTGTTTTGAGGGTAAATCGGAGGGCGTGCGGGGCAGGAGAGGGCGGAGCGTGTGTCGTTGTGGCGTGCTTCGCGGTTCTTGCTCATTTCCTTGCGGTCTCGCTGTCCTTTACACACTCGGGTAAATCACGCCTCTTTTGATTGTTGTATAGACACAGTTCATACCTATGTAATAAGGCAGGAAGTGGTAGTTGTCATTTGTCAGCACGACCATGTCGCCTTGTTTGCCTACTTCGATGCTGCCAATGCGGTCGGCGCGTTTCAAAGCTGCGGCACCATTGAGCGTCAGCGCAGTGATGGCTTCCTCGATGGACATGTGCATGTAGATGCAGGCCAAGGCAAACGTGAGCGGAATGGAACCTGAGAAGCAACTGCCAGGGTTGAGGTCGGTGGCCAGGGCTACGGCGCAGCCAGAGTCTATCATCTCTCGTCCTCGGGCGTACGGTTCGCGCAGGGCAAAGGCTGTCAGGGGCAGAAGCGTTGCTACGACTCCTTGCTCGGCCATGGCGCGGATGCCGGTATCAGAGGCGTGCAACAAATGGTCGGCTGAGACTGCACCAAGTTCGGCGGCCAGTTCGGCACCGCCCAAAGAGACTATTTCGTCGGCATGTAGCTTAAGGCTGAAACCCATGTCCCGGGCTGCTTGCAGCAAACGGCGTGACTGCTCTATGGAGAATACGCCTTCCTCGCAGAATACGTCGCAGAACTCGGCTAAGCCGTGCTCTTTGACAGTGGGCATCACGTCGCGGATAAGGAAGTCCACGTATTCATCGGTTCGTCCCTTGTACTCCTCGGGCACGGCATGTGCTCCTAAGAAGGTAGGGACGATGTCTACCCGTCGGTGCTCATCGTTGCCCAAACTGTGCAGCACTTTGAGTTGCAGCAGTTCGGTCTCCCGGTTCAGTCCATAACCGCTTTTTCCTTCAACCGTGGTTACGCCCATTAGCGACATGCGCTTCAGGAAGTCTTCGGCTTTGGCCCGTAGCTGGATGAAGTTGGTTGTCCTTGTGGCCTTCACTGTGCTGACGATGCCTCCTCCCCGTTGCATGATGCTCATGTAGCTTTCGCCTTGCAGCCTCCAGGAGAACTCTTCGGCTCGTTCGCCACCAAACACGAGGTGGGTGTGCGAGTCTACAAAACCGGGTAACAGACAACGTCCTCGTGCGTTGTAGTGCCAATAGCGTTGGTAGTAGCCGTCGCGCTCTTCGCCTCGGTTGGGACCTACGTACGTGATGATGCCGTCGGTTACTTCCACGGTGGCGTTGTCCATCACCAGTAGTTCGCCCATTTCCTTTCCTTTTTTGGCGGTGAAGCCTACGGGCGTGACGAGGCGGGCATTGAATACGATAAGGTTTTCAGTCATGATTGTCTCTTCTTTGGGGCGGGTACACGGATTACCCGTAGGTGGCGGTACTTGTCCTAGTGCGGTGAAGAACCGTTAGCTGTGCGTGCAATCCGTGCCCCGGATTGTTGTTATTCTTCCAGCAATCTAGCTTCCAATACTTGTTTAGTGGAGAAGTTCTCCAATCCTAAATAGTAAGATGCCGTATCAATGAGAGCCTGCATAGGAACCAACCCGATAATTTCGCTGCCTACGATGCTTACTCCGTAGCGGCGAGCTTCGACTCGTACTAGCTCGAAGGCGCGGTAGAGAGCCGTACGGGTGTAGTCGGTCATGTTGATGGACACTTGGGTGATGCCACGGTCTTTCAGTTCCACGCCCATTGCTTTGCAGAAGCGTAGACCGCCACCAATGAAGCGTATTTTCTTGGCGATGTCGTGGGCTATCTCCAGGCTGGGTGTGTTGAGATTGATGTTGTAGGCCACCAACGGCATACGAGCACCGATGGCTACGGTTCCGGCGGTCGGGTGACGTTCAGCCGGGCCGAAGTCGGGTTGCCATTCCGGTTGCTTGATTTTCTCTGCCATGCCTTCAAATTCTCCTTTGCGGATGGCGGCTAGGTTCTCCCGGTGAGGAGCGGAGGCCGATTTCTCGTAAAGGAATACGGGCACGTTGTAACGTTCGGCCACGGCTTGTCCCACTTCTTTAGAGAGGGCAATGGCATCGTCCATTGTCACGCCACGGATGGGAATGAAAGGTACTACGTCGACTGCTCCCATGCGGGGATGTTGTCCCTGATGGTGGTTGAGATCAATCAGTTTGACCGCTACGCCGAAGGCTTCGAGTACAGCATCGCGCAAGGCTTCGGGTTCTCCAACGACAGTTACTACTAAACGGTTGTGGTCTTCGTCGTTGCTGTAGTCCAGAAGCTTGACTCCTTGTTTTCCTCGGAAAGGAGCTACGATTTGGTCTATTTTTTGCAAGTCACGTCCTTCGCTGAAATTGGGGACGCATTCCATAATTCGGTTCATAGTTCTATGGTATTTGTTGAGTGAGTATTTTTCTGTTTTTTTTCATCATGTAGCTGCCCCGGCATTGCCAAGGAGGCTATTCTTATAAACGTTTGCTTATCGGGGAGTTCTTGGTTATCGTTTACATTCGTTTTCTTTCAAACATTTCTCTACCAGTGCATCGTCGGCTACGTAGGGCATCGTGATGTGGTAGTAACCGTCAGGGTGTCTGCGGTTGAACTCCTCGGATGTTTCCATGGCGTGCGGATTGCGAGCCCAAGAGCGGCGGGCTACCCCTCCCATTACATCCCATAGCATAGCAAGGCGTAGGATGTTGTCTACGCGCTCAGAGCCGTCACACACCATGCCGAAGCCGCCGTTGATGGCTTTTCCGATGCCTACGCCACCACCGTTGTGCAGAGCTACGAGACTCATGCCACGGGCGCAGTTGCCTGCGAAGCATTGTACGGCCATGTCGGCCATCATGTTGCTTCCGTCCTTGATGTTGGCCGTTTCACGGAAGGGGCTATCTGTGCCGCTTACATCGTGGTGATCACGTCCCAGCATGATGGGGCCAACTTCTCCACGGCGTACCATTTCATTGAACTTTAGAGCTATGCGTAGACGCCCTTCAGCATCTTGGTACAAGATGCGTGCTTGCGTACCTACGACAAGATTGTTTTTCTCGGCATCGCGTATCCAATTGTAATTGTCGCGGTCTTGTCCGCGGCGGTTGGGGTCGATACACTCCATAGCGGCATGGTCGGTCTTTACAAGGTCTTCGTGCTTGCCGCTCAGGCATACCCAGCGGAAGGGGCCATAGCCGTAGTCGAACAGTTCAGGACCCATGATGTCTTCTACGTAGCTGGGGAAGATGAAGCCGTTTTTGTCATCGCCATCGCGGGCTATTTCGGTATTACCGGCATCGTAGACGGCCTTCATGAACGAGTTCCCGTAGTCGAAGAAGTACGTTCCGTGCTCTACCAGCGTGCGGACAGCATGGAAATGACGGCGTAGCGTCTCGTCTACCAGCGTACGGAAACGAGCGTGGTCGGCGTGTAGCATCTCGGTGCGCTGTTCGAAGGTAAGGCCTGCAGGGCAATATCCGCCGTCGTAGACCGCGTGACAGGATGTTTGGTCGGAGAGAAGGTCGATGTGAATGTTGTTCTTGACCGCGTATTCCAGCAGGTCGACGATGTTTCCGTGGTAAGCCAGCGACATGGCGCGTTTTTCCTGCATGGCTTTGTGGGCTTGTGCGAAAGCATCGGCTATCGAATCGGTGACACCGCCCACCCAGCCTTGGTCTAATCTGGTTTTGATACGGGACATGTCTACTTCGGCGATGATGGCGGCGGCTCCTGCCATTTGGGCTGCTTTGGGCTGTGCACCGCTCATGCCTCCCAGACCGGATGATACGAAGAGGCGGCCTGCCAGATTGCCGTCTTGTGGAATGCCCAGTTTCAGCCGACCGGCATTGAGCAGAGTGTTGAATGTACCGTGTACGATGCCCTGTGGGCCGATGTACATCCAGCCGCCGGCTGTCATCTGCCCATAGTTGGCCACGCCCAATTGCATGGCTGTGTGCCAATCTTCTTGGTTGTCGTATAAGCCTACCATCAGGGCATTAGTAATGATGACACGTGGAGCACTGGGGTGTGACTTGAAGAGTCCCAGTGGGTGTCCGCTCTCAACTACAAGAGTGGTGTCTTGTGTCAGTTCTTCTAAGTACATCTTTATAAGGCGATACTGCATCCAGTTTTGGCATACTTGTCCTGTTTCTCCATAAGTGACAAGTTCGTAGGGATACAGCGCAACATCAAACGAAAGGTTGTTGTCTATCATTACTTGAAAAGCCTTGCCTTCGATGCATTTGCCTTTATATTCGTCAATAGGTTTGGCTTTTAAGTCGCCTTGTGGGCGGAAGCGGTAACCATAGATGCGGCCACGTGTGCGAAGTTCTTCCATGAACTCTGGCGCTAGCTTTTCGTGTAATTCGGTAGGAATGTAGCGCAGTGCATTCTTCAGTGCCGTGACGGTCTGTGCATGGTTGAGAGTGTAGCCACGGTCGGGAGCCCGACGGATACCTTCAATGAAGGTAGGGTATTCGGGTAACTTGTTACTCAGGGTAAATTCCATAAGATAATATTGTTACAAGGTTTACAATTTGTCGTTCAAAAAGCTCTTATTGGCGGCGCAAGTTACTAACAAATCCCGAAACCTACAATAGAGTCCCTATATTATTTATCAAAAAGTCAAAATAGTGGGCTTCCATACCGAAAGAATGCCGCCATAGTGGTTCGTCTTGGCTCTTGGAATGTTCTGTTTGTTCGTAGAGTTGATGTTGACGGTGCTGTTATGCTGGAGTGCTGTTCGGTTCGATAGCAGGGTTATAGAAAAGCGGGTAGGTCGGAACGTGCTTGGTTTGTTTCGTGTCTTACCTTGCTGTTCCGGCCTGCCCGCTTATGGGTGTGAGGTTGAATGTATGTTAATCGTCGTCGCTGTCCATATCGATGACGTTGAAGTTCTTGTCAAACTTAATTTCCCAAAAGTTGGACAGACGCACCTCGTAAGAGTCACGATCGCGTTCGATACTTAAGTAGCTTACACCTGGGTAGTTCGTTTCGACAAACGTTTTGATTTGTGCAGGTACGATGTCTGCAGGTACCGTTAGGTGGCGGCAGTTCACTTCCGTCCATTGGCCTTGCTTGTCAAACTCCAGATTATCGCCATTGATGAATACTACATCGTAGGTTGCGCCGAAGAGTTTGGTTTCCATTTTGGCAAAGGCTACCTTGGCATTGGGGAAGTTTTGCTTGACGAACTGCTGGACTGCTGTCGGCAGTTGTTCAAACTGCACGGGCTTGTCGTTGTCGGCTCTTGACACTTGGAATGAAAATACACATGCTAACAGAAGAATTAATTTTTTCATACGTTTGTTGTTTAATGGGTTATTACTCGTGTTGCTTTTTTTGTTTTGACGTTACAAAGAAAAGCAGTGAAATGGGAAAGAAATGGGAAAAGACGTTTTTTCGCAAACTTTTTTGCTCCTGTCGTTTCGGGGACGGTTACGTATGACTAATTAGTCGTCCCTTAAGAAACTGTTTTGATTTATTAGTATCCGCTAAAAATCAATATGGTATAAAATCCTATCCACGATGCGGATAAGAACTTATTACAGACATATTTTCCCCAAGTAAGCCCTTTAGTCGAACAATGTAGGTTCGGGAGGCATCCCCCCCTTGCTTCTTCAAGCATCATGGCCCAGTCCTTTTCGGGATTTTCAAGGAACGTGTAGCAGTTCACGTAATACATAAGCATGATCCTCACCATTGTTGCCAGCCCTGAGAAGCTCCACGTCCTTTTGACACGCTTTTGTATGACCATGAGCAAGAGGTTGGCTGTAACCCATATCTGTATCTTGATGGCATTGGCACTCTCGCCGTAGAAGTAGCGCAGGGGGGGGAAGCCCTGTTTCAACAGCTTGAAAAGCAGCTCTATCTCCCATCTTTTCCTGTAGATGGCAATAATCTCGTGACGCCGCATCTCCATGTTATTGGTTAGCAGGGAGACCAGCCTTGGTGTCCTCTTGTTCAAGTCAACGTATGTGACGATTCTTGCCGTATGCGTGACCGTCTCACCGTCTTTCATGCGCTTTGTGAACCTCACCTTCTGTTCCCGGCTCTTCATCAGCCCTTCCGGTGTCATGTGTATCTTGTCGGAAAGGGTTTCCTAAACAAGGTTTTCTTCATTTTCGTGGCATAGGTGACACCCCTTTGGGCGAGTTCCTCGAACTTCGAGTAATCAATGTAGGCCCTGTCGATGGCCAGTATGTCCCCGTCTACATAATTCGCGGGCTTGAGCATGAAACTGTCGTTGATGGCCTTTATCTTCGAGGGCACGCCTTCGTTGGCATGGATGACGGTGTGCACTTTTACGCCGCCTTTCTTCCTGCCCGACCTGGGATGGCGACCCGCTCCTTTGAAAATGAGGTTGGAAAACAGCGTTACCGTGGTGGAACCGATGATTTGCAGGCGGTTGAGCCGGGAGGGAACCTGCCGTCTCGGCTGTCCGAGAAAAGTTCGCCCTTGTACCCACACACCTTCTCGGGCCTGCGCATGTTGGCATCGGACAATGTGCTACGACGCGGCAGCATTCCTATCCCCAAACGGGCGAGTTTGCGTGCTACGGGGAACATCGAGCCGGTTATCTCTCGCAAGGAATCAAAAACGCCTGATTACAGCATAGAGCATCACGGCCAGGTGCTGCCAAACATCAAAGTGTTTCACGTAGCGTTCGCTGCCGTGTTCGTGACTGGATTTATTTCTTAAAAACACTTTGATGTGAAAAAAAACGCTGGCAGAAGTAAGGGCAAATATTCGTTTGGAGGGAAAAATCAACTTTGTCAGAACATGTGCTGCGATTCGGCACCTACTTCTATCTAACTTTGCCGCACAATCATTCAATAGGGCAATGATACAAGCCTCTTGGAGTGATAGCTGGAGTGATAGCACCTGCGCGAAGGCAAAAATAGTGCAAAAGCATTTGTCACTTAGCATTATTTTCGTACTTTTGCGATTGAGCAGGAGAAATCCCGCTCAAGGACATACGGATAAGAAAGAAGCGTTATGCTCATCTTGTGATTGGAAACCTGGCAAATCTAATGAAAACGATAATGAACCGCCAACCCGAAACTGCAACGGATGACCCCTTGTTGCAGCCTGCAGTCTTTGCAGTTTTGCAGTCTCGGAGTACCGGAAAGGTAAAATTCCTGCAAGACTGCAAGAACTGCAGACTGCAAATGGCCGTTTTCATTTGCAGGAATCCACAAAAGAGAGCATCATGAACGGATACAGATTCCATCTTCAGAAATACCGTCCGGGCAGCAAGACCGCCTGTCCGGAGTGCGGCAGGAAGTCCTGCTTTACCCGTTATATCGACGAGGCGGGAGAGATTTCCTTCCCTGACAACGTGGGTATCTGTGACCACATCAACAGTTGCGGCTACCACTATACTCCGAAGGAATACTTCCGGGACAATCCGACTGTCAAAGAAAAATTGAATGAGCAGGAAAGGAACGGCGGCACACCGATAGTTGCAAAAGCGTTGGCAAAGCCACAGCCCGAACAGAAGCCACAAATATCCTTTCTTCCCTCCGATTGGGTGGAGCAGTCCATGCGCAGGTACGACATCAACCCCTTATACCGCTACTTCACCAAGGTGGCCGGCAAGGAGGATACGGACAGGCTGTTCCGCCTCTACAGGGTCGGCACGTCAAGGATGTGGAACGGGGCGGCCGTATTCTGGCAGACAGACCGGGACGGCAATGTGCGTGCGGGCAAGATCATGGGCTACGATGCCGAAACCGGACATCGTATCAAGGAGCCTTTCAACCAGGTCAGCTGGGTACATTCGGTAAGAAAGGTGCCGGACTTCAGGATGAAACAGTGCCTGTTCGGCGAGCACCTGCTGTCGGACACCTCCGCCGCCATGTCCGCCAAGCCCGTAGCCATTGTCGAGAGCGAGAAGACGGCGCTTGTCGCCGCCCATTTCATCCCCGACTTCATCTGGCTTGCCACCGGAGGGATGCACGGGTGCTTCAACGTCGAGACAATGAAAGTATTACACGGTCGGGAGGTGATTCTATTCCCCGACCTTAAGGCAACGGAGGAGTGGCGGCGACGGCTGCCAATGCTAGAGCCCGTATGCAGGCGTGCCACCTGCTCCGACATGCTGGAGAGGATTGTGACCGGTGCGCAACGTGAAGCCGGACTGGACATCGCCGACTTCCTGCTGATGGAGGACACGCCGCAGATGATCCTTCAACAGATGATAGAACGCAATCCCGTATTGCAGTCCCTCATCGACGCTTTCGGGCTCGAACTGGTGGATGCGAAGAAAGAGGAATGACAGGAAAGCACCGGATAGCTTGCTGTCCCAAGGGAAAGGGGTTGTAAAATCCCGTAGCTTGTTAGGGCGTTTTCACCGCCTCCGCTTCGCGCCCGGCAGTCAAAAAGCCCATAGGCCGAAGGAATACCTCAGACTTCAAACATATGCCTCCGGCAACAGGACGGGATTTTACAACAGAAATGACAACCATAAGACGAACAGATATGAGCAATACACAATACGCGGTCTGCCACCTGCAGCGTGGCAGCGGTAATGACAGTGGAATGTCATGCCATATAGAAAGAAAGGATGCGAAGGGGAAGATTTATGTGCCGGTCAATGCCAATACGGACCGGACACATCTCAACCGTGAGCTGGTCAGATTCCCCGAGGGAGTTTCCAATCGTACCGAGGCGATACAGCACCGCATCGACACGGCCGGGCTGCGCCGCAAGGTCGGCAAAAACCAGACAAAAGCCATCCGTATCATCCTGACCGGAACGCATGAGCAGATGATGAAGATTGCCAATGACGGCAGACTGGACAGTTGGATCGATGCCAATCTCAAATGGCTAAAGGGGACCTTCGGCGAAGAGAACCTTGTATCGTGCGTACTGCACATGGACGAGAAGACTCCCCACCTGCACGCCACCGTCGTTCCCATTGTAACCGGGGAGCGTATCCGCAGGAA
>CALULL010000022.1 GCA_944321465.1 uncultured Bacteroides sp.
CTGAAGCATTGCAGGGGTATACCATTGAACATACAAAGCAATTGGTTTTGTTTTAAGCTTATCCCGAACTCACGTATCTTTTTGCTCATTTATTCTCGTGAAAGAACTGGCTACTGACATATCAAAGGTACTGCAAGACATGGCAGAGGAGATGCGGTTGATACGTGAGACCATCGAACGGCAGTACTGTGAAAAAGACTGAACCGTAACATTGATGCCCTTAACCGCCAAATCCGCAAGAAAGAAGAGGAAGTCTCGAAGCTAAAAGGACACTTGGCCAGATACGAGAAATCTGACAAGGACAGTGGTAACAGCGGTACGCCGCCGAGTAAGGAGAAGATGAAAGGCGAGATTATCAGAAGGACGAAGACACTCCGCAAGCCCAGCGGCAAGAAGCCCGGTGGGCAGCAAGGCCCACGACGGACACAAGCTGTTAATCTCTCTCCCATGCCTGATGAGGTGGCTGGGAATAGTTCGTCCGATTGTCTGGCTTATGGTTTTCAGTTAGGTTGCTGTGGGTGGGCTTTTGTTGTCAGGCGGGGGAGCTGGCAGTTCCGGCTGCGGGTCTGCTTCGGGGTGTGAAGGGGCTTATGGCTGCTGTGGAGCGCGTGCGGTTTGCGTCCCTGTCTCGGTCGGGTTGGCAGGCAGGGAGTCGGTTGTCGTGTTGCCGTTTTGTTTCATCCGTTTGCGCAGTCGGTTCAGTTTCCATCTGTTCCAGAAGAGCAGCTCGTTCCAGTGTTCAAAGTCTTTTTGGAAAATGATGCCGATGCCCTGTGTTGTCAGGTTGGTGCGGGTGTAGTATCGGTCGTTGGTCTCGTTGTAGGCTTTCAGGCGGATGTTTCCCGAGCGGGTGACAAGCCATTCGGCCTCAAAGTCGCCCACGAAGTTGGTGTTGGCCGTGGGGTTGTCCCGGTAGCCGAAGTTTCCGTTTATGAGCAGGCGGTTGTTGAGCAATTGCCCCGAGAGCATACCTTCAAACTCCATGTCGGTCCATCCTTTTTCGCCGGTGCTGAAGTTCGTGCCGATGTTCCAATTGTTATTGTCGATGATGTGTGACAAGGCGTTGTTCAGCTGGCCCGACAGGGTGGAGGAGAGCACGCTGGACATCATGTCCGAGTTGTTCTGTACGCCGTTGACGTTCTCGGGAGTGTAGAATTTGCCGATACTGAGCAGGTACAGTATTTCCATGTTCATTTGTTCTTCCGTGGGGATGTAGTTGCGTACGAGTGCCTGCACCTCGTCCCGTTCGTTGGGCAGTTCCAGTCCCAGCTGGATGGTCGGCGAGGTGAGTTGGCCACTGATGTTCATGGTGCAGTTCACCTTGACGTTGGTCTGGTTGACGTATTCGCTGGCGTTGGGCACAAGGTCGTTTAGCGAGGCCGAGTTGACGGTATAGATGGCGTTGATGTTCAGTTCGGCGTTCAGCGGGTTGCCGTTAAATGCTATGGTGCTTCCTTCCTGTATGGCGAAGTCCTTGCGTATGATTTCCTGCAGGCTGAATTTGTACAGTCCCTGTGCTATGCGGTAGTTGCCGAACATCTTCACGTCGCCCTTGTTGTAGAACTCGATGCGTATGTTTCCCGTTCCCCGTCCGCTGATGTTGTCGCCGGCCAGCGGGTCCATGATGATGCGCATGGTTGCGTCCGGGGTTGCGTCTATCAGCAGGTTGAGGCGTATGTCTGTGGTGGTTTCCTCGTTCTGTGCCAGGTCTTGTGTGTCGCGCTCGAAGTCCGACTCCAGCGAGATGTCCTGCGTGGCGCGTCTCGGTGTTTTGTCGACAAACTGTATGAACTGGGTGGTGGCGGCGGACGAGACGGAGTTCTTTATGTAGGTGAAGACCGAGTTCGGGTCGGTCTGCATGGCGACGTTAATGCTCACGCCGTCGTTCATGCTGCCTTCTATCGAAGCGTTGCCTGTGCCGTAGACGGTGCCGTAGAATGGGTAGTCGGGGCTTTCCTTGGTGTTCATCACCAGCATGTTGTCCACGTCGAAGGCAAACTGGTAGGCAATGTCCCTGAAGTGCTTGTAGCGCAGCCGGCCCCTTAGAAACCCCCGGTGTCCCTGAGCGTCGGTTATCCTGTTTCCCTTAAAGGTCAGCCCTTCCGGCTCTATGTAGATGCTGTCGGACAGCGTGTAGGTGGTGTTGAGCACGTCTACTTTCATCGAGGCGTTGCCCACCACGGCTCCTTCCATAGCCAGTTGCCGGAAGCGTCCGTAGAAGTGTATCTTCCCCGTAGCCCGTCCGTGAAACTCCGAGGTGATGTTCTGCATGTAGAAGTGTATGAAGTCGAGGTTGGTGTTGTCGGCTTCTATTTGCAGGTCTATTCCTCCGTTGGGTTTGATGGGGAACACGTAGCCCTTTACGTGGCTGTGGGCTATGTCCTTCTCGGTGATGTCGGCTTCCAGGAAGATGCCCTTTTTGTCGTGGTGCCACTCGCCGTGTATCACTCCGTCGCCCAGCAGTCCGTCGTTGAGGCCCAGGTTACGTATCCGCACGTCGGCAGCCATGGCAGGCTTGTCCAGCAGGCCGCAGGCGTAGGCTTCGCCGGTTGCTTCGCCTTGGAAGTTGACGTTGACTTGGGCCATGTCGAACACATAACCGATGTTGATGTCCTGCATGGTGACCCTCACCGTGTCTTGGGCCGACCTGGAGAGGGTGCCGTTGATGTTCAGATGGCGGTCCTTGTGGCTGAAGTTGAAGTTGTGGATGTGCACCCGTCCCGAGTCTACCACGATGCGTGCGGGGTGTACGTTCCATAGCGTGTCGTTCAGGATGACATCGGTAGGATAGATATCTACCACCGTTTTTGTCCTGTGCTGTGGTGTGTTGGGCTGTCTGCTCGCCTCGTCCTCGTCTGTCTGTAGGCTGTCGGGCAGCAGTGGACGCAGGAAATGTGCCGCTGCCGACAGCTTTCCGCTGTAGGTCCGTTGGCCGCTGTTGCCCCAGTTGAGCATGGCTTCCACCCGGTTGTTGTGCACCTGGGCTTCGATGGCGATGTTCATCGTGTTGCTTGCCATCCGGTTGTTGAAGCGCAGGCGGGTGTGTATGCGGTCGTCGTAGGTGTCGCACAGCAGCACGCCCGACTCGATGAACTGCTTCCCGTAGCGCAGTTGTGGGAAGTAGCCTTCCACGTGCAGTTTTTGCCGTTTGTCGTTGACGTAACCCTTTATGGCCGAGTGGGTGTAGACTTTGAGCGGTATCTGGAAGATATTGGCAGGCAGGTCGGTGTCGAGGATGTGGATGTCGAACGTAAAGTTGTTGTTCAGCTCCTGCTCTTCCGTGCTCCTTTCCGTGGCCGGTATCAGGTCGGGGAGGTACTTGTGCAGGATGTTGAGGATGCTTGCCGGCAGCGTGCGGTAGGAGTAGTTTCCTACGATGCTGGCCTGTACGAACGGCGAGGTGATGCTCAGGTGCTTGTTCTGGTCGTCGCGGGTGTTGGCCGTCACGAGCAGTTTGTCCATTACGTAGTGGTTGCCGTTTGCGTCGTATGTCAGGCTGTCTATGCTGATTTCGCCGTTCATCTCGTCGATGGAGCCGCCAACAAAGTTGGATGTTATGCCGAGCGATATCTCCGCCCCCTCGTATTGGGGCGTGAGGTGCAGGGCGTTGGGCCTGAAGTGCCTGATGTCGGCCTGAAAATCGAAGGTGGGCATTTCGCTGGCGGTGTTGATGTTGCCGTGCAGGGCCAGATGAGCGTTCTTGTCGTCGAGCAGCACTTCGCCCTGAAAACCGTTGTGGCCGTACTGGCCGTTGAGGGTGATGCGCTCGTAGGTGTAGCCACTATAGGCCAGCGAGTCGATGCTGCCGTTCATCACGATGGACGGACGGCGGCCCTTGACGTGCTGCCCTTCTACCTTCACGTTGAGCGACACGTTGCCCAGTTTGGACTTGGGCAGCATCTGCCCCACGTCGAACCCCTCTGCCTTCACGCTGCCCGAGTAGGCAAACAGCCCTTTACCCCTGTCGGTCGTGAGCATGAGGTCGGTGTCCACCGTGCCCAGTGCGGTCTGCAACTGGCCGTAGGTGACGAGGTCGTTGAAGTAGCCCGAGACTTCGCCGTGAAACGAGACGGTGCCCAGGTGTTGCAGGGCGGGGGGCAGTCCTTGCTTTAGTCCGAGGTTGCGTGCCAGGAAGGTCTGTCCCACGGAGGACAGGTAGCAGTTGGACAACTCGCCGAACAGGTAGGCACTGTGGGGGGTGGAGAGGTCGGTCACCGACATGTTGGCCCGCAGCAGCAGGCGGTTGCCCGAGGTGACGCTGAACAGCGGGCAACGCAGGTCGTCCAGGCACCCGTGCACCTTGGCTTCCACCCATAGCGGGTCGTTAAAAGTCTTGAAGGCCGGCAGAAATGCCGACAGGTCGCTCAGGGCGAGGGGCGAGGGTTTCAGGTGGAATGAGAAGGACACCTCGCGTGCAAAGTTGCGGAAGGAACCCAGGCTGTCGTAGGCCACCCGCATGGTGTCGGCCTGTAGCGACGTGTGAGGCAGGTCGATGGCAAAGTTGGTGATTTCCATGCCTTGCTCGTTGCCCACCATTTTCAGGCTCAGTTTCTTCAGGCTGAAGCCCGAGTTCTCCTCGGTGATGCTCATGCGCTTGACGGCAGCGTTGAGCGAGTCCGTCCGCAGGGCTTTCAGCGAGATGGTGGCAATGATGTCCTTCAGGCAGATGTGTCTGGGGTTGAAGCGTCCGGGGGTAGGTGCTTCGGACAGGACATCGTAGCTCACCCGCCCGCGTCGTATGAGCAGCGAGTTTATCCGCAGGTCCAGCCGCAGGTCTCTCCTCAGCGAGTCTCTTCGGGCAAAAGCGTCGATGACGAACCTGAAGTTGGGCGTTGCCTGCGGAGTGGCCTGCCGCAGCTGTATGTCGAACCCGAACAGCTGCACATTGCTGATGGACACCTTTCCTTTGAGTAGCGGCAGAATGTCGAAGCGGGCCGACAGCCGGGCCACTTTCAGCATCTCCTGCCCCGACTGGTCGTTCAGCATCAAGTCGTTGACGACGATGCGGTTGAGCAGTCCGGTTTCAATGTGCCCCACCTTCAGCTCGCTGCCCAGCAGGGCCGACAGCTCGCGCGAGGCCAATACGGACATCTGCTGCTGCACGAGGGGGATGTTCAGCAACAGGATGAGTCCGATATACACGCTCAGCGCAATACCGACAATCCAGCGGACTGTTTTTTTTAACGTTTTGATAGAGACCGGATTTTTTTATGGTTCTGGCCTACAAAAGTAGGGATTTTGCCCGTTATTGCCGCACGAAGTGCGAAAAGAAATTGCAACATGCCCTTTCCGCCGCCTGCATTCCGATGCCGTCCGTATCCGTTTCCCGGGCTTGTGGGCGGGTGTTCTGGAGCTGTCGGGGGGCATAGGTGTGCCCGTCGGCTGGCGCAGGTAGGCTGCCGTGCTGGTGCAGGTGCGTTCCCGGGGAGGCAAAGGTAAGGTGGCTGGCGGTGCGGCAAGGGAGTGGATGGTGGGGGTAATGTCGGCCGCTTTTTTCAGAAAAGACGCCGCATGCCAAAAAGAAAAGCCTTGATTGTTGAAATCAAGGCTTTTCTGTCGGGGTGACTGGATTCGAACCAGCGACAACACGCCCCCCAGACGTGTACTCTAACCGGGCTGAGCTACACCCCGAAGTGCTTTCTTTCTGGATTGCGGGTGCAAAGGTAGTGCTTTGTTTTTATTCTGCAAGCGTTCGGACAGTTTTTTTTCAAAAAAGTTATTCTCCCATGAAATCGCGGTAGAAGTCGAGCAGTTCGCTGATGGCCTTTTGGTCTGCCGTCCGGTTTAGCTGTATATCTCCTATGTCGCTCAGTAGCGTGAAGTTAACGTTTCCTTCGGTGTTTTTCTTGTCGTGTGTCATGAGCTCGTAGAGGCGGTTGTACTGGGTGCAGTCGAAGTGCAGGCTTCCATAGTGTTCTTTGATGAATTGCAATGTCTGCCACATCTTGTCCTTGGGAAATCCTGCTGCCTGGTACGACAGGTACAGTTCGCACACCATGCCCCATGCTACGGCGTAGCCGTGAAGGACGGGGTGGCCGGTTTGCAGGGACAGGCTTTCAAAGGCGTGTCCTACGGTGTGCCCGAAGTTCAGTGCCTTGCGCAGGCCTTGCTCGTGGGGGTCTTGGCGGACGATGTTTTCCTTCACTTCCACCGAGCGGCGTATGAGGCTGCTCAGAAGGGCGTAGTCCGGCTGGTCGGTGTCAAACGACAGAAGGTCGGCCCAATGCCTTGTGTCGCTTATCAGGCCGTGCTTCAGCATTTCGGCGTAGCCGGAATAGAAGTTGTGGGTGTTGAGGGTGTGCAGAAAGCCGGTGTCGATGATCACGCAACGGGGCGAGGAGAACACGCCTACCTCGTTCTTCAGTCCGTTGAAGTTGATGCCCGTTTTCCCGCCTACCGAGGCATCGACCATTGCCAGCAGTGTGGTGGGCACGTTGATGTAGGCAATGCCGCGTTTGAAGGTCGAGGCAGCCATGCCTCCCAGGTCGGTCACCATGCCTCCGCCGATGTTGACCAAGAGGGAGTGCCGGCTGGCTCCTTCGTCGCTCAGTTTCTGCCATACGTGGCTCAGACTGTCGAGGGTCTTGTGTTCGTCTCCCGCTCCTATATATATAGGTATGCTTCTTTGCAGCTGTTGTGCTTGCAGTGCTTTGGGCAGGCACAGTTGGGCGGTGGTGTCGTCGGCCAGGATGAATAGCCTGTCACACGGTGTTTGAGACAGAATGTCGTCCAGCAGTTCCCTTATGTCTCCGTATAGGATGTTTTCTTTTTTTTCCATGTGATGCTTCTTTGCTTGTCGCAGTTGTTTTTGCTATTGCCCCGCCGCACGCAGGATGTGCGGCGGGGCAGTTGGGGTTACTCTTCGTCGTAGGCCAGGTGGAACCCGGTCACGGCCTCGATGCCGCGCCATAGCATGTCGAGCGGCATGTTCTCGTTGGGCGAGTGGATGGCGTTGCTTTCCAGCCCGAAGCCCATGAGGACGGTCTTCAGCCCCAATACCTGCTCGAAGGTGGATATGATGGGGATGCTGCCGCCACGGCGCACGGCCAGCGGCCTGCGCCCGAAGGCTTTCTCAAAGCCGCGCTCGGCGGCGCGGTAGGCGGGCAGGGTGATGGGGCAGACGTAGCCTTGGCCGCCGTGCAGGGGCGTGACGCGCACGCTCACCGAGGCCGGGGCGATACTCGTCAGGTAGTCGGCCACGAGGCGCGATATTTTCTCGTGGTCCTGATGGGGCACCAGGCGGCACGACAGCTTGGCGTGGGCTTTGGAGGGCAGCACCGTCTTGGAGCCTTCGCCCGTGTAGCCTCCCCAGATGCCGCAGACGTCGAACGACGGGCGGCAGCTGTTGCGCTCCAGCGTGCTGTAGCCCCGTTCGCCGGTGAGGGCCTGCACGCCGATGGCCAGTTTGTAGCGCGACTCGTCGAAGGGGATGGAGGCTATCATCCGCCGCTCCTCGGGCGAGAGCTCTTCCACGTCGTCGTAGAAGCCGGGGACGGTGATGCGTCCGTTCGCGTCGGTCATGCGGGCCAGCATCTGGCAGAGCACGTTGATGGGGTTGGCCACTGCGCCTCCGAAGTGCCCCGAGTGCAGGTCGCGGTTGGGTCCCGTCACTTCGATTTCCCAGTAGGCCAGTCCGCGCAGGCCCGTGGTGAGCGAGGGCAGGTCGGCGGCCAGCATGCTGGTGTCGCTCACCAGTATGACATCGGCCTTCAGCAGCTCGTGGTGCTGGCGGCAGAAGCCTTCGAGGCTGGGCGAGCCTATTTCCTCTTCTCCCTCGAGGATAAACTTCACGTTGTGGCGCAGCTGGCCGCTACGCACGAGGTATTCGAAGGCTTTTGCCTGGATGAACGACTGGCCTTTGTCATCGTCGGCCCCACGGGCGTAGATGTGCCCGTCGCGCACTTCGGGTTCGAAGGGGGCGCTCTTCCACAGCTCCAGCGGCTCGGCTGGCATCACGTCGTAGTGTCCGTAGACAAGGACGGTGCGGGCCTTGGGGTCGACCGTTTTCTGGGCAAATACCAGCGGGTTGCCCTCGGAGGGCATCACGTGGGCCTCGTCGGCCCCGGCTTCGAGCAGCAGCTGGCACCAGCGTTGGGCGCAGGCCAGCATGTCGTCGTGGTGCTCGGGTTGGGCACTGATGCTCGGGATGCGGATGAGGCTGAACAGCTCGTCCAGCATCCGCGCTTGGTTCTCTTGGATATAGTCTTTAGTCATAAGCATAAAAAGCCCTCCCGCCGCCTCCGTGCCGGAGTGGAGGGCAAGGGCCTGGATTAAGGTTGTTTTAGATTATGAAGTGTCTGTCTTGTTTCCATCCGTATTGGTTTGCTCCGGTAAGGGGCTGTGTCGCAGCCTCCGGGGGCACAGGTCTGCTTCCCAGGCGGCTTACCTTTGCCCGCCTGGGGGCACGCCTGTGCCTGGTGGCGGGCACAGGTAAGCCCTGGTGGAGGGTGTCAGAGCTGCGTGGTCTTGTCGATGAGGTAGAAGTCGAGCAGCGTCATGGCGGCCATCGCTTCCACTATGGGCACCGCGCGTGGCAACACGCAGGGGTCGTGGCGGCCCCGGGCCTTCAGGGTGGTGTCCACACCGTCGATGTTCACCGTGTGCTGCTCCATGAGCACCGTGGCCACGGGCTTGAAGGCCACGCGGAAGTAGATGTCCTGTCCGTTGCTGATGCCTCCTTGTATGCCTCCCGAGTGGTTGGTGTGTGTCATGATGCGTCCGCCGTTGTTGTAGAACACATCGTTCTGTTCCGAGCCTTTCTGTTTCAGCCCCTTGAAACCGTCTCCGTACTCGAAGGCCTTGGCTGCGTTGATGCTCAGCATGCCCGAGGCCAGTGCCGATTGCAGTTTGCCGAACACGGGTTGTCCCAGGCCGATGGGGCAGCCCTTGATGACGCAGGTCACCACGCCTCCTATGGTGTCGCCTTCGGCCTTCACCTGTTCGATGTAGGCGGCCATCTCTTGTGCCTTCTGCGGGTCGGGGCAGCGCACGGGGTTGTCCTCCACCAGGCTGAGGTCGTAGGCGGTGTAGTTCTCTTCCAGCCGTATGGGACCTACCTGCGAGGTGTAGGCGGTGATGCTGATGCCCAGCTTGCGCAGGGCCAGCTTGGCCAGCGCACCGCCCACCACGCGGGAGATGGTCTCGCGGGCCGACGAGCGTCCGCCGCCACGGTAATCGCGTATGCCGTACTTCACCCGGTAGGTGTAGTCGGCGTGCGAGGGGCGGTAGACCTTGCGCAGTTCGTCGTAGTCCTTGGTGTTCTGGTTGCGGTTCCACACGATGAAGCCTATGGGGCAGCCTGTGGACTTGCCCTCGAATATGCCCGAGAGAAACTCCACCTCGTCCGGCTCCTGTCGCGAGGAGGTGAGCGACGACTGTCCCGGGCGGCGGCGTGCCAGTTCGGCCTGCACGAAGCCCACGTCGATGTTGATGCCAGAGGGGTATCCGTCGATGACTCCCCCGATGCCTTTGCCGTGCGACTCGCCGAAGCTCGTCAGGCGAAAGATGTTTCCAAATGAGTTGAACATAGTTGATGTGCTTTAGAGTTAGTAAAATCCGTTGCTTTGCGAGGAGTGCGCGTGGCCGGGGGTGTCTGGCATCCTGGCGGGGCATTTCCTTTTCGCCCTCTAAAGATAGGCATATTTTTCGGTAACCTGTTCGTCTCTGCGGCGTTTTTTCTCTTATTGAGTTTTTTTGGCATAGGCTGGCGCAGGTTTGCCCGGTTTTTTGCCGGTTTTGGCCGTGTGGGGTGCGGGCGGTAGGCGGACGGGTCCGGAGGTGGCTGCAGTTTTTGGCTGTTTGCACAACAATACGTAATTTTGCGCGTTCTAATAGGTTGAACGGAAACAAGAAGGAGGGACAGCGACGTGTGGATACTTGTCATAGCCTTGGTGGTGCTGGCACTCGTGGCAACTGCGGCAAACCGTTTGCACGGGCGTAGGGCCGATGGTGGCGGACGGGCCGATGCCCCCGGTGTCGGGGGCGAGGCAGCAGGTGCGCTTTCGGGCGAGTGTTGCGGCCAACATGCCGTGTGCGAGCGCGACAGCCTGCTGGCCGCTGTGAGCCGTCGCGTGGAGTATTACGACGACGAAGATCTCGACCGCTATGCCGGCACGCCCCCGGGGAGCTATACGCCTGCCCAGGTAGAGGAGTTCCGCGAGGTGTTCTACACCATGCAGGAGGCCGACGTGCCCGGCTGGGTGCGCAGCCTGCAACTGCGTGGCATCGCTTTGCCCGACGAGTTGCGCGACGAGGTGTTGCTCGTGGTGGGCGAACGCCGTCGGGAGGTTTCGCGTCCTTAGTCTTTCTTGCTTTTCCCGGTCGGCTCTTTCCCGTGAGGAGGGTGGTGCACCGCCGTTCGCTACTTTGAGTTTATTTATGGATTTGTTGCAGTACACATTCTTTCAGAACGCCTTGTTGGGTAGCCTGCTGGCAAGCATTGCCTGCGGGTTGGTGGGCACCTACATCGTGGCTCGTCGGCTGGTGTTCATCAGCGGGGGGCTGACACATGCCTCTTTCGGCGGCATCGGCCTGGGGCTTTACCTGGGTGTCCCGCCTCTGCTGACGGCAGCCGCCTTTGCCGTCCTGTCGGCCTTCGGCGTGGAGTGGCTGGGCAAGCGGAGCGAGATGCGCGAGGACTCGGCCATAGCCGTGTTCTGGACCCTGGGCATGGCGGTGGGTGTCATCTTCACTTTCTTGTCGCCGGGCTTCGCGCCCGACCTCTCGGCCTATCTCTTCGGGAACATTCTCACCATAACCAGGGCCGACCTCGCGGTGCTGGCCGTGTTGTGCGTGGTGCTGGCGGTGTTCTTCGGGCTTTTCTTCCGTGTCATTGTCGGCATAGCGTTCGACCGCGAGTTTGCCCGTTCCCAGGGATTGCCCGTGCGGCTTTTCGAGTATCTGCTCATGATGTTCATAGCTCTCACCATCGTGGGCTGCCTGCGCATGGTGGGCATCGTGCTGGCCATTTCGCTGCTTACCATTCCGCAGATGACGGCCAACCTCTTCACAAGCCGTTTCGGGCATATCGTCTGGCTGTCGGTGCTGTTGGGCTACGTAGGCTGCCTGGGCGGCCTCTACCTTTCGTTTAAGCAGAATGTGCCCTCGGGGGCGTGCATCATATTTGTCTCGATAATCATCTACGTGGTATGCAAAGCCGTAAAGACTCTTTACTCCAAGTATGCTTCGGCATAGCCGCTTGTGTGCTGTCGGCGTTGGTCGTGGCCGGGTGCTCCACGCGCAAGAACACGCGCGGCACACGCTTCTACCATGCCATGACGACGCGCTTCAACGTCTACTTCAACGGCAATGAAGCCTACAAGGAGGGACTGAAGGAGCAGGAAGACGGTAATAAGGATAACTACATGGAGATGTTGCCCCTTTACCCGGTGGGGAACAAGGAGACTGCCGCGCTGGGCGGCGGAAACTTCGACCGTGCCATCGAGAAGGCCCAGAAGGCCATACGGCGGCATTCCATCAAGCGCAAACCTACGCGCCGCCCCGGCAGGGCCTATTCCGAGAAGTACAAACGCTGGCTCTCGCGCAAGGAGTTCAATCCCTTCATGCACAACGCCTGGATGCTGCTGGGCAAGGCGCAGTACCAGAAGGGCAGTTTCGAGGAAGCCGCCGCGACCTTCTCCTACATAGCCCGCCTCTACCAGGTGCAGCCCGAAATCAGTTCCGAAGCTATGATATGGCAGGCGCGGTGCTACTCGGCCATGGGCTGGTTCTACGATGCCGAGGACGTGCTGGGACGGGTCAACAGCGATAGCCTGCCTGCCTCGCTCAATGTGCCCTACACGTCGGCAATGGCCAGCTCGTTGCTCGAAGGGGGGCGTTTCCGCGAGGCCATCCCCTACGTGCAGCAGACCGCCCGCCACGAACGTAGCTCCCGTCAGAAGGCACGCAACTACTACCTGCTGGGCCAACTGTACCAGCACACCGGGCAGACGGCAGAAGCCTACGATGCCTTCCGCCGCGTCGTCCGGCTCAGTCCGCCCTACGAGTTGGAGCTGAGCGCACGCATACGGCAGACCGAAGTGATGCCCGCCACCTCGGACGAGAGCCGGAAGAAGGTGGTGAAGAGGCTTGAAAAGCTGGCCCGCCAAGGCAAGAACGAGGAGTACCTGGACCAGATTTACTACGCCCTGGGCAACGTACACCTGGCGGGAGGCGACACGGCGGAGGCCGTCAAGGCTTATTGCCTGGGCGTGGAGAAAAGCACCCGCAGCGGCGTGGAGAAGGGCATCGTGCAGCTTTCGCTCGGCAACCTCTACTGGGACATGGGCGAGTTCTCCAAGGCACGCGACTCCTATGCCGACGCCATAGGCCTGCTGGGGCAGGAGCACGAAGCCTACAAGGAGGTGATGCACCGCTCGGAGGTGCTCGACGCACTGACGCCCCACACCGAGGCCATCGAGCTGCAAGACAGTCTTCAGACCCTGGCCGCCATGCCCGAAGAGGAACGCATGAAGGTGATAGAGAACATCATAGCCGAAGTGAAGAAGCGCGAGGAGGCCGAACGCAAGGCCGCCGAGGAGGCTGAGATGGAGGCCCGCCGCCAACAGGCACTGGAGACCGCCAACGCCCTGCGCCCACAGACGACGCAACCCACCGTCACCGCACCTACCGGCGGCAAGCAAGAGTGGTACTTCTACAACCCCCAGCTCGTGCAGCAGGGCAAGCAGGAGTTCCTGCGCACCTGGGGCAACCGCAAGCTGGAGGACAACTGGCGGCGGAGGAACAAGACGGTCGTCTCGCTCGACGACTTCGAGGAGATAGACTACAGCGAGGACGACGAAGCCGCCGCCGACTCGCTGGGGGCGGGAAGTGCCGTGCCCGACAGCCTGGCGGCCACTCCAGGTGGACAGGCGGGAGGTGCCTCGCCCGACAGCGTAGCCAACCAGCTGCACGACCCGCAGTACTACCTTGCCCAGATACCCCTCACCGAAGAGGCCATGCAGCAGAGCAACGCCTTGCTGGCCGACGGCCTGTTCAACGCGGGCGTTATCTTCCGCGAGCAGATGCACAGCCTCTCGCGCAGCAAGCTCGCCTTCGACCGTCTCGTCACCCGCTTCCCCGACTATGCTCAGGCCGACGTGGCCTACTACCACCTCTTCCTGCTGGAGCTTGAGGCCGACTACCGCGACAGTGCCAACGGCCCCCTCTACCGCCAGCGGGCCGAGGCTTACCGCGACACGTTGCTCCGACGCTACCCCGACAGCCGCTACGCACGCATCCTGTCCGATCCCGACTTCACCGGCAACGCCATGTATGGCCGCCAGCGCGAGGACTCGCTCTACGCCCTCACCTATCGGAACTTCCTGAAGGGCGACTACGCCGCCGTGACCGGGGCCGACAGCCTCTCAGCCCTGCGCTACCCCCTGGGCAAGAACCGCCCCAAGTTCGTCTTCCTCGATGCCGCCGTACAGTTGCAGCAGGGCAACCGGGCGGGCTTCCTCGAAGGGCTGAAGACGGTGGTGCAGGAGTATCCCGACAACGAGATAACCGACCTGGCCGCCCACATCCTGAAGGGCGTTCAGGAGGGTCGCCTGCTACAGGCCGGTGCCAACAGCTTCGGGAGCATCTGGGAGCGGCGCAGTGCCGAGTTCGAGGTGGGCAACCTCATGGGCGACAGCCTGGGCGTGCTGCCCCCCGACAGCGCCTTCAGCGGCGAGCGCAACGCCCCCTTCGTCTTCCTGCTGGCCTACGAGGAAGGCAAGGTGAACGAGGACATGCTGCTCTACGAGGTGGCAAGCTACAACTTCTCCACCTTCCTGGTGAAGAACTTCGACATGGAGTTCACCCACGAGCGCGGCATAGGCATGTTGGTCATCCGCCCCTTCAGCAACTACGACGAGGCCCACCAGTACTTCCGCCGCCTCTACGCCGACCCCCACATGGCCGAGCGACTGGCAGGGATGCGGGCCGTCCTCATCTCGGAGGACAACTACGCCACCATGCTGCGCAGCTACAGTTTCGACGACTACGACGCCTTCTACCGCAAGCACTTCTCCATCATACCCGAACTTGAGCTGAAGGGCTACACCCTCGACGAGCCGTTGCAGAACCTGCCCGAGGAGAAGCCCGAGGGCGAAGGAGGCGGCGAGAGCGACGAAGAAGGCGGCGGAGTGGAGTTTGACGACGGCGGAGGTGCCGTGGACGATGGCGGAGTGATATTCGAGGACTGACGGAGAGGGACGCTGCTCCCCGGACACGCCTTGGCGGCGCGGGCGGCACACGGAGGTCGGGAACGGACGGCCCCTGTGTGCCGCCCGCGTTGTCTGTACGCGCTCCGGGCGGCGGGCAGGGTGACCGCCGGGCCGACCTTCCCGGGCACGGTGGGGAGCACGACCGGGGTGCCGGATATGATACCTATATAATAAGGTGTAGATTCTCTACCCAGCGCGGCACACTCCGCTCCCGTTTTCTGCCGAACGCTTCTCCAGCCGCTGCCGAACGCTTCTCCAGCAGGCTGCCGAACGCTTCTCCAGCCAGCTGCCGAACGCTTCTCCAGCCAGCTGCCGAACGCTTCTCCAGCCAGCTGCCGAACGCTTCTCCCAAATATAGTGGTATTCCCCTCCCGATTGCAGCCTCGCGCTGCCCCGATATCCTGTCACGCTCCGGCGACAGCATACCGCCATAAGCCACGGCGGCATACCGTCTCGTGCGTCATGACAGTATGCCGTCGTGGGGTGTAGATGGAAAGAGGCAGCGGCGGAAGCCGTGCGCGGGGAGCGGGGCGGGCGCGTCAGCCTATCAGCTTGCGCAGGGCCGCGTCCGGGGCCTGGGGAAACAGCCGGTGGAGGTGGGCAAGGATTGCGTCGTAGGACTCCTGCGGCGAGCACCCGGCGTTCAGCGTGCCGTAGAGGGCCTCGGGGGTGGTGTAGCGTGCCACGCCCCAGCCGTAGGGCCGTCCGTGGCGGTCGACGTTGTACTCAAAGTCGGCTATCACCACGTGCAGCCCCATCATCAACCGCGTCAGTACGGGGTCGAGCGACAGGCGGGTCTCCATCGGGGCGCGGTCCACCAGGTCGTCCGCGCTGCGTCGGCCCCGTCGGCGGTCCAGCCCGAGCAGGTGCCGCAGGTCGTGCACCGTCACGCGGCCTTCGCTCCAGATGGTCTGCAGCACCACGTCGTCCAGTGCCGCCGTGTCCTCGTCCTTGGCGTAGCGGCGCGAGCGGCGGTAGTTCAGCAGGTGGGGCAGCCACTGCAGGCTGACGTATCCGGCCTTCTTGTTGAACACCTTGCCGTAGGCGCAGTGTCCTTCGCGTATCACCGGCCCTTTCCATTCCCAGGGGCCTTCCTCGTCGGTGAACCAGTATTCGCGCGGCGTGTGCTCCTCGACGGAGAAGCCCGCCACGCCGCAGCGGAAGAAGGGCAGGAAGCCCAGCCTCAGGGCCAGCCGTTCCAGGTCGGCCGCGCTGCGCAGAGTGTCGTCGTTGTGTGTCATGTGTCGTTGTCGTTTTAGTCCGTCGTCCGGCGGAAGTCGTCCCCGTCGGCAGGGCAGGGTGTCCGATGCCCCAAAAGTAGCAATATCTTCCGTTCATCGGCTGTTAATAAGTCCTATAAATGCCCCGGGCGCGGGCGTTCCCGGGCACACCTCTGCCCCCATGCGGGCACACCTCTGCGCCGCCGGTGGCAGACCTTTGCGCCATCGGCGGCGCACCTTTGCCCGCCCGGGGCGCGAAAGTGGGCCGCCGGGCGCGGCATTCTGTGACTTTTTGCTTACCTTTGCCTACCCATCCCGGGGGAAACCGGAAAAAGGAGACTGGAGATATGAAGAAAGACAAACTGCTGTGGGTCGACGACGAGATAGGGCTGCTGCGCCCGCACATCCTGTTCCTGCAAGGCAAGGGGTACGACGTGGACACGGTGACCAACGGGCAGGATGCCCTGGACCGCTGCCGCGAGACGACCTACGACCTGATATTCCTCGACGAGAACATGCCGGGGCTGAGCGGGCTGGAGACGCTGTCGCTCATCAAGGACATCTGCCCCGCCGTCCCGGTGGTGATGATTACCAAGAGCGAGGAGGAGAACATCATGGACATGGCCATCGGGAAGAAGATTGCCGACTATCTGATAAAGCCTGTCAACCCCAACCAGATACTGCTGTCGCTGAAGAAGAACCTGCACCAGCGCGACATCGTGAGCGAGGCGGCGCAGAGCGCCTACCAGCAGGACTTCGGACGGATAGGCATGCGCATCAGCGACTCGCTGGAGGCCGAGGAGTGGAAAGAGCTGTACCGCCGCCTGGTCTATTGGGAGCTGGAGCTGGAGGCGGCCGAAGGGCCCATGAGCGAGATGCTGGCCATGCAGAAGGCCGAGGCCAACGCCGCCTTTGCCAAGTTCGTGAAGCGGGAGTACCCGCGCTGGATGGCCGGCATGGACCCGCGTGCCCCGCAGTCGGTTCAGGAGGCCCGCCCGCTGATGAGTCCCGACCTGTTCAAGCGCAAGCTGTTCCCCATGCTCGACCAAGGGGAGAAGGTCTTCTTCGTCTTGCTGGACAACTTCCGCTACGACCAGTGGCGCGTGGTGGCACGCGAGGTCTCGCAGTCGTTCGCGGTGGACGAGCAGCTCTACTTCAGCATCCTGCCAACGGCCACGCAGTATGCCCGCAACGCGATATTCTCGGGGCTGATGCCCGACCAGATAGCTCGGATGTTCCCCTCGCTGTGGGTGGACGAGGACGACGAGGAGAGCAAGAACCTCAACGAGGCCCCGCTGATACAGACGCTCATCGAACGCTTCCGCCGCAACGACAGCTTCTCCTACCACAAGATAAACGACGCGGCTGCAGCCGAGCGGCTCGTGGCACAGCTGCCCTCGCTGGAGCGGAACAGCCTGAACGTGGCTGTGTTCAACTTCATCGACATGCTGAGCCACAGCCGGACGGAGAGCAAGATGATACGCGAGCTGGCCTCGACCGAGGCGGCCTACCGCAGCATCACCCTGTCGTGGTACAGACATTCGCCCCTGAGCGAGCTGATGCGCGAGCTGGCCGCGCGGCGCTGGAAGGTGGTGCTCACGACCGACCACGGCAGCATACGGGTGTCCACCCCCGTCAAGGTGCAGAGCCAAAACAAGGAAATCAACACGAACTTGCGCTACAAGCTGTCGCGCCACATGACGTACAACCCCAAACAGGTGTTCGAGGTGCTGCGCCCCTCCGACTTGCACCTGCCTTCGCCCAACGTCAGTACGAAGTACATCTTTGCCACGGGCAAGGACTACTTTGTCTATCCCAACAACTACAATTACTACGTCTCCTACTATTCGGACACCTTTCAGCACGGAGGAATATCGATGGAGGAGATGCTGATACCGCTCGTCACGCTGACGCCTCTCTGAGCGCGATGTGCTGTGCACAGGGGCAGTATCCGTGCGGACGGCTTGGACAAACATAATTATTGTACACGATATGGAAATACAAATTCAATCTCTGGAGCAAATCCGTGATGCAGCCCGCCAGTTTATTGCTGCGATGGGCGATAATACTGTTTTTGCCTTCTACGGCAAGATGGGGGCGGGCAAGACGACCTTCATCAAGGCCGTGTGCGAAGAGTTGGGCGTGAGCGACGCCATAGCTTCGCCCACGTTTGCCATCGTTAACGAGTATCGCTCGGACCAGGGCGGCGAACTGATTTATCACTTTGACTTCTACCGCATAAAGAAACTTGAGGAGGTGTACGACTTAGGTTACGAAGACTACTTCTACAGCGGCGCGTTGTGCTTCATAGAGTGGCCGGAACTGGTAGAAGAACTGCTGCCGGGCGATGCCGTGCGTGTGGACATCGAGGAAGTAGAAGGCGGTGCACGCCGTGTGACTGTCGGCGGTTTTGACGGCAATAAGGAGTGAGCCTGTGGCGAGCCATTACTTCATTCAGTGCCTTTTTGCCGCCTTGGGCTTGGTGTCCTTGCTGGCCGCCTTGTGCGACTGGAACTGGTTCTTCACGGCGCGCAATACGCAGTTTGTCGTGGCCAGTGTCGGCAGGCGGCGTGCCCGTTGGTTCTATGGCTTCTTGGGCCTGTTGCTTGTCGCCACAGCCGTATTCTTCTATTTCAACACTCCGAACGTGGCAACCTGAGTGTGGGTTGCCACGGGCTTTGCCTGCGCCTGGGCCGGAGGAGGTTTGCCGTTCCTGTCGGCTTCCGGCTTCCTGTCTCTCGCTCGGGCCGTAAAAGCAAAAGGTGCTCCTGAACCGTTAAGCTCAGGAGCACCTTTGTACTCGAAGCGGGACTTGAACCCGCACAGCCATTGCTGGCCAAGGGATTTTAAGTCCCTCGTGTCTACCGATTCCACCATTCGAGCGACCTGTCAATATGTGCGAGAGCGGAAAACGAGACTCGAACTCGCGACCCCAACCTTGGCAAGGTTGTGCTCTACCAACTGAGCTATTTCCGCAGTCTGTTCGTGAATGACGGCTGCAAAGATAGGCAGTTTCTTTTGCTTGGCCAAATTTCGGGGTGTGGATTTGTTGCAGTATACGTTTTTCGCTGTTGTGGCAGTCGTTGGCATGTGTCGGAAGTCTTCGCCGTCAGTTTGTGACGATCAGGGTCGTGCCGCTCACCGAGACGCTGTAGTGTTTCAGGTATTCGGTTCCTTCGCCTTCAACGGGTGCTCCGCTGAGGCTGAGGTTATACTTTGTGTGGCACGTGGGGCAGATGGCCGTCCCCAAGCCGTCGTCTTGCACTTCTACCGAAACGTCCCGTCTGGCCTCAACGGGACAGGCGGCATCAAAGGCTACATAATCGTTGCCGTCCGAATAGATAGACTGTCCAATGATGATGCCTCCGTAGCCTACCGGAAGGTGGTTGGGGTTCTCCGTTACTTTCAGGAACTGTCCGGGGGTTGTAAGACGGTAGTAGGGAGCCTGTGCCAGGCTGCATGTGAAGCGGACTGTCACTTCCGGCAGGCTGGACTCGAACGTGTCGTTGCATCCTCCTGCGGCTATTCCGACGATTGCGAGCAGGGCTGCGAGGCGTTTGCGCATCTTTCCCTTTATTTGTTATAAGGTATCACTGCCAGCATGTCAGCCATTTTCTCCAGTCCTTCCTGTAGAGGCTTCTGCACCATTGTCTTCATAAAAGGGTTCAGCTCCATCCCGATGGTGAGTTTCATTCTACAAGCGGTTTCGCCGTCGGGCAGCAATTGTATCCACAGGTTGAAGGGAAGGGGAGATGCGGTTGTTCCGAATTTGATGCATTTGCAAGGCTCTTTCTCCACAATGGCGAGGCTGATGCTGCCTACGGGAGCCACTTCGATGGAAAGGTGGTCGGCATCAAACGTCAGGTTCTTCACCTTGTCCTGTGGAATAAAGTCTTTTACTTTCTCCAGGTTGTTGAGGTCGGACAGCTTGGCATATACCGCTTCTTGTGAAGCCGGTACATGCTTCACTGTGCTTTCAAATTTTGTCATGCGGATACGAGTTGCAGTGTTTGTAGTTGCTTGTTGTGGTGTGTCAGCTCAGTTGTTTTCCCCAGTTGGCCGGGTCTTTTCTCCATTCGTTGAGTGTTTCTATATCTTTTTCCTCGATGTAGCCGGTGCGCAGGGCGGCATCGAGAACCGCTTCGTAGTTTGTCAGCGTTACCAGCGAGACTTTGGCCTCCTTGAAGGCTTTTTCAGCAATGGGGAAACCGTAGGTATAAGCCGCTACCATACCGATGACTTCGCAACCGTCGCGGCGGATGGCTTCGACGGCTTTCAGGCTGCTTCCGCCAGTAGATATGAGGTCTTCGATGACGACTACCTTCATGCCGGGGCGCAGTTCGCCCTCTATGAGGTTCTCCAAGCCATGATCCTTAGGAGTGGAGCGGACGTAGACGAAAGGCAGGTTGAGGGCATCGGCCACCAGTGCTCCTTGGGGTATTGCGCCTGTTGCTACGCCGGCTATCGCATCTACTTGTCCGTAGCGTTCCAGTATCAGGCGGGTGATTTCCACCTTGACGAAGGTACGCAGCGACGGATAGGACAGTGTTTTGCGATTGTCACAATAGAAAGGAGACTTCCAGCCGGAAGCCCAGGTGAAAGGATTGGCCGGTTGCAGTTTGATGGCTTTAATCTTTAGGAGTTTCTCTGCAAATAATCTTTCTAAATTTTTCATAGCTAACAAACGTAATTATCAAAACATGCGGCAAAAGTAAGGAAATGGATTGAATATATAAAGCCTGGCACGAGGTTTTTTATTCTGCAGGTTCATTTTCTTCGGGGATGTCCATGCACAGGCGTATGTCGGCCATTTCGTAGCCACGGCTCAAGGCAAAACGGGCCAGTTTCCCGTTTACTTCGTACTCCGTTCCGCCGCGTATGCTGCGACGTTTGCCTGCCAGCAGCGACTGCAGTATGCCTATGTACTCGTCGTGGTCGATGGCCTCCAGATAGGGCCGGTAGACGTAGGAGGGTATTTTCTTCAGTTTCAGGGCTTCGCCTATCTTCACCTTGCCCCACTTGGCCAAGCGGTATTTGTCTTGTACGAAGGCACGGCAGTAGCGTTCTTCGTCGATGTATTTTTCTTGCTCCAGGCGGTCGGCTATACGTTCGATTACCTCGTAGGGCATGCCCCAGCGTTGCATTTTCTCCACAATCTCGGACCGGCAGTGTTCTGCGGTCGCGCAATAAGAGGCAACCTTGTTCAAGGCTGCGCTTTCTGTCATCTCAGTCATATCTTTGCTATTACAAAACGGTCGTTTCCGAAAAAGTCCTTGCGCAACACTGTCTCGCCGTAGCCCTCCTCCTGTAGCAGGTGGCAGACGTGGGGGCCGTAGGCACGGTTTATCTCAAGGTAGAGCCTGCCGTTGCCCGTCAGCAGTTTGTGCCCCAAGGTGGCGATGCGGCGGTAGTAGTGCAGGGGGGCGTCGTCGGGTACGAAGAGGGCGTTGGCGGGTTCCCAGTCCAGCACGTTGCGTTCCATGTCGGCTTTTTCGGCCTCGGTGACGTAGGGCGGGTTGCTCACCACGATGTCGTAGCGGCTGGCCGTGGCTTCGCTTTCCGGGGCGAAGATGTCGCGTTGTTCGAAATGGACTTGAGCCTTCAGCCGGCGGGCATTGAGACGGGCCACTTCCAAGGCCTCGGACGAGATGTCCCAGCCTTCCACGCATGCTTCCTTCACCTCAATGCTCAGGGTGACGGCTATGCAGCCGCTGCCTGTGCCTATGTCCAGTATGCGTGCTCCTGCCGGAGCTTCGGCGGCAACGAGTGCCGTCAGCTCTTCGGTTTCGGGGCGAGGCACCAGGACGGCGGGAGTCACCCTGAAGTCGCGTCCGCCGAAGCGGGCTACACCTTGTATATATTGTATCGGCTCGAAATTGCACAGCCTGCGCAGAATATCTTCCAGCTCTTGGTGCTTTTCCTTGCCCAATGTTATATCTTTGCCCATGTAAAAGTCCGTCGGGCTTTGTCCCAGCATTTCGCAGCAGACAATCTTTGCCAGTGCAGAGGCTTCTTGCGGGTCGTAGCAGGCCGACAAAACGCGGCGCACGTGGGAGACGGCAATGTTCATCGGACTTTTCGCTTTTTTCGGGCTGCAAAATTAGCAATATTTCAAAATAAACAAGTCCTATGGAAGAAGAAAAATACATGCGCCGTTGCATACAACTTGCCCTGAACGGCCGTTGTACGGCTGCCCCCAACCCGATGGTGGGGGCCGTCGTGGTGTGTGAAAGCCGGATAATCGGCGAGGGGTATCACGTGCGTTGCGGACAGGCTCATGCCGAGGTCAATGCCATACGCTCCGTGGCGCGTCCCGAATTGCTGTGCCGCTCTACTCTGTACGTCAGCCTGGAGCCGTGCTCGCACTATGGCAAGACTCCTCCCTGCGCCGACCTCATTATCGAGAAGCGGATACCGCGTGTGGTCGTAGGCTGTCAGGACCCGTTTGCCCGTGTGGCCGGGCGGGGTATCCAGAAGCTGCGCCAGGCGGGGAGGACGGTCGTTGTGGGCGTGCTTGAGGACGAGTGCCGGGAGCTGAACCGCAAGTTCATCACCTTCCACACCCTGAAACGGCCTTACGTGACGCTGAAGTGGGCCGAGTCGGCCGATGGCTATATTGACCTCTGCCGCACGGGTGGGCATCCGGTTGTGCTCTCGTCGGAGCGCACGCAGATGCTGGTGCACAAGCTACGTGCCGAACATGCCGCCATACTGGTGGGGACGCGCACTGCCTTGCTTGACGACCCCCGGCTCGACGTGCGTCGCTGGGCCGGTCCCTCGCCCGTGCGCGTGGTGCTCGACCGCGACCTTGCGTTGCCTCCTTCGGCTCGTTTGCTCGACGGCTCGCACCCCACGCTTGTCTTCACGGGCAGGGCGGATGCCGTCCAGCGTCCCGGTGTGGAGTATGTGACGGTGGACTACGGGCGCGACGTGCTGCCTCAGTTGCTGGCCGGGCTGCACGCACGCGGCCTGCAATCGCTGCTTGTCGAGGGCGGTGCCCGGTTGTTGCAGTCGTTCATAGACAGTGGCTTATGGGACGAGGCCTACGTCGAGCAGTCGCCCTTGGTGCTGGGTGCGGGCGTAGGGGCTCCGCTGATGCCACGTGGCAGCGTGTGCGAGTGCTTGTCGGCCTTCGGGCGTGCTTACCGCCACTACGGTTGTCGCCGGACGTGACTTTCCCCCTGTCGGAACCTTCCGGGCGGTGCCCATGCGGGCACACTTCTGCCCGCTTGCCAGCACAGGTGCGCCCGCACGGTGGTGCAGGTCTGCCCCCGAACGGGCACGCCTGTGCTTCCTTGCAAGGGGCGGGGCTGCATGCCGCAGCTCTGCCTCGGGTGGCCGTCGCACGGTCTTTTCCCCATGCCTGCCGACAGGCTGGCTTTTTGCCCTGCAAGCCTGTCAGACAGGGGCTTGGAACTGGCCCGCGACGGTCGGCAAAAAGGAACTGATTATCTATAATTTCTTTTAAAACTTCCTCCCTATACATTTATTCGAGAAAAATGTTCCTATTTTTGCAGCTTGTAATTTAAAAGGACAAAAGAATGAGAACTAAGTTTTGGCTGTTCCTCCTGTGCTTGTTGTCTCTTTCGGTAGGAATTTCCTCGTGCCTGGGGACGGATGACGAAGAACGGGAGTACAGCTCTGATGCCACGATACGCGCTTTCGCATTGGATACCATATATGGGCAACGATACAAGTTCACCATAGACAACTTGCGGGGCGAGATTTACAACGAAGACTCAATCCCGATGAGTGCTGACACCATAATAGACAGAATACGCATCGATACGCTGACGTGCTCGGGCTACATCACTTCGGGTGCGACCGACACGGTGTTTTCGGTGGAAGACTCGGTAGATTTGCGCCAGCCCATCCAGCTGAAAGTACATGCTGTCGACGGCCTTACCACCCGCACGTATGAAGTGCGGGTCAACAGGCATCAGGTGGACCCCGACTCGATGGTATGGCGGCACGTGGGCGGGCATGAAGTGCCCGGAGGCGTGTCGGACAACCTGAAGGCGGTTGCCCGCGACGGACGGGTGCTGACCTACGTGTCGGCCACGGAGTGCTATGCCATCGTGGCTTCTACGCTGGCGGTGGAAGGCCCCTTGGCTGTGTCGGGGCTGCCCTCGGACGTGTCGTTGACATCCATAACAGATTTTGGCGGGACGCTTTACGTCGCCACGGCTTCGGGCGAAGTCTATTCCTCGGCCGACGGCATGGCGTGGACACGCAGCGAGGCTCTGAGCGGTCGTGTGGAGACCCTGTTGGGCAGCTATCCGGCCAATACGCTCTATGGTTCGGCGGGCACGTTGGCTGCAATCGTGGCCGATGCCGACGGCACACGCCGCTTTGCCTCGACCGATGGCAGCGCGTGGCAATTGGGCGAGGCCGTTCCCGGTACTTTCCCCTCGGGTCGCATCAGCAGCACGATAGAAGAGACCGCCAACGGGCTTTACCGCATGGTGGCTGTGGGGCGGACGGCTGCAGGGAGCGGACGCACGGTTCCCTGGTTCAGTTTCGACGGTCGGGAGTGGGCCGACATGACCAGCGACGCCGATGCTGCATGCCCTTCGTTGGGAGCGCCTTCCATAGCCTACTACGGGGGAAGCTACTACATATTGGGAACTCCTTTCAGCAGACTCTACTGCTCGCTCACGGGGCTTTACTGGCAGCCCACTACGGAGAAGGCCCTTTTGCCCCGCGATTTCCTCTGGAAGAATGAGTTCTACTCAATGGCCGTACAAGACGGCAAATACTTGTGGCTAGTCTGGAAAGACACTGACGGGCAAGGAGTCGACATCTGGCGCGGGCATCTGAACAAGCAGTTGTTTGAACGGCAATGAGGAAGAGATGGAAGATGAGACTGCGCATTCTTGTTGTCGGCTTGTTGCTGTGCCCGCTGTGCCGCGTGGCTGCCCAGGACGAATACACTTGGGACATGGGCGGAGCCATAGGCGGCAGCTTCTACATGGGCGATGCCAACTACAACCGTCCGTTCAAGAATACCGGTCTGGCCGGGAGCCTGATGGCGCGCCGGGTGTTCAATCCGCGCATGGCGGTGAAGATAAACCTGGGCGCGGGGCACATCTCGGGCGATACGCGGAGCATGTCTACCGTCTATCCCGAGGAAGGACAGGCCGACTTCTCGCGCACGCTTTTCGACTTGGGGGCACAGTTCGAGTACAACTTCTGGGGATATGGTGTCAACAGCTATCGTGGCGACCGCCGGTTCACTCCCTATGTGCTGGCCGGCATGGGCTTTACGTTTGCCCCGAAGCCGGCCGAAGGCGTGTTCACGGTAAACTTTCCGGTGGGCGTGGGCGTGAAGTACAAGGTGGCTCCGAGGGTCAACATTGGCGCGGAGCTTACCATGCGTTTCAGCCTGAGCGACAAGCTGGACGTGTCGAGGGCGGGTGGCTTGGAGCTGAACGACCCCTACCGCATAGAAAGTACGGGTCTGCTGAAGAACAAGGACAGCTACGCCTTCATGCTGCTGTTTGTCACTTACGACCTGTTCATGAAGTGTAAGGATTGTAATAACTGAAGAAATGTCATCGTATAAAGAACAAGTAGACCTGAACCGCATACCGACCCATGTGGCAATCATCATGGACGGCAATGGCCGCTGGGCCAAGCAGCGCGGCCAGGCACGCAGCTTTGGCCACCAGGCCGGTGCCGAAACGGTGCACGTCATCGCCGAGGAGGCAGCCCGGCTGGGTGTCAAGTTCCTCACCCTCTACACCTTTTCTACCGAGAACTGGGGGCGTCCCTCCGACGAGGTGGCGGCCCTCATGCAATTGCTGTTCGACTCGATAGAGGAAGAGACGTTTATGAAGAACAACATCAGTTTCCGCGTCATAGGCGATGTGGCCAAGTTGCCGTCTCGCGTGCAGGACCGTTTGCAGGCCTGTATCGAGCGCACGGGGCGCAACACGGGCATGTGTCTGGTGCTGGCTCTGAGCTATTCGTCGCGTTGGGAGCTGACCGAGGCCATGAAGCAGATGGCCAGGCAGGTGCAGGCAGGCACGTTGCAGCCCGAGCAGATAGACTCTGCACTGGTGTCGCGCCAGCTGTCTACCAGCTTTATGCCCGACCCCGACCTGCTGATACGCACGGGAGGAGAGTTGCGGCTCAGCAACTATCTGTTGTGGCAGTGCGCTTATTCCGAGCTTTACTTTTGCGACACCTATTGGCCCGATTTCAGGGAAGAGGAGTTGTGTAAGGCCATTTGCGACTATCAGCACCGCGAACGGCGTTTTGGAAAGACCAGCGAGCAGGTCGTGCCATAGGCACGGAAGGATATCGGTGTTTGTGTTGCTTATATAACAATGTATATAAATATAGAATAACCAAGAAGTAAATGTACTATCGCATTCTTTTTGTCATACTGGCGGCGTTTGTTTATGCTTTTGGCTGTGCCTTGGGAGCACAGGCCCAAGAAGCTGTGCCCGATTCTGCAACTGCGTTGCCCGACGAGACTCCCGTCGTGCTCTACACGGGTAATTCAAAGAAGTACGAAATAGCGGGAATAAAGGTGGAAGGAACCCAAAAAAGCTATGAAGACTACGTCGTCATTGGCCTTTCGGGCCTTTCGGTCGGACAAGTCATATCCATCCCCGGCGAGGAGATAACCGATGCCTGCAAGCGTTACTGGCGCCACGGCTTGTTCTCCAATGTACGCATTACGTGGGATAAGGTGGAAGGTGACAAGGCGTGGCTGACCATTCACCTCACGTTGCGTCCCCGCGTGTCGGACATCCGTTATCGCGGGGTGAAGAAGTCGGAGCGCGAGGACCTGGAGAGCCGCATCGGCATGATAAAGGGCGGGCAGGTGACTCCTAATGTCATAGACCGTGCCGAAACGCTCATTAAACGCTATTTCGACGAGAAGGGCTTTAAGAATGCCGAAGTGCTCATTACGCAGCACGAGGACGTTTCGGCTGAAAACCAGGTGTTCATAGACATCGATGTGGACAAGAAAGAAAAGATAAAAGTGCACAAGATAACCATTGACGGCAACGTAGCCCTGAGCGACAAGAAGCTGAAGCGTGTGATGAAGAAGACGAACGAGCGCCGCAAGCTGCGCAACCTCTTCCGCACCAAGAAGTTTGTCGAAGAGAACTACGAGGCGGACAAGCAGCTCATCATCGACAAATACAACGAGTTGGGTTATCGCGATGCTATCATTGTGGACGACAGCGTGTCGCAGTACGACGACCGTACGGTAGACGTTTACCTCAACATAGACGAGGGCCAACGCTACTTCTTGCGCAACGTCTCGTGGGTGGGCAATACGCTTTATCCTTCGGAACACCTGGACTATCTGCTCCGCATGAAGAAGGGCGATGTCTATAACCAGAAGCTGCTGGAGGACCGTTTGCACATGGACGAGGACGCTGTGAGCAACCTGTATCTGAACAACGGTTACCTGTTCTGCAACATCGAACCGGTCGAGGTCAACATCGTGGGCGACTCGGTGGACTTGGAGATGCGCGTCTATGAAGGTCGGCAGGCCACCATCAGCAAGGTCATCATCACGGGTAACGACCGTCTGTACGAGAACGTTGTCCGCCGCGAACTGCGCACACGCCCCGGGCAGCTGTTCAGCCGTGAGGACCTGATGCGTTCGGCCCGTGAATTGCAGCAGATGGGACACTTCGACCCCGAGCGCATCAATCTGAACCCCATTCCCCATCCCGAGGATGCAACGGTGGACATCGAGTATGGGCTCGTTTCCAAGGCCAACGACCAGGTAGAGTTCTCTGCCGGATGGGGACAGACCGGAATCATCGGTAAGCTGAGTCTGAAGTTCACAAACTTCTCCCTTGCCAATCTGCTGCATCCGGGCGAGAACTATCGAGGCATACTTCCCCAAGGCGACGGCCAGACACTTACCATCAGCGCACAGACCAATGCCAAGTATTACCAGTCCTACAGCATTTCGTTTTACGACCCTTGGTTTGGTGGAAAACGTCCGAATGCTTTCTCCGTTTCGGCTTTCTATTCCGTGCAGACCGATATCAGCGACCAGTATTATAACGATGCCTGGTACAACAGCTATTACAACAGCCTTTACAGCGGCATGTACGGCTATGGCATGTACAACTATGGCAACTATGTCAACATAGAGAACTACTACGACCCGGATAAGTATATCAAGTTGTTCGGTGCCTCCATCATGTTCGGTAAACGCCTGACGTGGCCCGACGACTATTTCCAGTTCACAGCCGAGCTGGCCTATCAGCGTTACATATTGAGCGACTGGCAGTACTTTCCCGTAACCGATGGCCGTTGTAACAGTTTGAGCCTGAACCTCACACTGTCGCGTAGCTCCATTGACAATCCCATCTATCCGCGTTCGGGTTCAGAGTTCTCGCTGTCGGCTCAGATAACCCCGCCCTATTCGTTGTTCGACGGGGTGGACTACAGCCAGTACGACTCCAACAATCAGGATGATATGAACCGAATGCACAAGTGGATAGAGTATCATAAGTGGAAGTTCAAATCGCGCGTCTATATCCCTCTGATGGACCCCTCTACCGTCAAGCGCACGCCAGTGCTCATGGGGCGTTTTGACATAGGCATTTTGGGGCACTACAATAAGTATAAGCGTTCGCCCTTCGAGACGTTCGATGTGGGCGGCGACGGCATGACGGGCTACACTACCTATGCCACGGAGAGTGTCGCTTTGCGCGGATACGAGAACAGCTCGCTGACACCTTATGGCTATGAAGGCTATGCTTATACCCGTTTCGGACTGGAATTGCGTTACCCCATCATGCTTGAAACCACGACCAGTATCTATGCCTTGGGCTTCATCGAGGGCGGTAATGCCTGGCACGATGTGGCAGACTTTAATCCCTTCGACATGAAGCGTTCGGCTGGTGTGGGTGTACGTATCTTCTTGCCGATGATAGGTATGATGGGTGTCGACTGGGCTTATGGCTTTGATCCCATCCGAGGTTCGCGCAGTTATGGCGGCAGCCAGTTCCACTTCATTCTGGGACAAGAATTTTGAAGAACAAACCCAATAATTACCAATAACACCAAGAGCGCATGAAAAAGACATTGACCATCGTGTTCCTGCTGTTGGCCGCCGGGCTGACGGCGAACGCTCAGCGTTTCGCGCTGATTGACATGGAGTATATCCTGAAGAACATCCCTGCTTACGAGCGGGCCAACGAACAGCTTAACCAGTCCTCGAAGAAGTGGCAGAGCGAAGTAGACCAATTGGCCGAGGAGGCTCAGGCTATGTATAAGAACTATCAGTCCGAGAGTGTTTTCCTGTCCGAGGAACAGAAGAACCAGAAGGAGGAAGAAATCATCGCCAAGGAGAAGGAGACTGCCGAACTGCGTCGTAAGTACTTCGGTCCCGAAGGCGAACTTTACAAGAAGCGCGAGAGCCTGATGAAACCCATTCAGGACGAAATATACAACGCCGTCAAGGAGATTGCCGACCAGAAGAACTACAGTGTGGTGGTCGATCGCGCTTCGGCTGTAAGCATTGTGTTCGCTACGCCTAGCATTGATATAAGCAATGATGTGCTTGCAAAGCTGGGATATTCGGATTAATTTTATACTTTTGCAACGCCAAGCCGGGCGGGCACTCCTTTGTTGGAGCCTGGAGGCTGCTGAAAGGCCGGTGCCCATTGGTTCGTATTCGTAAACAATCAAATAAAAAACAGAAAACGTTATGTTAAAGAAAATCGCACTTATTGCAGTATTGTTCGCTCTTCCTTTGGGCCTCATGGCACAGACCAAGTTCGCCCACATGAATTCTGCCGAGATTATCACCGTGATGCCTGAATTCATCAAAGCACAGGCCGACTTGGAAACGCTGGCCAAGCAGTACCAGGACGAGATGCAACGCGGGCAAGAAGAATTCCAGAAGAAGTATGAAGAGTTGTTGCAGCAGCAAGACTCTCTGCCCGAGAATATCCTGCAACGCCGCCAGCGCGAGGTAGAAGACATGGCTCAGCGCCAGCAGCAATTCCAGCAGGAGGCCTCCAACACCATGCAGCAGAAGCAGCAAGAGGCTATGGAACCTATATACAAGAAACTCGATGAGGCCATTCAGGCTGTAGGAAAGGCCGAGGGGGTCATTTACATCTTTGACCTTGCCCGCACGCCGCTGCCCTACGTCAGCAGCGAGAGCATCGACCTCACAGCCAAAGTAAAGGCCCAGCTGGGCATTCAGTAAACCGGGACGCAAGACGTTTCCAAGCCGTTGCCGCAGGGCACGATCCGCACAGACCGACACAGGCTCTCGACCTTTCGCTCCGTGTGGTTCGTGCCCTTCCTCTTTTCGGGACCAGGCGGTGCTGTGCTGTGCACTCTTCCCCTTCTCTCTTACTTCCGACACCCTTTCAGTATGAAAACTTTGCTATCCACACAGCCTGGTCCCATCGGCGTGTTCGACTCGGGCTACGGGGGACTCACCATCTTGGGCAAGATACGCGAGTTGCTGCCTGCTTACGATTACGTTTACTTGGGCGACAATGCCCGCACGCCCTATGGTTCGCGCTCCTTTGAGGTTGTATATGAGTTTACGCGGCAGGCCGTGACGCGGCTCTTCGAGCTTGGCTGCCACCTTGTTATTTTGGCCTGCAATACGGCCTCGGCCAAGGCTCTGCGCAGTATCCAGATGAACGATTTGCCGCGTCTCGACCCCCGCCGACGTGTGTTGGGAGTCATCCGTCCCACGGTGGAGTGCATCGGCGGCCTCACCGTCAGCCGTCATGTGGGTGTGCTGGCTACGGCTGGTACCGTGCGTTCTGAGTCCTATCCGCTTGAGGTGCACAAGCTTTTCCCCGATATCACAATCTACGGGCAGGCTTGCCCCATGTGGGTGCCACTGGTGGAGAACGACGAAGCCGGGGGCGACGGAGCCGACTACTTCGTGCGCAAGTACATCGGCCAGCTTTTGCAGAAAGATGACCGCATCGACACCGTGATACTGGGTTGCACCCATTACCCCTTACTGTTGCCCAAGATAAGGCAGTTCATGCCGCCCCGCGTGCGCATCGTGGCTCAGGGCGGACTGGTGGCACGCAGCCTGGCCGACTACTTGCGGCGGCACCCCGAAATGGATGCGCGCTGCACACGTGGAGGGACTTGCACTTACCTGACGACCGAAGCCGAGGAGAAGTTTACCGAGTCGGCCTCTATTTTCCTGAACACTGCTGTGCAGGTAAGCCACGTGTCGCTGGAGTGACCGTTGTGACTGGCACGGATTTTCCCTTCTCCGACGACATAACGCTCATCCGACATGAAACCTACTCTTGCCATTGGCGACGTTCACGGCTGCACCTATTGGCAGCAGGCCGTCAGCGACCATCCCGACCGCCACGTGGTGTTCTTGGGCGACTACCTCGACCCCTACGATTATGTTCCCCGCAAGCAACTGTTGGCCAACTTGCAGCGCATCGTCGAGCTGAAGTTGCGCCGTCCACACGACGTGACGTTGCTGCTGGGCAACCACGACTTGCACTATTTTGACGACAACGCTCTCCTCGGCTCGCGCTTCGACTGGCAGCTGAAGCCCTTGGCTCAGGCTCTCTTCACCGAGTTGCGCAGCCTCTTCTGTTACGCCTATCAGGACGGCAACCGGCTCTTCACCCACGCCGGTGTGGCCCATCGCTGGTTTGTCGACGATTTTGGCGGCAACCCCCTTCTGCCCGTCTCGCCTCAGCTCAACCGTCCTTCGTCCGAGCAGTTGGCCGCCCTTTTCCGCGTGGGTGCGGCAAGAGGCGGGCGGCGCGGCACGACAGGCGGAATCTTCTGGGCCGACATCAGCGAATTGTCCGACCCCCTGCACGGCTTCACCCAGGTGGTAGGCCACAACCGTGTACCTCAAGTAACCGAACGCGCCGGAGCACCCGGCAGTCGCATCATCTTCTGCGACTGTCTCTCGCACCAGCAGTACGCGCTTGTTGACTAAGGGGCAGGAATTAGGAACTATGGGGTAGGGGATAGGAACGAGTTGGCAAGGAGTTAGACACACAGTGTGTCCCCCCTGTCAACTCGTCAACCAAAACCTGTTACCTGCTCCCTGACTCCTATGGCCGCGCAGTAAACTCTTTTTCTGAAAAAGGAGGGGTGCCGCGAGGCAAGCGTCTGTCGGTAGACTGGTTGGAAAGGGAAGGCCGACAGACGATAAACCCAAATCGGTCGTTAGACCGCCTTGCCGTGTGCTTGACAGTCTTTCTACGGCTTTCCAAGCCCTTTCGTCTTGCCGTCGGCATCTTGTCTGCCGCTTTGCCTCGACGTAGCCCGCTACGCCTTCGGCAAAGGCGACAGCCAATCTGCACGGCGGCAAAACGAAATCGCTTTGGACTCTAATGCCCGATTGGGGTTAAATCTGTCGGCCTTTTTATGATTCCTCCGGCAGCACGTGCGCGCTTTCATTTGGGTTTGTTTTCCTTTTGTCCAATTGGGGCGGCTCTTGGCCGGGGGAGGGTGCCCATGAAGCACGTATGTATCCCGGCAGTAGGGTGGGACTGGCTTGGAACGCTGGTACCCGGAGAGTAAAAATGGCATACAAATACTTCTGACGCACGGACGTTTGCCAAGGGGCAAACGCCTGCTTTCTTCTCTGTCATCCGAGGCTTCCCTGCCTTGTCCGGCCGGGACCGATTGGACCACGGTTGGGGCACCTTGCCTTGCCGGTTTTCTGCTTCGCTTCTGCACGTTTACTGCACGGCTTTTGCAGCTTTACTGCACGGCCTTTGCAGCAGTGCTGCGTGGCTTATGCAGTAGTGCTGCAAAGGCCGTGCAGCAGAACTGCAAGGGTTGTGCAGCATTTGTGCAGTAGTACTGCAACACGGTTTGCAGCTGTATTACGCTGTCGCACAGGTGGGTCTTCAGGCCGTTCTGGAAGCGGAAACGAAGCGTTGCAAAGGGTCGTCGGACTCAGAATGGAAGTTTTGTAGAAGTTGTCTTTCGGTAGGCGGAGGCTGCGCCGGTTTTGTCTCCTGTGCCTTGGCTCGGGGCAAGTCCGGGGGAGGCTCTGTATGCTTTCTGGGGGGAGGAGAACGTCACGGGGCGGATGGAAATATGTGTGACTGATTGTTTACAAAAAAGTAAGAGCCTGTTTAAATTTTGCTCGGGTTTATTTTGAGAGTCCTTTTCGAGTATGTTTTTCCGATTCCGTGAGGAGGATAGCGGGCTATCTGACGAACGTAATCGGGAAAAGAGACCGGAAAGGGACTCAAAAGAGACCTGACTAAATTACTTAAATGCAAAATTTAAACAGGCTCTAAGGATTAGGTACGAGGAGGAGTGTGCTTTTGCCCCTTGTTGACTCGTATCTAATCCTTTGTCCCTCTTGTCCGACGTGGCTCTCCCTTCCGTCAAAACGCTACGCCGAAGCGTGCGCCGCAGTTGTGCAGCCGTCGGGCCGAGAGCCCGGCCAGCGAGGCGTCGTTGGTGGCGAAGCTGTAGTAGAGGGCTACGTGGAAGCCGAACTTGCAGCGGTGGAAGGGGTATATCTCGGTGCCCACCTCGGGCGAGAGGAAGAAGCCCCACGAGTGGAGCTGTGTCTGCATGTTGGCAACGTAGAGATTGCTTTCGGCGTATTCGGCTCCCAGCTTCAGGGCTACGTAGGGGGTGAAGAGGGCATCGGGCGCAGCCCAACGGTAACGCCCGGACAGGCCGAAGGGCAGTTGGTAGAGCCTGTTGCGCTGTTCGGTGTCGGGAGCGTAGCCGGCATCGGTTGACGTGAGGTGGTCTTCTTCGTTGTTCTGGAAGGCGACGAACGCGCCTATGCCGACGTTCTCCGTGGCGTAGTATCCGGCCTCGAAGTGTCCGCCCAGGCTGCCTGCCCCGTCGGCGATGTCGTTCCCCAGCGGGGCATTCAGTTGCCAGTCGGCGTTGAAGTACATGCGGGCGAAGATGGGCTGCAGGCCCATGTCGTTCTTGTCGAGCGAGAGCGAGCCTTGGTAGTGGCTCTGGTTCAGTTGTGCGTGCAGGTTGCCTGCCGTCGTGAGGCAGGACAGGAGTGCGAGTAGGATGGTCTTCTTGTTCATGTCTTGTTGCTCTTTTTGTTTGTTGAATGCCTGCGTCCGGGCTGCAGGTGTTGCAAAGGTAGGCAAAGAGGTGGGAAATGCGTGTCTTTTCCGTTGGTTTTGTTGTCGGGCTTGTCGTTTTTTCGATGTTGCCCGTGCGTGTGGTGATATGGGTACGTTCTTCTGTAATCCGGGTATGGACGGGCTTTGTCCTGTAGCATACTTTTGCAGCCGGATAGAAATCCGACCAACTTCTTAAACCCAAATCGCTTTGGCCCTTAATGCCCGGTTTGGGTTAAATACGAATAATTATGAAAAGAATTGCTTCTTTGCTTTTGTTCCTGGCCTGCGCCGGGACATGGCTCGCGGCTTGTGCCAGCGAGCCTGGAGCCTCGGCCCGTGCCGGGGAGTATTTTGACGGACGACGCGTCCTGGTGGCCTACTTCTCGTGGAGCGGCAACACGCAGCGGGTGGCGCAGGAGATAGGGCGCATCACGGGCGGCGACCTCTTCCGCATAGAGCCTGTCACGCCCTATCCGACGGACTACACCGAGTGCACCGAAGTGGCCCTGGCCGAGCGCGACAGCGATGCCCGTCCGGCCATCCGGGAGACGGTGGCCGACTTTGACGACTACGACGTTGTCTTCCTGGGCTGTCCCGTGTGGTGGCACACGGCACCGATGATTATCGCCACCTTTGCCGAGAGCTACGACTTCGAGGGCAAGACGGTGGTGCCCTTCTGCACCTATGCCTCGACCTATCGCGACGAGACCTTGCAACGGATTGCAGACCTCACACCCGCCGCTTCTCACCTCACGGGTTTTGGCTCTACCGGCTCGGTGAGCGGCGTGCAGAGCTGGATTGACCTCATCAACGAGGAGTGGAACGAGCAGAACGCAGGCGGCAGCGGCAGTGTCGGTGGGGGTGTGGCCGAACCTTCGGTGGACGGGCCTGCCCCGATGGAGGGCACCGTCAACCTGTGGCGGGCCGGCGACATCCCGGCTGTGACGCAAGGCGCATCCAATTCTGACGGCCCCGATTTTGTCCCCAACATGGAGGTGTTCACCGTCGACGAGTCCGTCGCGCCTAAGGGTGCGGTCATCATCTGTCCGGGCGGTGCCTTCGTGTTCCGCAGCGTGCAGGCCGAAGGCTACGACGTGGCCCACATGCTTGTCCCGATGGGCTACCAATGCTTTGTGGTGAACTACCGCATTGTTCCCTACACCATGCAGGAGAGTGCCCTTGACCTGCAACGTGCCATCCGTTACGTGCGTGCTCATGCCGCCGATTATCGCATAGACCCGGCGGACATTGCGCTCGTGGGCTTTTCGGCAGGCGGCATCCTCAACGGCGAGGTGCTGCTCAACTGGCGCGGGCTGGCCAACGCCTCCTCCCTCGTCCCCTCCTACCAGCCCGACGAGCTTGACAACGTGCCGGTAGAGGCTTGCGCCGTGGGCATGATTTACGCCTTCTATGGCCGCCTGAGTGTGTCGATGAACGACGTAGAGACGCTTCGAGCCGCCGATCTTCCTCCGGCCTTCTACTGCTGGGGCTCGAACGACGGTTTCGCCGGACAGTTCCGCCAGAATTCCGATGCCGTGCGCCAGGCCGGTTGCGAGACGGAGGTGCACATCCTTCAAGGCTATCCCCACGGCTACGGCACGGGTGGTTCGCCCTCGGTGTGGGGCAACGACTTCGACGCTTTCCTCACCCGTGTCATGTCAGGGAACGCTTCGGGCATAGCCGCTCCCGCTTTGCCTACCGACGACGAAGGCACAACCGTAGTCTACGACACCTCGGGACGCATAGTCGACGACCTCTCCACGGCCCCGAGCGGAGTCTACATACTGCGCTCGGCGACTGGCAGCCGCAAGATACTCAAGTAATCTCTATCACACATATATATAAGAAGGTATATCGCTTTATGAAGAAACTGTTTGCGAACATCCTGCTCCTGCTGCTGCCCTTTGCCGCACAGGGGCAGATGGACGGAAGGGCCAACGTCTACTTTACGTCCGAAATCACGCCTCAGTCACTTGTCCGCATCTATCGCGCATTGGGTGTGGAGGCTACAGGCCGGGTGGCTGTAAAAATCAGTACGGGCGAGTCGGAGCAGTCCAACCACCTGCGCCCCGACTTCATCCGCGACTTGGGGGAAGAAGTGCACGGCACCCTCGTGGAGTGCAACACGGCCTATGCAGGCAACCGCTCCTCGACGGCTGCCCACCGCCGTGCCATTGAAGAGCGCGGCTATAACGACATAGCCCAGGTGGACATCATGGACGAAGAGGGCAGTATCGACATTCCCGTGGCCGACACCACCCACCTGCGCTTCGACCGTGTGGGTAGCCACGTGGCCAACTACGACTTTCTCATCAACCTCGCCCACTTCAAGGGGCACGCTATGGGCGGCTTCGGGGGCGTGCTGAAGAACCAGAGCATCGGGATGGCTTCTCGTGAGGGCAAGACCTTGATACATACCGCCGGCGATTACTCCAATCCCGGGCAGGTGTTTGGCAACCGGCGCGGGCAGGATGCCTTTCTTGAGTCGATGGCTGCCGCCGCACAGGCCGTGCACAACTACTACGGCGGACGGGTAATCTACATCGACGTGATGAACAACCTCTCGGTAGACTGCGACTGCGACGGACATCCCTCTGCGCCGCGTATGAACGACATCGGGATACTCGCCTCGCTCGACCCGGTGGCCTTGGACAAGGCTTGCCTGGACTTGGTGTTCAATCATGAGTCGACTCCCGGCGACGACAGCGGTCCCCTTATCGAGCGCATCAACCGCCAGCACGGCAGGCACATCGTGGACTATGCTGAGCAGATAGGGCTGGGCACAACGGCCTACAACCTGATTGACATCGACCGGCAGGGCACGGGGATTGCCAATGTGCCGGGCGAGTCCGGGGCGGTGAACCTCTACAACGTCTACACCCTTGACGGTGTTAAGATGCTCGACCGTGCCTCCTCATTGGACGGGCTGTCGCCGGGCATTTACATAGTCAATGGCAAGAAGACTGCCGTCCCCCTTCGCTGACAATCGGGGTTCGCGGTCGGGGTGGAGGACTTCGTGGCCTGTTTCTTGTTGAACAGCAGGTGTATGAACTCCCGTAAGGCGTTCATCGCCCTCCTCCCGCCGTGTCCTTGTACAAGTATCGGCACACGTTGTACATCCACAGAGACCTCTGCAAAACGTTCTATTGTATATTAAAAAGGATACGTGGTAAAGACGGGCTTTTGCAGAGCTCTCATCAATGGGCGATGAAAGAAGAACTCATGCCACGTCACGGTTTCCAGTAAATTCGTTTTTATAGGAGCGCGATAAAAAAAATAGCGAAGTACAACCACAAGGGTCGTACCTCGCTAATATGTTTGTTTATCGTAAAGAAAAAGAAATTAGAATTGCTTCGGTCTTACTTCTCCGCATTTGTTACTTTCTTTGAAGCCGTCGAAGGCTTCTTGGCGGATGATTTTCTTGCGGCCTTCTTTTCTTCGTTCACACCCATTTTCTCTTCCAAAACCAAATGCTTGTCCAATTCCTTCCGTAGTTCTTCGATTTCGGAGTCTTGGTTCTTGATTGTGGTGAGCAGCGCATTCAGTTCTTCGTTGTCAACCTCCACAGGATACAGAGAGTCCACGCGTTTGATAAAGTCTCCCAGGATGTTCATATAATTCGTAAATGCGTCATAAGGAGACTCGTAGATGCCACGCGACATCCCCACGTTACTTTTTTTGGTCGTCATAAACCGGAAGTTGTTGCTTGCCTGCAAGTAATCCCAGTCTTGCTTTATGCGGCGATCGTTGCATAACTGAACACGTTCAGCCACACTATACAGCTTATTGAAAGCCTCGCGCTGCATCACGTTGCCCAGCCAACAACTCGTGTCACGCTCTTCGTCGACCCACGACATAGGATAGCTTACGTCAAGCTGAGACACGGAGTTCAGTTTACTAATAACCTCTGTCGGAGTAGAGAATGTTATACCTTTCTCTTTGGCACATGCAGGCAAAGCTTTCAGGAATTCCAAAATGTTGGAAGAAAGAGGTTGGTATATGCCCAATGCACACAGTTCCATGAAGATGTTTATTACTTGCTCTTCCTGAGGCAACGCGTCAATCCAGCTAATGTATTTATCGGCGAACAAGGGGAATTCGCTCCATTCGGAATTGGAGAAGCGCAGGCTAATGTCATCCGACAACTTCACGTCGCGCAAGAGCAGCTTCAAGTTCGGGTTCATGTTGCAGTGGTAGACGTAGTGTGGGCTCTTCCATCCCAAAATATGTTTGGCTCCTTCCGTCAACAGGCCTTTGAAGCCCATGTCGGCAACAAGGGCGCCAATCTCATCTGAATAAATCAGACTGGAGTTGCGGAATACGGTCGGAGTTTTGCCAAACAGCTGTTTCATCTTGTCGCTTTGACGCAAGACTTCTTCCCTGAAGCATTCCTCATTGGCCAAAGACGACAAACCATGTGAATAAGGTTCGGCCAGGAACTCGCAGCATCCTGTATCATTCAACTGGTGCAACAAGTCGATTACTACAGGAGCGTGGATTTCCAGCTGCTCCAAGGCAACTCCCGAGATGGACAGAGCTACTTTGAATGCCCCCCCGGAGTCCTTCACCATCCCTATCAGCGTATTCAAGGCAGGAATGTAGGAGCGTTCGGCTACTTCGCTTATGCTGCTTTCGTTGGCATAATCATCGTAGTAGTAATGATTTGTGCCTATGTCGAAGAAACGGTAACGTCTTAAATGAATGATTTGATGTATCTCGAAATAAAGACAGATGGTTCTCATATCTATATTGTTTTGTATTACTTATTGCTGTTTCTTATAACTTCATCATAGATGCGGCGTATTTTCACCCCGACATCTTCCCATTTTATGTTGTCTACTTCCTTCTTACCCTCCTCACGCAGATATTCATAAAGCGAAGGATACGTGCAAATGGCATAAATGGCATCGGCCATTGCATGGATGTCCCAATAGTCTATCTTTATGCACTTGCTCAAGATTTCGGCGCAACCCGATTGTTTGGATATAATGGTCGGCACGTTGCACTGCATTGCCTCCAGCGGAGATATGCCAAAAGGCTCGGATACCGAAGGCATGATATAGACATCGCTGGCCTTCAGGACCTCATATACCTGTTTGCCTTTCATAAAGCCGGGGAAATGGAAACGGTCTGCAATGCCTCTTTCGGCTGCCAGGCGTATCATCTTGTCCATCATGTCGCCATTGCCTGCCATGACGAAACGGATATTGCGTGTGCGGTGCAACACCATTGATGCTGCCTCCACAAAATATTCCGGTCCTTTCTGCATGGTGATGCGTCCCAAGAAAGTGACAATTTTTTCGTTGGGCTTCCTTTCGGGCACAATGTCTTGGATTTCCTGCGACAAGGGGGAAACGGCATTGTGTACTGTCGATACTTTTCTCGGGTCCTGATAATATTTGTGGATTACCGTCTGACGCGTCAGCTCACTGACACACATTATATGGTCGGCATGGTCCATGCCGTTCTTCTCTATCGCATAAACGGTCGGATTGACATTGCCACGGCTACGGTCGAAGTCTGTAGCATGGACATGAATGACAAGCGGCTTACCCGATACTTGCTTGGCATGAATGCCTGCGGGATAAGTCAGCCAGTCGTGGGAGTGGATGATGTCAAACTGTTGCTGGCGGGCTATGACGCCTGCCACGATGGAATAATTGTTTATCTCCTCATACAGATTGTCGGGGTAACGTCCAGAGAATTCGATACATCCCAAGTCGTTGGTATGCATATAATTGAAATCGGCATAAATGTGGTCGCGCAAATCGAAGTAGAGTTGCGGGTTCATGTAGTTGCCGACACGTTTCTGTACATAATCCCAATTCACGTCGCGCCACACGATGGGCGTGCTGTTCATCCCGATTATTTTCAAGAAGCTTTGGTCTTCGTCGCCCCACGGTTTGGGTATGCAGAAAGTTATCTCCATGTCCTGCTGTTTCGACAGTCCCTTTGTCAAACCGTAGCTTGCCGTGCCTAATCCGCCAAGAATATGTGGAGGGAATTCCCATCCAAACATTAATACTTTCATATTGGTCTTCCTCCTTTATAATTGATACTTGGACAATAATTTCAATATACGCAGCATCTCGGCCACGTTCATGGCAAACGAGATAGCCCCTCTTCCAGTGAACGGGGGATTTCCGTCAAACAGTTCGGGCAGGGTGCCTATACAGTGCTGCCCCATCTCGTCTTCCAATCCTATCAAGGCTCTCTCGATGAAAGATATTCCGCTCAGCTTATAGATGCGCAAATAGGCTTCCATGTAGAAGCCCATGAGCCACGGCCATGCCGTCCCCTGATGGTAGGCATAATCCCGTTGCGTCTGAGGCCCCACGTAATTGGGGTTGTAACCGCCGCTTTTGGGGCTGAGCGTGCGCAGACCTTTGGGGGTAAGAAGTTCGCGGGTGATAATGTCCAGCACCTGTTTCTTTTGGACGCGGTCAAGCGGCGAATAGTCGAAGGCCGCAGCAAACACCATGTTGGGGCGTACGCTCCAGTCCATCATGTTGCCATCTACGTAATCGAACAGGTAGCCATACTCGTTGCGGAACACTTCAACGAACGACTTGCCCGTCACTTCGGCCTGCGTGTCAAGCTCGGTTGCCAGTGTGCCGTTTGTCTCGCGCAGCAGGTCGGCTATGAAGCGCAGTGCGTTATACCACAAGGCGTTTACTTCTACGATATAGCCCGTTCTCGGGATTACGGGATGCCCGTTTACCGTCGAGTTCATCCACGTGACGGCTTTGTCCGTGCCATTGGTATAAAGCAGGCCGTTGTCGTGAAGGAAGAGATTGTTGTGCTTTCGTTCCCGGATGTAGCCGATGATATCGGACAGCAACGTGCCGTACTTGCTGCGGCATTCCTCGGCTGAAGTCGCCTTTGCGTATTGCTGCAAGGCCCATACTGCCCACAGCAACACGTCGGGATGTTCCATCTCATACACTTTGTATGTCGAAGGCTCGCCCGCCATGAACTGCCTGATGGCTTTCTCTGCCGTCGTCATCACGTCTTCGAACTCCTCGCGCTCGTCGACACCCAGCGTCAGGCCGGGCAAGGCGATGAACATGTCGCGTGCACGGCATTTGAACCACGGGTAACCGGCCAGGATGTAGTGGTCGTTTCCCTGCTTGTTGTGGAATTGGTGGGCCGAGTTCTTCAGGCAGTGGTAGAAGCTGTCGCGCGGAGTGCGGTCCTCCACTTCGCTCTCGAAGAGCTGCAACAGCCCTTTTGTGTCAATCTCCGAGATGCCGGCCGAGAAGACGATGCTTTCGCCTTTCTTGATGTCGACCTCGAAGTAGCCCGGCACGTACAGGTCTTCGTTGAAGTCGTAACCACGCTCTTGCTCCTTGGGATACTCTATGCCGCGATACCAGTCGGGCTGGAAGTGGAACGTGCAGGCTTTGTTCAGCTGCATGAACAGTTCAGGATAGCCCGGATACATGCACGTCTTTATGCCGTTCTCCACCTCCTGATATTCGCGGCTTGCCTGGGCATTTTCATGGGTATACTCGCGCACGCTGCGGAAGGCTAGGAAAGGCCTGAAGCGGAGCGTCGTTGCCGAGTGGGCATCCAGCAGAGTGTAACGGATTAGGATGCGGTTCTCATAGTGGACAAAGATTTTCTCCTTGCGCAGAACAACTCCTCCTACACGGTAGGTCGTCGCCGGAATCTTTTCGCAGTCGAACTCACGGATGTACTTGTGCCCGTTGGGGCTGAAGTGGTTTCCCTGATACTTGTGCAATCCCAGGTTGAACTCTGCACCGTGCTGAATTACCGTCTCGTCCAGCGACGACAGCAGCACGTGGTTCTCGTCGTCCAGATTGGGCACAGGAATAACCAGCAATCCGTGATACTTGCGCGTGTTGCAGTCTACAATCGATGTACTATGATAGGCGCCCGACTTGTTTGTCCGAAGTATCTCCCGCGGTAGGGATTCCTCCAAATTAATCATCAGAGTCCTGTCAAATCGTAAATAACTCATAGTTTGTGCATTTATATTTAAAGGTTAATTCTCCAGGCTTGCTGCTTGTGTGCAGCGTTGTTTTTGTTGAACAGCCCAAAATTACGAATTATGCGACAGATGCAAAATAAAAAGCCATTTTATTTTTTCTTTTCTCTAAATAATGCGTACTATTGCGCTCCGGTTTATGTCTCCCGCATGGAAAATACCCGACACGACACCCTCCGCATGAAGCTCTCGGCCATCTTTGCCTTGATGCTGCTGCTCGTCCCCTACCTCGTCAAGCTGCTCGAAGCCGGCATGGGCTGGGACCTGTCTTTTCTGGGGGTCTATCCGCGCCAGGCCAGGGGCATTGCGGGCATCTTTACACACCCCCTGATACATGCCGACGCGGGCCACTTGCTGGCCAATACGCCGCCGTTGTTTTTCCTTTCTTGGTGCCTCTTCTATTTCTATCGTCAGATAGCCGCCTCCATCCTGGCCTGCATTTGGGTGGGCTGCGGGCTGATAACCTTTCTTATTGGCCATCCCGGGTGGCACGTGGGGGCCAGCGGAGTGGTCTATGGGCTGGCCTTCTTCCTTTTCTTCAGCGGGGTGTTGCGCAGGTACGTGCCGCTGATGGCCATCTCGCTGCTGGTTACCTTTCTTTATGGTAGCCTGGTGTGGAACATGTTTCCCCAGTTTGCTCCCACGGGCACTTCTTGGGAGGGACACCTCGCCGGGGCCACGGCAGGCATCTTCTGTGCCTTTGCCTTCAGGAAGAAAGGTCCGCAGCGTCCCGACCCCTTCGCCGGCCAGTCCGAGGCCGACGGAGGCCTGTCCGCCGCCGACAGTCCTCGTGCTGTCCCCATTCCCTCGCTCTTGTCCTCGTCCCGGGGAGGTGTTCCACGTGTCCGCCGACCCTCTCCAGGCCGTTCCTCCCTGGCGCGTGTGGCTTGCTTGTTCGACCCGCCTCGCCGCCCCCGCAGTCGTCGCCACCGTTGCTGACCATTCGCCTCCGGCCAACCCTTTCGGCTACCGCATCCTCCGTTCTGTCTGTCGCACTTTTTTGTAAGCCCAAATCGGTCATTAGAGTCCCAAGCGGTTTCATTCTGCTGCCGTGCAGCGGGACGAAAGGGCTTGGAAAGCCAAAGAAAGATAACTCTATACCCGTCGGGCGGTCCAATGACCGATTTGGGTTTATTCGCCTCATGCCTCCGCCTTCCTCGGAGGTGCGCAGCTTCTTCACCCGGATTTGCTTTGGGCCGATGCCACGGAAGCGCGACAGGCGCAGCCCCTCCCTCGGAGGAAGGCCAACCGGAGGGAAGATTTCTGCAAAGCCCCATCCTGCGTCCGTCGACCTTCGTGACGCGTCGTTATTACCTTCGAAATGGTCCGAAAAACATATCTGTATGACAGCGCAATACAACTGCAAGCATGGTTGCAGTGCTACTGCACGAATGCTGCTCGGCTCTTGCAGTTCTGCTGCACGGCCTTTG
>CALULL010000023.1 GCA_944321465.1 uncultured Bacteroides sp.
AAGGACCCGCGCAGGAGGACCGCGAGACAAGCGCACGGGAACGGCAGGACCGGGGACGGGAAACGGGCACACCTCTCACACAACGGGGGCGGACCTGAGCCACCGGGAGGGCAAACCTAATGGCCGATTGGGCTGAACTGTGCGCGAAAAAGACAGAGAAGTGACGAAAAAGAGATGTTCGAGGCGTGGACAGGACATAAGGAGCCAGAACAGGCTCTTATACCCCAATAGGGCTGTTTTGCACCTTCGGGACTCTTTCCGCCCTCCTTTCCCGCCGACCTTCGCCATGCAGCCCTCTACACTCCCAACACAACAGAAAAACAGTTCCGCAAGCAACACTCAAAACAGAAATGAACAAAAGAAACAGAACGCATAAAAACAGAATGAAGAGTAAACGCTATCTTTGTCGCAGATTATCTACCAATAGCACTACGACAAAAATGGGAAAGAACCAACATGTTTTGACCACTGAACGTCTGATACTCCGCCCGTGGACGGAAGACGACGCACAATCGCTGTACAAATACGCCAAGCATCCTGCCATCGGCCCTATTGCCGGGTGGCCCCCGCACACTTCGATAGAAAACAGCCGAGAAATTATCCGTACAGTATTTGCCGCGCCAGAGACGTACGCCGTAGTCCTAAAAGAGACAGAAGAACCGGTGGGAAGCATCGGAATCATGTTCGGGGACGGCCTGCACAGTGCAGACATGCAACCGAACGAAGCCGAAATAGGCTATTGGATTGGCGTGCCTTACTGGGGACGCGGCCTGACACCCGAAGCAGTGCGGCGCCTGCTAAGGCGTTGCTTTGAGGATTTGGGCCTGAAAGCGGTGTGGTGCGGGTATTACGACGGCAATTTGCAGTCCAAACGAGTCATGGAAAAATGCGGTTTCCGATTCCACCACACAGAAACGGGGAAAACATCTCCGTTGGGCGATGTCCGCACGGAACACTTCATGCGGTTGACAAAACAAGAATGGAAGGCAGGCGGAACGTACATCGCACCCGTCATAAGCCAGAAGAAGCGTTATCTGCCCCTTCTGCTCCTCGGGGACGAACAGGAGTCGGCCATAGACCAATACTTGGAACGGGGCGACATGTTCGTTATGAAGAATAACGAGGAAGACACCATAGCCACGGCAGTAGTCACCGACGAGGGTGACGGGGTGATGGAACTGAAAAACCTGGCGGTAGCCCCTTGCCACCAACGGAAAGGCTATGGAAGGAAGATGATAGAATACTTATGCAACCACTACAAAGGGAGGTGCCACACCCTGCTTGCCGGAACCGGTGAAAGCAACCGTACAATTGCCTTCTACGAAAACTGCGGCTTCGGCTACTCGCACAGAGTGGCCAACTTCTTCACCCAGAACTATGACCACCTCATTGTAGAGGATGGGCAAACCCTGAAAGACATGGTGTACTTTGCGCGGAAACTGGAAAAAGGGAGCTGAAATACCCGCTAATTCCTCCCGCGATTTCCCGAAAAGCCTCGACACGCATACCTGCCACAGGGCATGGATAAGCCCAAATCGGGCATTAGACCGCCCAATGGGTATTTGGTTATCTTTCTTTGGCCTTCCAACCGCTTTCGTCCTCTTGCCGGCATCGTGTCCGCCTTGTCCCGACGTAGCCCGCCACGCTTTCGACAAAGGCGGATGCCTATCTGCACGGCAACAGAACGAAATCGCCTTGTGCTCTAAAAACCTATTTGGAATAAAACGAGGGGACAAAGACCAATCGGTCTTTGTCCCTCACACCATGTACACCCTCAGGGATTCGAACCCTGGACCCACTGATTAAGAGTCAGTTGCTCTACCAACTGAGCTAAGAGTGCATCGTTTTTTGTCCTTTTTCCTTGTCCCCGTCGGGCTTTAGGAGCACTCCCTTTCGGAATTGCGGTGCAAAGGTAAGGCTTATTCTTGAAACTGCAAACTTTTCCCTGTTTTTTTCAACCAAACGCCGAAAAAAGTTCTTTTCCTGTCCCAAAGCCGAGTACGTACCCCTCCCCAAGCCCCCAAACGGGCGGACCTTTTCCACCACGCGGGCACAAGTCTGCCCGGAAGAAGGCAAACCTGCGCCACTACGGGAGCAAACCTATGGCGGCCGACAAAGCTTCGTGCCGCCACGGGAGCACGAAGAACAGAGCCTGCACGCGCTCCTACCCCTCCCTTCGGCCCCACGGAAGAAAAAAAAGAAGGGTGACGATGAAAAAAAAGAGGAAAGGACTACTATTTTCAAAAATTAATTAGTAACTTTGTAACATCAACCACTAAAATGATTTTACTATGAAAGGATTAAACGTATTAGCAGCTTTCTTGGGCGGTGCCGCAGTAGGCGCAGCCTTAGGTGTATTGTTTGCTCCCGAAAAAGGAGAAGACACGCGGTCGAAAATCGCAGAAATCCTGCGCAAGAAAGGCATCCGCCTGAACCGCAACGAAATGGACAACTTGGTGGACGAAATCGCAACCGAACTGAACGGCGATGCGACAGCTTGATAAAAGCGTCGGCACACCACAACACGACACACAACGCCATCATGTTCCCGAACGAAAATAGCATATCGACCATCCGGCAACTCTTTGCAGAACTGAAAAACTACCTGGAACTGCAAAAGGAATACACCAAAACGGAGGCGACAGAAAAACTTACCATTCTGCTCTCCACCCTGATACTTGTGTTGCTGGCTGCCATGCTGGGCATGATGGCGTTGTTTTACCTGTCGTTCACGCTGGCCTTTGTGCTGGCGCCGGCAGTGGGCGGGCTGATAGGCAGCTTCGGGCTGATAGCTGCGTTCCACGCCTTACTGCTCGGCCTGCTCGTGCGTTTCAGGAAACCGCTCATCGTAACGCCGGTGTTGCGCCTCATCGCCAAACTGTTCCTTGACAAGCAGAATTAACCCACACACATGCCTACCCTATGAGCACCCATACACCTCCTTCGACACCGGTAACAATGGAACTGTTGGCCCTGCGCAAGGCCGAACTGAAACGGCAAATGGACGCGAAAAAGCAACACATCGCCCAACTGAGCAAAACGCTCGCCGCCCCCCTTGCCCCAGCCACGAAAAAGGCAGGAGGACTGATGAGTGCCTTCAATACGGGCATGGCCGTGTTTGACGGGGTGATGATGGGCATAAAGTTCATGCGGAAAATAAAACGGGCCTTCCGTTAATCACCAGTCACAGCGACAGGACTGAAGCACAAGCGAAGCACACAGCCTGCCTCTACAGCGAGAGGCACATCCGCCCGCCCAAGAGCCAGCCCACCCCCCCATACAACGTCCTTACAGGCATTTCTTCAAAAAGACTTTTCCATCCCCGCTGGGAGTGGTGCGAGTCCGTTCGCGCAATTGTCGATTAACCCCCATCGGGCATTAGACCGCCTTGCCGTGTGCTTGACAGTCCTTCTCCGGCTTTCCAAACCCTTTCGTCCTGCTGTCGGCATCTTGTCTGCCGCTTTGCCGCGCCGCAGTCCGCTACGCCTTCGGCAAAGGCGACAGCCAATCTGCACGGCAGCAGGACAAAATCGCTTGGGACTCTGATGACCGATTGGGGATTAAAGGTCCTCCAGCCCCGCTCCACAACGAGGAAGCAACAACCCGCCACAGGCATGTCACCTGTCAGAACGGATAGCCGACGGCAAAATGAAAAGCGAAATCGCGCCTGAACCGGGGGTGGATAATGGGATAGTGCTCGGCACCAAGCTCGGGGTTGATGGCCTTCATACCCATATCGAAACGCAGGACGAAGAAGTCCAAATCGAGACGCAGGCCTAAGCCATAGGCCACGGCAATCTGCTTGTAGAACTCGCTGAACCTGAACTTGCCGCCCGGCTGGTCCTGATAGTCGCGCAGGGTCCAGATGTTTCCGGCATCGACGAACACAGCTCCACGAAATTTCCAGAAGAGCCGCGTCCGATACTCAATGCTGGCATCGAGCTTCACGTCCCCCGACTGGTTCAGGAAGTTGCCGTCTCCGGGGAAGGTACCAGGCCCGAGGTCGCGCACCGACCAGCCGCGCACACTGTTTGCTCCACCCGAGAAGTAACGTTTCTCAAAAGGCACCACCGTGGCGTTGCCATAGGGCACGGCCACACCACCACCGATGTGGAAAGCTATGGAGTTGCGGGCATCGATGACGATGTTGCGGGCATAGTCAAAGTCGGCCTTAACGTACTGCGCAAAGGGAATGTTGAGCAGTGTGTACTCACCAGCCTCGTTCTTCCTCATGCGCACCAGCTTGCCTATGCCGTAGAGCAGGTTACCTGCCGATTCAAGGTTCAGGCGGATGGAGTAGGAATTGCCTATGATGGAATTGTTGTGCAGGGCCTGTTCCGCGCTGTTGTAGGTGAAACTGTAGCCCAGGCGCACGATGAGCCGGTCCTCGTAATTGTAGCGCAGGATGTAGTTCTCCTCTTCCTCCAGATAGAGGCGACGGAACTCATCCGAAATCCACGGCATGTACAGGTAGTTGATGTCCAGCAAGTCGATGCGGTGCTGAGCACGCTGCCGTTGCAGCCCCCACTTGTAGCTCCAGCTGCCTGAGGCCACGATGCGGGTAAACTCAGGCCGCAGCTGATAGTTGTATTGCAGTCCGAACTCCGTAGTGGCCCGTATCTTCTTCTTGAAGTCGGAAGACAGCAGGGGGAACATGAAGCGCGGGAAGTTGATGGTGGCTTCGGCCCCCCACTCCAAATAGTTGTCGCCCTGGTAGCTGCCCTGCAAGCCCGACACGGCCTCGTAAGCACCGCGCAGTTTCACCATGAAGGTCTCCGAGCCTTGAAACAAGTTGCGGTTCTGATAGGTCACCGAAGCGGCAGCCCCCAAGTCGCCCGCCGAGTTGGTACCTTCCAGTTCGAAGGAGACCGAGTTGTGCTTGCTCTTGGTCAGCAGCACATAGGCGTTCAGCCCGGTGCTGTCCGAACGGCCGTTCTCGTAGAAACGGATGTTGGTGTACTTCAGGGCGGACAGGCGATTGAAGTTGCTATAAGTACGCTGGACGTCCTGCTCGTTGTAGTACCCGCCGGGACGCACATGCAGGTTGTCCAGCAACACGCTCGGGCGCAGGTAGAGCTTGTCCTTGTAGAAGACGGGGCACCCCTTGTAATGGATGGAGTCGTTCACATCCACCGTCCCCTCCGAGGCAGCCGACTGAAGGACATCATAGTCCGTCACAAAGCTCACGCGGTCCACCGTGTATTGCCGATGGGGCATCGTGGAGCCTTCCCGTCCCTGACGGTAGGGCAACAGGTGGAGGGTCAGGTCCACGAGGTAGGTGTTGCGGGCCGTGTCGGCCGTATAGCTGATGTAGTCTTTGTTGAAACGGTAGTAGCCGTGACGCAACAGGTTGTCGGCAATGCGTTGACGCTCGGCATCGAGCACGTTCACGTCGAAGAACATGCCTTCGGACAGCAACGTGCCGGCCGAGTCGCGGCAAACATAACCGGCAATCCGTTCGTCCGGGATGTCGTAGGCAATGCTTCGCACGCGGTAAGGCCTTCCGGCAGCCACGCGGTAGGTCAGCTTCAGCTTCTTGTGGCTTACCTCGCGCTCGGTGCTTACCGTCGCCCCCATGAAGCCCATGTTGCGCACGGCCTTCTCCATCTCCTCGGCCGAGCGGGCGGTTTCTTCCGAACTGTAGATGACCGGCGGGTCGCCCATCTTGCGCAAGGCACGGTTGATCCAGCGCGTGCTGTCCGCTCCCGACCAGTTGTAGACATACAGCTGGGTCTTTATCAGGCTGAACCACTTGGCGTTCGGGTTCTGGCGGACGTACATGGAGAGAGCAGACGGACGCACCCGTTTGTCGTCCGTCCGTATCTGCACTTCGTCCAGCAGATACGACCCCTCCGGCACATACTTCGTCGCAGAGCATGAAGCCAGCACCAGCACGACAACCATCAAAGACAACCCAAGGAGGCTTTTCTTCATAGAGGACTATTCGTCAAATCATTGCACTAACTCTGCAAAGATAGTCCTAATTTCCCATTCTACGTGCAAACAGCCACAGGAAATGCTGCACAGCCGCCCTGCCCGGCCTTCCGGAGGAACAAAAGCGGCTTCACACCCGAAGAGCGGGACGGCCCGAAGACACATCCGCCAAAGGCTGAAACCATCCGCCCCCGGAAGGCCACGATGCAGCCTTTAGGGACAGACCTGTACCCGCCCGAGAACACACCTGCGCCCGCCGACGGACAGCCCTCTGCCTGCCAACGGGCACAGGTGCGCCCCGTCGGTGCCCATACCGGACGCAAAGCCACCCCCAGGACACGGCACACAAAGACACTCCCGCCACCTAAGCGGACGTACGGAAGATGCCAGTGGTTGCACAATATCGCAGAAAAGACTTACCTTTGCACACCGATGGCCACGCTCCTCCATCCCAAGAGCGACGGAGGAAAGCAAAGGCCCCAAAACAGAAATGCCATGACGCTTAGCAAGAACAAACAGAAATACATACGCGGACTGGAACTGAAGAAAAACCGACGTGCCGAGGGCGTATTCTTGGCCGAAGGCCCCAAACTGGTAGAAGACCTCATGGGACACTACACCTGCCGCTGCCTCGTCGCCACCCCCGAATGGCTGGCGACGCACAGGACGGCAACGGCAGACGACATTGTGGAAGTAACAGCCGAGGAACTGCAACGAGCCAGCCTGCAAAAGTCGCCGCAGGACGTGCTGGCCGTGTTTGCCCAGCCGAACGAAAAGCCAGCCCTCGACGCTCCCGCCCGGCAACTGTGTCTCGCGCTGGACGGAGTGCAGGATCCCGGCAACCTGGGCACCATCGTGCGGATAGCCGACTGGTTTGGCATAGAACGTATATTCTGCTCGACCGACACAGCCGACGCGTTCTCGCCCAAGGCCGTGCAGGCCACAATGGGAAGCATTGCCCGGGTGCGGGTGCACTACGTGGACAGTCTGGAGATGCTCGTACAGTCACTTCCCGAGGGTACTCCCGTATGCGGCACCTTCCTGGACGGGGACAACCTCTACTCAAACCGCTTGCCACGACAAGGGTTGCTCGTAATGGGCAACGAGGGCAAAGGCATCGGCCAAGCCGTAGGCCGCCTGTGCACACACCGCCTGCGCATCCCGAACTATCCCGCAGGGCGCGAGACGTCCGACTCGCTGAACGTTGCCATAGCTACGGCAGTCGTGTGCGCAGAGTTCCGCCGACAGGCTGCTGGCTATTGAAATCGAATTGGGGATAAGAGTAAAGCGTCCACCCGCTCCATGCTTCTGCACCGTTGGCCCCAGCAGGCAACTGTGCAAGACGGACAGGAGAAAAGAATCGGCAGGCATCCACCCCGCCCGCAGGCACAAGCAACAGCACACCGGGCAACCACAGGGTGTCCTCAACCTCGCGCTCAAGGGGAAAGACACGGCAGACGCATGTTCCCGCCACCTCCACTACCTGTTTGGACAAGTAGCCCTCCCCGGCGATGTACAAGCGAAGGGCAGCATAGCGGCGGCGAAGCGAAGGGGAACTTTTCATCGCGAAGAACGTTGACGAGGAACACGTCCCCTCGGGACGGAGGCTGAAGAGGACGAAGCCGAGGGACGGACCGCAACCGCAGAATCCTTCGAATGGTAGCGCATCAACGCGATGCGGTCGACCTGCAAAGGGCGCACACTGTCTTGCAAGGGGTAGTAGACAAAGCCGCTCACCTCCTTGATGCCTCCCAAGCTGTCGGCCCATAAAGACAGCTGCTGCATGCCGTCCTTAGTCACGCGGCGCAGGCACGACACAGTGGTGTCGCTCTCGTAAGCAATTTGCATGGCCATTATAGGCACCAGGGCCGTGTCCGTCAAAGGACACATCAGGCGGAAACGCGCCTGCCAACGCAGAGTGTCCGTGGAACGGAAGTTGACATCCGAAGGCAAAACGAACTCAATGAGGTTTCCCAGCGGCATACCCGTCAACCGGTAAGCCCGTTGCCAAGCCCACACGTCGACGCTGTCACCCGCAAGCGACTCCCGAGGCTTATTGTCGCGCAGGGCGATGAGATCCTTCACGTGGTTCTTCTCAACGTCAAGCCTCTTGGTCACATTTCCATAGACCTCGACGAGAGCCTCCGGATTGCGCGAGTACCAAGCCAAGGACGAGTCAAACTGCGCCTCGGTGATACCGTGCTTCTGAAACACCGCCTGTACGTACAACGCCCGCTTGTAGCTCTCGCCGCGAGGTACCTCTTCGGCCATAGCCTTAGCCAGATGATAGTCGTAGAGGACACCCTCCATCTGACGGTCGGTCAGAATGTCCTTGGGCCGCTCTACCCTACAGGCAACCAACCCCAAGATGCAAAACAGGGGAACAAAGACGAAGCGGAACGAAAAAGGCGTATTGTGTGTCATGACTTCCGCACGGAGTGATAGGACTCGCTAAGATACTTGCTGTAGAACAGAAGCAACGCGATGATGCCGCAACTGATGGCCGCATCGGCAAAATTAAAGATGGGGCTGAAGAACACGAACTCGTCGCCACCGACCAAGGGCATCCACGTCGGCCACGTAGTCTCGATGATGGGGAAATAGAACATATCCACCACCCGGCCATAGAAGAACGGGGCATATCCGCCACCGGCGGGCAGGAAAGTGGCAACCTGCGAATAAGTGCTCTCGTTGAAAATCAGCCCGTAGAACATACTGTCCACAATGTTACCCAAAGCCCCTGCCAGAATGAGGGAGACGCAGACGATGAAACCGGTCTTCATGCCGTGCTTCACGAACTTATAGAGGAACCAGCCGATGACAGCCACCGCCACGATGCGGAAAGAGGTGAGAAATACTTTGCCCACTACTTCCAGCCCAAAGGCCATGCCGTTGTTCTCGGTAAAATAGATATAAAACCAGTCGGTAATGCGTATATGCTCGTGCCAATACATGTTCAGTTTCACGGCGAACTTGATAGCCTGGTCCACCACCAGCACAGCAATAATGACCAACCAGGCCAGGCGGCCCTTGGTAAGGAACTTACTCATTCGGAATACTAATAAAACGTTCGTACATAAAAAGCAAAGGCACAGGCTCCTCGACCGGTCTCTTTCCCGTCTGGTGCCTGTACCTTTACTGCATGGGTATTTGTCAGAATGGCATAAACACGCTTATCGCTTGCCGTTATTCTTCGCTTCGATGCTCAGCGTAGCGTGAGGGACTGCCCGCAAGCGTTCGGCGGGAATCAGCTTACCTGTCTCACGACAAATGCCATAGGTCTTGTTCTCTATGCGCACCAAGGCTGCACGAAGGTTCTGGATGAACTTCAGTTGACGCTGGGCCAAACGTGTAGTTTCCTCCTTGGAAAGCGTATTGGCCCCCTCTTCCAGCACCTTGTATGTGGGCGAGGTGTCGTCCGTGTCGTTACCGTCTTCGCCCGTAAGGCTCGCCCTCAGCAAGTCGTAGTCGCGCTGCGCCAGTTCCAACTTCTCCATAATGATGGCACGGAACTCCTCCAGCTCAGCATCCGAGTATCTTGTCTTTTCTGCCATAAGTTCTTAATGTGTTAGTCCTGTTAGGATTTATATTACATTCATTCCTTGATGACGCGCACGTGCAGCGAACAATCGTCCAACTCCAGTTCCACTCCGTTCTCCACCGTATCGGCCAGCACCAAGGAAGTAGCCAAAACTTGGCCGCAAATATAGTCTTTATATTCATTTACCGCATCATCCGTTTGGGGATTTTTAGACAAACTAATCTTTATTTTATCCGTTATCTCGAAGCCGCTTGATTTGCGGATGTTCTGAATGCGGTTTACCAGTTCGCGGGCGATGCCTTCGCGTCTCAGAGGTTCGGTGATGGTCACTTCGAGTGCTACCGTCAGTCGTCCCTCGTTGGCTACCAGCCAGCCGGGAATATCCTCGCTGTAGATGTCAACATCGGCAACGTCGATGACGGCCTCTCCCCCGCCCTCCAAGGACAGAACGAGCCTGCCTTCTTGTTCCAGACGGGCGATGGCTTCCTGCGACATAGCTGCCACGGCGGCGGCTACCGACTTCATCTGCTTGCCAAACTTAGGCCCAAGTTTCTTGAAGTCGCACTTCACACGCTTCACCAGGACTCCGACCGCGTTGTCGACGAAGCGTATCTCCTTCACGTTCACTTCGTTCATTATCAAGCTCTTCACAGCTTCCACGCGGACACGCTGCACTTCGTCCAGAACGGGTATCATAATGCACTGCAGCGGCTGGCGCACCTTGATATTCACCTTCCGACGCAAGGCCAGTACCATAGAAGTGACCGTCTGGGCCATCTGCATACGCGACTCCAGTTCCTTGTCTATCATCTCCTCGCGACACTCGGGGAAGCGAGACAGATGGACGGACTCCACGTTGTCGCGGCCCGTGACGCTTACCAGGTCCATATACAACTGGTCGGCGTAGAAAGGTGCTATCGGAGCCATAAGTTTGGCAACTGTCTCCAGGCACGTGTACAGCGTCTGGAAGGCCGAAAGTTTGTCCGTCGTCATGCCTCCACCCCAGAAGCGTTTGCGGTTAAGGCGCACATACCAGTTGGACAAGTTATCGTTGACGAACTCCGAGATGAGCCGCCCGGCACGGGTCGGTTCGTAGTCATTGTAGCAAACGTCCACGTCCTTCACCAGCGTGTTGAGCAACGACAGTATCCAACGGTCTATCTCCGGGCGATCGGCCAGCGGCACATCCGGCTCGCCATACACGAAACCATCGACGTTGGCATACAGCACGAAGAAGGAGTACGTATTATATAAGGTGCCGAAGAATTTGCGGCGCACCTCGTCCACTCCGTCGATGTCGAACTTCAGGTTGTCCCACGGCGACGAGTTGGTTATCATGTACCAGCGCAGCGGGTCGGAGCCATACTGCTCTATCGTGGCGAAGGGGTCGACAGCGTTGCCCAAGCGTTTGGACATCTTCATGCCATTCTTGTCGAGCACCAGGCCGTTGGAGATGACAGCCTTGTAGGCCACGCTGTCGAACACCATCGTCGCGATGGCATGGAGGGTGAAGAACCAGCCGCGCGTCTGGTCCACGCCCTCGGCGATAAAGTCCGCCGGATAGATAGCACGGCTGTCCAGCTCGGCCTTGTGCTCGAACGGATAGTGTACCTGTGCATAGGGCATCGACCCGGAGTCGAACCACACGTCGATGAGGTCCGTCTCGCGCTTCATCGGCTCACCCTTGGCCGAAACGAGCACAATGTCGTCCACGTAGGGGCGATGCAGGTCTATCTTGTCGTAGTTCTCCTTGGTGTAGACACCCGGCTCAAAGCCCTTGTCCCTGTAGGGATTACTGCTCATCAGCCCGACGGCCACCGACTTCTCTATCTCGCCGTACAACTCTTCGACAGACTCTATGCACTTCTCCTCCGAGCCGTCCTCGGTGCGCCAGATGGGCAACGGCGTGCCCCAGTAGCGCGAGCGGCTCAGGTTCCAGTCGTTCAGGTTCTCAAGCCACTTGCCGAAGCGTCCTGTGCCGGTCGACTCGGGTTTCCAGTTGATTGTCTTGTTCAGTTCCATCATGCGCTCCTTGCACGCCGTGCTGCGGATGAACCAGCTGTCCAGCGGATAGTAGAGCACCGGCTTGTCCGTGCGCCAGCAGTGCGGATAGTTGTGCACATGCTTCTCTATCTTGAAGGCCAGGCCCTGCCCCTTCAGCATCATGCAAAGGCAGAGGTCCAGCGACTCGGCGGCCTGTGCGGCCTCTTCGTCGTACTTGCCGTCGACGGTGAAGCGCGGGTCGTAGGCGTTCTTGACCCAACGGCCTGCGTATTCCTTGTACAGCTCCACGTCCACGCACTCCTTCACGAAGCGTCCGTCCAGTTCGTCGAGCAGATAGAACTTGCCCGCGAGGTCCACCATAGGGCGCGTCTCACCTTTCTTATTTATGAGGAACAGGGCGGGAATGCCAGCCGCACGTGCCACCTGGGCATCGTCGGCACCAAACGTCGGGGCTATGTGGACGATGCCTGTACCGTCCTCGGTCGTCACGTAGTCGCCGGGGATGACGCGGAATGCCTTTGCCGCCGCCTCGTGCCAGTTTCCGTCGCGGTCTACCTCCACGGGCTTCACCCACGGGATAAGCTGTTCGTACTCCATGCCCACCAAGTCGGTGCCCTTGTACTCGCCTACCACGCGGAAGGGCACCAGCTTGTCGCCTGCTTTGTAGTCCTCAAGCGGCAGGCCCTCGGCCTTCTTGTTGAAGAGGGCATACAGCAACGGCTTGGCCAGCACCACCGTCACCTTCTCGCCCGAATAGGCGTTGTAGGTCTGCACGGCCACGTAGTCTATCTTCGGGCCTACGCACAGCGCGGTGTTGCTGGGCAGCGTCCACGGCGTAGTAGTCCAGGCCAGGAAGTAGGGAGTGCCCCACTGCGCCATCTCGGGCCGGGGATTTTTAATGCGGAACTGTGCCACCGTCGTGAGGTCCTTCACGTCGCGGTAGCACCCCGGCTGGTTCAGCTCGTGCGAGCTGAGTCCTGTGCCTGCGGCGGGCGAGTAGGGCTGTATGGTGTAGCCCTTGTAGAGCAGTCCCTTCTTGTAGAGTTGCTTCAGCAGCCACCACAGGGTCTCGATGTAGCGGTTGTCGTAGGTGATGTAGGGGTCGGTCATGTCCACCCAGTAGCCCATCTTATGCGTCAGGTCCTCCCACTCCTTCGTGAACTTCATCACGTCCTTGCGGCAGGCGGCGTTGTACTCTTCCACCGAGATGCTTTTGCCGATATCCTCCTTGGTGATGCCCAAGGCCTTCTCCACACCCAGCTCCACGGGCAGGCCGTGCGTGTCCCATCCGGCCTTGCGGCGCACCAGGTAGCCCTTCATCGTCTTGTAGCGGCAGAAGATGTCCTTGATGGTGCGGGCCATGACGTGATGTATGCCCGGCATACCGTTGGCCGAGGGAGGTCCTTCGTAGAACACGAAAGAGGGACAGCCCTCACGTTCTGTCATACTCTTGGCGAAGACGCGGTTCTCGTCCCACTTCTTCAGCACTTCCTTGTTTATCTCCGAAAGGTCGAACTTCGGATGGTCGGCAAACTTCTTGTTCATCGTTGTATTGTTGTTTCTTATTCCTTACTCTGCTCCAGACGGCGCACGGACCGGCAGCCACACGGCGGTAGCCCCGCCCGGCGGGAAATCCCGGCTGCCCGCCCGACCGCGACCGTCGCCCACAGGAACCGGCCGACCGCCGGCCGCCCCCACAGGCTTTACGAGCGGCAAAGTTATAAAAAACTTGGATACAACAGCGTATGTGCCAACAACAAATAGCGCGTTCGCCGTCCGCACCCGCCCGCCAGAGCCGCACCAGCCGCGCCGCCTGTAGCCCCGACGGGGGCACAGGTGCGCTCCCCACCGGGCACAGGCCTGCCCGTCGGGGGACACAGGTCTGCCCGCCGCCGGGCGCACCTGTGCTCCCAGGCAGGCGCGGCAAGCCCCGCAGGCACCGCCACGGGTACTGCGTTAACGCCTTTTCATGCGCCGGCCACTGCCACAGGTGCATTTTTTGTTTATCTTTGCACAGCAAGCACTTACCACTTGGCACCACCGACATGAACAACCCACATGCACTCATCCTTCTGGCCTGCCTCGCATTGGTCGGATGCCGCCACGACGGACAGCGAGGCGGCGCAATTGGCGGAAGCGACACAACCACGGCCATACTGGTGGCCGACACCGCCCGCAACGCCGCGAGCGACGGCGACACGCTGCTCTACGAGCTGCCCGAGTTCTACCTCCTGCGCACCGACACCCTGCCCCCGCCAACCGGCACCACGGTGACGATGCGCACCGAACGCCCGACGTACTGGCCCGACGTGCGAGCCTTGAACGTCGTCGTGGAGAACCCCACGGACACGCCGCTCGGCTTTGGCCGCAGCTGGGGCATAGAGGTGTGGGACGGGCGGCAATGGCACTCGCCCGAGTGGCGCGACACCACCCCGCTCGTGTGGCGAGACGACCTGCTGGTGCCACAGGAAGCACCGGCACGCTTCTGCTTCCGCTTCCCCGTGGGGGAGGTGTTCAAGTTGCCCGCCGGACGCTACCGCATCCTGAAGACCTTCCGGCTGGGCGACCGGCGACTGGACCTGACTGCCGAGTTCCTGATTGAGTGAAGCCGCCGCAGGCCCTTGTCCCGCGCGGCCAGCCGCAACGCGGCAAACACCTGCGGCCCGACAGGCTGCACCAGCCGACGCGCCCCCCTTCCTCACCCGACGGGAGCAAACAGAAAGACGACAAAAGTGCCGGAAGGCTTGCAAATGTGGATAAATATGCCGAATATCGCGTACTAAAACAACCGACATGGAGAAAGAAGACTTTATGCGGCAGGCTATAGCCCTGTCCGAAGAGAACGTAAGGCAAGGAGGAGGTCCGTTCGGGGCCGTCATCGTCAAGGACGGGGAGGTAGTGGCCACGGGGACCAACCGCGTCACCGCCAGCCACGACCCCACGGCCCACGCCGAAGTGAGTGCCATACGCGCCGCCTGCCAGCGGCTGGGGACGTTCGACCTGAGCGGATGCGACATCTATACGTCGTGCGAACCGTGCCCCATGTGCCTGGGCGCAATATACTGGGCACACCTGGACCACATCTATTATGGCAACAACAAAGCCGACGCGGCACGCATCGGCTTTGACGACTCTTTCATCTACGAAGAGCTGTCCTTGGAGCGCGACCGGCGGCACAAGCCCATGACCGAACTGCTTCCCCACGAGGCCAAAGCCGCCTTCCGCGCCTGGGAGGAGAAGGCGGACAAGCAAGCCTACTGAAAGCCCCGCCGCCCGGCTGTCCGTCCCGCTCCCCGTCACTTCAGCGACACGCGCGAGTAGGCAGGCGCATCCATCGGGCAGAAGTCCCTGTCCCGATACTTGAAGTAACCGGCCATAGCTATCATGGCGGCGTTGTCTGTCGTGAAGCCGAACTTGGGGATGAATATCGTCCAACCATACTTCTGCGCATGGTCGCGGAAGGCTTGGCGCAGGCCGTTGTTGGCCGACACGCCTCCGGCCACGGCCACCTGGCTGATGCCATACTGGCGTGCCGCCCGGCGCAGCTTGTCCATCAGGATGTCCACCACGGTGGCTTCGAGCGAAGCGGCCAGGTCGGCCTTGTGGTGCTCAATGAAGTCGGGGTCGTCCTTCAGCCAGTTGCGCAGCGAGTAGAGGAAAGAAGTCTTCAGGCCGCTGAAGCTGTAGTCCAGCCCTGCGATGTGCGGCTTGCTGAAGGCAAACGCCTTGGGATTGCCCTGCCGGGCCAGCTTGTCAATGATGGGTCCGCCGGGATAGCCCAGCCCCATCACCTTGGAGCACTTGTCGATGGCCTCGCCCGCCGCGTCGTCTATGGTCTGTCCCAGTATCTGCATGTCGTTGTAGGCTTTCACCAGGATAATCTGCGAGTTGCCCCCCGACACCAGCAGGCACAGGAAGGGGAACCGGGGCTGCACGCTGTCCTCGCCCTCGACCTTGATGAAATGGGCCAGTACATGCCCGGCCAGGTGGTTGACATCCACCATCGGGATGCCCAAGGCTCGGGCAAAGCCTTTGGCAAAGGAGACTCCCACAAGCAGAGACCCCATCAGGCCCGGCCCCCGCGTAAAGGCCACGGCGCTCAAGTCTTCCTTGCCCACATTGGCTTGGCGCAGGGCTTCGTGCACCACGGGGACGATGTTCTGCTGATGTGCCCTTGATGCCAGCTCGGGCACCACTCCTCCATACTTCTCGTGCACGGCCTGGCTGGCCACTACGTTGGACAGCAGGTAGCCGTCCTTTATGACAGCCGCCGAAGTGTCGTCGCACGACGACTCTATTCCTAAAATAACCGCATTCATACTGCTTACTTCGCTTAAACGCTGCAAAAGTAGTGATAAAAGCGGTAAGTAGGAAGCCCACGGGGGCAATTACCATTCGTTTACCCTAAATCGGTCATTAGAGTCCAAAGCGATTTTGTTCTGCTGCCGTGCAGATTGGCTGTCGCCTTTGTCGAAGGCGTAGCGGGCTACGTCGAGACAAAGCGGCAGACAAGATGCCGGTAGCAGGGCGAAAGGGCTTGGAAAGCCCCAAAAAGATAAGCCTATACTCGTTGGGCGGTCTAATGACCGATTTGGGTTTACAGTCCAGAGATGCAGAGAAGCAAGGAGCCTGGAATAGGACATCAACAAAACAGGCATTGGAAAAGCTGACACCTGCCAAATGCCCCAACAGCAAACAGGCATCCGCCGAAAGACCGTGCAAGCGCAAGGAAGCACAAAAGACAGGAAGCCCGCCAACCGATGCAGATACATCGACGGCGGGCTTCCTGCCCTGTTTCTTCCAATCAAGAAGGCGAATGCCCTACCCGACCGAACACTCTATCATATCGAAGCCGCAATAAGGCACCAGAACCTTGGGAATGCGGATGCCCTCGGGGGTTTGGTTGTTCTCCAACAAAGCGGCAACGATGCGGGGCAAAGCTAAGGCCGAGCCATTCAAAGTATGGCAAAGCTCGGTCTTCTTGTCGGCTGTGCGGTAACGACACTTCAAGCGATTAGCCTGATAGGTATCAAAGTTGGAAACAGAGCTAACCTCCAGCCAACGTTTCTGAGCCTCACTGTAGACTTCAAAATCATAACAGATGGCAGCCGTAAAGCTGATATCTCCCCCGCAGAGACGAAGGATGCGATAAGGAAGCTCCAGTTTGACAAGCAGACTCTCGACGTGCTCCAGCATTTCCTGATGGGACTGACGCGAATGCTGGGGAGTATCGATGCGCACCAACTCGACCTTGGAGAACTCATGAAGACGGTTCAGGCCGCGTACGTCTTTGCCATAAGAACCAGCTTCGCGACGGAAACACTCCGTGTAGGCACAGTTCTTTATCGGGAGTTGCTTCTCCTCCAAAATGACATCCCGGTACAAGTTGGTTACCGGGACTTCGGCTGTGGGGATAAGATAGAGGTCGTCCTGCTCGCAATGGTACATCTGTCCTTCCTTGTCGGGGAGCTGGCCGGTACCGTAGCCGGAGGCGGCATTGACAACCGTGGGAGGCATTATCTCGGTATATCCGGCTTCGCGGGCCTCGTCCAGGAAGAAGTTAATCAACGCCCGTTGCAGACGCGCTCCCTTGCCCTTGTAGACGGGAAAACCGGCACCGGTAATCTTCACGCCCAAATCAAAATCTATGATGTCGTATTTCCTGGCCAGCTCCCAGTGGGGCAACGCATTCTGAGGCAAAGGGGTTTCCATACCTCCCATTTTCACCACAACGTTGTCTTCAGCCCCATTTCCCTCCGGCACTTCCTCGTAGGGCACATTGGGTATGGTGTAGAGCAATGCCTGCAAGTCGTGGGCGGCTTGCTCCATCTCGGCCTGAAGCCCTTTGTTCGTTTCCTTCAACTCACCCACACGGGCCTTTGCAGCCTCGGCCTCGGTCCCTTTTCCTTCTTTCATCAGGCGGCCTATGGACTTGGACAGCGTGTTTACTTCGGCCAGATTGGTGTCCAGCTGGGCCTGGGTGCTCTTCCGCTTGTTGTTCAGTGCCAGGACTTGTTCGATGGTCTCCTTGGCGTTATCGAAATGCTTCTTCTCCAGTCCGCGAACGACTGCGGCAGTATTGTCTGTGATTTGTTTGATGGTAAGCATACCTTGAATATGTTTTTGAAAAGTAATCTACAGAAATTCACGGCACAAAGATAAGCAAAAAAAGAATAGAGTGTTGCTGCGATAGCCAATATCGCCCAGCCGGACGGCCTGCCGATGCGCCCCGACGGCGAAGGGGCAACCAAAAGCAAAGTGCCGACAACGGAAAGGGGAAACCCTTCCTTGCCGACACTTCGCCGCACGTATGCTGTCTATCAATCAACCTAAATCAAGACTGCGAGGCTGCCTCTGGTGCAACGCTGGCAGTCGCGTCCGAGTTTTTCCCCTCCTTTTCGCGCTGCTCGTCCAACACCTCGAAACAAGAGTTTTTGCTTATAAACTCGGGCACGATGTCCTTCATCATCGCCACGATGGACATGGGGTCGTAGCCATAGCTTACATCTATCAGTTTCTGAATGCGCAGTTTCACTTCGTCGTAATCGTACTCGCGCACCGTTGCTATCATTATCTTCTCGTGATAGGTCGGCTTGGTCAACTCCTTCTGGTTGAGCAACTCCTCGTAAAGTTTCTCACCATGGCGCAGCCCCGTAAACTCTATCTTCACGTCGGTACGGCCCGAAAGGCTGATCATGCGCTTGGCCAAATCCAGTATCTTCACAGGCTTACCCATGTCGAAGATGAATATTTCGCCACCTTTGCCCATGCTGCCTGCTTCGAGCACCAGACGGCATGCCTCCGGTATGGTCATAAAATAGCGGATTATGTCCGGGTGGGTCACCGTCACAGGGCCTCCGCGCTGTATCTGGTCTCTGAACCGAGGAATGACAGAACCGTTGGAGCCCAAGACATTGCCGAAACGGGTAGTGATGAACTGGGTGCCTTCCTTGCCCTCGCGCTGCATCTTCTTGGCCAGCGACTGCACGTAGATTTCGCAAATGCGCTTCGAACATCCCATTACGTTAGTCGGGTTAACGGCCTTGTCCGTAGATATCATTACGAACTTCTCTGCGCCATACTTCACAGCCAGGTCGGCCAGTACACGTGTCCCATAGACATTGGTCTGGATGGCCTCCGAAACGTTGTCTTCCATCATCGGCACGTGCTTATAGGCCGCAGCGTGGAATATATACTGAGGCCTGTAGGCGGCAAAGATGTTCTCCATGCGGGTAGCGTTCGAGATGTCGGCCACAATAGTGACAGCATCGAGGTTGCACCACTTGTCCTGAAGCTCGAGGCGGACATCGTGGAGCGGGGTCTCGGCCTGGTCTATCAAGATGAGCTTGTAAGGATTGAACGAGGCGACCTGCCGCATTATCTCGCTACCGATGGAGCCAGCCGCGCCTGTAATCATAACCCGCGCCCCTTCCAGATGGGAGGCCACCTTTTCCATATTAATGACAATGGGGTCGCGTTCCAGCAAATCCTCTATCTGGACTTCCTTCAGCTGATTGTGCTCCAGCATCCGGCCTTTCCATTCGCTCAGGGGCGGTGCCATCAGCAACTTGATGTTATGCTCCAAGAAACGGTCAGCCGTATTCTTCAGTTTCTCCATCTTGGCAGGAGAGACGATGACGGTATGCACATTGCGCTCTGCCAAAACGTCGAACAGCAATTCGTCGTTGGGATAGACCTTGACACCCATCATCACCTTGCCTTGCAACTCGGCCTCATCGGCAATGAAGCCACGCAAGCGATAACGGTTACGCAAGTTCACACGCAGAGACTTGGCTATGTTCACACCTGCCTCGCGCGCCCCGTAGATGAAAACATTGACGCTGTGCGAACCATCAAAATTCAACGCCTCGAACAACGTCTTCACCACGACACGCGAACAGGACATAAGGGCAAAACTTATTACATAGGACATCAGCAAGACACTGACGGGGGCAATCCTTATACCCAGATAGTTGCCGAACAGGACACTGACGACAATCAACAAAAGATAGGAAACCGTCAACGAAACAAATATGCGCATGATGTCCACGAACGAAGAAAATCGGAGGACATTGGAGTACGTACGAAACACACGGAAGAACAGCAGATTGACAAGCACCTCCCACACGACGGTCTCGCTTATAGTGGAAGATTGGAGAAAAATGCTGCGGAAATCGTAGCGTAAGGCATAAGACAACAGACCGGAAAGAGCGATAATGACCACATCAATCAGCAGAATGGTCCACACCGGCAGGAGCTTCGACGACAAATACCGATAGAAGAACGTAAGTTTCATTTCACTACACATGTTTTATGTTAGGCGACGCAAAGATAGAGAAAAAATATAAACAAAGAGCATGTTGGCGGAGAAAATAGTCAAAAAGAGAGAAAAGCCCGGGAAGCCTCCCGAAGCACCCGGCGAGCCGCTTGCCCCGACGGCGGGGAAAGCAGGCCGGGGACGAACATCGGAGGCGGCAGGCTGCGGCCCCAGGCCCTCCTTGCCGACAGCCTGGGCGGCACCGCGACACGCCAGAGGTCCACGCGCCGGGGCGCATTGGCCGCAGAGGGTACGGGAGGCGGAAGGGCAAGAAGCGGCCACAGGTGTGCCAGCACGGGAGCAGACCTGTGGCCGCAAAGCAGGAGAGGTGTGCCCGCAGACGGGTAAACCCAAATCGGTCATTAGACCGCCCACAATGAGTATAGGCTTATCTTTTTGGGGCTTTCCAAGCCCTTTCGCCCTGCTACCGGCATCTTGTCTGCCGCTTTGTCTCGACGTAGCCCGCTACGCCTTCGACAAAGGCGACAGCCAATCTGCACGGCAGCAGAACGAAATTGCTTTGGACTCTAATGACCGATTTGGGGTAAAGGTGCGCCCCCAATGACCAATTGGGGGGCTGACAGGCAAAGCAACGTCCCCGGGGCAGCATTGCGAAAAGAGGGCGCACGGGATGTAACCCGCACGCCCTCTCTTGTCGTCTGTCCGGCATCAGCCGGAGCAGCCCGGAAGCCGTCAATCCGTAAGGATGGTCATCTCGTCGACAAGGTGCTTGCAGCCGCCCAGTTTTTCGAGGATGAAGAGCATGTAGCGTACATCGAGCACTATGCAACGCTGCAAGTTGTTATCAAAATTGATGTCGCCGCTCAACGACTCCCAGTTGCCGTCGAACGCCGTGCCTATCAGCCGACCCTCGCCGTCGATGACGGGCGAACCGGAGTTACCGCCCGTGATGTCGTTCGTCGTCAGGAAGCACACGGGCATCGTCCCGTCGGGCATGGCATAGCGGCCGTAGTCGCCCTTCTGGATAAGCTCTTTCAGCTTGGCCGGAACAACGAACTCGGGGTTCGCGGGGTCTTCCTTCTCCAGGATGCCCTCGGTAGTGGTGTAGTAGTTGTAGCGGACACCGTCCTTGGGGTTGTAGGACTTCACGTTGCCATAGGTCAGGCGCAGGGTGAAGTTGGCATCGGGATACGAGGGAACGGGCAGCTTCATCTCGCCCAGACCGCGTATGTAAGTCTTGTGCAGCAAAGGCAACTCGGCCACCAGCGAGGCATACAGCTGCGACACCTCGCCCAGCTTGGCCAGCTTGCTGCGGCTGTAGACCGTCGCCATGTCCTTCTCTATGGCCTTTACGGAAGGCTTCTTCAGGAATTTCTCAAGGTTCTTCTTCGAGGAGAAGATGGATTTGGAGTACAAATCGTCCACATAGGCATCGTAGTCGCCTTTGTACTTCTTCTGAATGGTCTGGTAGAAGTCGGGCAACTGCTCGGGCGTGAGGGCCTTGGCCAGAGCGGGCAGCATGGCCTTCATCACGGCACGGTCTACGTCGTGGTCGTAATCCTTGTTGAATATCATGTCATGGGCCTTCTCAAGCATGGCGAGCGAAGAGGTGAGGAGCGTATCGTTGTCCGTGTCCAGGGCCTCTTTTATCTGGTCCATGATAGCCGGAGGACAGCCGAACTCGACGGTGCGGCCCAATCCTTCGGAAAGGTAGGAGAGTTGGCGCAAGGTGGCTTGGCTCTTCTCGACCACGGCATCTATCTTCTCCACTACGCCCCGGTACTCGGGATGCTGCACGGCAAAGGCAGCAAAGCGTTGCTCCTGCTCGGCCTTCGTCCCCAGCACGTCGTTGTCCACGATGGCCTTGTTCATGCCGATGGAGTTTTTCCAATAGTTGCTGCTTCCGGCAAACTTGTTGGCATACTGGATGCGTATCTTGTCGCTCGAGGACATGTACTTTTTCAATACATCCAGATAGACGGTGCGCATGTCAATCATGGCCTGGTTTTCAGCCTCCATCAGTTGCCGCACCTCGCTCTGGGTGAGGTAACGCTCGGTGCTTCCGGGGAAGCCCATCACCATGGCGTAGTCTCCCTCCTTGGGGCCGCTGAGGGAAATCGGCAGATATTTCGGTGTTTTCAGGGGCACGTTGTCGGCACTGTAGGGCGCGGGGTCGCCGTTTTTGTCGGCATAGATGCGGAAGATGGAGAAGTCGCCCGTATGGCGCGGCCACATCCAGTTGTCGGTCTCGCCTCCGAACTTGCCTACGGACGAGGGAGGAGCAGCCACCATGCGGACATCGCTATATACCTTATAATATATCAGGTAATACTTGTTGCCAGCATAGAAGGGCAAGGCCAAAGGCTCAATGCCAGGCTTGCCAGCCAAGTCGCTCTGGGCCAACTGTTCCTTGGCCAGCTTGCTGAGGAACGGGCGCGTCATGGCATCCGTCTCGGACACCTCGCCCGCCTTCACCTTGGCATCCACAACTTCGGTGATGTCGACTATGCGGTGCACAAAGCGGAACTCCAATCCCGGCGTGGGCAGTTCTTCTTCGCGGCTCATCGCCCAGAAGCCGTCCGTCAGGTAGTCGTGCTCCACGCTGCTGTGTTGCTGTATCGACTCGTATCCGCAATGGTGGTTGGTCAGTATCAAGCCCTCGGGAGAGATGATTTCGCCCGTACAGCCACCGCCGAAGATGCCCACGGCATCCTTCAGCGACACTCCGTCGGGGTTGTAGATGGCATCAGCATCGAGCTTCAGCCCTTGTTTCTTCATCAGTTCGATAGAGTTTTGCTGCTTCATCAGCTGTAGCAGCCACATGCCTTCGTCGGCGCGGGTCGAGAAAGCGAGCGTCGCGGCAATGGCCGCAACGAGAAGTCTTTTCATTCTCATGTTGTTTTCTGTTTTAATTGATTTGGGTTAAACATTCAGGTTCTATTTCTTAGTTCACTTGTTTGCAGTTTTTGGTAAGGGAAGCTTGCCTTCGCGGATAGCCTGCATGACGTTGGCCGGAGCACGTTGCGCCATAAATTCACGCTTCATGTAGTCCATGTAGGGAGCCACATGGGCGAAAAAGCGTCGGTAGCCTTCACAAAGATAATTCAACCCCGGCTCACCGTCGACAGTGCGTGCAAAGCGGTTTTTGGGGCACTCGCCATTGCAGGCAAACAGCCATTGGCACTCGCGGCACTGCCTTGGAAGGGCATCCCGCTTGGCAAGTCCGAAGTTCCTTTGCCGCTCGCCATACATCATCTCCACAAGCGAATTTGTATAGAGATTGCCGAGTTTGTACTCGGGAAACACATAGTGGTCGCACGCATAGACATCCCCATTCCACTCCATCACCCCGGCATGTCCACACGTTTGCCCCATGCTGCACACGCCGGGCTGCTCGCCTACCCAGTTGGCCAGAGTCGAGTCGAACAACTGGATGTAGTAAACGCCCACATCCGAACTTACCCATTCGTCGAAGAGCGCACACAGGAAGTCACCCCATTGTCCGGGACTAACGGAGAAAGGAGCCAGACGGACTTTCCCATTCGCACCGTCATCGGCCGGAGAAGCGAGATGACGGCCATCAGCATGAGGCATGAGACGCTCCACGATGGGGGCAAACTGGATGTAGTGGCATCCTATTTCCTTAAAGAAGCGGTAGAACTCAAGGGGATAGTCGGCATTGTAGTCGTTGACCACCGCCATGCCATTCCACTCCACCCCATGCTTTTTCAGTAGACTGATTCCCTTCATCACTTTGACAAAGGACGGACGCCCCTGAGGAGTGCGCCGATACTCGTCGTGAAAAGGCTGCGGTCCGTCTATCGAGACCCCCACCAACCAATTGTTCTGACGGAAGAACTCGCACCATTCGTCGGTCAGCATCGTGCCGTTGGTCTGGATGCAGTTGTCAATCGTCCGCCCCCCGGCATACTTCCGTTGCAGTTCCACAGCCCGTTTATAGAACGAAAGCGGACGCATCAAGGTTTCCCCTCCATGCCAGGTGAAGAGCACCTGCGGCATTGTCTGCGCCTGCTGTATGTACTCCTGTATGAATTTCTCCAGCAACTCGTCGCTCATCACTTGCTTGGGATTGCCCTTGTAGAGTTTGGACTTTTCCAGATAGTAGCAATAGTCGCAGGCCAAATTGCACAAAGCACCGGCAGGCTTCAGCATCACATAGAGCGGTCTGGAAAACGGAGCATAAATAGACATTGGAGGATGTTCAACCATATTTAAGTAATTAATATGCAAAAATAGATAAAGCAAATGAAAAAGCCTTCCGACCCAAATGGTTTATAAGGATTATTAATACCTTTGCTTCCTGTGAACAGAAAACACTTCAACCCTTATGCAGAGAACAACTACACCCTACACTTTACTCTTCCTGCTCTTGGCCGTATGTTTGTCGTCGTGCAGCCGCCGCTATAAAGTCGAAGGGCTGTCTTCCGTAACCGCGCTGGAGGGAAAGACGTTATACCTCAAAGTACTGGAAAACGGAGAATGGACCGCTGTAGATTCGGCAGAAATGGTACACGGACTATTCCGCATGGAAGGACCTGCCGACTCGGCCAGAATGGTTACCCTATACTTGGACGAGGAATGCATCATGCCGCTTGTACTGGAAAACGGGACAGTGAAAGTCACACTGACCAACTCACAGTTCATAGCCCAAGGAACTCCTCTGAATGATGCTCTGTACGAGTTCATCGAAAAACGCAACCAAATGGAACGCTGCCTAGGCGATCTGGAACGCAAAAGCATCCGACTGGCCATGAGCGGACTGGCCAGACAAGAAGACTTGGAACGGCTCAAAAAGGAAAAGCACCGGAAGAAACAAGAAATGGAAGCATACGTGCGTACCTTTATCGCAGACAACTACGAGAACGTCTTGGGACCAAGCGTATTTATGATGGTCTGTTGCGCCCTTCCCTATCCCATCCTGACCCCGCAGGCCGAAGAAATCCTCAAAAATGCTCCTGAGTCGTTCAAAGAGAATGCCCTCGTGAAAGATTTCGTTACAAAAGCACACTCCAATATGCAGATACTGGAAAAGCACCAATGCACAGACCCGTTCTCTCCCCACATTCAGATAGCATCGTTACCCTAATCCGATTATCCCCAACAGACAACAAAGGCGCAACGGCGTATCTTGCCCTTAAGGTTGCTTTGCCTCACACAAGATATACCGTCGCGCCTCTCCTGCTTCGAAACCAATCGCCGTGCGTCCTGCACGGGAACAGGACAAACACACAACCGACACAGCCTAATTTCTACACCTCAAGTGCCCCCACTACATCGGATACCGACCGGAAGCCGTGACGACCAAGGTAGTCGTCAATGCCCTCTATTACCTTCACAGTCACGGCGGGGTCTACGAAATTGGCCGTTCCTATCTGCACCGCCGAAGCCCCTGCCAGAAGAAACTCCACGGCATCCTTCCAGTTCATAATACCGCCAAGTCCTATGACGGGAATCTTTACTGCCCTGGCTACCTGCCATACCATGCGCAACGCAATGGGCTTCACGGCCGGACCAGACAGTCCCCCTGTCACGGTCGACAATACCGGCCGACGGCGTTCGGCATCGATAGCCATTCCCAGCAGCGTATTAATCAGTGACACACTGTCGGCTCCTCCGGCCTCGGCGGCTCGTGCTATCTCGGTTATGTCTGTCACGTTGGGTGAAAGCTTCACAATAAGTGTCTTGCCATAGACCTTACGCACAGCACTCACAACCTCTTCAGCACCCTTGGCCGTGACACCAAAAGCCATGCCGCCTTTCTTCACGTTGGGACAAGAGATGTTTAGTTCGATGGCGGGGATTGCCTCCAAGTCATTGACAATAGCGGCAGTCTGCACATAGTCATCCACGGCAGCCCCCGACACATTGACAACGAAGTTCGTCTTTATGTCCTTTATTTGCGGATAAATGTGCTCTACGAAGTAATGCACGCCTTTGTTCTGTAACCCCACGGCATTCAACATTCCGGCAGGTGTTTCCGCCATACGCGGATAAGGGTTTCCCTCACGAAGTGCCAACGTCGTGCCTTTTACAATGATACCTCCTATACGGGCTATGTCGATGAAGTCGGAGAACTCCGTACCGTAGCCAAACGTGCCCGAGGCAGTCATCACCGGGTTCTTCATCACCAGTCCACCTATGTTTGTCGTCAAATCTGCCATAACAACTTGTTTATATTAAATACCGGTCCCTCCTTACATACACACAAGTGCCCTTCGGTCGTGTTCTCCACGCAGCACAGGCAAGCCCCCACACCGCAAGCCATCCTATTCTCCAACGAAACCTCGCAGTCTATTCCCCGATTCTTGGCAAAGCGGGCAACAGCCACCATCATGGGTTTTGGTCCACAGGAATACAGGCGAGTGAAAACTTTTTGACTCAACACCGAATGCTGTGTCACGTAGCCACGCTCACCCCGGCTACCGTCTTCTGTTGTCAGATACACTTCGCCATAGCGGGCAAACAAGTCCAGTTGCAGCAAGTCATTCCCGCTTCGGGCACCAAGCAGGAAACTGGGTCTGCACCCCATCTCTGCCAGTTGTTGCCCCAAATACAACAAAGGAGCCGTCCCAACGCCTCCTCCTATCAGCAACGGATGTTCTTCCGCCCCGCCGGCAGGCAACGTGAAGCCATTGCCCAAAGGCAACACCACGTTGACCACATCGCCCTTTTGATACTGGGCCAGACGACGGGTTCCATCGCCCACCAACTGTATGAGCAGCCACACTTCATTGCGTTCTCTGTCGATAAAGTTAATAGAGATAGGCCTACGCAAAAAAGTCGTAGGCGAACCATCCACCCTGACCTCAGCAAACTGTCCGGGAACCATTTCAGGCAAAGGTCGGGATGCCGTAAGTTTCAGCAGGGCATAGTGCTCGTGCAAGCGGAGGTTTTCCGCCACAAGCAAATCCAATATATGCTTCTTCATAACCGTTATAAAATCCATTACATATTCTTCTCATAATAGGCCGCGATGCGTGCCCGGATATTTTCGCGCAGGCATTCCTGATAAAGCCACGGTTCGCAGCTATGAAAGTCGCCCACGTTCAGAAATCCGAGAATGGGCTGATACTCCGCGCCGCTGTAGCCTTGCACCACCAGCACATGATGCTCGGGCGACACGCTGACTGTAATGGTATCGTGCAGTGCCGCAGGCGTGGCATCGGTACGCCAATTCACCGGGTTGATGCACATCGCACAAGGTGCTGCCACCACAGGCTGTATGTAGCGCACGTCGGACACGGAGTTGTAGCACACCGTCACACCCGTATCTGTGGCTCCCCGGGCTGCCCGGATGTTTGCCGTGGCAAGCGTGTCGGCCGGTGTCACTTTATAGCCCAGCACGTATGCAGCCACAAGATACCGGCTCACTTCGGCAGGCAGCGTTTTCAGCAGTTCCACCACCGCCTTGCCGCCTTGGCTAAATCCCGCCAATACAAAAGGCCGTTCGGGTTCACGCTCTTTCAGAAAAGCATCAAAAGCACGCTGTACATCGTCAAACGCTGTACGGAAGCGGTTCGCAATGGTATCTTCGTTAAGTGTCGCCCATCCCTCAATCGTGATGTGCCGATAGTAGGGCGAGTAAAAGTTATTGCCTTCACCCATGTAGTCGGCAATACGGGCTATCTCCTTATCCATATTCGCGCGATGCTGTGCATTGTGCACGTCCGCATAGTGGCAGATGCGCCCGTCATCTGTCTGCCAGTCGGTTTCCCACGTAGATACAAGGTAGAACACATCCGCCCCCTTACCGGCTTCGGCATTCTTGCGGGTAAACCACATCGTAGCATCGGCATAATCCGGCTCATCGGGAACATACTGCCCGGCATCGGCCACCGTAGCCGAACCGTTTCCGTTGCACGAGACAAGCCACAAGGCAAGCAACGGCAACAGTCCCAAAAGCCTGCGGAATATTTCCTTACGCTTCATTCTTCTCTCTTCGATTTAGAAAATCCATTATCAACAGTATCGGTCAAAATCGGACCGTTGTTTTGCGAGCGACTGCATCGACGGCCTTCCACCGACACCATCGCCTTGCGTTACCCGACATGTCCGTCCCGCTCAGAACCGGCAACCCAACGTGAACAACACCTGGCTGCGCGTATTCGACAAGCGGGTAGCCTGCACAAGCTGCTGACCGTCATACATGTCAAAAGGATAAAAGTCGGCCTTGCAAGAAGTATATTTATAGGTCAGGTCGGCATAAACCAACGTCCCCCGATAGCCTATACCTACCGTGAAGTCGTTCTTCGACTCTGAGTTGGCAAAGTCCGTATCGGTCTGTATCGAATTGATGGGCAAGCTCTTATATGAGTAGTCCTCGAAGATGCCGCTGCTGTAGTTGTAACCGACACGGAAGGCAAACTGGGAAACGACCTTGTATTCCGCCCCCACGCGCACCGTGTGCACACCTTTCAGCCAGGATGTCGACTCGTTCTCGGGCTGAAAACTGTCGGTGTAACCGTAGTAATCCTTAAATTCGATGGAAGAGTAGTCCTGGTATTCGTACTCCGCCCCCAAGGCCAGACTGGAACCAACTGTATAACCCAGACTGACGTTGTAGAGCCACGGCGTGCGCAGCTGGAAGCTACGCACCATGTCCTGTCCCAGTATGTCGTAGGTATCAATGTCGTACAGGCCGATGTTGCCGCTGGGAATGCCCACCTCGTTCTCCACGTCCAGGTAGTTCAGGACATCGGACTGCAAGTAGGCACCCGTGGTGTAGTCCAGCTTGTAGAAGGTGGGCGTGTGCACAGCCAGTCCGATGCGCAGGGGCGAGTACTCAAAAGGCCGTATGATGGCCCCCATCTTAATGTCGAAGCCCGTCCCGTCAATGCGGCTGTAGCTGTTCAGCGTGTATCCTTCCTGGTTTCCGTAGTCCTCCGAGTACTGCGTGTTCTTAGCATAGTCCACAGAGTATATTCCTGCCGTAAGGCCCAGATAGACCCGGTCGTTGATGTTGAAAGAGATGTTGAGGTCGTACTCGTCTATACCGCCCCGTTCCTCCGAACGAAAGTCCGCCATCCCGTCAGAATACATGCCAATGTACTCACCCGGCGTGCGGTACATCAGTTCGCCCTGCAAGTTGGTCACCTGTCGTCCATTCACGGTGTAGGGCTCGTAGTTGTCGTAGTCCGGGTTCGACTGCAAGATGCCGTCCAGTTCGCTTTGCGACATCAGGTCGGTAATCAGGTATCCCTCATAGCCCAGGGCCGACAGCCAGCCTATGCCACTGTCTTCGAAAGGCGAACTGCCCCAGTTCGTCAGCCCGGCAGCTTGTCCCGCCATCTGCTGTGTCTGCGAAAATCCGCCCAGGTTGCCCCCCATCCGCGTATTGCGGTAGAACGACTTTGCCTTGCGGTAGTTGAAGCCCACGTTGACGTAGCGCAGCGGCGTGGCGTTGCCTATCTTCGTGGCGAGCACGAAGCCGATGTTGTCGAACGAACCGCGCGTGTTGTCCGACGACGACTTGTTGCCCAGATAGTTGCTCTCTGTCCCGTAGGCCGAGAACCCGAACGACAGCATGGCATCGTTGCTGCGGTAGATGCCTATGCCTGCCGGGTTGGTCGAGATGGTCGAGATGTCGCCTCCCAACGCACCCATAGCCCCGCCCATGCCCACAAAACGGGCCGTGCCGTTCAGGTCCTTGTTCACTATGCCTGCGGCCTCGTATATCGTTTGCCCTCCAGCTGTGGCAACCACAGAAAGCAGAAGGGCCATTGCCGTTAATTTCCTTATCATGATGCTTGTTAAGTTTGTTTTGTCCTTTGTCTGTCAGTTGAGGAGACGGCGCGACGCACGCGACTCCCCTCGGTAAAAAAGGCATACGCGCCTTCAGCGTCGGCGCGAGCCGCCGCCACCCGATCGCATGGAGCCTCCTCCGCCACCACCGCGCGAGAACGAACCGCCCGAACGCATACTGCTGCCCGAGGAGAAGCCCGACGAACGGCTGCTACTGCCCGACCGTGTGGACGGGGTGTAGGAACGGCTCGTGCGCGTGTTGTCCGGGCGCGTGGAGTAGCTGCCGCGCGACGACGAGCCACCCCGGCTGTAGCTGGAGCGGGAGGTCGTGGACGTGCGCGTACCGCTGGAGTAGGAACCGCTGCGCGTGCTGCCCGAGCGGGTGTACGTGCTGCCGCGCGACGCAGACGTGCTGCTACGGCTTGTCCGCGAGCGGACCGCCGACGTACTGGTGCGCCCCGATGAGGACGAACGCGAGTTGACCACCCGGCTGCGCACCGACCCGCGACTGCCCGTGGCCGAACCGCGCACGGCGGAGGAGCCGCGCGTCGACCCGATGCTGCGACGTGCGCCCACCGAGGAGCGTGCTCCCGTGGGATAGCGCGAACCGGCTATGGAGTGGCGGTTGGTGTAGCGAGGCGCATACCAGCCTCCGTGATGCCAGCCCGGATGCGGATGATGCCAACCCCAGCCCCAGCCGTGCCAGCCGGCATACCAACCGCTATACCAGCCCAGATGCCAGCCCCAGCCGTAATACGGATAAGGGTAGCCCCACCAACCGAACGAATTGAAACGCCAGTCCCACCACAGGGGATTGGAGAACGTCGGGAAGGCATAGGCATAAAGCCCGTCGGTATAGACATTCCAGTTCCACGAGTCCAGGCCATACACCACGTCGATGTACAGCGGGCTGCCGATGCTGATGGCATAGCGCGGGTTGTGGAAACGGATGATGCGCGTGGCGTACTCGTAGTCCTGCGGCGTGCCTTCAAAGCCGTTCACCCACTCGCCGTCCAGGCCGTCGTCCGTGGCCTCGTCCCCGTCGGCGTATTCCTCTTCATCCGCATAATAGTCCTCGTCGCTCGAATAGCGGCGGTTGTATTCGTCCACGTCGCGCTCGTTGCCGCCCCGGCCGTCCTTCACCACGACGGTCGTGCCCGAGGACGTGGAGCTGACCGTCACCGGCGTGTTGCCGTGCACCACGACCGTCTCCGTGCTCCCCGTTGTCCCGGACGGGTTTTCGGTCCTTACGGCAGTCGTTATGCGGGTCTCGGTCTGCTTCTTCTCTTTCTTCTGAGGGACGTAGTACAGGTCGTCCGTCTGCGCCACCGATGTCCACGGCACGCACAAGGCCATGAACAGGGACAATAACAATATCTTTTTCATACGCTTAGGAGTATTTACAGGTTCATAAAACAGCAATTGCCTCTCTACGGTTTTGCAAACATACAACATTGAAATCAAAACTACTACAGTTTTTTCCTAAATAAAATTAGGGAAGCCCCTAAATAACGTATCTTTGCACAATCGTTGCCTCTCCTCCCGCTCCAAGGGCTGCGGCAACGGCTAGTTTTCACCTATTATTATATCCGCTATGCAATATCTGGAATACAACTTCAGCCTCTCCCCTCGCACCGAGACGGCCACCGACGTGCTGACCGGCCTGCTGGCCGACATCGGCTTCGAGAGCTTCATGGAACAGCCCGACGGCACCCTGTCGGCCTACATACCCAAAGCCTCGTTCCTCCCCAGCCAGCTGGAAACGGCCCTGCAAGCCTTCCCCCTGCCCGGCACGGACATAACCTACACCTGCACCGAGCCCGAGGACAAGGACTGGAACGAGGAGTGGGAGAAGAACTTCTTCCGACCCATCGTCATCGAAGGCCGCTGCGTGGTGCACAGCACCTTCCACCGCGACCTGCCGCAGGCCGAGTACGACATCGTCATCAACCCACAGATGGCCTTCGGGACGGGACACCACGAGACCACCAGCCTGATGCTGGCCGAGCTGCTGGACACCGACCTGCGCGGGCTGCGGGTGCTCGACATGGGCTGCGGCACGTCCATACTGGCCATATTGGCCCGTATGCGCGGTGCCGCCCACTGCACGGCAGTCGACATCGACGACTGGTGTGTGCGCAACTCGCTGGAGAACATCGCCCTGAACCGCCTGGACGGCATCGACGTTTATCAGGGCGATGCCTCCTCGCTGGCGGACAAGGGCCCCTTCGACATCGTGCTGGCCAACATCAACCGCAACATCCTGCTGAACGACATGCAAGCATACGTAGCCCGCATGAAGCCCGGCGCACGCCTGCTGATAAGCGGGTTCTACGCCAGCGACCTGCCCATGCTCGACGACGAGGCACGCCGCCTGGGCCTCGAACGCCTGCACGAACGCGAACGCAACCGCTGGACAATGGCCACCTACCGCCTGAACGCCTGAGCCGCACGATCCCGCGCCAGCCGCCCGCGGGGGCACACCTGTGCCCGCCGGGAAGCGAAGGTGTGCCAGCGAGGGGGCACAGGTGCGCCCGCCAAGGGGCAGAGGTGTGCCCGCAACCGCCTGTACGAAAGCCGCCTACGACACGCCGCACGACCCGCTTCCGCGCCGTTCCGCCCCACCCCGGGACCATCGCGCCTCCCGCAGGGGGACGGACGGGCACCGTTAATGTATGTCAACACCGCGCCATCGTAAGTCAAAATGCGTACATTTGCGCCAAATCAACAACTTATTGACAACTAAACAAGATTTTGAGTATGAAAAAAGTAAGAGCCGCCATCGTTGGATATGGCAACATTGGACACTACGTCCTGCAAGCCCTGCAGGCTGCCCCCGACTTCGAGGTAGCCGGGGTAGTGCGCCGCGCCAGAGCCGCCAACCGCCCCGCCGAACTTAGCGAGTATCCCGTCGTAAAACACATCAGCGAGCTGGAGGACGTAGACGTGGCCATCCTCTGCACCCCTACCCGCAGCGTGGAGCAGTATGCCAAGGAGATACTGGCACTGGGCATACACACGGTGGACAGCTTCGACATACACACCGACGTGCCCGCCTTGCGCCGCACGCTGGATGCCGTCGCCAAGCAGCACAACACCGCCGCCATCATCTCCGCCGGATGGGACCCGGGCAGCGACTCGGTGGTGCGCGCCCTGCTCGAGGCCATAGCCCCCAAGGGCATCACCTACACCAACTTCGGACCGGGCATGAGCATGGGACACACCGTGGCCGTGAAGGCCGTCCCCGGCGTGAAGGCCGCCCTCTCCATGACCATACCCGTAGGCACGGGCATACACCGCCGCATGGTCTACGTGGAACTGGAGGAAGGACACGACTTCGCACAGGTGGAGAACGCCATCAAGACCGACCCCTACTTTGCCCACGACGAAACGCACGTGCAGCAGGTGCCCAGCGTGGATGCCCTGCTCGACATGGGCCACGGCGTGCACCTCACCCGCAAAGGTGTGTCGGGCAAGACGCAGAACCAGCTGTTCGAGTTCAACATGCGCATCAACAACCCCGCCCTCACGGGCCAGGTTCTGGTCTGCGTGGCACGTGCCGCCATGCGCCAGCGTCCGGGCTGCTATACGATGATTGAGGTCCCCGTGGTCGACCTGCTCCCGGGCGAACGCGACCAGTGGATAGGACGCTTGGTATGACAACCACAGGCGGCCCGGCAGCAGGACTTCCCCCACGGGAAGCCCGCTGCCAGGCCGTTCCGGGCAATGCCCCAAAACACACAATACGCACGAAACACACACACGGATTTATGGAAAAGAAACGAGTTTTGGTCGTAGGAGCCAACGGGTTCACCGGACGGCGCATCCTGGACGACCTGTCACAGGACGCAGGCTTCCACGCCATCGGCTGTTCTCTGCACGCCGACCTTTGTCCGGGAACGGGACACGGCTTCGTGCAAGCCGACGTAACGGACGAGCACAGCGTCAGGCAGCTGTTTGACGAACTGCACCCCGACGTGGTGGTGAACACCGCCGCCCAGTCGGCCACCGGCTACTGCGAGGCGCACCACGAGGAAGCCCGCCGCATCAATGTGGATGCCGTGGGAGTACTGGCCGCCTGCTGTGAGCGGCACGGGGCCAAACTGATACACCTTTCATCGGACTTCGTGTTCGGCGGGGACACCGACCGGCCATACACAGAAGACGACACACCCCGCCCGCTGAACTACTACGGACAGACAAAACTGGAGAGCGAACGCCTCGTGGCCAGTACCTGCACGGACTACGCCATAGCCCGCGTGGTGGTAGTCTACGGCTGCCCCCTGCCCGGCCAGCACGGCAACATCGTCCAGCTGGTAGCCAACCGCCTGCGCAACAACGAGTGCGTGCGGGTGGCCGACGACCAATGGCGCACGCCTACCTTCGTGGACGACGTAGCCCAAGGCGTGCGGCTGCTCATCGCACAAGGCGGCAAAGGCATCTACCACATCTGCGGCGACGAAAGCCTGAGCATTGCCGACCTGGCCCTGCGCGTGGCCGACGTGCTGGGGTTGGACCGCTCACTGGTCCTTCCCGTGCCGACCGGGGAAATGGGCGAAGACACGCCCCGCCCGCGCTTCAGCAGCCTCAGCATCGGCAAGGCACGCCGCGAGCTGGGCTACCGCCCCCGCAGCATCGACGAAGGCCTGCGCCTAACGTTCGGCCTGTAGCACCTTCATGGCAATGTCCATGTAGCGTATGATGTCGGTGGTCAGCTCGCGCCGGTAGACATCACTCCGCTTGTGCCCCAGGCGGACGACGATGGCATCGAGCGAAGGAATGGCGATGACGTACTGTCCCAGCATACCGCGCATGTAGGGGTTGACCTGCCCCCGGTAGTGCATTATCCAGGTCTGGAAACCGTAATAGTCCAGCGAGTCCTTTCCCCACTGGTCCTTCAGGTAAGAGGCCGGGCGCATGGCCTCGGCCATATAGTCGGCGGGCACCAGCTGCCTGCCGCCCCACTCGCCCCCGTGCAGCATGAGGCGGCCAAAGCGGGCCGCGTCGCGGGCCGTGGTGTGGAAGCAGCAGAAGGCTTTCTCGTCGCCTCCCTCCTTGTCGAGCAGCCAGTAGGCATCGCGCTCGGCCTGCATGGGCTTCCAAAGTTTCTCCTCGGCATACTCGCTCAGGGTCTGTCCCGTGGCAGCCTCGAGCACGAAGGCCAGCAGCTGGGTCTCCCCGCTGCGGTAGCTGTATTGCCGTCCGGGGGCATCGGCCACGTCAAGCCCCGTCACGAGGTCGTAAAGGTCGTTGCCATAGTAGCCGTGGGTGGTGACGGAGAAGAGCGAGGCATAGGACTCGTCCCACGCCATGCCGCCGCTCATGGTGAGCAGGTCGCGCAACGTCACCTGCGCCTGCCGCCCCCGCGTGTAGGAGGGGATGTAGCGGCTCACCGGGTCGTCGAGGCTACGGATGGCCCCCTCCCCGTGGGCAATGCCCACCAGCAGGCCGACGATGGTCTTGGTGGCCGAGTAGAGGTTGGACGTAAGCGTGTCGTTCCACCCGTCGTAGTAGTGCTCGAAGAGGATGCTGTCGTGGCGTATGACGAGGAAGGAGACCGTCTCCAGCCGTGCCAGGCAGGCCGAGTCTTCCGGCTCCAGCCGGTAGCGGTTGTAGCCCTGGGCATGGGGCCAGAGCCAGGCGGTGTCGCCCCGCTCCACCGTGTGACGGTCGAAGAGTTGCAGGTCGTCGATGTCGGGCATCAGGTGGATGAGTGCCTGCCGGGCGTAATAGGGCAGACAGGCATAGCCCACGGCCAGCAGCACGACCACCCCCGCCAGCACACCGGCCACCACACGCCCCTTGTGTCTGAATGTACTCATGTGTGGCTAAGAAAAACAAGACGGGCCGGGACAGACGTGCTAACGCCTCCCGGCCCGCCTCTGGTTTAACCCCCTAAACGGTGTATCTCAAAAAACTTAAATAAGGTATTGCGAGCTTATCGACTCGTTGTTCACCACACGGCGTATCGTCTCGGCAAACATGCTTGCTATGCTAAGCTGCTTCACCTTGCTGCACTTCTTGGAGTAGGGAATGCTGTCGGTGAAGACCATCTCCTCCAGCCCCGACTCCTGAATGCGGAACGAGGCGGGGTCGGACATGACACAGTGGCTGGCAATGGCACGCACCGAGGTGGCACCGGCCTCGAGCATGATGTTGGCCGCCTTGGTGATGGTCCCGGCCGTGTCCACGATGTCGTCCACCAGCACGACGTTCTTCCCCTTCACGTCGCCGATGATCTGCATGGAGGCCACCTCGTTGGCCTTCTCGCGCGACTTGTTGCACAGCACCAGGGGAACACCCAGGTACTTGGAGAACGTGCTGGCACGCTTGGAGCCGCCCACGTCGGGCGTGGCGATGACGAGGTTCTCCAGTTTCAGGGACTCTATGTAGGGCAGGAACACCGCCGAGGCATACAGGTGGTCGACGGGTATGTTGAAGAAGCCCTGTATCTGGTCCGCGTGGAGGTCCATCGTTATCAGGCGGTCGATGCCTGCAACCGACAGCAGGTCGGCCACGAGCTTCGCACCTATCGAGACGCGAGGCTTGTCTTTACGGTCTTGGCGTGCCCAGCCAAAGTAAGGTACAACAGCCACGATGCTTTTGGCCGACGCGCGCTTGGCGGCGTCAATCATCAGTAGCAGCTCCATCAGGTTGTCCGAGTTGGGGAAGGTGGACTGAACCAAGAACACGTGTGCTCCCCGGATGGACTCCTCGTACGACACGGCAAACTCGCCATCCGCAAAGTGGGTAATGTTCATCTTACCCAGGGGGCAGCCCAAGCTTGCGCAAATTTTCTCTGCCAGGTATCTCGAATTAGTACCCGAGAATACCATAAAAGGTGCTTTTTCGCTCATTTTGTAATAGATGTTACCTATTCGTTAAATTTTGCTGCAAAGGTAGGAAAATTCGAGGGTAATACGGAACTCTTGCCAGAATATTTTTAGCCCCCGACGGGCGGAACAAACCCGGCGGAAGCAGTCACTTTGCAATGCCCGAGTCGGTATCCTTGTTCTGCAAGGTCTTTGATTTGGCCTGAGACTGGCGGCCCACGCTGAAGTCCCACCGCAGGAAGAGACAGAACATATTGCCATTGTCCTCGATGTGCGTCCAGCTGCGCGACTCGATGAAGCGGCTACCCGTGATGCGCGAACCGCCCGTCCAACCGCCCGGCATGAAGGGGTAGAGGCAGAATGCGCCCACCAAGAGGGACTTGTGCTTGTAGGAAAGCTGCACAACGGCGTTTTTCTCGCCATAGTTGACGTGATAGCCGTAGAGCGACCTCGGACGCGTAGCCGCCGTAATGTACAGTCCGAAGTTCTTGTAATTGGCATCGAGCGACACTCCCCCGTTCCAGGCCGTGTACTCGTTGTCAAGCCCTTCGCCCACCGAGTGATAGTAACTGACACCCCCGTAAGCACCGATGGACAGATGTTCGGGGATAATCTTCCACTGAAGGCTGAGCATACCTCCGGCCTGACGGTGACTGTCCCCATTGTCGGACGAGAACTCAAGCACGTAGCCGCCCGCCTCGTTCTGCACGGGATTGATGGTCGTCATAATGGGATTGTCGTAGTGGGCGTACCAGCCTTCGAGGTAAGCAGACAGGCGACTGTTGCCCCACGCGAAGGTCAGCCGGTTGTCGTAAGAACGATAAGGCTCCAGGTTGCGGTTGCCACGGCTCGCCTGCAAGTCGTTCTTCTGCTGGAGGACATCGCTCAAGGCGGAAAGCGAGGGAGTGTAGGGCGATACGGAGAATGAGTAGCGCAACTGCGCCCCGCCAAACACGGGATAGGCTAAAGACAACGTGGGGCGGAAGGTGACGTACCGATAGCTTACGTCCGACTCGCTGAAGGCTTGCCGCTGCACGCCAGCCCCAATCCGGTAATCCAGCTTCCCGAGCCTGCCCAGCAACTCCGCGTAGCCATAGATACTGCTGTTGTGCAGACGCAGGGTCTTGCCGCCATCGCCGGTATAGACATTCCGTGTATAAGCCTTATTGCCTTTCATGCCCACGTTGAGGCGCACCTTCTTCCAGGATTTACCATAGATGGCCTCGCCTATCAGCGAATAGCGGTCGCCCTCCGTTCCGTAGGCATAGCGGGAAAGGTCGGTTCCGGGTGTCTCATAGGTGCGGTAGTCATAGGTGAAGTCTGTACCGATGTACGTGCCCACCAGATTTGCCGTCAGGCTCTGCTGCCCGGGCAACTGTTGCTCGTAGTAGATGTCCAGCGAGGGCGAGTTATTGCGGTCCGTGCGGTGAGTGAAGGTGTAGAGGTCCGCATGTCCCTGCTCCACCAGCCGCTGACGGAAGTCTTGTTTGCCGGTATGATAGTAGTCGTCGGTGAACTGGATGTTGAGCGCGTACTTGTCCGGGGACGTCAGGTTATAGGTGGCCTGAACCGTATGCGTCGTGTAGCCGAAAGGCGCAGACACGGGCAGCTGGTCGCGTTGGCGCGTCGTCCCGTCCGGCAGGGTGTAGCGTTCGAAGCCCTCCACGTAGCGGTCATCGTAGTCGCGGTAGGTCATGTAGTAGTTCACGGAGAACTGCGACTTCCCTTTGTTGAATATCAGGTAGAGATTGTCGTTGCCAAAGCCAGTGGCCACGGCATTCAGTGCAGAAAGCCCGCCGCTGAACCCGCTGTCCCTGCGCTTGACGATGTAGTTGACGACGGCCTCCACCTGGGTATCGCTGTAGCGCATACCGGGATTGTCGACATACTCCACGCGCAACACCTCCTCGGGCTGCAAGGCCATGAGCTGCCCGCTACTGGCTACCACACCATTGATGCGGACCTCCACTTGCCCGTTCGACACGGTGGATATCTGGTTGTTCACGGGGTCCACCTTCAAGTTGGGGAGCATCATGCGGGCCAGGAGGTCGTATCCTCCGGAAGAGAGGCTGCGCTGCGTGGCAGAGGGGTAGACAATCTGCCGGTCTATCTTCCTCACCGTGGCACTGGCGGTGACGGTCGCCTCGTCCAGCATCTGCGTGCTTTCGTCGAGCACCAACGTGCCCAGGTCCATGTCCTTGTCCAGCCCGGGCAAACTCACCAGTTGCGTTTCATAGCCGATAAAGCTCAATTGCAGCAGGTAGTCTCCGCTGCCGGGAGCCATCACGGCAAACTTTCCCTCATCGTTGGTATTGGTGCCATCCACGAAGGTCGAGTCTGAGGTTTGCAGAATTACATTGGCATAGGCTACGGGCTGTCCGGTCGTGTCGGTCAGTCGCCCCTTGATTGTCTGTGCCTGCACTTGAACAACACCGGCAAGCAGACAGGCGAAAAACAAAAGAACAGTTTTCATAATAGTATTAATCTGACTTGAGTTCAACTTATAAATGCAACTTTTTGGGTGCGGATAATAAGCAATAAAAACATTTATTTTTCAGAGAGG
>CALULL010000024.1 GCA_944321465.1 uncultured Bacteroides sp.
GCACTTGTCGAAAAATTCAGCGAGACACTCTATTGGAAAAATGTCTCGCTGGCATATACTTTTTAAGGGACGACTAATTAATATTCCAGATGCAGGGTACGGCCTTCCTTTGAGGCCGGGCGGCGCGAATGTTCGTCAAGCAACAACAGTGTATGCGTGTCGACGTACAAGAAGCGGCAGAGAACCTTTTCGTCACTGGTCACCAAACACCACACAGTAGCATCGGTATCATGGGCATCTCCACGCTCGGTATAGAGGCGGCCTGCCCACATCTGAGCCTTACGATTGCTGCCAGTTTCTGGAAGGGCAGTGAGGACAAATGTGCCGTCACCACTGAACTCGAAGCCGCTGATTTCGAGGCGGCATCTCATACTTGCTTCCTGCTTCGTGGGGCGCAATATCCCCTCGTAAACAAAGTGCTGCATGGCACCCAAGCTCATGGCGTGCAAGTAGCGGCATACAACTTCGGCTGACTCGTTCGTTTCTTTGTTCAGTGAATCTTGTAGCGCAGGGTATCCGTCGAGTAGCTCGGTTAGTCGTTCTTTGCCCACGAAATGCGATCGCCCCGTTCGTGGGTCTATCTCGTAACACACCCGTACATCTATTAGAGCCGATGCAGCCAAGGCATCCCCTACTTGTCCGCCCAGTCGAGGCTCATCGAGCGGTGCGAACTGACTACCTGCCGCCTGCCCCAGCGGCTGTGCCGTGAAGTAGATGCGGTTGCCTTGTTGCCAGGCTGGTGCAAAACAACCGCCAAATCGGTAGCGCTTGTAGCGCATCTTACGGCAATTGACGTATAGGGCCGAGTCGATGCGCACAGCGTAACAACGCATGCGCAGGAACCGATTCAGTCCGGGGTTGTCTAGGCACTCTATCCGATAATCCCCCCCGTTCATTAGCAATATTTGGCTTTTATTACGTTTCACGGCTTGCAGCGTCGTCAGAGTGTCGCCTGTTCCGTCCAGCAATTCTCTCAAGTTAGAGTAAACGATCTGCTGTGCGTTGCATGTACAAACCATCAATAGTATTAAGGCTGTCGCCCACCATCTGTTCATCTCTTTATCTTTCTTTATTTGTTCACCGCCTGTATCAAGCGTACTTTCGTCTTCGTGCCACATGTACATTCTGTCGTGCCTCTTCTAATATTGGCAAAGTAGCTTCGAGCACGTGTTGAGGACATGTCCCTGCCAGGCTTATGTCTGGTTGTTTTCGGGTGCCAAATTAGGCAAAAAGGCCGGGAAAACAAACAGTGGAGTGCTATTTTTTGCCCCTTCTAGAAAATTCCAACTCCGCATTATAATTTCCGATATTGTTAAAGAAGCCTCTGATGGCCTACCTGAATTTTAACCCAAATCAGTCATTAGACCGCCTTGCCGTGTGCTTGATAGTCATTCTCTGACTTTCCAAGCGCTTTCGCCTTCTAATAGCCGATTTGAGTTTAAGGGACGACTAAGTAGGGCGAAACAATCGAGAAGTTCGTCCTGCATTTCGTCCAAAACAGCGACACGTATGGAAACTTTAACCCCCATGTTCTTGACAGAAAACCAATCTCAAACGATATTTGCGCAAACAGTTATCAGTCCAATCTAAAATAGGAGTAAAAGTTATGAAAAAGAGAAGCATCACAAGCATCATCGTGTTTTTGGTCGCATTGACGGCTCCGTGCCCGGATGGCCTGTCACAGACCCAAACGCGCATTTACACCAGCCATGAAAGGAAACAGGACGAAAAGGAGCAAAGAGAACCGAGCAAAACCGAACGCAGACTGACAGACGAGCAAGCCGACTCTCTGGCTTTTGAAAAAGCCCTGAACGCCATCAAGCAACTGAATTTCGTACTGGAAGCAGACTACATCAGTTCCGCCCGCATGGGCACTACATATGTGGACAACGGGACAAACTTCGTATCGGTAAGCGATGACCGGGCCGTAGTGCAGATATCTCCCCGCTCGGACATAGGTGGACTAAACGGTGTAGGTGGTATCACACTCGAAGGAACAGCCTCGAACATCGTCATGAAGACCGACAAAAAAGGGAACGTGACGGTAAACCTAAACGTACAAGGAGCGGGCATCTCGGCCTCAATACACATTGCTATACCCCAAGGCAGCAATCGGGCAACGGCAACCGTAAGCCCGAACTACAGTTCGAACGCCACCACTTTGGGAGGCCGTCTGTTGCCAAGCGAAGAATCCAACGTCTTTGAAGGACGGGCGTTCTGACAAAGCCATCAAAACCGTTACAAAGAAAGCCCCTGCCAGTCGTCCAGCGGGAAGGAATACCCTCCGCCGAGCCGACTTACAGGGGCTTAGTCCGTTTCATGTCCCGCCTCTTGATTTATAAAAATAAGTCAACTATGAGCGAAACAAGTCCATTCTTAGCTGCAATTACCGCTCGTTCTGAAGAGCCTCATACTCGGCACCCATGCCCAGCACATAGTACACCTGACTCAGGCCCTGCATCCAGAGATTCTTCTGCTCGGGACTCAGCTCGCGTGCCCTCTCGTAGTACTTCTTGGCCTCCAAGTAGAAACCCTTCAACTTCTCCTGGCTTTCCTGATAGGCGGGGTCGTTGATATCGGTCGTTGCCGTACTTGAGTAGTCCTGAGCCTGCAAGCAATAGAGCTGGCCAAGGTTGGAATAGGCTTCGACATACTTCGGATCGACAGCGATAGCCTTCTGGTAGTACTCCATAGCCTTGTTCATGGCAGCCTCGGCCTCAGCCTTACTATCCTCTTTCCCGGCCAAGACGCTGTACTTGTTGTGGTAGAGATAGCCCTCGACATAGAGGTTGAAGGGATTGGAGGGGTCCTTGGCCAGCATCTCGTCGGCAAAACGGATGGCCTCGTCGAACTTGTTGTTATTGCTGTAGTAATCAACCATGTGCCCGAAGAAGAAAGCATGCTGGGGATACTTTCTCATACCCTCTTGCAAGGAGGCAAGCCACTTGACGGTATCGCCCTCGGCCTTCAGAGCCGTGGAGACGAGTTCCATAGCATACATGCCCACTTCCTTGTTGTCCTGCGCCATAGGGGTATACTTCAGGATACTGGGATAGTCCTCCAGCTTCAAGGCCGTCATGCCGGCATAGTAGGCCACCTGAGGGAGCAACGTGTCGGTCTGGACCAGGTTGGCCTTCTCGAACATGGGATGAGAAGCCATGTCTATGTACATGGCAAAGCAATCAAGTGCACGCTTGCCTGTCTCTTTATTGTTGTCGGAAAGATAGCGGTTATAGAACTCTATACCGCCGTTGAGCAAGTTGTTGCGTTCACCCAGCATCGTGGCACTATTGGCCTTACGGTATTTGTTCTTCACCTTACCCTTCTCGTTCGGCACTTGCGCCAGTTCGTCGCACTTCAGGTAGTACTTGCACATGTCGAGTGTACTCTTATACAACTGAACCGTGTCGTAGGGTTGTTGCAGATAGGCGTTCTCCATCTCCTTTTCCATCCTACGTTCCTGCACAAAGCCTGCCACGTTCCACGTCTCGGCCAAGTCCTTAGTTTCGGGATTGGTCAGCGCGTCGCCGATGAGCTGTTCGGCCCGCACAAAGTCAGGGGTAACCGCTCCGGCAAGTTTCTTAGCTTCTTTCACGTTTTTCTCCTGTGCAAATGCCAGACCTGCGGCACACAGCAACACTACAGTCAAAAAAGTCTTTTTCATAACAAAATAAAGTTAGTGTTTGTAATTAATATTATATACGTTGTTTCTGCTTAGTTCCCATTGGAGGTATCCAACGCCCGATCCGTAATGTCGGACATATTATCGCTCTGTGCATCGGCATCCGGGGTTTCCACATGGTCCTCTTCCGTGTCCGAAAGCACCTTGCAGACCGATGCAATCTCGTCGTTGCGCTTCTCAAGGTTGATGAGGCGCACGCCCTGAGTGGCACGTCCCATGACGCGTACGTCGGAGACTTTCAAGCGGATGGTGATGCCCGACTTGTTGATAATCATCAGGTCGTTGTCGTCCGTCACCGACTTAATGGCAACCAACTTGCCCGTCTTTTCCGTGATATTCAGCGTCTTCACACCCTTGGCTCCCCTATTGGTCTTACGATAGTCTTCCAGGTCCGTCCGTTTGCCGTATCCCTGTTCCGAAACCACCATGATAGTCTCCGCCTCCGGGTCTTTGATGCAAACCATACCTACGACCTCATCCTGTCCGTCGTCGTCAAGCAACATGCCTCGCACGCCGGTAGCAGTACGCCCCATGACACGCACAGCCCCCTCGTTGAAGCGGATGGCACGACCATTGCGATTGGCTATGACAATCTCGTTGTGGCCGTTGGTCATGCGAACTTCTATCACTTGGTCGTCCTCCCGTATGGTAATAGCATTAACCCCATTTTGACGCGGGCGGGAATACTGTTCGAGCAACGTTTTCTTCACCACGCCTTTCTTCGTGCAGAACAGCACATAGTGACTGTTGATGAAGGCTTGGTCGTTCAGGTTCTTCACACGCAAGTAAGCATTGACAGCATCGCCCGGCTCGATGTTCAACAAGTTTTGAATAGCACGCCCTTTGGCGTTCTTGGAGCCTTCGGGGATTTCGTATACTTTCAGCCAATAGCATCTGCCCTTCTGTGTGAAGAACATCATAGTGTTGTGCATCGTTGCCGGATAGATATGCTCCACAAAGTCCTCATCGCGCGTATCACTACCCTTAGAACCTACACCGCCACGGTTCTGGGCACGGAATTCGCTCAAGGGTGTCCGCTTGATGTAACCCATGTGCGAAATGGTTATAATCATCTCCTCGTCGGCATAAAAGTCTTCAGGATTGAACTCTTCAGAGGAGTAAACGATTTCGGAACGACGTTCGTCTCCATACTTTTCCTTCACCTCTATCAGTTCATCCTTTATCACTTTGCTGCACAAATCTTCGTTCACCAAAATCTCCTCCAAGTAAGCAATGCGTTTCTCTATTTCGGCATACTCGTTGCGAAGTTGCTCTTGCATGAGGCCTGTCAACTGACGCAAACGCATCTCGACAATAGCCCGTGCCTGCACCTCGCTAAGGCTGAAACGCTCCATCAGCCCGCCGACAGCTTCGGCCGGCGACTTGCTGGCCCGTATTATTCGGATAACCTCGTCGATGTTGTCCGAAGCGATAATCAAGCCTTCAAGAATGTGGGCACGCTCCTTGGCCTTGCGCAGGTCGAACTTCGTGCGCCGAATAACCACATCGTGACGGTGCTCCACGAAGTAGCGTATCAGATCCTTCAAGTTCAGCAAACGAGGACGCCCATGGACCAAAGCCACATTATTGACACCAAACGAGGTCTGCAGCTGTGTCATCTTATACAGCTTATTCAGCACCACACTGGCATTGGCATCGCGTTTTACGTCAACGACGATACGCATTCCCTCTCGGTCGGTCTCGTCATTCACGTTCGATATACCGTCTATTTTCTTCTCATTCACCAAGTCGGCTATATCCTTTATCAGCTCGGCCTTGTTTACGCCATAAGGGATTTCCGTTACGACAATCTTGTCGTGCGTGTCCCCAGCCTCTATTTCGGCCCGGCCACGCATCACAATGCGGCCATGCCCCGTATGGTATGCCTCACGCACACCGCTCATCCCGAAGATATACCCACCGGTAGGGAAGTCCGGGGCCTTGACGTATCTCATCAGGCCGTCTATGTCTATATTGTTGTCGTCTATATAGGCTACACAGGCATCAATCACTTCACGCAAGTTGTGGGTCGGCATGTTTGTGGCCATCCCCACAGCTATTCCTGAAGCCCCGTTGACAAGCAGATTCGGTATGCGGGTAGGCAACACCGTGGGTTCATCCAGCGTGTTGTCAAAGTTCTTGGTCATGTCCACCGTCTCCTTATCGATATCCTGCATCATCTCTTCACCTATCTTTCTAAGACGGCACTCGGTGTAACGCATGGCTGCCGGACTGTCTCCGTCCACCGACCCATAGTTGCCCTGCCCGTCCACCAGCATGTAGCGCATGTTCCAGTCCTGCGCCAGGCGCACCAATGCGCCGTAGACCGACGAGTCGCCATGCGGGTGGTATTTTCCCAACACATCACCCACAATTCTGGCCGATTTCTTATAAGGTTTGTCCGAAGTATTACCCAGTTCCATCATATCGAAAAGTATTCTACGATGAACCGGCTTGAAGCCATCTCTAACATCGGGAAGAGCACGAGCCACAATAACCGACATGGAGTAGTTAATGTAAGACTTCTTCATCTCCTCCTCAATGTTAATCTTTATAATTCTGTCTTGTTCAAACATTTGAGAAGATTATGTTATTAAAATAATATCCTGTGTCCCATAAAAAGCTTGCTAAAATACATTTTTCCGGCGACATGGGAAAACTTTTCCAGCTAAAACTTCATCTTTCACCGACAAAAGGAGAAAAAGAAGGCTGAACGAAGCAAAAAGCCCAGTCTCCTTCACCTCGCCGTAACGAAGAAAGGGCAAAAAACACTACCGAAAAGGATATTAAAGACGGGAAACTTGTCGTATCTTCGCCCGCGAAAACAAGACATCCTATCCAAATATGAACGTACAGATAGAAGAAAGCTGGAGACAGCGACTACAACCCGAGTTTGACAAAGACTACTTCCGAACGCTAACCGACTTCGTGCGCTCCGAATATGCTCACGGCCCCGTTTATCCACCGGGACGACTCATTTTCAATGCTTTCAACCTCTGTCCCTTCGACCAGGTAAAGGTCGTACTCATCGGCCAAGACCCCTACCATGAGCCAGGCCAAGCCCAAGGTTTGTGCTTCTCCGTGAACGATGGAGTTCCCTTTCCTCCATCGCTGGTAAACATCTTCAAAGAAATAAAAAACGACATCGGGACAGACGTGCCCACCAGTGGCAGTTTGGTCCGTTGGGCACAACAAGGCGTACTACTGCTCAACGCTACGCTGACCGTGCGTGCCCACCAAGCCGGTTCGCACCAGGGACGCGGCTGGGAAACCTTCACTGATGCCGTTATCCGCATTCTGGCCGACGAACGCGAGCACCTCGTATTCTTGCTTTGGGGAGCCTACGCCCAGCGCAAAGGAAACTTCATCGACCCCAACCGCCACCTGCTACTTGCCTCGCCCCATCCGTCGCCGTTGTCGGCCTCGCGCGGGTTCTTCGGCAACAAGCACTTCAGCCGCACGAACGAATACTTGCGTTTGCATGGCAAACAACCCATTGTCTGGTAAGGCAGCAAGCGCAACATCAATACCATTGGATGTTACTCTGCGTCTGGCTGCGCTGTTCCCATTTGAGGTCTTGCAGGATACTGGCATTGGCCCGAATGGTAAAGTTGTAATAACGCCAACGGCCAAAAGGCGACAAGCTGGCCGTCATGCTGAAGCAGTGCAGGTCGCGCGTAATGTTGAACGTGGTCTGCACGATTTCCTTAGCCTCGAAATCATAACCGGTATTAAAACTAATGGCCCAACGGTTGGATATCTTGATGTTGCCGTTGGCACTCAGGTTGTGCGTATAGCGGTAAGGATAGCGCATGGTGCGACGATTGATGGGACGCGAACGGTCCTCCGAGATGTTGAAGCTATAATTCAGATTGACCGACCACGGCATCTTAAACACCTGGTAGCCGTCCCCATCCACCTCGGCTTGCTCCACTTTCTTCTGCCGGCCCACCCCCCGGGTCCCCATATCGTCCGTTTCGCTGTCGTCGATTTCTTCTTCCCCCTCCGTTTCTTCCTCGTCCTTCCCGCCAAAGAACTTCTTCTTCAGTTCCTTCCATGTATCGTTATTGAACGTATAGCTGAAAGAGGAGCCATAGCTGCGGAAACGCCCGAAGCGTCCATAGGACCATTCTGTGCGGTTGCCCTCTACCACATTGCCGTTCTCGTCGAACGTATAGGCATAGGTGGCAAACTGAGAATTCATGCTAAAGGTGTAGTTTTTCGTCAGTTTCAGTCGGAGCGACAGCGTAAGGTCACTCCAAGGCTTTTCGGTGGCAGCCATGTTGTACGATATGTTCGCACCAAACTCGTCGATGAGACTTACCTTCTTAATAGAGTCGTTGCGATCGCGGTATTTCATCTCCAAATTGTTGGATATGCTGAAGCCAATGCTTCCCGTACTTCCCCTGCCCGGCACCCCAAACAGCCCGTCGGCATAGGGTGAATAGGTAACCGTGTCGCGCCGACCGTTGGCGTAGTTCCTGACATAGGTGTCGTAGTAACCAAAGCGAGAGGAGCCGAAGTCCGGCGCGCCGTTTATCGAGATAGAGGGTGTTATGACGTGGCGTATCTGTATTTCTTTCTTAGGCAAGAAGATTGGTTTGTACATTCCATAAATTTTCGTGTTGACGCTCAGACTGGCCTGGTAATTATAGACGCGGTGAAAGCCATACACGGTGTCGGTCGCCACCTCGGCACCGCTGCGTCCGGCCGTAGGGTCCCAATCCCTCATCACCTTGCGGGTGTACCAACGCTCGGTGTAGTTGAACGAAGGCGTGACGTTGAAGTAATCGAAGAGCGTGAAGGTGGCACTGATGGGTATCTCGTGCTGCATACCGTTTTCCCAGTCCTTTATCAAGTTGCTTTTGAAAAGGAGGTTGTCTTTCGTATCTATGCTGTTCTTCAGGCGGCCCGTATAGCGGATGGAGATTTTCTCATACCACTTTTCTTCGCCCACCTGCCGCTTGCGTTTGAACGGGTAGATGGTGCTGAGCGAAATGTTCAGGTCGGGCAGTGTGAGGTTTATGGAAGAGTCGCTCATGGTCTGGGCGATGTTCGAGGTGGCCGAGATGGTGAGATGTTGGTCGGGGAAGGTGCGCGAGTAGCTGATGCTGGACGTCTTGGTGTTCTGCGACATGGCCTGTGCGTTGTACAGGTTGTCTATGTTGGTCCGCTCGTAGCTGCTGGTGGCAAAGTTGACGCTGGCCGAGAAGGTGCTGTTGGGATTGGCCTTGGGGTCCTGCCTGTGGGACCAGATAATCTTGAAGTCCTTCGACACCGAGTAGTCGGGCAGGCCCTTGTCTCCCGTCTTTGTCACCTGGTAACTGGCTTGCAACAGGCCCGAGTATTTGTAACGCTTCACGTAGTTGCTCTCCACGTTGATTGCCCACGAGCCTCGAGTAAAGATATCCCCTTGCAGTTTCAGGTCCATGCGGTCGCTTATGGCAAAGTAATAGCCGCCCTCCGTCAGGCCAAAGCCACGGCTGGAGTCGTCCATATAAGTGGGCATGATGAAGCCCGAAGAATAGCTGCTCGAAAACGGGAAGAAAAAGAACGGAACAGCCAAGGGCAGAGGCACATCCTCAATGACAAGGTAGGCAGGCCCGGTGACGACATTCTTCTTGGGACGTACTTTGGCATAGGTCATCTGCATGTAGAAGTGCGGATGCTCATGGTGGTCGCAGGTCGTGTAGCGTCCGTTGCGCATGAACAGCTCGTCGGATGCCCCCTTCTTGGCGTTGTTGCCCGTCACATAGCCCTCGCCTTGCTGGCTCACCACGTCGCTGATGATGCCTTTCTTCGACTTGAAGTTATAGCGTATGGTGTTGGTTTCGTAAGGTGTGTCGCCTTCGGTGAACACCGGCTTGCCCGAGAGCACGCCCAGCGAGTCCTCCACGCCGTGAGCGTAGACGGTGCTGCTGTCCATGTTCATGGATATGACGGCCGCCGTCAGCTCTATCCTTTCGTGCGGGTAATCCACCTTGCCTTCGCCATACAGGTGGGCGTATCCCCCCTGGGTGAACACAATGGAGTCGGTTGCCTCGTAGGAGACGGGCGCATTCAGCCCCTCCTCCTTCTTGGCAGGTGCTCCCAGTGAGTCGGCAGACAGCGTGTCGGCACGCCCCACGCCCACAGAGTCGGCCTGCAACGAGTCGGCCACTGCCTCCAAGGGCTGAACCTTCACGGGGCGTACCTGCCGCATACGGCGTTGCGACGCAACCTCTCCCGAGAAGAGCAAGAATGTGCACAGTAAAAGGAATGATATGAGCGTGTTCGATTTCAATGGAATCTCTTGCTTAAGATACACGTGTCTGCATAAGACGGGCAAAAGTAGGTATTTTTACGGACTATCCGGCTCTTTTATGGAAAAATCACAGTTTATAACAGGTCTTACAGGAACTCTCTGCACCAACCGTCGAAGCGGGCAACGCCTTCCTCGCCATACTTGACAAGACTCTTCCGTGCCTTCTCGACGCTTTTCTCGGCATCCAGACGGGTCTTGGAGAAAAACTTGTCGGCAAAGCACACCACCTGTTCCTCCAGACTGACGGGAACCATCTCGCGGTGGGGGACCGGCAAAGCCTGAGCCTCGATTTCCTTGAGCGAAAGCCCGGCACCCGTATGACGCTCGCACACGAGCGCATGGCGCGGCAGTCCCTCGGAGCGCATCAGGTCGGCACCCAGGTACCCGTGGCAGATGTAGGGGTTGGGGCCAGTGCAGCAGATGTCGGGGGCATCGGTCAGGAAGATGCCTATGTCGTGCAGCATGGCGGCCTCATAAAGGAACTCACGGTCAAGCCCCAGCTCGGGATGGCGGTCGGCCACCCAAAGGGCCTTGTCGGCAACCGAGCGGCTGTGCGTCAAGAGGATATGCCTCAGCTCGTTGGCTTCGGGATAATACTTGTCTATAATGTTTATAACGTCCATTGTCCTGTATTCGTTAACATCGTCACCGCCAGCCGAAATCGCACAAGCCTGCAGGCCGCATCCCGGCAGCGGGCGGCAAAACGCCCTTGCAGGCAACAGTGCCCCGCAACGGTTTTGCGGGGGCAAAATTACGACAAAAAAGCGACATGGCGAAACACAAGCGATGCCAGAATGCCTTTGCCGTCCCGCCGCGCCACCCGCCTCATCGCTCCACGAAGACTTGCCCGACCACCCAAGCCCACACGGAGAAAGCACGAAGACAGAGGACCGCCCCACAGGAAGACAAAATGCAAGCGAAATGGCCGAAACGCTGACGCCTCCTAAAACAGGAAAGGACAAACCAGCCGACAGCGGCGGACATCGCCCTGCCCCACAAGCCCCACAAAGGGGGTCGGGGGAAGGCCAACTGGCCCGCGCGGAAGAGTACCCGACCGCGCGGGACGAGGTTCGTCCCCTACCGGGCACAGGACTGCCCCACGAAGGCACACGGCTGCCCGCACGCCAATCCTCCTGTACCCGCCCGAGAATAGGCTTGCAGCGGTTCCTCAGAGTGGGGTTACACGCTCGTTGAAATGTAAGGTTTTCGCTATCGAGCTATCTTGCAGCCAGTTAGGGAATTTTCATTGCGAAAAAACGGAGCGGCCCCGTCGCTTCCTCGGAAAAACGCAACCACGGGCAACAGGAAATACAAAGTGTCAGAACGGAAGCGAGGGACGCCCTCAGCAGATCTTGTCCGCCGGATAGTTCACGAGGTAGAGCGTGCCCGTGGCGCGGGTAAAAGCCGTATAAAGCCAACGGAAGTAATCGGGTGTGAGCTGTTCTGCGCTCAGGTATCCCTGGTCCAGGAACACGTTGTGCCACTGCCCGCCCTGCGCCTTGTGGCAAGTGACGGCGTAGGCGTACTTGGCCTGCAAGGCGTTGTAGTAAGGGTCTTGCTTGAGTCTCTTCATGCGTTCGCGCTGCTGGCCTATGTCGGCATAGTCCTCAAGCACAGACTGGCACAGCCGCTCGACATCGGCACGCGGCAGGGCGGGCGCATCGGTGTGCAGGGCATCGAGCAGCAGGTTGGCCTCCAGCTCCACCTCGCCACAGTCTGGGAACGTCAGCTCGACGGTGGCAAAGCGGAAACCGTAGAGTTGGCGCACGTTGCGCACCCGGCGCACGACAGCCAGCTCGCCGTTGGCCAGGAAGTCCACTCCCTCGGTCTTCTCGCCCCAGTAGTAGTTGTTCCTGGCCACCATAATCAGGTCGCCGCTCTCCAGCTCCTCCTCGCGCCACAGCACCTGGGCGCGTATGCCGTTGTTGTAGATGTTGGCCCGTTTGTTTGAACGGCAGATGACGATGGTCTCTTCCAGCCCGTCGGCATCGTAGCAGTTGCCGAGGGTCTCTATCAGTTCGTCGCCCGGCAGCACCCGGATGTCGGCAAAGCCGCTCACCCGCAGGCGGGGCAAGGCCGCACAATCTCCCGCGACGATGAGGCGGCGCAAGGCCGTGGCGTTCCACAGGATGCCCGACCCCTCGGCCTGTCTCACCACCTGCGTCAAGTCGGCCTCGGTCACCTCAAGTCCATAGCCCTGTAAGACAGATGTATCCAGTGCCGGACTTTCGTCCTCGCCCACAGGGGGCAGCTGGGCCGTATCGCCCACCAGCAACAGGCGGCACCCTTCGGCGGAATAGACAAAGTGCACCAAGTCGTCAAGCAAGCGTCCCGTGCCAAAGGCCGAGCCCGAATAGCCGTCGTTGGCTATCATCGAAGCCTCGTCCACTATGTAGAGTGTCCGCTTGGACAGATTGGGGGCGGCCGCGAAACCCGTCATGTCGGGCGAGAAAGTGCGTTGGCGGTAGATGCGCTTGTGGATGGTGAAGGCCGGATGCCCCGCGTAGGCGGCAAAGACCTTGGCCGCCCGTCCTGTAGGAGCCATCAGCACCACCCGCTGCTTCAAGGCATCGAGCGTCTTCACCAGTGCCGCCACCAGCGAGGTCTTGCCCGTACCGGCATAGCCACGCAACACGAACACGCCGTCGGCAGAAGGCGAAAAGAGGAAATCAGAAAACCTCTTCAACACATTTTCTTGGTCTGGAGTTGGCGGAAAGGAAAAGTTTTCCTTAATTTGCCCTTCTAAAAAACTTGCTATCATCTGTACTACGAAAGAAGCAACGGAGCAACCTCTTGTCTTTGAGTCTGTCTCCTGAGCATTTGCGATGCGAATATAGCGACTTCGGGCAGATACCCACTCAACATGAAAACTGTATTTAACATCGTTTTATTCTTATGCGCCGCCGGACTGGCCTACGTGTGCTACGACAGCATAAGAGGCCCCGCAGGCTTCAGACAGAAAAAGGAAGCAAGAGAGAAGGCCGTCGCCGCCCGCCTGGCAGACATCCGCAAGGCTCAGCAGGCATATTGCGGACAGCACAACGGACGGTATGCCGCCAGCTTCGACACGCTGATCGCCTTCGTGAAGGCAGCGCGGCCCGCCTCGCTCCAAGGCTTCGATGCCGACTCGTTGCGGTTTATCCCCTTCGGCGGCAACCGGCAGTTCGAGATGACAACCCGCTACGTCCCGACCACGGCAGGCGACAGCTGCTGCCTGCTGGAGGTAAAGGCTCCTTGCGACGCTTATCTGCACGGGCTCGACCGACGGGAGATTGCCCGCCTGAAAGCCAGCCGGACCGAAGAAGGAAAGTACTGCGGACTTAGCATCGGCAGTCTGGAAACAGGCAACGACAACGTCGGCAGCATGGAATGAACCTGCGCCGCACAAACATAGAACAAGACAAAGACATGACGCAAACCAACGACACGCACACGGAAGACGAGCACAAGCTTCTCTCCATCCGCATAGGAACGGATGGATTTTCTTTTGCCATCGTAATGGCAGACGACGGAGAGCACACCGACATGCGACACCACGCCATCGACGATACCCTGCCGCTCACAGCCAACATCAAGCAACTGTTCGCTCAGGAAGAAGCACTGCGCCAAGGCGGCTTCAGCCGCACGGACATCGTGCTGGAGAGCAAACGCTTCTGCCTTCTCCCGACCGAGTTCTTTGAACGGGACGAAGCCTGCCGGGTGTTCTACCACAACTACCCCAAGCAAGAGAACGAATGCGTGCTGCACAACACGTTGCCTCACACAGGCATAACCGTGCTCTTCGGCATAGACAAGACTGCCCGCGACTGCCTGCTCGGTCTCTGCCACCGAGTGAAGTTCTACAGCCAGGCCTCGCTGCACATAGCCCACATGGCCGCCCTGGAACGTCCTGCCGGGACTCGTGCCCTTTATGCCTGCCCCCGCCGGTACAGCATGGAGGTCTATGCCTACGGCCCCGAAGGATTGCTGCTTGCCAACAGCTTCGACTGCAACTCTACCGCCGACCGGCTGTACTACCTGCTCTACGTCTGGAAACAGTTGGGCTTCGACCAGGAAAAGGACGAACTGCACCTGTGCGGACAAGCGGCAGGCCAGGAGCAGCTCTCGGACGAACTGCAACGCTTCGTAGCCCACGTGTCGACAGACGAACCCCTGCAATACAACAACCTGAAATTCCTATCCGAATGAGAGTAATAAGCGGCATCTACAAAAGAAAACATTTCGACGTGCCACGCACATTCAAGGCACGTCCCACTACCGACTTTGCCAAAGAGAACCTCTTCAACGTATTGGTGTCAAACTACCTGGACTTCGAGGACGGCAACCTGCACGCCCTGGACCTCTTTGCCGGGACAGGCAGCATCAGCATCGAGCTGCTGTCGCGCGGATGCCAGCAAGTAGTGAGCGTGGAGAAGGACCGCGACCACCACGCCTTCATCTGCAAAATAATGAAAGAAGTGAAAACAGACAAGTGCCTCCCTCTGCGCAGCGATGCCTTCCGCTACATCGAGACCTGCCACACGCAGTTCGACTTCGTGTTTGCCGACCCTCCCTATCAGCTGGACGGGCTGGAGACATTGCCCGACCTCATCTTCCGCCACCAACTGCTGAAGGAAAACGGCCTGTTTGTACTTGAGCACGGCAAGACAAACGACTTCGCCCGCCATCCGCACTTCGTCGACCATCGGACGTACGGCAGTGTAAACTTTTCGTTCTTCATGTGACAACGCCGGGACGGCACACAGGCAACCGACAACCGCACCCTCCTCCCCCGGCTACAGCAAAGGAGAGAGCAAACGCACCACGCTTTCGGCCACCCGATGCCGCAAGGGCCGTTTCAGCCAGTGCTTCAGGAACACCTGCTCGCAACTGTGCTGGTCGGCCAGAAAAATCTCCTTCAGGCAGAGGGTCGTCTCCGCATCGTAAACAAAAGCGTTAACCTCAAAATTGTGCTCAAAGCTCCGAAAGTCGATGTTGGTCGAACCTACGGTAGAAAATTCGTCGTCGACCACCAGCATCTTGGAATGCAAGAACCCGGCTTTATAGAAATAGACTTTAACGCCCGCTTGCAGCATCTCCTCCAGATAGGAACAGGAGCCGTAGTGCGTCAGGCGACTGTCGGCCCTGCGGGGCAACATGAGACGCACGTCGACCCCCGAGAGTGCCGCCGTCTGCAAGGCCAGCAGCACCGAGTCGGTGGGCAGGAAGTAGGGGGTCTGTACATATATGTAATGCTGCGCCCCATGAATAGCCCCGATCAGCCCCTGCATGATTTCCCGCCAAGGCCCCACAGGACTGCCAGTGACGACCTGTACCAGCGACGTGCCCCCCGCCACCTTGTCGATGCGGGGGAAAAACACAGCCGATGTCACCAGCGTCCGTCCCACGACATACCAATCGAGCAGGAACACCGCCTGCAAAGCGTGCACCGCCTTGCCTTCGACACGCAGCTGCGTGTCGCGCCACACGCCCCACGACACCCCACGCACATAGCGTTCGGCCAGGTTCATGCCTCCCACGAAACCCACCTGTCCGTCCACCACCACTATCTTGCGGTGGTTGCGGTAGTTTATCTTACTTGTGAACTGCGGGAAGCGCACCTTCAGGAAGGCATACACCTCGATACCACCCTCGCGCATCTCCTCAAAAAAACGGTTGGACACATGCCAGCAACCCACGTCGTCGTAAATGACCCGCACCTGCACTCCTTCCTGCGCCTTCTGCAACAGAGCGTCGCGCACCAGCCGTCCCACGGCATCGTCCTCGAAGATGTAGAACTCCAGGTGTATGTGGTGCCGCGCCTCGCTTATGGCCCGCAGCAAAGCCTGCAAGAAGGTAGCCCCCTGCGTGTAGGCTTCTATGCGGTTGCCCTCGAAGGGAAGCGCCTGCTGCGTGTTGCGCATCAAGGCTATCAGCCGCCCATACTCCTCCGGCACCTCCATAGCGTCCTGTGCCATGAACTCGGCCAACGGCTTTTTCAGCAACCGGCCGTATCCCTTCTTGCTGATGATGCGCTCGCGCCGATGGCTGCGGCCAAAAAAGAAGTAAAGAACCAGCCCTACGAACGGCAGAAACAGCAACATCAAAATCCAGGCCAGCGTCTTCACAGGATTGCGGTTGTCGAGTATAATCACCGCTATCACCCCAAAGACGATGCCGAAGTAGACCAAGTTGAAGGCCACCGAGACGGCTTGTCCCAATATCAGGCTCCAGTCAAACATAGACGTTCCACGTTACAGCCCCTGCCCCGCCCTGCCTCCTAAGCCCGCGAGGACAAAGACCCATTTGTGCTAACAAATGTAAGAAAACCGCCGCTAACGGCAATCGGCAATTGCATATTTAACATTACGCACCGTCCGTAGCCGCCTGCAACCGCAGGCTGACGAACATCTCCTCCTCCCCTTGGGAGCAGACCTGCGCCCGGCGGAGAGCACAGGTCTGCCCGGTAGCCAGCACAGGTCCGCCACCAACGAGGCACACCTGTGCCCGCAAAGGTATTCACGACCCTCTCCCGCCTTCCGAAAGACAAGCCACACAACCGGCCCTCGGAGTCCGACACGGCGCGTGCTTTGTCAACATTCTTCACCAACGGCCACCCGCAGCCATCGGCAACGGCCCAGACGGGTTCCAAGCCCCGTAGCCAGCCGGAAACAACCGACACACCGCCAACCGCAGCCAAAGCAAACGACAGGCAAAAGATGCCGGCAACGGCCTGCCCCGCCCCCCTCCCCTGCCTGGACGGGGAGAGGAAGAAAAAGAGAAAGACACACCCCGACAGCTCTCCACGCCGCACCGCCGACCGACCGAAGTTCCCAAAAAAGTACCATTCCGGGCATTTCCGCTCCTAAAAACTTGGTCTGTTATCAAAATAAGCCTATTTTTGCCGATGTTTTAGACTGAAGGCAGTTAGCACACAGAATGAACAGACTGAAGAAGATAAAAAAGATAAGAATACACCGGGAAGGCACCCACCCGCTGACAGGCGGCTTCCTGCTGCTGCTTGCACTAAATCTTGTCATCTATTTCGGGATAGAATGTAAAATACCCTTCTACGCGACAGCACTCGCCAGTCTCGTGGTGTATGGCATTATGGTAAACTTTTTCCGATGCCCCATCCGCCTCTTCGGACAAGACACCGAGAACGTAGTAGTCGCCCCCGCCGACGGAAAAATAGTGGTGGTAGAAGAAGTGGACGAGAACGAATACTTCCACGACCGGCGCATTATGATTTCCATTTTTATGAGTCTGGTAAACGTCCATGCCAACTGGTACCCGGTGGACGGCGTGGTCAAGAAAGTGTCGCACCAGAACGGTAAATTCATGAAGGCCTGGCTGCCCAAGGCCAGCACCGACAACGAGCGTTCCACCATCGTGATAGAGACCCCGGGCGGACAGGAAGTCATGGCACGCCAGATAGCCGGTGCCATAGCCCGACGCATCGTCACCTATGCCGAGCCGGGCGACGACTGCTACATCGACGAGCACATGGGGTTCATCAAATTCGGCTCACGCGTCGACGTGTTTCTGCCGTTGGGAACCGAGGTGCTGGTCAAGCTGGGCCAGCAGACGGTGGGCAACCAGACCATGATAGCCCGACTGAGATGACACAGGCAAAGCCGCACGGCGGCACACGCCTGCAACGACAATATCCACACCGCTAAGTTTCTTGGACTATGGCAAACCGCATCATTCGCAACATACCCAACACACTGACGTGCCTGAACCTGCTCTCGGGTTGCCTGGCATGTGCCGCAGCGTTTGCCGGAGACTACGTACAGGCTTTCGCCTTCATCGTGGCCGGAGCTGCATTCGACTTCTTCGACGGACTGGCCGCACGCGCCCTACACGTCTATTCCGTCATTGGGAAAGACCTGGACTCGCTGGCCGACGACGTGACTTTTGGCGTAGCACCGGGCGCAATGGTGTTCATGCTGCTGCGCGAGATGACGGTCCACGCCCAGCCGGGCGGCCTTGAGGCCTGGCTGCCCTACGTGGCCTTTGCCATCCCGGTGTTCTCGGGGTTGCGGCTGGCCAAGTTCAACAACGATGCCCGTCAGACGACCTCTTTCATCGGCCTGCCCGTACCGGCCAACGCCCTGTTCTGGGGGGCACTGATAGCGGGGCAACACGCCTGGCTCGTGTCGGGCAACGTCTCTCCGCTTGCCGTGGCGGCCTTGGCCTGCCTGTCAGCGTGGCTGCTGGTGTGCGAGCTGCCTATGTTCTCGCTCAAGTTCAAGGACCTGTCGTGGCAAGCCAACCGTCTGCGCTTCCTTTTCCTGGCGGTGTGCATCCCCTTGCTGGCCGTGTTGGGCATAAGTGGCTTTGCCGCCATCGTAGTGTGGTACATCCTGCTGTCGTTGCTCACCTGCAAGCGGAAACCTGCCACCAAACCCGAATAACCCCATTAGTCTATGCTTAGCTTCTTCAGCTTCCTGCTATTCTTCTTTATCGCTCTTTTTCTGGGAGGTGTCGTGATTGTCCTCTTCATCGTCAGGAGCGTGGCAAGCCGCTTGGGCGGCAACCGTCGCAACCGTTCCTCGTCGGCCCAGTCGGCAACCGGGGGATGGCAACAAAGCGGTCCTTCGGGTCGGCACACCGCCACAGGGGAACGCACCCGCCCGCAACGCAAGAAAATATTCGGCGACGACGAAGGCGAGTACGTCGACTTTGAAGAAATGAAAGACAACGGCCAGGAACGGGCGTCACGCTAATGCCGACGCACCGCAAAGAAAGTCTTCATCAACTCCGCACAGTCATCGGCCAGTACGCCGCCCTCCACCTGCGTCTTGGGATGAAGAGCCTGCGGTGCATAACGCCGATAGCCGCGCTTCTCGTCGGCGGCTCCAAACACCAGTCGGGCCACTTGCGCCCACGCTATAGCCCCGGCGCACATCACACAAGGCTCCACCGTGACGTAGAGCGTACAATCCGTCAGATACTTCCCCCCAAGAGCCGAGGCCGCAGCCGTAATGGCCTGCATTTCGGCGTGCGCGGTCACGTCGGTCAGGGTTTCCGTCAGATTGTGCGCACGGGCTACGATGCGCCCCTTGCACACCACTACCGCCCCCACGGGCACTTCCCCCTTCCGTCCGGCCTCACGCGCCTCGGCCAGGGCCTGCTTCATGAAATTCGTGTCTTCTGCTTCCATCATACGTTCCAAATGTAGTTTGCCGGCATGCCGCCCGGCAGCCCGTCTCTGCCCACAGCACAGACAGTTGCCCCGCAAACACAGCCGGGCACCTCCGTCGGCCAGCCCCAGGCCGGCCGTCCGCAAGGCGGCATCCACGACGGCAAAAGTAGTCATTTTCCGCCAAAGGCCAGTCGCAGCAAACCGCTTTTTGCCCCAGCCGAAGCAACAAGAAACAGCGGCGTGGAAGCACACCTGTGCCAGGCAGAGGGCGCACCTGTGCTCCCCAGGAGATGAACCTCCACCCGAGGGGAAGCACACCTGTGCCGCCGCCGAAGCCTCAGAAGCCCGTTTCCCATTATAAAAAGAACAGCACTGCGGCCATTCCAGCCATTGAATTTCACCTTTTTTTCACTATCTTTGTCGCAAGAAAAGACAAGCTGACATTATGTGGATTACGATTGGAATTTTAATACTTGCCGCCGCTTTCTTCGTGGCTGGCAAGGTGCGGTCGGACGTAGTTGCGCTGTGTTCCCTCATAGGGTTGCTGGTGTTCCAGATTTTGACTCCCGAGGAAGCACTGTCGGGCTTCTCCAACCAGGTAGTAATAATGATGGTGGGGCTGTTCGTAGTGGGCGGTGCCATCGTACAGACGGGGCTGGCCAAAATGATAAGTTCGCGCATTCTGAAGCTGGCAGGCACAAGCGAGCTGCGGATCTTCCTGCTGGTGATGCTGGTAACCTCGGGCATCGGAGCCTTCGTAAGCAACACCGGGACAGTGGCCCTGATGCTGCCCATCGTGGTAAGCCTAGCCAACAACGCCGGCGTCAGTCCGCGCCGACTGCTCATGCCGCTGGCCTTTGCAGGGAGCATGGGTGGCATGCTGACGCTCATCGGTACGCCCCCCAACCTCGTGATACAGGACGCGCTGACGGGAGCCGGATACGAGCCGCTGGGCTTCTTCACGTTCCTGCCGGTGGGCGTGGTGTGCGTACTGACGGGCACGCTCGTGCTGCTGCCGCTCACCAAGTGGTTCCTGTCGGACAAAGGACGCAGGAAGGAAGAGACCGTGCGCAACAAGTCGCTCAGGCAACTGGTGGAGGAATACGGCCTTTCGAGCAACCTGTTCCGGCTACAGGCCGTACAGCGGTCGCCCATCATAGGCCAGACGGTAGTGGGGCTGGACGTCCGACGCAAGTATGGCCTCAACATCCTTGAGATGCGCCGTGGCGAAGTGGCCCAGCACAGGTTCCTGAAGTCGGTGACGCAGAAGCTGGCCTCGTCCGACACCGCCATCGAGGCAGGCGACGTGCTCTATGTTACGGGAGCACCCGAAGCAGTGAGCCGCTTCGTGGAAGACTTTAAGCTGGAGATGATGGACGGACACACCACCGAGGAGGCAGCCAAGGCCGACAAGTCCGGCTCGATAGCCTTCTACGACATAGGCATTGCCGAAATCGTGCTGATGCCTTCGTCGGGACTGGCCAACCAGACGGTGAAGGAAGCCGGGTTCCGCGACAAATTCAACGTCAACGTACTGGGTATACGGCGCAAGCGCGACTACATCTTGCAAGACCTGGGACGCGAGCGCATGCACGGAGGCGACGTGCTGCTGGTGCAGGGCACATGGCAGGACATCGCACGACTGAGCAACGAGAACGCCGACTGGGTGGTGCTGGGACAGCCCTTGGCCGAAGCCGCCAAGGTGACGCTGGACTACAAAGCTCCGATGGCAGCCGCCATCATGTTGCTAATGGTGGTGCTGATGGTATTTGACTTCATCCCGGTGGCTCCCGTCACGGCGGTGATGATAGCGGGACTGCTCATGGTACTGACGGGCTGCTTCCGCAACGTCGAGGAAGCCTATAAGACTATCAAATGGGAAACGATTGTGCTGTTTGCCGCCATGCTGCCCATGTCACTGGCACTGGAAAAGACCGGCGCGTCGGAATACATCTCGTCCACGCTCGTAAGCGGACTCGGAACATACGGTCCGCTGGTACTCATGGCGGGCATATACTTCACCACCTCGCTCATGACGATGTTCATCAGCAACACGGTCACTGCGGTACTGATGGCTCCTATAGCTCTGCAAAGCGCCGTACAGATAGGGGTAAGCCCGGTGCCTTTCCTGTTTGCCGTGACGGTGGCGGCCAGCATGTGTTTTGCCTCGCCTTTCTCCACACCGCCCAATGCGCTGGTGATGCCGGCAGGACAGTACACGTTCATGGATTACATCAAAGTGGGACTGCCGCTGCAAGTCATCATGGGCGTTGTTATGATACTGGCCTTGCCGCTGCTATTCCCTTTCTGACAGACAACGCAAAGCAAAATCGAGAAAACACGAAACGAGATAGCCCGACGTGGTCAAACCGCGTCGGGCTATCTCGCTTCGTGCGCCAGGAACAGGACGACAAGCGTCATCCCCTGTCGCCCAGTACTTCTACGGCACGCTGTATCCGGGCCAAGGTCTCTTCCCTGCCCAGCAGCTCGGTTATGTCAAACATGTGGGGTCCCCTGCACTCTCCTACCACAGCGAGACGGAAAGCGTTCATCACGTTGCCCATGTGGTATCCCTTGTCCGTTATCCATCCAATCACAACCTCCTCGGAAGGCTTGGATGCAAAGTCACTCAGGTTACGCAGGATATCCATCAACTCGCCCATGATGCGGGGCGTATCGGCACCCCAACGCTTCTTGACATCTTTCTCGGCATACGAGTCGGGAGCCACGAAGAAAAATCGGGCTTGCTCCCATATCTCCTTTACAAAGTTCACACGCCCTTTAACCAACGATACGACGCGCGTGAGGTACTCGTCAGTGTATTGGCCCGGTTCTATTCCGTGCTCCTGAAGAACAGGTTTGAAGAGGGCGGCTATCTCCGCATCCGGCTTCATCAGTATATACTCATGGTTGAACCAGATGCCTTTCTTATAATCGAACTTTGCCCCGGCCTTGCTGCAATGCCCGAGGTCGAACAGGCGCACCAAGTCGTCCATCGACATAATCTCCTGGTCGTTACCCGGGTTCCATCCCAGCAAGGCGAGGAAATTGATGACCGCTTCGGGCAAATAACCCGCTTCGCGATAGCCCGAAGAAACTTCCCCGGTCTTTGGGTCGTGCCACTCTAACGGAAATACAGGAAATCCCAACCGGTCGCCGTCGCGCTTGCTTAGCTTGCCGTTCCCTTCCGGTTTCAGTAACAGAGGCAGGTGGGCAAACGCCGGCATGGTGTCCTCCCAACCAAAAGCCCGATAAAGCAAAACGTGCAACGGCGCAGAAGGAAGCCACTCTTCACCGCGAATGACGTGGGAGACTTCCATCAGGTGATCGTCCACGATGTTGGCCAAATGGTAGGTAGGCAACTCGTCTGCCGACTTGTAGAGCACTTTGTCGTCGAGCACAGAAGAATTGATTACGACATCACCACGAATAAGGTCGTGTACATGAACATCCTCGTTCGGCTCTATCTTGAAACGGACAACATATTGTTTACCCTCAGCCATAAGACGGTTCACCTCGTCGGGGGAAAGAGTCAACGAGTTGCGCATCTGCATGCGGGTAGAAGCATCGTACTGGAAGTTGGGCATTTCGGCACGCTTCGCCTCCAACTCTTGCGGCGTATCAAAAGCGACATAAGCCTTGTCCGCATCGAGCAATACCTTGACGTACTTCTTATATATGTCACGACGTTCGGATTGCCGATAAGGGCCGTGCTCCCCGCCAAAGCTGACACCTTCGTCAAAGTGAATGCCAAGCCATTTGAACGATTCAAGAATATACTCCTCGGCACCTGGCACAAAGCGGTGACTGTCCGTGTCTTCTATACGAAATATCAAGTCGCCCCCATGCTGCCGTGCAAACAGATAATTATACAACGCCGTGCGCACTCCTCCTATGTGCAATGCTCCCGTAGGACTGGGCGCAAAGCGTACTCTCACTCTTCTTTCTGTCATCTTTCCTTGATTTTTGCATGTTAGGGCAGCAAAAATACGCCTTTTTTTCCACACCATGTTTTTTTTTCGTACTTTTCGCCAAAAATTAGAGCACTATGAGCCGTTTTAATCTAAAACCCAATTTCTCTTATAGAGATTTGTTATACAAAGTACTCATTTTCATTGCGACAGTAGCCGTAATCACTTACTTTATGCCGCGAGACGGCAAGTTCAATTATCAGTTTGACATCGGCACCCCGTGGAAGTACGGTCAGCTGATTGCTACTTTCGACTTCCCAATCTACAAGGACGAACAAATAGTGAAACACGAACAGGACAGCATCCTGGCTACTTTCCAGCCCTACTACCTGCTCGACAAGAAAGTGGGCGACTCGCTTTTGCAGAAGCTGCGCACCGACTACCAGCACGGGCAGCTACGGCAATTGCTCCCCCCAAACTACTTTGCACACATAGAGCGCAAACTGTCTGACATATACAACACAGGCATCATGCCGACCGACACCCTGAAAGCTCTGCGCCAAGACAGCACCGTCGGCATCATGGTCATAGACGACAAGCTGGCAAACTCTTATCCGCTGGAACGTCTCTATTCCGTCAAGACCGCCTACACCTACCTGTTGCACGCCGACACAACCGCCTTCAGCCCTTACGTCCTGCGCCGTTGTCCGCTTAACGACTACCTGTCGCCCAACCTGACCTTCGACAAGCAACGCACCGAAAGTGCCAAGAAAGAAGCTCTGTCCAACTACTCTTGGGCCAATGGCATCGTCCTGAGCGGACAAAAGATAATAGACCGGGGAGAGATTGTAAACGCCAAGACCTACAACATCCTTGAAAGCCTGCGCAAAGAGTCGCTCAAGCGTAGCGAGTCCGTAGGGCAGAAACGCCTCATGTGGGCCGGACAGGCACTGTACGTCTGCATATTCATGCTATGCTTCATGCTCTATCTCGAACTGTTCAGGAAACAATTCTACAACAACAAGAGCAGTTTGTCCCTCCTGTTCTCGCTCATTACCATATATTGTGTCATCACCTCGCTCATGATGTCGCACACGATATTCAACGTCTACATCTTGCCCTACGCAATGTTGCCGATACTTATACGGGTATTCGTTGACTCGCGGACGGCCTTCCTGTCTCACGTCATCACCATCCTGCTTTGCTCCATCGTCCTGCGCTACCCGCACGAGTTCATCCTGTTACAACTTGTAGCAGGCATGGTGAGCATCTACAGCCTGCGGGAACTGTCTCAACGCTCTCAGTTGTTCAAGACTACGTTCTTCGTCACGATGAGCTACGCCATACTCTATTTCGCGTTTGAACTGATTACCGAGAACGACCTCTCGAAGATGAACGTCAGCATGTACATCTACTTTGTCGTCAACGGTGTACTACTGCTCTTCACCTACCCCCTGATGTTCCTCATAGAGAAGACGTTCGGGTTTACCTCTAATGTGACACTGGTCGAGTTGTCCAACATCAACACCCCGCTGCTACGTCGCATGGCCGAGACCGTGCCCGGAACGTTCCAGCACTCCATGCAAGTGGCCAATCTTGCTGCCGAAGCCGCCAACGGCATCGGGGCCAACAGCCAGCTGGTGCGTACCGGAGCGTTGTACCACGACATAGGCAAGATGGAAAATCCTGTGTTCTTCACCGAGAACCAGACGGGCGGCATCAACCCGCACAAGCAACTGTCCTACGAACAGAGTGCACAAATCGTCATCAGCCACGTCACCAACGGATTGAAACTGGCAGACAAGAACAACCTGCCCAAAGTGATAAAAGACTTCATCGCCACACACCACGGACGAGGCAAGACCAAATACTTTTACATTTCCTGGAAGAACGAACACCCCGGAGAAGAACCGGACGAAAACCTCTTCACTTATCCGGGACCCAACCCCTTCACACGCGAGCAAGCCATACTGATGATGGCCGATGCCGTGGAAGCCGCTTCGCGCAGCCTGCCCCAGTACACCGAAGAGACCATAGGAAACTTAGTGGAAAAGATTATCGACTCGCAAGTGGCCGACGGTTACTTCAGGGAATGTCCCATAACCTTCAAGGACATTGCCAATGTGAAGGCTGTGTTCAAGGAAAAGCTGAAGACAATGTACCACACACGCATCAGCTATCCCGAACTGAAGAAATGAGGATACCGCGCGTCAGTCCTCGGGCAGCACGTATTGCACCTCTTTAAATAGATAGCTGCGTTCGCGCCCCTCCTTGTCCAGCAGGACAAAACGGCCATCCGGCCCCACACGCAGGATACGGGCGGGGAACACCCCGCCCGTATCCTTATATAAATGTATACCCGCCCGGCGGAACAGGCAAGCCTCATAACGGGCGGACAATGCACTGCCCACGCCAGCCGTATCGGCCCGCAAAGCCTCATAGCCTGTCCACAGACGGCGCAAGATGCCCTCCAGCACAGCCATACGGTCGTACCTGCGACCCGTAATCTGCCACAATGACACCGGATTGGGTGCTCCGCTTACAAACTCGTGCTGATTGATGTTGATGCCTACTCCACAAATGCTACGACCGATGCCTTCACCCTGCAAATCGTGCTCTATCAAAATGCCGCACAACTTTTTCTCACGCCAATAGACATCATTGGGCCACTTGATGCAGACCTCCCCCCCAACAAGGGCTTCCAGTTCGTCGCGTATGGCCAGTGCCACAAGCTGAGACAGCACAAACTGCCTGCGCGGTTCGAGCCACACCGGTCTCAGCAAAAGGCTGAACAGAAGATTTTCACCCCGTGCCGACTCCCAGCTGTTGCCCCGCTGTCCCTTGCCTGCCGTCTGATAATCGGCACACACGACAGTAAACTCTTGCGGATTGCCACTGGCGCACAAATCCGCCAGATAGCGGTTGGTCGAGTCGATCTCGTCCAAAGTTATTAACTGAAAACCTGACATTTCCTTACCCATACTTCTTTTTCTTTTGCATTACATACCCTGTCCTAGGCAGGACTCTTTCGCCACAACGGGACCGCCATTCCCCAGCACTCACAGCAACAGCATCGGTTCAAAGGCATCCTCGATATGCTCTATCCGAAACTGTCCTTCGCAACCTACCAACGTAACGATGTCGAACCGCACACTGCGCCACTTCATCTTCGTGGCACAAAGATAGGCATCGGCAGCCTGCACAATGTGGCGCATCTTGGCCCGTGTCACAGCCTCCTCGGGCGAAGCACATTCGGTATTGGTGCGCGTCTTTACCTCCACCACCACCATCGTGTCGGCCAGCATGGCCACAATGTCCAGCTCCAGCCTCCCCTGCCGCCAATTACGGTCGCAGATGTAGTAACCCTTGCTTTTCAGATAAGCCACGGCTGCATCCTCGCCATCCTTTCCAAGTTCGTTGTGTTGCGACATGTCCTTACCTTATATTCTTATACTTGAATAACTGCCACAAAAATACGCAAATCTCTCCACCCGTGCCTTCCTAGGCTGCCTTTTTTCCGCCTGCTTGCCCGAAACGGGCACTTTCCTACTGACAAAAAGCTCTTTTTGCCCGTCCCACAGCGAATACCTACAAATGGTGATTGACCGTTTGCCACGAAAACACTTATTTTGCGGTCGCAAAACAACAGCACCCTATTATCTGTACAACAAATCATGAGCGAACTGCACAAATACCACCCCACCGACAAGATGAGCGACCTCATTTGCGACAACTACTCCCTACTAATGGTGATGAGCCGCTTCGGACTGTCGCTGGGCTTTGGCGACAAAACGGTGAAAGACGTCTGCGAAGCCCAGCATGTGGACTGCCAGACGTTCCTGGCCGTGGCCAACTTCATCAGCGAAGAGCAACTGAGCTACAACGAAAGCGAAGAGGCGTTCTCCATCCCGGCACTTATGGACTATCTGAAGCGTGCCCACACTTACTTCCTGGACTTCAACCTGCCAGCCATACGCCGCAAACTCATAGAGGCCATTGACTGCTCGGGCTCCGACGACGTAGCCTTCCTCATCCTGAAGTTCTTCGACGAATACGCCAAGGAAGTGCGCCGCCACATGGAGTACGAGAACGAAGCCGTGTTCACCTACGTAGACGGACTGCTCGGCGGCAAGCTATCCGACCGCTACAGCATCGCCACCTTTGCCAGCAAGCACAACCAGATAGACGCAAAGCTGAAGGAACTGAAGAACATCATCATCAAATACTATCCCGAAAAAGAGAACAACAACCTGCTCAACGCCGTGTTGTTCGACATCTTCAACTGCGAACAAGACCTCGCCTCGCATTGTCAGGTTGAAGACTACATGTTTGTCCCGGCTGTGGCACAAATGGAAAGGAGACTGAGAAATGAACAACAATAGTGCTCCGCTGAAAGTCGTGGTGGCCGAGAGTGCAGTTATCATACGCAGCGGGCTGACAGCCGTGCTGAAACGCATGGCCAACCCCAGCGTGCACCCCGTGGAAGTGGCAACCGTAGAGTCGTTACAGAATTACGTCCGACTGCACGCCCCCGACATCATCATCGTCAACCCCACCTTCGGCGGATGGTTCGACCTGCCCGCCTTCAAGGCCGAACGGCACGGACGGAAGGACGTGAAGTACATCGCCCTACTCAACGCGGTAATAGACAACAACCTGCTGAGAGAGTACGACGACCAGATTTCCATCTGCGACGACGGAGACCTCATAACCTCCAAGATAAACCACCTGATGCACACGGAAGAGGACGAGAAAGAAAGCGAACAGGAAGCCCTGAGTCAGCGTGAGAAAGAGATTATAACCTGCGTAGTGAAGGGCATGACGAACAAAGCCATCGCCGACAAACTCTACCTGTCCATCCACACCGTCATCACCCACCGGCGCAACATCGCCCGCAAACTGCAAATACACTCTCCGGCCGGACTCACCATCTATGCAATCGTGAACAAGCTGGTCGAGCTACAAGACATCAAGGAGTCGCTGTAGACTGGATACGCCGCTCCCCGCCGTTGGCACCACTGCCAAAGAGGGCAAAGTCGCCCAGGCAGGGATCGCCCGGGAAGACCTCGGCCAAAGCCGCAGTGATGCGGCGGGCCGTGGACAGCGAGAATGTCTCCCTGTCCGTCAGCCCCAAGCGGCAGGCCACACGGCACACGTGCGTATCGAGCGGAATTATCAGGTCGGCAGGCGAAAAGCTCCGCCACAGGCCGAAGTCCACCTCCGAGTCTCTCCTCACCATCCAGCGCAGATACATGTTCAACTTCTTTTGCGGGCTGCAAGCCGACACACCCCAGAAACCGCAGAGACGTTGCATGGGCGACCCCGACAGAGGACGCAAAGCATCTTCCAAACTCTCGAACCGACAGTAGGCCGCGTGGAGACGGGCAAACCAACGCCCCACGTCGGCGTATGACACCATGCGGTAGTAGCTCTCCGTCCGCCCCTGCGGAAAATCGCGCTCCCACCGTCCCGACAGGATGTAGGCATGGGGCGAAGACCCCATCAGAGCGTGCAGCTGCCCAGCCTTCCGCAGTATCTGCGTCCGGTTGCCAAAACTGATGAGAGCCGTCAGCAGGCCGCTTGCCTCAATGTCCTGCTTGCGGGTGTAGCGGTGGGGAAACTGCACGGGGTCCGTCCCGATGAAGTCGGCCCGATGATAGGCCGCCGCCCACGCCTGTAGCTTCCGTTTCAAGGTCTCGGTCATGGCTTTGATTATTTCTATAGTGCTTCGGGATTGACGCAAAAAAGAGATACGGACGGTGGATGTCTCCCAGCACGCCCCGGCCTCTGCATGTTCTGCCAGCCGGTTGCTGTCGTCCACGGTCCGTATCTTTCCGTCCGTCGCCCCCTTGCGCCAAGGAGGTTGCGTCTGTCCTTTCGAGCCTCTTGTCGGATTCGAACCAACGACCCCGAGATTACAAATCACGTGCTCTGGCCAACTGAGCTAAAGAGGCGGGTGGGTAAGCTTACTATATCGCGCCGCTACGACCTGTTACCTTTGCTGCGATCAAGCCCTGGAGGATTCACAGGGAGCTGGCCGTATAGGACTTACCCGTTTTGCGGCTGCAAAGGTAGGCAAATTTCTCGTTCCCGCAATAGTTCTCGTCCTTTTTTTCACAAATTCGCCTCCACGTACCTTTCTAAGCTCACAGCCCCCCCCACGACACAAGACAAGCGGGGACAGGTTTGCGCCCGTCCGCCCACAGGTCTGTCCGCCGCCGGGCACAGGCCCGCCCGCCCGGGAGCAAAGGACAGCCCGCCTACCGCCATTTCCAAGGGCGCGACACAGCCTGCAGCCCGCCGCAACCGCAAGCGTCCCGCTCCCCCCAGAAAAAGGCGTGCGCCTATATCGGGGCATTTCAGAGCACAACACGCAGGCAACGCCCCACCCCCCATAAGAAAAAGGGGCATCAAGTTCTTTCCCACCATGCTGTACATCATCATGAAGGCTGTCAACCAGAACAAGGAATTTCGCATGAGTTTTGACGAGAACGGGCGACTGGGCTATTGGGAACAAGTGGTTCCGTGCTACACTCTTTTCCATCCCGACACCCATACCTTTACAGACATTTGGAGCGAATACAGCGATGACTTCGACACGTTTTATCCCAAATCGGTCATTAGAGTCCAAAGCGATTTCGTTTTGCCGCCGTGCAGATTGGCAGTCGCCTTTGTCGAAGGCGTAGCGGGCTACGTCGAGGCAAAGCGGCAGACAAGATGCCGGCGGCAAGACGAAAGGGCTTGGAAAGTCGTAGAAAGACTGTCAGGCACACGGCAAGGCGGTCTAATGACCGATTTGGGTTTATCACACAGTGATAGACGATATGGAGCAGTATCGCGACGTAACCGGCGTCATCAAGGCACGCCCCGGGCAACCGGCCAATTTCTGCCCCGTCTCCTGCCTACCGTGGCTAAGCTTCACCGCTTTTGCACAAGACACATACACGGAAAGCCCATTCCTGTTTCCTCTCATCAAGTTCGGGAAATATTCCGAAGAGAACGGACGAATGCAGACACCCGTCTCGGTCTTTGTCAGCCATGCCGTAGCCGACGGATACCATACGTGCAAGCTCATCAACGACATGCAGGACATAGCACGCCTATTCTGACTCGCCCTTGAAGGCTACCCAAGCATCCACAGATGCTCCTTTATGTCCACGCAACCATTGCTTTTGAACTTCACGCCCTCAGCTTCGAGCAAAGCCCGCTGTGCCGCCCAATGCGGAGCCGTACGCCCTTGGCTATTCACCACCCGATGACAAGGAAGCCGAAGGGACTCGGAGGCCTCGCGCAGCACACGCCCCACCAACCGCGCATGGCATGGTCTGCCCACGAGCCATGCCACCTGTCCGTAGGTGGTCACCATCCCATAGGGAATGGAAGAGACGACATCGTAGACGCTCTTTCGGAAGTCTGCTACATCAACGGGCATATCCTGTCTGCGCGCCTCCGCCGTTCTCTAATGCCAACAGGAACCGCTTTGCCTCCAATCCTCCGGCATACCCCGTGAGCGAACCGTCGCTGCCGACTACGCGGTGGCAGGGCAGGAAAATGCTCAGAGCGTTTGCCCCGCTGGCCCGGGCCACGGCACGCACGGCTTCCGGCCTGCCCAGCGTGCGGGCAAGGTCGGCATAGGAGCGTGTCTCTCCGTAGGGTATCTCCTGCAACTGTCGCCACACTTGCTGTTGGAACTCTGTTCCGACCAGAAGCAAGGGGACGTCGAACACGGAACGCCCGCGCCGAAAGTATTCGTCAAGCTGCCGCACCGCTTCGAGGATGACGGGACAGGCACCCGCTTCGTAACCGGCATACAGGCGGTTGGCCAATCGCCTGCCGACCAAAGCACGCGGCTGCTCCGTTCCCCAGTCGCATAGGCAAAGTTTGTCGCCATAGGCTCCGAGCAGCAAATCGCCGCAAGGCGAAGCGTAATGACGGATTATTATAGAGTTTTGGTTCATAAGAAGCCCAATAATAATAGGTAAATATTCTGTTCTACCGGACCGGGCTGTTATACTACCGCACCTGCATCAGCCACATCGTTTCCGCTTCCAGCATCCAGCCGTGTTCCGGTCCGCTTCGTTGACCGACCGATAAAGTACGATTCCCCCGGCTTTCCACATGCATTACTCTTTGGAAGCACAAAGATAGTGCTCTTCGTTTGTCAAACAATCAGTCATCGAGTTTTTTTACTTCCCTGCATTCCCCCACAGAACAACTTCCCCGCATTCTTCGGCAAAAGGACAAATCAAAGCTCGTACTTTGGTATCGAGGACAAACCTATTGGCGAATGGTTCAAAAGGAGCAGTTCAACAGGCTGTTCTCATCCATACGAAAAAGCGCCATATTGCCTCAAAGCAAGAAAGGACTTCGACAACAAGAGTTAATTTGCTTAAATTTAACGAGAAAGGAATAGCCTAATATTCGATTAGATTATCCCTTTTCGCTATCTTTGAAGTGCTATTAAGTTATGAAAAAGTTTCTGTTCATATTGCTTTCATGGGTTGTTATAGACGGGCTTCCTGCCCAGAATAACAACTGTGCGGATATGCCAGCATTGCTGGAAAATAAGATATGGAAAGTGCAATTGCCACAAGACAAGCAATATGCTATGGAAATGGAATTTCGCGA
>CALULL010000025.1 GCA_944321465.1 uncultured Bacteroides sp.
TCCTGTCCATCTGGGAGAAATTAAAGGATTTCTCATTGCCATACAACACTGGGAAATCCTAATGACCGATTTGGGTTTAAGGAACGACCAAGTAAGCCCCTTTAGTCAGGGCTTGACCGGGCTGCACATCTCGGGGCACTGGACTATAAAAAAGCGTCCGCTACGGGTCACCCGCCACGGACGCTACATATTAATCATCAAAAAAGGAGTTCTTTCTTTACTCGGCACGCAAAGTGTAACGCTTGAAAGCAAGAACCGTCAAATCTTTGTCGAAGGACTTCAGATAGTCGGCAATCGTCAACTTTGCATCCTGTATGTACTCTTGCTTGAGCAGGCATACTTCTTTATAGAACTTGCTGATGCGTCCCATGGCGATGCGCTCAATCATGTTTTCGGGCTTTCCTTCCTGACGGGCCTTATCGGCAGCGATCTCCTTCTCACGTGCCAATACGTCAGCCGGAACATCTGCCTCATCAACAGCAATAGGAGCCATAGCGGCAATCTGCATAGCAACTTCATGGCCCACCTTGGCATCTACTTCCTTGTTCAGCACAACCATCGTGCACAGGAAGTTTTTGTTCTGGTGGTTGTAAACGGAAATAGAGGGACCTTCTACTGTCATGTAGCCATCCAATTCCATTTTCTCACCTGTTATGCCGCTGCGGTCAACGACTGCCTGTGCCACGGTAGCATCACCCATCGGCAATGCCTTTACCTCGTCCAAGGTCTTGCACTTGTTGGCAACGGCAGCGTCCAGAATGTCGTGAGCAAGTTTTATGAAATCCGCATTTTGGGCAACAAAGTCGGTCTCGCATTTCAAGGCAATCATTGCACCGAAACCGTCAACAGCCTTCACCAGCACACAACCTTCAGATGCTTCGCGGTCTGAACGCTTGGCAGCTACAGCTTGTCCCTTTTCACGGATAATTTTCATAGCCTTGTCAAAATCGCCTTCAGCCTCGGTGAGAGCGTTTTTACAGTCCATCATACCAGCACCCGTCATTTTGCGGAGCTTGGTTATATCAGCCATTGTTACAGCCATAAGTTCGTTTAGTTTTTTTAGTCAAGTTAAATTAAATAGCTCTTTCTGTTCTCACTCAAGCCTCTTCATCGTCTTCCTTGATGAATGCAGCAGCCTTTGAGGCATTAATGGCCTCTTCGTCAGACTTGTCGAGGCGTGCGCGGGTTGCTTTCTTCTTCCCTTTATTGACGGGAGCCTCACCGGCAGCTTCCATGTCTACTTTTTCGGCCTTACGTTCTTCCAGTCCCTCCTGCATAGCTGTGCAACAAGCGTCAAGAATGGTTTCAATAGACTTTGTGGCATCGTCGTTTGCAGGGATAACGAAGTCAACATTCGTAGGATCAGAGTTGGTGTCAACAATGCCGAATACGGGAATGCCCAGACGGTTGGCCTCACGGACGGCAATGTTTTCCTTCATCACATCAACCACGAACAGGGCTGACGGCAGACGTGTCAGGTCGGCAATAGAACCTAAAGTCTTGTCCAGCTTAGCACGCTGACGGGAGATTTGCAGAATTTCTCTCTTGGACAGATTGGCATATGTACCGTCATTGGTCAACTTATCAATAGTGGCCATTTTCTTCACAGCTTTACGGATGGTCGGAAAGTTTGTCAGCATACCACCCGGCCAACGCTCGATTACATAAGGCATATTGACAGTAGCAGCTTTCTCAGCTACAATCTGCTTAGCTTGTTTTTTAGTAGCAACAAACAAGACCTTCTTGCCAGACTTGACAATTTGCTTCAAGGCTTCGGCTGCCTCATCGATTTTGGCAACCGTCTTGTTGAGGTCTATAATATGAATCCCGTTGCGCTCCATGAAGATATAAGGAGCCATTGCAGGATTCCACTTTCTTTTCAGGTGGCCAAAGTGGCAACCTGCTTCCAATAATGTATCGAAATTTGTTCTAGACATTGTCTTTCTTGTTTAATCGTTTACTTTCTTTTTTGTTTTTCGCTAATAAACCAACTCCCGAGTAGCCTTATAAAAAAAGAGTCCCGGTAGTTTAGATACTAAACGCTTCTCTCAGTCCTTTGAGTTCTTAAGTTATTAAGTTTTCGTTTCTCTGTCCAACTGAAACGACACCGGCGTTCTTCTGTCAATACAAGCTGCCGCAAACCAATGAACTTGCAAACCAAGAAACTCAAATCAACGTTTACTGAACTGGAATCTCCGACGAGCTTTGGGACGACCCGGCTTTTTACGCTCTACAGCACGAGGATCGCGAGTAACAAATCCTTCTGCACGCAGCGTAGCTTTATCTTCAGGATTTATCTTCACCAAAGCGCGAGCAATAGCCAAGCGCAAAGCCTGAGACTGTCCAGTAAAGCCACCGCCACACAGATTTACCTTAATGTCGTATTTCTCTGCAACGCCGAGCTTGTTCAAAGGTTGCTTGACCACGTACTGAAGAATACTTGAAGGGAAGTATTCCGTCAGGTCTTTCTTATTAATAGTTATCTTTCCAGTGCCTTCAGTAACGAAAATACGTGCAATAGCACTCTTACGTCTGCCTAATGCATTTATTACTTCCATCATCTCTTATTTAAGTGCGTTAATATCTATCATTTTAGGATTTTGAGCCGCGTGTTTATGCTCAGAACCTGCATAAACATACATATTGCCAAGCAAATGGGCACCCAACTTGTTCTTAGGCAGCATGCCTTTCACAACCTTTCTCAACAGTTTGTCTTCGCCGTTGGGCTTAGCCATCAAGCGGGCAGGAGTCATTTCGCGCTGTCCGCCGGGATAACCCGTATATGACAGATACACCCTGTTGGTCCATTTATTGCCTGTCAATTTCACCTTGTCAGCGTTAATAATGATGACATTATCACCGCAATCCACGTGAGGAGTAAAGTTGGGTTTGTACTTACCCCTCAACAACTTTGCAACTTTGGAAGCCAAACGACCCAATATCTGGTCGGTAGCATCTACGATGACCCATTCTTTTGTCACCGTGGCTTTGTTTGCAGAAATGGTTTTGTAACTTAAAGTATCCACTCTAATAAAAGTTTTAATAAGTTTGTTACTACTAAATTCTTTCATGCGGAAGCTAAGCGCGTTGGACAGAAACGCTACAAACCGCTATGAATTAAACGTTTAACCTTATTTGATAATAATCGGCTTGCAAAGATACGCTTTTCCTGCTATACAAGCAAACGTCCTTCCTTCTTTCTGCTCAAACCGACGAATTTTTATGCGTAGACAGGCTCTAAGATTTGTCAATATGCCGGTCGGCTGAAAGGACTATTTGATTTTCAGCCCCGGTATCAGCGGGCTTACGTCCACCAGTTCCAGCTTCTCGACCATCTCCTGCGTCCTCTGCTTGTACTTCTTGAAGTGGGGCGTTTGCAGGTGGCTCTCGTAGGCGGAGCGGTCGGCGTAGATTTCGAGGATGGTCACCCGGTGGGGGGTGTCCTTCTCGGCGGTGGCGTAGAGTGTCAGCACCCCGGGCTCCAGGCGCATCGAGGCTTCGATTTCCTCCTTCAGAAAAGCGTTGTAGGCATCCAGCCGGGCCGGGTCGACGGTGATTTTGGAGAGGCGTACCAGCTGGTCGGCAGCGGGCTTTGTGTATTCCTGCTTGATGATGCGCAACGCCTTGATGGCGGCGGGGAAGCCGATGTAGGGCAGGCATTGGACGACGGCTGCCGCCAGCACTTCGGGCGTGTTGCCTGCGCGGATGTTGCCGTGGTAGTGCGACTGTAGCTGGCTTTCGGCCCCCAGCGTCGCCAGGACGCAGTAGCCCAGCAGTTCCCGCGTAGGCAGGTCAAGTGCGCCCCGGCTGTAGATTTCGCCAAAGAAGTAATCGGTCAGGAACCGTTCTACATCCCGGCCCAGGTCGGCGGGCATGCCGGCCATTACGCCTGTGATGCCGCCCGGGTAGAGGCTGTCCTGGATGGCCTTGCCCGCCTCGTGGCGCGTGGCTTCGGTCGCGGTGCCTTGCTGCGCCAGGGGCAGGGCGATGCCCCGCTCGCGGAACACCTCGTTCACCGTGCCCACGGCGTTCAGCATCTTGGGGAAGCCGATGAAGGGGGCGGTGAGGTACATGGCCTCGCGCAGTTCCTCGGGCGCGACACCCACGTTGAGTGCCGCCCCGGCGTGGGCCTTCAGTTGCGGCAGGGTCTGCATCGTGGCCAGGGTGGTGCAGGTTATCAGTTCGCGCTGCCTGAGCGTCAGCTTCCCCGTCTGGAACACTTCGCCGAAGATGAACTTCTGCAAGATGTCCATCATCTCCGGGTCCGTTCCCTTTCCGGTAAGGGCCTCGCCGCCGAAGAGTGTGCGGTAGTTCTGCTTGCACGTCTCGGCGCGGTTTGTGTTGTCTGTTGTCTGTGCCGTCGCCGGCAGGCAAGCCGCAGCGGCGAGGGCAAGTGTCAATAGGGTCTTCTTCGTTTGCATGTTGTCTTGATAATGAATTGGTTTGTCGGCTCTCCGTGTCGGCTTGTGCCGTTACTTACCCCTCCTTATGCCTATACTGATGCCCCTCTTGGATTCTGGTAATGGGGGAATGATGCAGGATGTATTGGTAAATCATGCAGGATGATTGCCATAATCATGCAGGATGATTTTATAGTTTCCTGCATCCTCGATGCCCTCAAGTATGGGCATAATGCCCTCTTAGTCGTTAGGTCGGCCGATGAGTAGTAGGGTTGTCTTCCTTTGGCTTTCCAAGCCCTTTCGTCCTGCTGTCGGCGTCTTGCCTGCCGCTTTGTCGCGCCGCAGTCCGCCACGCCTTCGACAAAGGCGGCGGCCAATCTGCACGGCAGCAGGACGAAATCGCTTGGGACTCTGATGACCGATTGGGGATTATGGGGGCGAGTCCGACTGTGTTCTACTTGTGGTTGTACGTTGCTTCTCGGCCCGTTGCTTACAGGCTCTTTCCCAGGCGGTAAGCCTGCCCGGGGTAGTCGGTGCGGCGCACGCTGCCCGCCGTCCACACGCCCGGTGCCACCACCTCGCCCACGCTGGTCCAGCCCAGGTAGTCCAGCAGCGTGCGGTAGTGGGCGAGCATCGGCTCGGCCTCCTTCCGGGCGGTGTCGGCGTAGGTCATCAGGAAGGCGGCCTTCTTCGGTGCGCCCTTTATCTGGCCGTTGATGGCGTAGAAGCGGTCTATCACCCGCTTCATCTGCGCCGAGATGCCGAAGTAATACATCGGCGTGGCGAAGACCACCATGTCGGCCTCGACGAGCTTCGGGCGGAGCTGGAGGAAATCGTCGTCGATGATGCACAGCCCGTCCATGCCGCAACGGTTGCAGGCGCGGCACGGCTCTACGTGCCTGAAGGCGCAGTCGAAGCGGAACACCTCGTGTCCCTGCTCCTCCGCGCCCTTGATGAACTGTTCTGCCAGGTAGGCGGAGTTGCCGTTCTTGCGGGGGCTGCCCGTCAGTACTACTATCTTCATCGTGTTGTCGTTTTTAGATTGGTTGTTGTCTATGAGGTTGAGCGCCTGCACCAGCCCCGAGCCTGCGACGGCGGTGCCCAGGGCGGCCAGTGCCGATTTGCGTAGAAAGTCGCGTCGTTCCATAGCGGTGTGCGTGTGTGGTCAGAGTCCTGTCATCTTTTTCTGGTCCTCGGGGTAGGGCGGGTAGCTCTGCGTGAAGCCCATGCAGCCCAGGCCGATGGCGGAGACCTCCAGGCCGCTGTTGCCCAATGTTCTTGTCTTCATTGCTGCTCCTCCTCTTTTTTGTAGTTCTTTCCGAAGCTGGTGCATCGGCCTATGGTCTGGCCGGTGCGCAGGTAGGTGTAGCCGGGCATCTCGAAGAGCACGGGCTTCAGCTTGTCGTAGTCGGGCTTGCCCTTCTCGTCCAGGCAGTCCTCGTCCACGTAGGTGTTTGCTATCCGGCAGACGAAGTTGTCGAAGGTCTCGGTCTCGTAGTTGTCCACCACCTCGCACTCCATCACCAGCGGGCTTTCGTCGATGACGGGCGTGCCGGCCTTGCCCTTGTGCCAGGCGAACACGTCCGACTTGTCCGCCCGTGCGCCGCTGGCGCAGCCCACGTAGTCGGCCCGCTCCAGCATCGCTTCGCAGACCATGTTGACGGACACGCGCCCCGTCTGCTTCACCCCCTCGTTGGTGTAGTGCTTCTTGAAGAGGCTCAGCATGATGCGGTCGTGTCCGATGATGCCCACGTGGGCCACGAGCAGCCAGTTCACCTTTCCGTTCACCTCCGTGCCCACGACCACGGCGGGCGTGGGGTACAGTGCCAATGTGTTTCCGATGTTCTTTTTCATTGCAGTTTCCTTTCTTTCTTTCGGTGCGTCCAGTGGGGGCGCATCGTTCTTTTTTTTCTTTGCCGCAAAATTACGCCGGAAGCGGGAGGTGCATTGTAACTATACACGGGCAAACCTTACCACTATTACCGAATTTGCCCCTTTGCGCGGAGCGAACGTCTGCCTGTGGCATAGGTGGCGGCGATGGTGCGTCGCGTCAGGCTTCGTCGCGCGGCAGCTCCACGACACCAATCTTCCGTTTGCCGTCCATCTTGACGGTGAGCGGCTTGTCGAAGTGCACGTGGCGCAGGTAGCTCGTCTCGTAGACGGCGGGCAGGGAGTCCAGCAGGGCCTGGTTGTAGGTGCCGTCTCCCCGGTAGTCGTTGATGGTGAAGTAGCCCACGCCGAACGATGTCAGGTTCTGGAAGAAGTGTGTGCCTTGGCTTGGGTCCACGCGGTAGTTCGTCAGCCCGGCCTCGACGATGACGCGTGCTCCCGATATGTGTGGCCACTTGACGGGTACTCCCAGCCAGGGGTCGCTGCTGCCCCAGCGTCCGGGGCCTACGAGCACGTAGCCTTCCTGACGGTCGAGGAAGCGGCGGTTCAGTTCGTCTATCTCGCGTGCTATCTCGGGGTTGTGCTGGGCGTTGTAGTTGGCCGTCTTGACGTAGACCACATCGTGCAGGTCGGTCATCACCCCGTGGCCCAAGGAGTTGAACGAGCGCAACAGGATCCGTTCGGGCGGCAGGGCCGTCAGGTCCTCTTCGAGCACGGCGGTGCTGTCCACGATGGGGCGTATCTGCAGGAGGTAGAACGTGCCTTTGTGGCGGCGGTCCCGGCTCAGAGTGGCGGCAAACTCGATTTCCACAGGCCGTCTCATCTCTTGCTGCCCGTACTGGAGGCTGATTTGCAACAGTCGTGCCAGCGGGAAGACATCGTGTTGCAGGATGTTGGCGAAGGTGATGACCTTGCGTCCTCCTCCGGGGTAGATGCCGTCGCGCAGCACTTGGTTGTAGGCATCGTAGGTCGAGGCTATGTAGTTCAGCGAGCCGTCCTTCTCGGCCTCGGCGACGGGCAGGTCGAGAAGGTTGAAACTGTCGTCGATGGAGAACTTGCGGCTGGTGTTGGTGAGGTCGAGGGCGTAGAAGTGGGTTTGCGTCTCGCGCAGGGCCAGTTGCAGTTCGCTGGTCTGTAGCACCTTGGTGGGGTGGTAGGGCGAGAAGCGCAGGGTCTGTCCGCCGTCGACGATGTATTTGCCCAGCCCGAGGGCCAGGTTGACGATACCTTCCTCGGCAGTCTCGTCTCCCAAGGGATAGAAGTTGAGTGAGCGTGCCACGCCTGACATGGCGGGGTAGTAGCGTTCGCCGTACTGCTCGCCCACGACTTCTTGCAGTATGACGGCCATCTTTTCCTGGTCGATGACGTTGGATGTGGCCTGCATGTAGGCTTTCGAGTCGCGGAAGTAGACCGAGGCATAGACACCTTTGATGGCACTGTCGAGCAGGCGCAGCATGTCGTTCTTGTCATCCAGGTGAGGCACCATGTAGGTGTTGTAGATGCCTGCGAAGGGTTGGTAGTGGGAATCTTCGAGCAGGGAGGAAGAGCGTATGGCGATGGGCGATTTCACGGTATCGAACAGGGCGAGGAAGTCCTTCACCAGCCGGTCGGGCAGGCGTGCCTGGAGGAAGCAGCGCAGGATGACTTCGTCGTCCACGTCCGAAAGGGCCACTTGGTAGAGGTTGTTGCTTTCCATGAACTCGTCGAAGATGTCGGTGCAGAGCACCACGGTCTTGGGTATGGCTACACGGGCGTTCTCGAACTCCTCGAACTCGGGATGTCGCTTGACCAGGTTGTCGATGAAAGCCAGGCCACGGCCCTTGCCTCCAAGCGAGCCTTCGCCGATGCGGGCAAAGTTGGCGTAGCGGTCAAAGCGGCTGCGCTTGAAGACGGCCACCACGCCTTGGTTCTTCATCTTGCGGTACTTCACGATGGCTTCGAAGATGACCCGGCGGTGCTGGTCGGCATCCTCCAAGCTGTCCCAGGCGATGGGTTTCAGAAATTCGGCTATCGGGAAGATGGCACGCGAGTAGAGCCAGCGGCTGATGTGGTTGTGGCTGATGTGGTAGAGGAACGACTCGGCGGGGACGGCGAAGATGATGTTTTGCAGCTCGATGAGGTTCTTTACCCGGGCTATTTCCTCCCGGGTGTCGGGGTTGCGGAAAACAAAGTCGCCGAAGCCGAAGTTGTCCGAGACGGCGCGGCGCAGGTCCACGGCCATCTTCTTGGAGTTCTTGTCGATGAAGGCGGCGTGGTACTTCGAGGCATAAGAGGCATTCTCCGTCTCGCTGCTTTGCACGATGATGGGCACGAAGGGGTCTTCCTTGCGGATGGCGGCGCAGAGCCGTATGCCGGCCAGCGGGTCTTTCTCCTGGTCGGGGGCCAAAGGAAAACGCACGTCGGTGATGATGCCCAGCATGTTGTTCTTGTAGCGTTGGTAGATGCCGAGGGCCTCGTCGTAGGTGCGTGCCAGTACTATCTTGGGGCGGCCTCTCATGCGCAGCGTCTGCTGGTGCTCGTTCAGGGCCTCGGTGCTGAACTCGCGGCTCTGCTTGAGGACGAATTTATAGAGGTTGGGCAGGATGGAGGAATAGAAACGTATGCCGTCCTCCACCAACAGGATGATTTGCACGCCCACTTCGTTGACATCGTGCTCCAGGTTCATTTTGTCCTCTATCAGCTTTATGATGGACAGCAGCACGTCCGTATTGCCCAGCCAGCAGAAGATGTAGTCGAAGGCGCTGAGGTCTTCGTTGGCCATGCGCTTGGTGATGCCGTGGCTGAAGGGGGTGAGTATCACCATCGGTATATGGTGGTAGAGTTCCTTTATGCGGCGTGCCACGTCGAAGCTTTCGTTGTCGCCCGTACCCGGCATACAGATTATGAGGTCGTAGGAGACGGTGGAGAGCGTGGCCAGTGCCTCGTCGCAGGTGGTCACCTGGGTGAAGCGGGGCGGGTAGCGCAGCGAGAGCGAGGTGTACTCCAGGAAGATTTTTTCGTCGATGCGCCCGTCGTCCTCCAGCATGAAGGCATCGTAGGGGTTGGCTATGAGCAGGACGTTGAAGATGCGGCGTGCCATCAGGGTGCCGAATTGCGTCTCCCTCAGATACAGTTGGTTGAGTCTTAGTTTGCTTAGCATTTCACGTATCTTGTTTTCAGTTGTTCAGTAGGAAGTCGTCCACTATCGTCTTGTAGGTCTCCTTGTCGGCTGCCCCGCGAAACAGCCTCGGCTCGGCGTTCTGCGGTACGAAGACCAGCAACGGTATGCTGCTGGCACCGAAGAGGGTGGCCAGTTCGCGTTCTTTGTCCACGTTCACCTTGTAGACCACTATCTGCCCGGCGTACTCTTTGGCCAGCTCGGCCATTATGGGGGCGATGGAGCGGCAGGGGCCGCACCAGTCGGCGTACAGGTCTATGATGGCGGGGCGGTCGCCCTTGTACTTCCATTGCGGTTCGTTCTCGTAGTCGTAGACTTCTTTCAGGAACAGGGCTTTGTCCATCTGAACCACTTCCTGTGCGCCGGCCTGCAAAGAGATGGTCAGGAATGCCAGTGCGGCGATTGTTTTCTTTATCATGGGCAAGTGTATTTTCTTCGGTTCGTCTGTCCGCGTTGTTCGTCCGGGTGTGCTCATTGCAGCAGGGCGCGTTTCAGCTCGGTTCCCGCGATGCCTCCCGTGTGCCGCCACAGGGGCTGGCCGTTCTTGAACACGATGAACGTGGGCACGGCCTGCACCCTGTAGCGCAGGGCAAGGGCCTGGTGCTTGTCCACGTCGATTTTCACAATCCGTGCCGCGTCGCCCACTTCGGCTTTCAAGGCTTCGAGCACGGGGTGCATGGCTTTGCAGGGGCCGCACCAGGTGGCGAAGAAGTCCACCAACACGGGCTTTCCCGATTGTATCAGTTCGTCGAATGTCTCCATTGTGCGCGATGTTTTTGTGTCCCCGCCCCGTGTCGTGTCGCGGGGCGGGGTGTTGGTTTGCATGTCTGTTGCCTATTCTGCTATGTCCAGCTCTTCGATGAGGTGGGTAGCTCCGGCGAATTTCTCTATAATAAATAAGGTGTAGCGTATGTCCACGCAGGCGGCCCGCTGCGACGATGGCCTGAAGGCTATGTCGCCCGTCAGTCCTTCGTAGTTGCGGTCGAAGGCGGTGCCTATCAACTCTCCCCGGGCGTTGAACACGGGGCTGCCCGAGTTGCCGCCCGTGTTGTCGGTGTCGACAATGAAGCAGACGGGCATCTCGCCGTCGGGCAGGGCGTAGCGTCCGTAGTCCTTGTCGCGGTAGAGCTGTTTCAGCTTCTCGGGCACCACAAATTCCCAGTTATCCGGGTCTTCCTTCTCCATGACTCCTTTCAGGGTGGTATAGTATTCGTTCACCACGCCGTCGGCCGGCGAGTAGGAGGCCACTTTGCCGTAGGTGAGGCGCAGCGTGGAGTTCGCGTCGGGATAGATGGGCAGCCCCTGGGCCTGGCGCATGTCCATCATGCCCTTCACCCACGTCTTGTGGGCGGCGTTGTAGTTGCGGTTGGCATCGAGCATGGCGATGGACGTTTGCAGCAGTCCGTCGGTGATGGAGTACTTGAACAGCACCATCCAGTCGTTGCTTATCTTGTAGAGGGAAGGCTTCTTGATGAATTTCTCGAAGTTCTCCCGGCTGCCGAAGATGGAGTTGTCCAGGCAGGCGTCGATGAACTTGTCCGTATCGCCCTTGAACCGCTTGTCGATGACCTTGAAGATGCCTATGCGCTGCTCGGCTGGGATGTATTGGGCATACGTGCGCAGCATCACCTTGCCCACGCGTCGCTCCACCTCGGGGAAGGGGACGGAGGCGAAATACTTGTCTGCCGCGCGGCGCAGGCTGTCGGAGGCTTTCTGTATCTTCACCTTGTCCTTTGTCTTGAGGGCCCTCACGATGCTCGTTGTGCTGGGTATGCGCATGAAGTCAAGCCCCGTCACCAGTGCTTCCTGTATGGCCTGCTGGTGGTAGAGGGCGGGGCGGCGTTTCTGCACGATGGCGCGTATCTGGTCGAAGGCGGCCTGATAGCTCGTGTCGCCCAGTTGCCTGCCGCGTGCCAGCAGTTTTTCTTGCTGTTGCCGCTTGGTGTCGAGCACGTGCAGGCGCACCAGTCCTTCGTTCATGCCCAGGGCGTTCTTCCAGTAGTTTGCGCTCGAGGCATACTTGGCGGCGTAGTGTATGCGCACCGAGTCGTTCTTCAGCATTTCTTTCATCAGGGCCTGCTGGCGGGCGTCGCGCACGTGTATGCGCATGAAGTTGGTCGTCTCCATGCGTTCCTCCACCTCGTCGCTTATCATGTACCGCCAGTTGGTTCCGGGAAATCCCATGACGAAGGCAAAGTCTCCTTCCTTATACCCTTTCAGGCTGATGGTGAGGTGCTTCTTCACGCGCAGCGGCATGTTGACGGCTGAGTATTCGGCCGGTTCCCCGTTGGGCGAAGCATAGATGCGGAACAGCGAGAAGTCGCCCGTCTGCCGGGGCCACATCCAGTTGTCCGTGTCGGCTCCGAACTTGCCTATGCTCGACGGGGGAGCACCCACCAGGCGCACGTCGCTGTAGGTGGCCTTCACGAAGAGGTAGTACTTGTTGCCGCCGTAGAAGGCTTTCAGCTCCACGCTGTATCCCTTGGGCAGGGCGATGCCCTCGGCTTTGGCAAAACGCTCAGCCACGGTCTTCAGGTACTTGGGCGACAGGTAGTTGGTCCCCTGCGGGTCGTCGTCGTGCTTCAGCTGCTCCTGCACGTAGGCCGTCACGTCCAGTATCTGCTTGATGAAGGTTATCTTCAGGCCCTTGCATGGCAGCTCTTCCGAGTGCTCTTTGGCCCAGAAACCGTCCGTCAGGTAGTCGTGCTTCACGCTGCTGTGTTGCTGTATGAAGCCGTAGCCGCAGTGGTGGTTGGTCAGCACCAGGCCCTGCGACGAGATGACTTCGCCCGTGCATCCTCCGGCAAAGTGCACCACGGCATCCTTCAGCGACGTGCCGTCGGGGTTGTAGATTTGTTCTACGGGTATCAGCAGGCCCAGTTCCTGCATGGCCACTTCGTTCTGTGTCTTCAGGTCGGGCAGCATCCACATGCCTTCGTCGGCGCGGATTGTCGTCGCGGTCGAGAGGAAAATGGCTGCTGCGAGTAAAAGTTTTTTCATACGTTGTGTGTTGGTTAATAGAAATTTCTCTGTCCTCTTTCCTTTCCTGCCGTGTGGGCATGCAGGCTCGGAGGAAAGGAATGTAGGGACAAAAGTAATAAAAAAACTTTGAGAGCCTGTTCTTTTTCCTTTCAGGTTTGTCGGGAGACTCGCATTTAGGGGCTTTTTTCCCGTTTTTGCAGGCGAACCGACAGGCCGCGTAGCGCGGCGTGGTGTAGAAACGGGGCCGAAGGGAGGCTGAAACGGAACGTGCGGGAGAGAACCCGTTTGACGTTTTGTTTCCTGTCCGGCCTTTTCCCTGTCGGAATGTTGCCGTTTGAGGCGTTTGGCCGACAGGGCCTTCCGCCGCCTGCGGGCACGCTGGAGGACGGAGCTTAGGGGGCGCACCTCTGCTCTCGTGCCTGGCAGGGGCTGGAGACGGGGTCGGAAGGCTGTTTCTGGCTTGGCGGGGCTTCTTTTGGGCCTTCCGCGTGCAGGTGTGCCCGGTCGGCGGGGACGGTTTGCGTCCGGTGGAGCAGGCCTTTGCCTGCCCGGGCCGACGGTTGTGCCAGGATACGGAGGCCGGTTTTCGTGCTGGCTGGATTGTAAGCATTTATGTATCGACTTAAGGGCCAGCCGGATAACCCTTTTCCGTTGCGCCGGAAGCCGCGAGGGTGAACCTCGGGCCGAAACAAAGCGTTGTCGGGCGTTTGCAAAAGCAAAGTGTCAGGGGCGACACGCTGTCGGTTTCCTCGCCACAATGAGTATAGGCTTGTCTTTTGGGGGCTTTCCAAGCCCTTTCGCCCTGCTACCGGCATCTTGTCTGCCGCTTTGTCTCGGCGTAGCCCGCTACGCCGAGACAAAGGTGACAGCCAATCTGCACGGGGGCAGAACGAAATCGCTTTGGACTCTAATGACCGATTTGGGTTTATCTGTGCGGTGTGCAGTTTACCCCGGTGTTGCAAGCGGGTTTCAACCGTGTTACAAAACGTGCGGAGGGGCACGAAAGTGCGGGAGCGGGCTTCCGTCCTATGTCCGTATGGCGTACTTTTGCCTCTCCCGGGCAGTCTCCGTCCGGCAAGGGACGGGCGGGGACGGCGGGGAGAGAACGCAACCAGGAGGCATACACAGACACGGAGATATATGAGACAGCACATTTTACTTGTCGCCCTGCTGCTGGGCGGCTGCGCAGGGCTGACGGCACAGGAGGCCGCGCAGGAAATAGCAGACAATCCGGCACTTGCCGCCGGGAAGTATTATGCCTATCGGGTACCACAGTCGGCTCTGACCCCGGCACCGGCGGGCTACGAGCCTTTCTACATCTCGGCCTTCGCCCGCCACGGCTCGCGCTACCTGACGAAGGAGAAGAAATACAGCCGCCCCATCGGCATTCTGGAGGAGGCCGAGGCGCACGGCATGCTGACACCCGACGGGCAACGTGCCCTCGACATAGCCCGCGCGTTGGCCCGCGAGGCCGCTGGCCGCTACGGCGAGCTGACACCCAAGGGGGCCAGCCAGCACCGAGGGCTGGTGCGCCGCATGTTTGCCCACTACCCGGAGGTGTTTGCCGACAGCGCACGGGTCGACGCACGCTCTACCTACAAGACGCGTGCCTTCCTGTCGATGGCGGCGGGGTGTGTCGAGCTGAAGGGGCTTAACCCCGGACTGCGCATCGCGATGGACGCAAGCGGGCACGATGCTTACTACATCAAGTACAAGAACCCTGCCTACGAGCGGCTGCACCTGGGCAACATGGACAGTGTGTACCGGGCGGCGGACAGCGTGTATGTGCACCCCGCCCGCCTCATGCGGCAGCTCTTCAAGGAGGAAGACTACGTGAGGCAGCACGTGGCACGTCCGGCGGAGCTGATGTGCGACCTGTTCGAGCTGGACGGCATCAGCCAAAGCAGCTACGGGCAACAGGGGCTGGGCTTCCTGTTCACCGCCGACGAACGCTACGACCTGTGGCAGCGCAACAACTTTGAATGGTATTACGAGAAAGGGCCTTCGCCCCTGAGCGGAACGTGCATGTACCGGCTGGAACGCAACCTGCTGGAGAACTTCATCGCGGCAGCCGACTCGGCCATCATCGCCGGACAGCCTGCGGCCACGCTGCGCTACGGACACGATACCAACCTGGCTCCGCTGGCGGTGCTCATGGGCCTGAACCGGCTTGCAACGCCGACGGAGGACTGGCAGCGGATAGCCGATACCTATCGGACGTACCGCATCATCCCGATGGCGGGCAACGTGCAGGTGGTGTTCTACCGCAGGCAGGGGGGAGGCAAAGAGGACATACTGGTGAAAGTGCTGCTCAACGAGCAGGAGGCCACGCTGCCACTGGATAGCGACACGGCACCCTACTACCGCTGGGAGGAGGTGCGCGCCTACTGGCAACGGACGGTCGACGCGATTGTGCTGCCGCCCGTGACGGCGGCGGACGGCGGTGACGATTGAGGGCGGACGAGGCTCAGACCCGCTCGACGGTGCCCTGCTCGACGTACCACAGGTATCCGCTTATCCGCTTGTCGGCATAACCCCCGATGCGTGCGAGGAGTTTCATGTAGGAACGCACCTGGGCGGCGTAGCGTCGCTGGGGCTGGCCGAACTTGAAGTCGACCACCACCAGTTCGTTGCCCCTCAGCATCACCCGGTCGGGCCGTCGGTTGCACAGGGTGCCGTCGTCGGCCCTCCACACAATGTCGCGCTCGCACATCAGTTGCCAGTCGCCGCTATACCAGTCGCGCACCGGCTCTTGGCGGAAGGCTTCCTGCGTGAGGCGGTGCAGGCGGTCGGCCTCGGGGGCATCGATGATGCCGTCGGCCACATAACGCCCGATGGCAGCCCCGGCATCGGCAGCGGTGGCAATGGTCGCGAAGAGCGAGTGCAGCAGCCGCCCCCTGTCGACAAACTGGGTGGGCGACGCGCTCCCCACGGAGCTGGCTATGAATTCGGCACTGCGGTTGGACTGGCGGAAGCAGGCTTTGTGGGGCATGCTCACCATCTGCGCCGCCATGCGTCGTGGGGGCAGGGCCAGGGGGTTGGAGGCTTCGGTTGCAGCGTCCTGCCGTCCGGTCTTCTTGTCGGCAGAGGGCATCGGCTCGCCCAGGGCATACGTGCCGGTCTCTGCGTCGTACTGTCCGCAGCCTTCGTCCGCCAGTCCCGGCAGGGTGGCCGCAAGCAGCTCGGCCATCGTTCCCTTTTGTTCCCGGCGCGTCCATAGGAAGAGGTTGCAGCGGGCACGCGTCAGGGCGACGTACAGCAGGTTGAGGTTGTCGACCCACAGTTGCAGTTTCTCTTCGGCGTAATCCTTCTGGAACACCGACTGCGCCATCAGCTGCGAATAGTTCACGGGGACCACTCCCAAGGCATCGTAGGGCTTCTCATCGGGCGTGCACCACACGAGTTGCGCGTTGGTTTCGTTTTCTATCTTCCAGTCGCAGAAGGGCAGCAGGACGGTGTGGTACTCCAGCCCCTTGGCTTTGTGGATGGAGAGGATGTGGATGCCGTCGGACTCGCCGTTGGGGATGGCGTTGGCGTGCATCGTCTCGTCCCAGTAGCCCAGCAGGGCTTCGAGCGTGGCGGGGCTGTCTTGCAGGAAGTCGTTCAGCTGGTCGAGGAAGGCCAGCAGGTATCCTTCCTGCCGGGGTAGGGTGTGCAGGGAGAAGAGCGAGACGAGGTGTTCCACCAGGTCGTACAGCGGCATTTCGAGCAACCGCTGTCTGTCGGCAAAGCCGTCGGGCAACGCTTCGGCGGGAGGCAACAGCAACAGCAGGTCGACGGGGCGGGGGTCGGCCAGGACCGCTTGCCGGTAGTCCAGCACGAGGGCGGCTCGCGCCAGGCCGTCGTCCGGGTTGACAAGCAGGCGCAGAGCGTTGATGAGTATTGACATGGCAACGGAAGCGTCGAGCCTGAAAGCCTCGTCCGAGACGACGTGGAGCTGGTGGCGGTGGCTCAGGTAGTCGGCTATGAGGGGGATGTTCTTGTTCTTGCGCACCAGTATCGCAATGTCGTTGGCACGGATGCCCCGGGCCAGCAGGTCGCTGACGGTCTTGCCCAGAGCATCGAGCATCTTCTCCTGGTAGTTCTGCTCGTCGTCAGGCTCCACGAACACCGCCTGCACGTAGCCCCGTGTCTCGTCCTGGACGGTCTGCTGCACTACGTCGGCATAGGCATTCGTCAGGGGCAGACAGTCTTCGCCCTGTTCTTGGCGGTACTTCCCGTTCAGGTAGCGGACTATGGCCGGGAAGAGGTGGTTGTTGTAGGCTATGACGTTGGCCTCGCTCCGCCGGTTGGTCGTCAGGGTCTTGATGCGGACCGTCGAGGGTGGGACGCCTTTCAGGCAGGCGGTCTCCTTGTCGGGCTGCCCGAGGGCTTCCAGTATCCTCCAGTCGCCGTTGCGCCAGCGGTAGATGGATTGTTTGACATCGCCCACGATGAGGCTGTCGTAGCCTTGCGACAGACCTTCGAGCAGCAGCAGGCGAAAGTTGTCCCACTGCATCCGGCTCGTGTCTTGGAACTCGTCTATCATCAGCGTGCCTACTTCTGTCCCTATTTTCTCGAAGACAAAAGACGAGTCGCCCTGCCGCATGAGGTTTTGCAGCAGGATGTTGGTATCGGACAGCAGGAAGCGGTTCTGCTCGTAGTTCAGCCGACGCACCTCCTCGTCGATGCTGCTCAGCAACTGGAGCTTGTTTAGGTGCTGCAAGGCCAGGCGGGTGCTGTTCACCGTCCGGCTCTCGGCCGGACGCTGCTCTTCGGCCTGCACCAGGAGGGGGCGCAGCTTGCTCTCGACCAGCGGTAGTACCGTGGCCCGCTTGGGGGCTTTCTGTGCCACCCAGGCTTGGGAGTCCTGCAGGCAGTTGCTCAGGGTCTGGTTCTGCACGTCCTTGTCCGTCAGGTCCCCCCGCTTCAGCTTGCGGAAGTAGCTGGCTATGCTGCTGCGCTCGCCGCCTTTGAGGTCGGCTGCCGAGAGTGATGCCTGCTGCAGGAGGTCGTCGAAGCGGTCGGCGAAGGCTTTCATGCGGTCCAGGGCCTCTTGCTGCATGGCGTACATCAGGTCGCGGAACAAGGCCACCGCCTTCGGCTCGTGCTCCAGGCAGGCCCGCAGGCGGTCGCTGCGTTCCACGTAGCCTTCGTCGAAGATGTTGCGCCCGAACTTCTTCAGTTCGTCGGCGACATTCCAACGCTTGTCGCTGGCTATTCGTTCTTCGATGTAGCTCAAAATCCACTTCAGGACGGGGGAGGAGGGGACGAGGTGTCCTATCATGCTGTCCACCGCATTGTCCAGCACCTCTACGCTGTTAAGCTCGATGTTCAGGTTGGGGCTTAGGTCCAGTTCCCGTGCAAGGTTGCGCATCACCGACTGGAAGAATGAGTCGATGGTCTCCACGCGGAAGTGGGCATAGTCGTGCAGGATGAGGCGCAGGGCCAGACCCGCGCGTCGTCTCAGTTCGGACTTCTCCAGCCGTTCGCCCCTCTCGGCAAGGCTTTGGCAGACGACATTGAGATACGCCTCCGACTGGGGCACCCCGAGCCAGATGCCGCACAGCTGGCTCAGGATGCGTTCTTTCATCTCGCCCGTAGCTTTGTTGGTGAAGGTGACGGCAAGTATCTGGCGATATGCACGCGGGTTCAGCATCAGGTGCCGCATGTACTCCACTGCCAGTGTAAACGTTTTTCCCGAACCGGCCGAAGCCTTATAAACCAGTAGTTCCATATCCTGCACTGCGTTTTCCCTCGTTGTCAGCCATTGATTTTAACCCGTTGCATACCCACCAGCTTGTCGTAGCGTCCGCCGAAGGGGCGGTGATAGACCAGTATCAGGTATTCGTTCTCGGTCTGGTAGAAGTCTCCTTCGGCGGTAGCCGTATAGGCCCGGTTGCCGCCGCTGGGGACGTACAGGTACTGGTAGTTGTACGCGCCCTGCTTCAGCAGTTGCACGCACTCGTAGACCTGCCGCCCGGGGTCATAGGTCAGGCGGGTGCTTTCGTCGAGCGCGTCGTAGGTGAAGGCCCCCTGCAGGTAGAAGTCGCCCGGCAAGGGTTGGCTGCCGTCGAGGGTGAAGTGTACGAAGTAGTAGTCTGCCTCCACCTCCTGCTCCAACGCCTCGTCGTAGCGCACGACGAAACGCCCGTTCTGGTCTTGGTCGTACAGGTAGTTGTTCGTCCTGAACCCGTCGAAGGCAAGTGTTGCGTGATAATAGGGGTCGAGGTAGCTTACGTCCTCTATGCCCATGGCCACGCTGTTGTTGTTCACCATCTCGAAACGTCGGTACTCGTTCCCCGCCGGGAATATCAGCGAGTGGTTGTGCTCGTAGGCCAGGCGGTCGGTTCCGATGAAGGAAGGGCGCAGGTTGCCCACGCGGTTGTCCTCTCGGTTGTTCTGGTAGACGTATGCCTTCACCTCCGTCTGTGGGTTGCGTATGGTGTAGCCGCCGTGGCTGATGCTGAAGCTGACCTGTTGGTGCGAGCGGTTGTTGTCTATCTCGGTGTTTGTGCTCACCGTGGCCGACACGCTCACGCGGGGTTCGAGCACGCAGAAGCCCGCCTCGAACACGGGTCGTGTGGGGTCGCCCTCGTCGTCGTCGTAGACCGTGACCAGGTAGTTGCCGGACAGCTTGAGGCTGACCTCGTCGTTGGGCAGCGTGAGGGAATAGTGGGTGTAGAGCATCGTCGTGTTGAGCGACGTGGCATATTCTTCTATCACGTTGTCGTTAAATCCGTCCATGTAGTCAGACTCCGGCAGGTTGGATGGCGACCAGTCCGAGTTGCAATGCGTCAGGATGTACTTGTAGCGGTGGTACTGGTGGGACAGCTGGTCGAACGACAGCTCTACCCGCTCGTCGCTCCCCAGCCGGATGACGGTGGGGGCATAGGTATCGTCGTTGGCCACCACTTGAATGGTCTTAATATAGGGGTCGAACACCCTCACGTGCTGCTGGGCCGACAGCGGGAGCAGGGAGGACAGCAACGCGACAATCACCGGCGCGACGCACCGGGCTAAGATGGAGGAAATGCTTGGCATAGACAGATTGCATAAGGATTGAACATGCGCGCGAAGCGCGGGCACCCGCCCGCCGTCGGCACGGGGCAACCTTGTGCCCCGACCGCTCGCAGTGCACAAAAGTAGGCAAAATCCACGGAACATCCTTCCCGCCCCGCCGCTTATTTTCCCCTTACCCGCGCATCGTCTCCTATTATATACTAAGTATGTACGCGCAAGTGCGTGGAGGAGTGCTCCCTGCGTTCCTTTTATCCTATTGGCTCGCACTGCTTTAACCCAAATCGGTCATTAGAGTTCAAAGCAATTCCGTTCTGCTGCCGTGCAGATTGTCCGCCACCTTTGCCGAAGGCGTAGCGGGCTACGCCGAGACAAAGCGGCAGACAAGATGCCGACAGCAGGACGAAAGGGCTTGGAAAACCGAAGAAAGACAACCAAACCCCAGGTCGGTGGTCTAATGACCGATTTGGGTTTAAGGACAGTTCCCTTCCTTCGGCGGGAGGTGAACCACGCAGAAAACAGGCTTTTAACATTTGTTCGCACAGGGTATTAGTAAGCAGGCTAACCAGGGTATTAGTAAGCAGGCTAACTAGGGTATTAGTAAGCAGGCTAACTAGGGTATTAGTCATTAGTATGACTATGGTGTCAGTCATTCCTGTCCTGTGAAGCCTCAGGTACAAGGCACAAGGACATGTCTTCGTCCCTTGCCCCTCGTCAACTCGTCAACTTGCCCCCTCCTCCTCAACTTTCCCCTCCATAGAGTTGCCCATGTCGGACAAAGCCCGTACATTTGACCCGCCCGATGGAAACACGGGCGCACAACCTTTGGACAAACCAAAAGAGACACATACACACATCAACACGAAAACAAATGAAAAAGAGACACTTCTTATCCGCTATCCTGTTGGGAAGCGCACTGTGCGGCCTCTGCGCGCAAGAGGCTGGACAGGGAGGCATATCGCCCGAAATGCTCAAGCAAATCCAATCCACCTACAAAGGAACTCCCTCGGACAAAGCCATCCGCAACGCCATTGCCCGCAACTCCATGAAGTCCTTGGCCCTCAATCAGGAGAACCAGGGCGGACTGGACACGCACTTCTCCGTCCGCGTACTGTCGAAGGGCATCACCGACCAAAAGCAGTCGGGGCGTTGTTGGCTGTTCACTGGGCTGAACGTCATGCGGGCCAAGGCTATGGCCAAGTACGGAATGCCCGTCTTCGAGTTCTCGCAGACCTATCCCTTCTTTTGGGACCAGCTGGAGAAGGCCAACCTGTTCCTGCAAGGTGTGATTGACACGGGCGACAAGTCCATGAATGACCAGACCGTAGAATGGCTCTTCCGTCACCCGCTGAGCGACGGAGGCACTTTTACCGGCGTGGCCGACATTGTGGGCAAGTACGGCCTGGTGCCCAGCGAGGTGATGCCGGACACCTATAGCAGCGAGAACACGGCCATGATGAGCAACCTCATCGGGCTGAAGCTGAAAGAGTTCGGGCTGCAACTGCGCGACATGGTGGCACAGAAGGCCACCCAAGCCGACCTGCAGGCCGCCAAGACTCAGATGCTGGGCACCGTCTACCGGATGCTGGCCCTGAACTTGGGCGTGCCCCCGACGGAGTTCGACTTCGTGCGCCGCGATGCCTCGGGCAATCCCGTGGCCACCGAGCACCACACGCCGCGCAGCTTCTTCGAGAAGTACGGCGACCCCAGCCTGCTGACGGACTACATGATGTTTATGAACGACCCCACGCGCGAGTACTACAAATGCTACGAGATAGACTACGACCGCCATCGCTACGACGGCCACAACTGGCGGTACCTCAACCTGCCGTTGGACGACATCAAGCAGATGGCCATAGCCTCGCTGCGCGACAGCACGATGATGTACTTCTCGAGCGATGTCACCCAACTCGACCTGAAGCGCGGCCTGCTCGACATCGACAACTACGACTACGCCTCGCTGATGGGAACCACCTTCGGCATGGACAAGGCGCAACGCATACGGACCTTTGCCAGCGGCTCGGCCCACGCCATGACGCTGATGGCCGTGGACCTGGACGAGCAGGGCAAGCCTCGGAAGTGGATGGTGGAGAACAGTTGGGGGGCAGATGCCGGCTATAAAGGGCACCTCATTATGACCGACCGCTGGTTCGACGAATACATGTTCCGCTTGGTGGTAGAGACGCGCTACGTGCCCGAGAAGCTGCGCAAGCTCTTCGAGCAAGAGCCTGTCCGCCTGCCTGCCTGGGACCCCATGTTTGCCCCCGAACAGTAGGGACCGGCACGGGAGTTCCCTTTACCCCAAATCGGTCATTAGAGTCCAAAGCGATTTCGTTCTGCCGCCGTGCAGATTGGCTGTCGCCTTTGTCGAAGGCGTAGCGGGCTACGCCGGGACAAAGCGGCAGACAAGATGCCGGTAGCAGGGCGAAAGGGCTTGGAAAGCCCCAAAAAGATAAGCCTATACTCATTGTGGGCGGTCTAATGACTGATTTGGGTTTACTGTCGTCCCCACACCTGTCGTCGGCTATCGGACTGCGGGTGTGGGGACGGTCTGTTTCTGCCCGTTACCGTCTCCGGCAGTGCGGCAGAGGGGCGTTCCGGCCCCCCGGGCAGAGGAACGCTTGGGCGATAGGGGGCTTTTTTATACCTTTGCAGCCCGGACGGTGGCCTCTGCGTGAGGCCACGATTATGTTATTCCCTAAGAAAGATATATGATAGTATGCATTGCCGAAAAGCCCTCCGTGGCGCGTGACATAGCCGACGTGCTGGGGGCAAGGGAAAAGAAGGACGGATACATAGAGGGCAACGGCTACCAGGTGACGTGGACCTTCGGGCACCTCTGCACACTGAAGGAGCCGCACGAATACTCCCCCTCGTGGAAGGCATGGAGCCTGTCAAGCCTCCCCATGATACCTCCCCGCTTTGGCATAAAGCTGATAGACAATCCCACTTACGAGAAGCAGTTCCGCGTCATAGAACGCCTCATGCAGCAGGCCGACCTGATAATCAACTGCGGCGATGCCGGGCAGGAGGGCGAGCTGATACAACGCTGGGTGATGCAGAAGGCCGGTGCAAGCTGCCCGGTGAAGCGGCTTTGGATTTCGTCGCTCACCGAGGAGGCCATACGCGAGGGCTTCGCCAAGCTGCGCGATGCCGCCGACTTCCAGTCGCTCTACGAGGCCGGGTTGAGCCGGGCCATCGGCGACTGGCTGCTGGGCATGAACGCCACGCGCCTGTACACCCTGAAGTATGGCCAGCGGCGGCAGGTGCTGTCCATCGGGCGGGTGCAGACCCCCACGCTGGCACTCATCGTCAACCGCCAGCTGGAGATACAGAACTTCGTCCCCAAGCAGTCGTGGGAGTTGCGCACGGTCTACCGCGACACCACCTTCACGGCCGTCGTCAGGAAGAGTGACGAGGACCTGGCCGCCGAGGAAGAGAAGCGGAAGGCCACCGGAGGCCAACCCGCAGCCGACCGGCCAAACCCGGGCATCGACCCGATAACCGACCGGGAAAAGGGCGAGGCTCTGCTGGAGCGCATCAGGCCCTTGCCCTTCACCGTCACCGACATCCAGAAGAAACAGGGAAAGGAGGCTCCGCCCAGACTGTTCGACCTGACATCGCTGCAAGTGGAGTGCAACCGCAAGTTCGGCTACTCGGCTGACGACACGCTGAAGACCATACAGTCGCTCTATGAGAAGAAGGTGACGACTTACCCGCGCGTCGACACGACCTTCCTGAGCGACGACATCTATCCCAAGTGCCCTGGCATCCTGCAAGGGCTGCGCGAGTACGAGCGGTGGACGGCTCCGTTGCTTGGCAAGTCCTTGCCTAAGTCGAAGAAGGTGTTTGACAACAGTAAGGTGACCGACCACCACGCCATCATCCCCACTGGCCAGCCTGCCACTAACCTCACCGACATGGAGCGGCGGGTGTTCGACCTCGTGGCCCGTCGCTTTGTGGCTGCCTTCTATCCCGACTGCAAGTATGCCTCGACCGCTGTCATGGGGCAGGCGGGCGACATCCTTTTCAAGGCCACAGGGCGGCAAATTATGGAGCCGGGCTGGCGCGTGCTGTTTGCACAGGCCGCTGACGAGTCCGAGGAGAAAGGCGGCGAGACCGAGGCCGAACGGGCCTTGCCCGCCTTTGTGCGCGGCGAGAGCGGCCCGCACGAGCCTTCGCTCAACGAGAAGTGGACGCAACCTCCCAAGCCCTACACCGAGGCCACCCTGCTGCGGGCTATGGAGACGGCGGGCAAGCTGGTGGAGAACGACGAGCTGCGCGATGCCCTCAAAGAGAATGGCATAGGGCGGCCTTCGACGCGAGCCGCCATCATTGAGACTCTCTTCAAGCGCAACTATATAAGAAAGGAAAGGAAAAGCCTCATTGCCACGGCCACGGGAGTGGAACTGATAGGACTGATACGCGAGGAACTGCTGAAGTCGGCCGAACTGACAGGCCTGTGGGAGAAGAAGCTGCGCGAGATAGAACGCCGCACGTACGATGCCGCCCGCTTCCTGGAGGAACTGAAGCAGATGGTGACAGAGATTGTTCACACCGTCTTGTCGGACAACACCAATCGCCGCGTCACCGTCGAGGCTGTCTCCGCAGCCCGCAAGCCGGCCCCCGACGCTGTCGCTGCGCCTAAGAAGCCGGTCCGCAAACGCGCGCCGCGCAAGGCTGCCCAGACTGCCGCACCGCAGCAGTCCCCTTCCTCGCCGCCCGTTCCTGCTGCCGACGAGCTTGTGGGGAAACCCTGCCCGTTGTGTGGCAAGGGTGTCATCATCAAGGGACGCACAGCCTACGGTTGCTCCGAGTGGCGCAACGGGTGCCAGTATCGCAAGTTGTTTTAGGGATTAGGTTTTAGGGGATAGGCTTCAGGTACAAGGTGTAAGATAGAGAACCTGTCTTCCATTCCCAGGCCCCGAAGGGGCCAATGGCGCACGGGGGAGGGGGGGTGCTCCGACTTGTGCTATTCGACCCCTGAAACGGGACCGATGCTATGAGGGGGCGCATGAAACCCCGGGTTCGCTTCGTTCACCCGGGGCTAAGCATGGTTCGACCCCTTTGGGGCCGCATGTCCTGCGAGGGCTCAGACAGGAGGTCCCAGAGACAAGGCACAAGGTATAAGGCACAAGGGCGTGTCCTCATACCTCGCTCCTCGTCAACTTGTCCTTAGCTCCTTGTCTCTGTCCCTAATCCCTTAACTCCTCCTCACTGCTGCTTGCTTGTCATGATATCCAGCACGAGGCGGTCGGTCTCGTTCATGCCTTTTGAACCAATGAGCGTCAGGTTGCGTATGGTCTGGTCCACGTCCTTGTCGATGATGCCTTCGAGCGAGGTCACCGTGCGGTTCTCCATCGCCATGATGGCCGACAGGACGGCGGTCGACACGCCCGTGGTCACCTTCATGGCACAGCTCGGTTTGGCACCGTCGCACAACATGCCGGTGAGGTTGGCCACCATGTTCTGCACCGCGTAGCACACCTGCTCGTACGTTCCCCCCATCAGCCACGTGATGCCGCAGCTCGACCCCGTAGCCGCTACCACGCAGCCACACAAGGCCGAGAGCCGTCCCAGGCTTTGCTTTATGTAGATTACCGTCAGGTGGCTCAGCGTCAGGGCGCGTATCAGTTGTTCCTCGCTGGCCTCGGTGTCGCGGGCGAAGATGACGACAGGCAGCGTGGCCGAGATGCCCTGGTTGCCGCTGCCCGAGTTGCTCATCACCGGTATCATGGCTCCGGCCATGCGGGCGTCGCAGGCTCCCGACGTGTAGGACAGGATGTGCGAGAAGATGCTGTCGCCCATAATGCGATGCTCGTAGTTGCCCTTCAGCATACGTCCCAGCCCGTGACCGTACTCGGCCTCGAACGAGCGTTCGGCGGCGGCCTTGTTCAGGCGTGCGGTCTCCAGGATGAAGCGTATCTCCTCCGTCGGGGCAGTCGTGGCAAACTCGTACACCTTGCGCATGTTCAGCTTCGGCGCGTTGTCCTCCTGCACCCCGCCGCCTTGCTGCTGCTTGTCGAGCAGCGTCTTGCCGTCGTGCTCCACCCGGACGAAGTTCGTGTGCCCGCCGGCAATGACGGCGGTGGCCTCGTGTCCGTCGGCCTGGCAGCACACCTCGATGTAGAGTTTCTCGGGTGTCTCCTTCAGCGCGATGCTGATGCGTTTTTCGTCGATGTAGCGTTTCCCGGCTTCCACCGCTTCGGGGTTGCTGTCCTTCAGCACCTCCAGCTGGTATTCCGACTTGCCCGCCAAGGCACCCAGCGCAATGGCGATGGGCAGGCCTATCATGCCCGTCCCCGGTATGCCTACCCCCATTGCGTTCTTCAGGATGTTGGCGCTCAGCCGGGCTTCAATCTTTTCGGGCTTCGTGCCCAACGTCTCCGTGGCTTTTGCCACGCACAGTGCCACGGCCATAGGCTCTGTGCAACCTATGGCAGGCACTACCTCTCTTTTTATGAGGTCTATGATCTGTTTTCTTTCTTGTTCGTTCATAACGGCGTTTGTTTTGAGATGCGCAAAAGTAACTATTCTTGCTGTAAACGGGAAATAAGTGTAAGCAAAATGTGCGCCGTAGGCCGAAAAACTCCTTTCGCGGGTTACATATTGCCATTTCTTTCCTTCCTCTTGTCCGTGTCCGGGCAGGTGCCTGCCGGGAGCGCAGGTCTGCCCCCTTGCGGATGCTCCTGTGCCCGCCGGGGGGCAAACCTGTGCCCTGACGAGGGCAGGCCTGTGCCTGTGTGCCTGCCTTCAGGCCACTCTGTCGGAAGGTTTCGGAAGGCTTGCGGCGGGAAAAGTGGCTTTGCCGGGCTGAAAAGCACGCGCAGTTTACAAAAAGAAACCGTGCACGACGAAAAAAAAGGCCGACACGCTTGTCTTTCAGAGTTATTCAGTATATTTGCATGTCTATTCGTGACAAAATGAATAGTATTCACCGATATTTAACAAAATAAACTATGGCAGACAGTAAAGAAAAACTCTTCTCCGATTTCTCTCCCGTGTCCACCGAGCAGTGGATGGAGAAAATCACGGCCGACCTGAAGGGCGCCGACTTTGAGAAGAAGCTCGTTTGGAGAACAAACGAAGGATTTAAGGTTAAACCTTTCTACCGTAAGGAAGACTTGAAGGACTTGAAGACGACCGATGCCCTGCCCGGCGAGTTCCCTTACCTGAGAGGCAACAAGAAGGACAACAACAGCTGGCTGGTGCGTCAGGAAATCAACGTGGACGACGTGAAGGCTGCCAACGCCAAGGCGCGCGACCTCCTGACGAAGGGCATTGACGCGCTCTCGTTCCGGGTGAAGGCCAAGGAGCTGGATGCCACCTATGTGGAGACACTGCTTGAGGGCATCTGCGCCGAGAGCGTGGAGTTGAACTTCTCGACCTGCCAGGGGCACGTGGCCGACTTGGCCAATCTGCTCGTGGCCTACTTCGAGAAGAAGGGCTACGACCTGTCCAAGCTGCAAGGCTCCATCGGCTACGACTACTTCGACAAGATGTTGTCCCGTGGCAAGGAGAAAGGCGTGATGGTGGAGACGGCGCGGGCCTTGATTGCGGCCACGGCTGCACTGCCCGGTTACCGGGTGCTGAACGTCAACGCCCTGACGCTGAACAACGCCGGTGCCTACATCTATCAGGAACTGGGCTACGCCTTGGCCTGGGGCAACGAGTACCTCAGTCAGCTGACCGAGGCCGGGGTGCCTGCCGCCACGGTGGCCAAGAAGCTGAAGTTCAACTTCGGCATCAGCTCCAACTACTTCCTGGAGATAGCCAAGTTCCGCGCAGCGCGTATGCTGTGGGCCGACATCGTGGCTCAGTATCTGGGGCCGGACGACTGCAAGTGTGCGGCCCAGATGCGGATACACGCCGAGACTTCTACGTTCAACCTCACGCTGTTCGACTCCTACGTCAACCTGCTGCGCACGCAGACCGAGGCCATGAGCGCGGCTCTGGGCGGAGTAGACTCCATGACGGTAGTGCCTTTTGACAAGGTGTACGAGGCTCCCAACGAGTTCTCCGAGCACCTGGCACGCAACCAGCAACTGCTGCTGAAGGAAGAGTCCCACTTCGACAAGGTGGTGGACCCCGCTGCCGGTTCGTACTACATAGAGAACCTCACGGTGGCCATAGCCAAGCAGGCTTGGGACCTGTTCCTGGCAGTGGAGGCCGAAGGCGGATTCTACGCGGCCATCAAGTCGGGCAAGGTGCAGGAGGGGGTCAACGCCAGCAACAAGGCCCGCCACGAGGCAGTGGCCCGCCGCAAGGAAATCCTGCTGGGCACAAACCAGTACCCCAACTTCAAGGAACTGTCCGACGGCAAGCGTCCGGCAGAGGCAGCCTGCTGCTGCGGCGGCGGACACCACGCGACGTGCGAGAAAGACGTTGAGCCGCTGGTGTTCGAGCGTGCTGCCAGCGAGTTTGAGACCCTGCGCTTGCAGACCGAGGCTTCGGGCAAGCGTCCCAAAGCCTTCATGCTGACTATAGGCAACCTGGCCATGCGTCAGGCGCGTGCCCAGTTCTCGTGCAACTTCCTGGCCTGTGCTGGCTACGAGGTGGTGGACAACCTGGGATTTGCTTCCGTGGAGGAAGGCATCAATGCAGCCTTGGAAGCCAAGGCCGACATCGTGGTGCTCTGCTCGAGCGACGACGAGTACGCCGAGTACGCCATCCCTGCCTTCAAGGCTCTGGACGGGCGTGCCATGTTCATCGTGGCCGGTGCCCCGGCCTGCATGGACGAGCTGAAGGCGGCGGGCATAGAGAACTTCATCCACGTGCGCGTCAATGTGCTGGAGACACTGAAAGAATACAATCAAAAGTTACTGGGTCTGTAAGCCTGCTTGCCCTATAGGACAAGATAACGAGTCTGGAAACCCTAAAAGCAAAACCAAGATGAGAAAAGATTTTAAGAATATAGATATCTATGCCAACTTCAAGCCCTCCAACGGGGCAGAGTGGCAAAAGGCCAACGGCATCCACGCTGACTGGACTACGCCGGAACACATAGACGTGAAGCCTGTCTACACGAAAGAGGACCTCGAAGGAATGGAGCACCTGGATTTTGTCGCCGGTATCCCGCCCTACCTGCGTGGCCCGTACTCCATGATGTACACCTTTAGGCCGTGGACCATCCGCCAGTATGCCGGCTTCTCCACAGCCGAAGAGTCGAACGCGTTCTACCGCCGCAACCTGGCCAGCGGCCAGAAAGGCCTGTCGGTAGCCTTCGACCTGCCCACGCACCGCGGCTACGACCCGGATAACGAACGCGTGGTGGGCGATGTCGGCAAGGCCGGTGTGTCCATCTGTTCGCTGGAGAACATGAAGGTGCTGTTCGACGGCATTCCCTTGAACAAAATGTCGGTGTCCATGACCATGAACGGTGCCGTGTTGCCCGTCATGGCCTTCTACATCAACGCCGGGCTGGAACAGGGAGCCAAGTTGGAAGAAATGGCCGGTACCATTCAGAACGACATCCTGAAGGAGTTCATGGTGCGCAATACCTACATCTATCCGCCTGCATTCTCGATGAAGATTATCTCCGACATCTTTGAGTATACTTCGCAGAAGATGCCCAAGTTCAACTCCATCTCCATTTCGGGCTATCACATGCAGGAGGCTGGTGCTACAGCCGACATCGAGCTGGCTTATACGCTGGCCGACGGCTTGGAGTACCTGCGTGCCGGAGTCAATGCCGGGCTGGACATCGATGCTTTTGCACCGCGCCTGTCCTTCTTCTGGGCCATCGGCACAAATCACTTCATGGAGATTGCCAAAATGCGTGCCGCACGCATGTTGTGGGCCAAGATTGTGAAGCAGTTCAACCCGAAGAACCCCAAGTCGCTGGCCCTGCGCACGCACTGCCAGACGTCCGGCTGGTCGCTCACCGAGCAAGACCCCTTCAACAACGTGGGCCGCACCTGCATCGAGGCTATGGCCGCCGCCCTGGGACACACGCAGTCGTTGCACACCAACGCCCTCGACGAGGCCATTGCCCTGCCTACCGACTTCTCGGCCCGAATAGCCCGCAACACCCAAATCTACATTCAGGAGGAGACGAACATCTGCAAAAACGTCGACCCTTGGGGCGGTTCCTACTACGTGGAGTCGCTCACCAACGAGATAGCCCACAAGGCTTGGGAGCACATTCAGGAGATTGAGAAGCTGGGCGGAATGGCCAAGGCCATCGAGACCGGCATCCCCAAGATGCGCATCGAGGAAGCTGCGGCACGCACGCAGGCCCGCATCGACAGCGGGGCGCAGACCATCGTCGGCGTGAACAAGTACCGCTTGGAGAAGGAAGCCCCCATTGACATCTTGGAGATAGACAACACGGCTGTGCGCAACGAGCAGGTGGAACACCTCAAGCAACTGCGTGCCAACCGCAACCAGGCCGACGTGGACAAGGCACTGGATGCCATCACCGAGTGTGTGAAGACCGGCAAGGGCAACCTGCTGGAACTGGCTGTCGAGGCCGCCCGTGTGCGCGCCACGCTGGGCGAGATTTCGTATGCGTGCGAGAAAGTAGTAGGACGTTATAATGCAGTAATAAGAACCATATCAGGCGTGTATTCATCAGAAAGTAAAAACGACAAAGACTTCGAGCGGGCTTGCCAGCTGTGCGAAGAGTTCGCCAAGAAGGAAGGCCGCCAGCCGCGTATCATGGTGGCCAAGATGGGACAGGACGGGCACGACCGTGGTGCCAAGGTTGTAGCGACGGGCTATGCCGACTGCGGCTTCGATGTCGACATGGGACCGTTGTTCCAGACACCGGCCGAGGCCGCCCGCGAGGCTGTTGAGAACGACGTTCATGCCGTGGGCGTTTCGTCGCTTGCCGCCGGTCATAAGACCCTCATACCGCAGCTTATTGCCGAACTGAAGAAACTGGGCCGTGAAGATATCGTTGTTTTTGCCGGTGGTGTCATTCCGCCTCAAGACTACGACTTCCTCTACAAGGCAGGCGTGGCCGCAATCTTCGGGCCCGGTACTCCGGTGGCCAAGGCTGCTTGTCAGATATTGGAAATATTGATGGACGAAGGCGAGCAGAAATAAAGCCGTCCCGGCCCGGGCGGAGGTCTCTGCCTCGGGTACGGATGGCGGAGTTAATGCTCTGGCATACATTTGTGGCAACGTTTCGGTACGCATGGCGACCGAGACGTTGCCTTTTGTTTCTTTGTGTCTTTTGCTGCATTATCCCAAATAGGCCCATTAGAGTCGAACCGTAAAATAACTTTTTCGAGGGCTTTGCCCCACTTCAGCCACTTTTGAAGAATTTTCGATTAAACCCAAATCGGTCATTAGAGTCCAAAGCGATTTCGTTCTGCTGCCGTGCAGATTGGCTGTCGCCTTTGTCAAAGGCGTAGCGGGCTACGTCGAGACAAAGCGGCGGACAATCTGCACGGTAGCAGGGCGAAAGGGCTTGGAAAGCCCTCAAAAAATAAGCCTATACTCATTGTGGGCGGTCTAATGACCGATTTGGGATAAAGTTGAAGCAAGACGAAAAGATTGACAATGAGAGCGGAATTACATACATGGAATAGGCTTTTCTGCCCGTCCGGGTCAGGAAACTTTTTTGTAGGGCTCTTTTCATGTCTTTCTTTAATGAAGGATTTGTTCATTTTTAATATGAGTAATTTGCATATTCGCAAGGAATTATTCCCCCTCCCCCTCCCAAAAAATCGTTATGTACCAATAAGTTACGCAGAAACGTTACATCGTTGTGCCAGGTGGCATACGAAGCACTTTTTTGTGCCCGTATGCCGCCTGTGCTGTTTCTATGTCCCGACAATACCACATACAAATCAGTAAACCATCAAAAACGTGGATAATGCAATGAATAAAATAAAGAAAACGATAACGGGCCTGCTGCTTCTGTTTGTGCTTCTGCCCCTTGCGGCGCAGGAGGAGCCCGATACGGTCTATACGTTCCGCTTCGTTATCGATAAAGACATGTTCCATGTGCCTTTCAACGGTAACGACACGGAACTGGAGAGACTTGAGCAATGCGTGGAGCGATACAGGCAGGACATTCTTGCCGGGAAAACCCCACTTCATGTGGACGGCTGGTGCACCGCCGGAGAGAGCGAGGCCGACAACCTTGCGATGGCGAAAGTCCGCTCCAACCGCGTGAAGTCGGAACTCATCATCCGGCAGGAACTGAC
>CALULL010000026.1 GCA_944321465.1 uncultured Bacteroides sp.
TATTCCCATCCCAATAAGTCTCAACGACGGAATCAAGGGCTGAGGTTACGACATCCAAATCGTAGAACTTGCAGAAACTATAAACTATCGGTTTTATATTGTCCGTTAAAAGGGGATAATACAATTTCATTCCCTTGCACTTTTTTACGTTTTGTATCGTATAGCTATATTCCTCTTGATGCACTTTTTTCCCATCTTCGGCATAATCTGTTACTGAAAGCAACAGGCCATTGCGAGGATTTATATTCAAAGGGTAACCCGGCACAAACATACCTTCAGGGATTGTATCGTATCTCGCCTGGTTGTAATATTGATAAACCGTTTTCCACTCTTCTTCCGCATTTGTCTCTGTAACTTCTTCCACACGCCCATACCTTACTGGAGTATCTCCTAACACACTATAACCATAATAAGCATCCAAATAAGAATATACGTATGGAATCGTCGCTGCCGTTATACCATGAAAGGGATCCGGTATATTCATCAACAACCCCGTACTCTGTTGCCCCAACTCATACTTGTAAGATTTCTTCTGTACAATCGTTCCTGTTTCATCCTTGTTTACAATTTCTTTTATGCGTAATCCTCCACCCTTATCATGCGCGTGCTTTACATACTTGTATAAAGAAGCAAACAGAGAACATGTCAACCCTTCTCCTCGATACAGAGTCAATCGATAAGTACCAGACCCTGTAGGAATAGCAAATGGAGAAGTCTGCACGGTCTTTCCGGAATTATAATTAGGAGTCTCATAAGCAAAGCGTTTAACTTCCTCATATTCTCCCGTCGCTTCATTCCGTCTTTCCAGTACGACCCCTATCGTCATCTTTATAGGAGTATCCTCCATTCGCCAACTATATCCCCACTGAATATAAAAAAGATCCGGCCTACTGAGTTTCATGTCTATATCCAAATGAATGTTTTCTCCGTGATACGAACGTTCTGGCTCATCAAAGCTTACAGAAGTAAGCAAAACCTCTTCATCTCCACAATGAAAAACATTTTTGAAAGTATGCGGTTCATAAACAAAACATGTCTTTCCGCCAGTCGGATAAGTAATCTCTTTTAATATGCCATATTGCATATACTTTTCATCACAATGCATTTTTTTCCCTTTGAACAGGTTATATCCTCCATCCATACCGAATTGATTACACAAGGAAGGACATATCGAAAAACTTGCGGTCAACAAACTACCTGCATAATCCGTATTAAGTCGACTTACGCCATTATAGTATCCCCAAAAATCAATCGCATATGAATCTTTACTTGGCAGGTTGCCTGATTGATAGGCAAAATAATATTTCTTCCCGCTCCCGTTTTTCTCCTCTAATGAAGATAATAGCAGACGCGATGAGAAATATGATTTTTCTCCACCCATATAGGTATAACTAAACTCTACTTCTTTCACGACATCTTCCATATAATTCTTTACTATCATACTTTCCAGTTTTTGAGCTTTTTCTGCTCCATTTACGGGTTCTACATCCGAACGGTCTGTAGTATTGAACAATACTTCACCACCAGGGAAAGTTATACGCTGCAACAATAAAGACTTTACTTTTGAGCAAGAAAAAGAATAGAACTTACAAGGATTAGGCATAATCGGAGCACCGGGATTGGGCGTTTGTTCCAATCCTAAAAGATAACAGACCTCTTCCCCCATCGCTACAGGAGTATAGATTTCTATTTGCTCATATTCAAAACAAACTCTATTACCCAAAGGAGATACAATAGAATCCAAACACCAGCAAGAAATATCCTTCCGACGTTTTCCACTAAATATAGCCACCCTCTTTATAGTACTTAAACTTGTTACCTTACTATATGAATCGGACTCTTCTATAGTATGAAAATGATATGAATAGCCATCTCCGTCATACAATGTCCAATAATGATTATCTACATTATATATGGCACGAAGATACGAATCATTTTTCAGCATATAAGCTTCTGGATTTTTCCAATCTACATACGCATCCATATTATCAAAGGACATCGAACCAGCATAACCAGCAAAGTTGTAATGAAACAAGTCGGGCTCAACATCGTACATTCCTTTAAAATACGCGTCATAAAAAGCCACATCATGCTGTCCTTGGGAAGTATCATAAGAGGCATTCCAATTTACCGTGTCTACTCTATTGGCGACAGTATCGATAAATAATGGCCAACTCCTATGTTCATAAAAACCAAACGGTTGGCTACCTTGGTCCTTATACGGCCCAAAATCGTTTCCTCCGCGTATCTCCGCCGTGATGCGCCCTTCGGCCTGCAAACTCCAGCCAAGTCCTACCCAGGAAGCCTCCTGCGCTAACTTGATGCCCGAACCGTGGTAAGACAGGGCGATGGGGATGGATTTGCCGTCGAGGTTTATTTCATACAAAGGTATGGACACTTCGGTCGTGCCCGTATACAGGCTTACCGGGGTCTTTCCGTACTGTCCTAACGCTGCCGCCTCTGGAGAAGACTGCACTATCGTAGGATGGTTGAAGTAACCGATGCTTGTCAGTTCCTCGGCTTCTACCGACGCGACCCGCCGCGTCCGCACCGTGTCTTCCTCCACCTGGGCATACGCCCCATAGCCCGAGAACAACAGAAGCAAAGAAAATGATAGTTGAAGTGGTTTCATAGCAATCAGCTTTTTAGAGTTTTCGAGCGCAAGGTAGGAAAAAGGGTGTGGATAGCCTAATATTTTTCCATGTTACACAACACATTTCAGAGAAATTTCATAGCCTGGACGGGATATTTCCTGCCGTTCTGTTACCAGGCTCCGCCGAACCAAGGAAAAACGGCACGCACAAGGGCCGCCCGGCCCGAAGCCGACACGCCCGGGGCGGACTCCGCAGCATGGCCGGAAGCCATCCGCAAAGCCCGCAAGACCCGGACGCAGGCCGGGCCGCACGCGTCCCCCCGGACCGACCCTGCCGGAAGGGACGGCGTGCGGCTTCGCCCTACAGGTTGTAGAACTTGTCGAGCAGCTTGCGCCGATAGGTCTTGCTCACCTTCAGCTCGACCACACGGTCGAAGGGCGGAAGCATGACGCACGTGTTGCTCTTTATCATGCCCAGGTAGTTGATATTGATGATGTAGGTCTTGTGTATCTGTATGAACTGAGGTCCGTAGTTCAGGATGAGGTCGGCCGTGGTGTTGTGCTTCAGGATGGTGCAACGGAAGTCGTCGAGCACCACCTCCCACAGCTTGCGCTCGGACATGTAGCGGAAGTAACCGATGTTGTGCGGGCGAAGCACAATCTTGTCGTTCGTCACCGTGGTAATCATCAGCGGCTTCTCCGCAGGACTTGGCAGCACGGGCACCAGCATACCTGCCGGACGGGGGTTGCAACGGCCCAGGTAATAGCGGTTCATGGCCAGGTGCAGGTCCTCGCTATTGACAGGCTTCAGCAGGAAGTCGAAGGCGTGCAGGCGCAGAGCCTGCAAGAGGTATTTGTCGTAAGAGGTGTAGAAAGTCGTGCGCATTTCCCAGTCGACCGAGGGCACCAGCTCGGACAGGAAGTCCAGCCCGTTCACCCCGCCCGGCAGTTCGATGTCGAGGAACAGCAGCTGGGGCCGGTGTTTCAGGATGGCCAGCCGCGCCTCCTCGCACGTATGGGCCGTGGCCACCACCCTCACGTCGGGGAAGTCCTTCAGCCCGTTCTCCAGAACCGCCACCGAAGGGCGGTCGTCGTCCACGATAACGATTTTCGTAGTATCTCCCATAGAATATTCAGATTTGTCAGTTTATATCGTAAAGTTATAGTCGTCGGGGATCACCAGCCGTGCGCAACAGCCCGTGCGGCCCGCCTCGTCCTTGCAGCCCGCAAGGCTATAGCTCATGGAACGGCGGTTGCGTTCGTTCAGCAGCTGTATGGTCTGCGCCACTACGCGCAGGCCGGTCTTTGTGCTGTCGTCCGCGCTCCCCATCGTGGGCGGCAGGCCGTTGTTGCGCACCTCGATGCACGTGGCTCCGTCCACGTGCGCCACCCGCAGGGCAAGCACCTTCTGCTGCACCGCTCCCGGCCCTTCCGAGGGCAGTTTGCGCAGGCCGTGTTTTATGGCGTTCTCCACGAATATCTGTACCAGCATGGAGGGCAGCTGCACCCGTTCGGGCTCGATGCCCTCGTCCACCTCCACGCGATAGACAAAGTTGCCGCCCAGCGAGGCACCCTCGATGCTCACGTAGAGCTGCACGAAGTCCAGCTCCTCCTTCAGCGAGGTGCAGAACACGGCTGCCAGCTTCTGCCCCTGCCTCAGCATGTTGACCAGTGTGTGCAGGCGCGAGGGCTGCCCTTCCTGCTGGGCCAGCAGCTCGTGGTTGAGGGCGTTGTAGATGAAATGGGGCGTGATGCGGTTGCGCACGTTCTCCATGCGCAGCTCGACGATGTGGTGCAACATGCGCTCTTCCTTCAGCCGGGCACGCCGACGGTAGCTCAGGGCCAGAGCCAGCACCGCCACCCCGCCACAACCCGTGGCGGCCAGGTAGCTGTAGGTGCGCAGCAACGTCTGCTGCTGTTGCCCGATGTAGACCTTCTGGCTCAGCACGGTGGTGTCGCGCTGGTAGCGCATCTGCATGTCGGCCAGCCGCATACGCACGCGGTCGTTGCGCTGCGAGTCGTATATCCGGTCGTAGTCGTGGCGATATCGGTACGCCTCGCCGTAACGGGCCTGCGAGGCGTAATAGCGTTCCAGGAAGTCCAGGCGGGGCAGCACGTGCTCGGGTTTGGCCCCTTCGGGCAGAGGATAGTCGCGTATGAGCCGCTCCACCTGTGCACGGTCGCCCTGCTACAGGGCCAGGTCCATCTGCAACGTGCGCAGATAGGGCAGGAACATGCCCGCCTGTTCCCGCTCGAAGAAGGCCACGCACGAAGGCAGCAGGCTGTCGGCCTTGGCCGGGCGGTGCAGCTTCAGGTAGACATCGGCCAGGTTGGCGTGGCAGATGTGGCGTTCCCACTCCATCTGCGGGCGATGTTGCAGAAAAGTGTCGAGCCGCAGGAACACGTCGAGGCATTCGGCGTAGCGTTCCTGGTAATAGTAGTCGTTGCCCCGGCACACCAGGTAGTTGAACTGCTCGTGCACCATCATCCCCGGCCACAGCCGTTCGTTGCGGTCCAGCCAGATGCGGCTCTGCTCGAAGTTGCCCAAAGCCGTGCAGACCGCCGCCAGGCCACCATAGAGGGGCACGTAGTCGTCGGGGGCAGCCCCTATGGAGTCGGCCAGATAGATGGCATGCCGATACCAGGCCGCGCTCTTGTCCAGCTCGCCCTTCTGCTTGTAGGCATCGGCCAGGTTGCCGTAGGACAGCAGGCGCAGCCGCTGGTCGGGCTGGGCCTCGGAGGCACGGGCGGCCTCGCGGCAGTAGTGGGTCAGCGAGTCGAGGTCGAGGCGGAACTGGGCGTAGTAGGCTCCCTTGGCCTGCAGGCACTTGACGCGCAGCGACTCGCGGAAGGGCGTAGAGGCATGGCGCGACACGTAGCCGCTGATGCGCTGCATGTTGAGCAGCAGCGAGTCGGCCTCCGAGGTATAGAAGTCGAGCATCGAGGCATAGAGCACGAAGCTGTAGTAGTCGTCGCTGTCGCGCGAGAGGGCCTTGCCCTGGCGGATGGCAGTGCGCACGAAGTCGACGTTCAGCGTGCGTATGGAGTCCTGTACGGCCTCCTTCAAGGCTTCCAGCGTGTCGCCCTCGCGAGATGGCCCGCCACCGTGTGCGCCCCGTCCGCGACACGCCCCCATGACGATGGTAAAGAAGAATAGGACAAATAGTATCTGTTTGCCGTGCATCGTTGTTGTTTGTTTTTCTGGGCCACTCTCCCGCCACTTTCCGGCATCGCCCGGGGACAGCCCGCATCGCCGCGGCCTTTCCTGCCGCACCCCTGCGGCATTGCCCGCGAGGCATCGGAGGAAACCGGACAGGGAGCGGACACGCCAAAAGCCCAACGGGTACTTCCGAGAGTCTGAGTGCGAAAATACGGAAATATTTTGGCTTACGAGCGCATTCGGTGGCTAAAATCGTCGCCCTCCCGCCGACGCGCGTGTCCTGTCATTGAGTCAATAGGAACTTTTATCGAACGCACAGCCCGTTCATACCGATTTTGCGTCCGTGCCTTCCATGCCGACAGCCGTCGGGCTCCACCGGCCCCGGCGAGAGTCTTTTTGCAGGCAGAGGTGTGCCCGCCGGGTGGTGCTCCTTTGCCCGCCGGGCAGCACACCTGTGCTCCCCGGGGGGCGCACCTCTGCCCCCGCCGACGCTGCACGAGGCTCCGGCGGGCGACCTTCCGCCCCGGGGCCGGACGCAGGGGACAGCTGCCGCCACCCCACAAAAAAGACGGCGCGGGAGGCCCCGGCGGCAGGAGGCTCGGCAGCCACCTGTCCGCTCGCGGGGTCTCTCACGCCGTCTCCGTCGCGTCCCCTCCCGCCGCTCACGCGTGCGGGATACTCCGGGCCGCCGTCAGCTTCTCACTTCCCAGCCCAGCGCACTGGCACCCAGCACGGCTGCGTCGGCATCCTTCAGCTCGGACATGAGGAGCTTGGCCTTGCCACGGTAGATGGGCAGCACGTTCGCGTCTATGGCTTCCTGCACGGGCCTGAAGATGTATTCGCCGCTCTTGGCCAACCCGCCGAAGAGGATGATGGCCTCGGGGCTGGAGAAGGCGATGAAGTCGGCCAGAGCCTCGCCCAGGATGGTGCCCGTGAACCGGAATATCTCGTTGGCCAAAGCGTCGCCCTTCACGGCAGCGTCGTACACGTCCTTCGAGGTGATTTCTTCGGCCGGAACCGAGCGCAGCAGGCTCGGCTCGGTGCGCGCAGTGAGCAGCTCGCGGGCCGTTCGTGCCACCCCCGTGGCCGAGCAGTAGGTCTCCAGGCAACCCTTGCGACCGCAGCCGCACAGGCGACCGTTCTCGCGACGCACGATGACATGCCCCAGCTCGCCGGCAAACCCGTCGTGGCCGTAGACCACCTGTCCGTTGATGACGATGCCGCTGCCCACGCCCGTGCCCAGCGTTATCATGATAAAGTCTTTCATGCCCCGGGCTGCCCCGTAGGTCATCTCGCCCACGGCTGCGGCATTGGCATCGTTGGTGAGGGCGGTAGGTATGCCCAGACGTTCCTCGAACATGGCTGCCAAGGGCACAATGCCCTTCCAGGGCAGGTTGGCCGTAAACTCGATGGCACCGGTGTAGTAGTTTCCGTTGGGTGCGCCTATGCCTACTCCTCTTATCTTCTCTTTCCCGCCGTTGGCGTCAATCAGTTCCGTGAGCTTCCGGCACACCACGTCGGCATAGTCGTCGGCCTGCTCGTAAGCCTGGGTCTTGATGGAGTCGGAGGCAATGACCGTGCCACGCATGTCGACAATTCCAAAGACCGTATTCGTTCCTCCTATGTCGATACCCACTGCATAGGATTTTTCAAGATTTAAATCCATAATATTGGTGATATTAAAAAGGTTTATTACTGTTTCGACACAAAAGTCATAAAGAAAAACGACACGGCAAAGATTTCGGAAAAAAACTTTCCCGCAAATGCAACTTTTCACCCGGCACGTGCGTCTAATAGGAGCAAAAAATCGGAAAAGAACAACCACGTGATACTGCTAAAAGACATCAACAAGACCTACCATAACGGCGCACCGCTGCACGTGCTCAAAGGCATCGACCTGCACATAGGGCGGGGCGAGTTCGTGTCCATCATGGGTGCCTCGGGGTCGGGCAAGTCCACTTTACTTAATATATTAGGAATACTGGACAGCTACGATACGGGCGAATACTGGCTGAACGGTACCCTCATCAGGAACCTGAGCGAGAACCGCGCCGCCGAGTACCGCAACCGCCTGATAGGTTTCGTCTTTCAGTCGTTCAACCTCATATCCTTCAAGAACGCCGTCGAGAACGTAGCCCTGCCCCTGTTCTACCAAGGCGTGAGCCGCAAGCGGCGCAACGCGCTGGCACTGGAGTACCTGGACCGCCTGGGCCTGAAGGACTGGGCCACACACATGCCCAACGAAATGAGCGGCGGACAGAAACAGCGGGTGGCCATAGCCCGGGCACTCATCACCAGGCCCCAGATTATCCTGGCCGACGAACCTACCGGCGCACTGGACAGCAAGACCTCGGTGGAAGTGATGCAGATACTGAAGCAACTGCACGACGAAGGTATGACAATCGTGGTCGTGACACACGAAAGCGGCGTGGCCAACCAGACGGACAAGATTGTCCACATCAGCGACGGCGTGATAGGGAGCATCACCGACAACCCGCACCACGATGCCTCGCCCTTCGGACAGGGAGGAGCCATAAAGTAAACCTGCGGCAAACAACAACGGTACCATCATGATAGACCTTTGGCAAGAGATATACGGCACCATCCGACGCAACAAGATGCGCACGCTGCTCACGGGCTTCGCCGTGGCATGGGGCATCTTCATGCTCATCGTGCTGCTGGGCGCGGGCAACGGGCTGATACACGCCTTCGAGCAAAACGCGGGCGAACGGGCACTCAACTCCATACGGGTGTCACCCGGATGGACAAGCCGCTCCTACGGCGGCCTGCAGGAGTGGCGGCGCGTGAGGCTGCAAAACCGCGACCTGCAGATAACCCGCCAGCAGTTCGCCGACCACGTGGACGAAGCGGGAGCCACCCTGCGGCAAAGCGACGTGAACATCAGCTACGGGGCCGAGTATGTCAACCTCGGGCTCACTGGTGTGGCACCCAACTACCGGCAGACCGAGGGGGTAAAGACAGCCTCGGGACGGTTCATCAACGAAACCGACCTGCGCGAACGGCGCAAGGTCATCGTGCTGCACAGCAAGTCGGCCGACGTGCTCTTCGGCAAGACGCACACCGACCCCATAGGCCGCTACGTCAACGCCGGGGGAGTGGCCTACCAGGTGGTGGGAACCTACCGGGACCGGGGCGACACCGAGCCGAGCGAAGCCTACATACCCTTCACCACCTTGCAGCTCATCTACAACAAGGGCAGCGAACTGGGGGGCATCGTCTTCACCACCCGCGACCTGACGACCGAGGAGGCCAACGAAGCATTCGAGCAACGGTATCGCCGCGCCATAGGAACCAGCCAGAGCTTCGACCCCGAAGACGAGAGCGCACTGTGGATATGGAACCGCTTCACCGACTACCTCTCTACCCTAAAGGCCACGAACGTGCTGCGGACAGCCATCTGGGTAATCGGCATCTTCACGCTGCTGAGCGGCATCGTGGGCGTGAGCAACATCATGCTCATCACCGTCAAGGAACGCACCCGGGAGTTCGGCATACGCAAGGCACTCGGAGCCAAGCCCCGCTCTATCCTGGGGCTCATCATCGCCGAGAGCGTGGCCATCACCACCTTCTTCGGCTACATCGGCATGGTGGCCGGCATAGGAGCGACGGAATGGATGAACGCCGTCTTTGGCAACGAGACCGTAGACACCGGCATGTTCCAGGCCAAGATGTTTGCCAACCCCACAGTGGACATCGGCATCGCCCTGCAAGCTACCCTGACACTCGTCGTGGCCGGTACCCTTGCGGGAGTGTTCCCGGCCCGCAAGGCAACCAAGATAAAACCCATCGAAGCACTCAGGGCCGAGTGACACCCGCCGACCCGCAAACAGCCAAGGCAAAAGCCGAAGAACGGAAAAGAACAGAGTTATGAGAATAGACCGAGACACCTGCGAGGAAATACTCGCCACCATCACCCGCAACAAGACGCGCAGCCTGCTGACGGCCTTCGGCGTGTTCTGGGGCATCTTCATGCTCGTAGCCCTCATCGGAGGCGGACGTGGACTGCAGGAGACACTGAAGAACCAGTTCGAAGGTTTCGCTTCCAACTCGGGTTTCCTGGCAGCCATGCCCACCAGCGAGGCGTACAAGGGCTTCCAGAAGGGCAGGCAATGGGACCTGACGACCGAGGACGTGCAGCGCGTGGCACAAGTGAAGGGCGTGCAGATGGCCACTGCTTCGTTCGCTCTCTGGGGCAGGACCGCCAACTACAAAGGACAGAAGACCAACTGCAACGTCAAAGGTCTCTACCCCGAGTACGAGCAGTTGGAGCATCAGGAGATGAGCCTGGGACGCTTCATCAACGACGTAGACATACGCGAAGCGCGCAAGGTGTGCGTCATCGGGCAACGCGTCTACGAAAGCCTGTTCAAACCCGGAGAAGACCCCTGCGGAAGCTACGTACAGGTGGACAGCGTCTACTATCGCGTGGTGGGCGTATGTTCGTCCGAAGGCAACATCAACATACAAGGCCGGGCCTCGTCGGCTGTCACCCTGCCCTACACTACCATGCGCAACATGTACAACCTGGGCGACCGGGTAGACATGATAGCCTATCTGGCAAAGCCCGGAACGCGTGTGCACGACATCCGGCCCGAAGTGGAGCAACGCATCAAGCAAGCCCACTACATCGCTCCCACCGACCCGCAGGCACTGATGTCCCTGGACATGGAGGCCATGTTTTCTATGGTGGACAACCTGCTGACCGGCACCCGTCTGCTGGCATGGCTGGTGGGGCTGGGCACGCTGCTGGCCGGAGCCATCGGGGTAAGCAACATTATGATGGTGACCGTCCGCGAGCGCACCACCGAGATAGGTATCCGCCGCGCCATCGGTGCCCGTCCCCGCGACATCTTGCAGCAAATACTCTCGGAGAGCATCCTGCTCACCGCCGTGGCGGGCATGGCCGGCATATCGCTGGCCGTACTGGTGCTGCAAGTGCTGGAGGCGGCCTCCAACCCGCCGGGAGTGGTAGAGGCGCACTACCAGGTCCCGTTCTCCACCGCCGTAGGCACCACCCTGCTCCTGCTGGGACTGGGGCTGCTGGCCGGACTGGCACCTGCCTACCGCGCCATGAACATTAAGCCCATCGAAGCACTGCGCGACGAGTAAGGGCAACAGACAACGTAACAACCGACAAGACACACATAAGCAAACATGAAAGCAAAGAAAATCCTGAAAATCGCCCTCGCGGCAGCCGTAGCCGGCGTGTTCGTGTGGACGTTCGTGTTCCTCTACCGCAAGTCGCAACCCGAGGTGAAGACCTACGACATCGTTTCCCCAACCCGGAGCAGCATACGCAAGACCACCGTCGCCACCGGCAAGGTGGAACCGCGCGACGAAGTGCTCATCAAACCACAAATATCGGGCATCATTGCAGACATCTACAAGGAAGCCGGGCAGCCGGTGGAGAAGGGCGAAATCATTGCCAAAGTAAAGGTGATACCCGAGCTGGGGACACTGAACGCCGCCGAGAGCCGCCTGCGCCTGGCCGAACTGAACGGTGCCCAGGCCGAGACAGACTTCCGCCGGGCCGAACAGCTGCGACACGACAGCCTCATCAGCCCCGAAGAATACGAGAAGAGCAAACTGGCCGTGCAACAGGCAAGGGAAGAACTGACCGCCGCGCACGACAACCTGCAGATAGTCAAAGAGGGCATCACGAAAAACAGCACAGACATCTCCTCCACCCTCATCCGAAGCACCATCACGGGACTGATACTGGACGTGCCCGTGAAGGTGGGAAACTCCGTCATCATGAGCAACACCTTCAACGACGGAACCACCATAGCCACCGTGGCCGACATGAACGACCTCATCTTCCGGGGCAACGTGGACGAAACCGAGGTGGGACGTGTGCACGAGGGCACGCCGGCGAAGCTCACCATCGGCGCACTGCAAGACCTGACGTTCGAGGCACGTGTGGAATACATCTCGCCCAAGGCCGTGGAGGACAACGGGGCCAACCAGTTCGAGATTAAGGCAGCACTCGGCACCGTGCCCGACTCAGTTTTCATCCGCTCGGGATACTCGGCCAACGCCGAAATCGTACTTGACTCGGTGGCCGACGTCCTGACAGTGCCCGAAGGCACCGTGGAGTTCCAGGGCGACTCGACTTTTGTCTACGTCCTCACGGACAGTGTTCCTCGCCAGCAGTTCCGCCGACAGCCCATCAGCGTAGGCATCAGCGACGGCATCAACATCGCCGTACTCGACGGCCTGTCCGAGAACGACCGGGTGAGGGGCAACGAGAAGCCCTAAGCCTGCACCGTCCTTCCCCGGCGGGAAGGGCGAAGCAAACGACAAACTTACTACCGCAACTTCTTAACCACAACCCCACATGCAAGACCCACACATACCCTCCGCCCGCATCCCGGACACCGACCGCCCCACACGCATCCTTCCCTCGCCCGACCTCCCCACCCGCAGCGCGATGACAACAGCCCTCGCCCTTCTGCTCGCCCTCCTGCCCTGCCTGCCCGCCACCGCACAAGACAGCATACCCCGCCCCTGGAGCCTGCGCCGCTGCATAGACCATGCCATAGAGCACAACATCGACGTGCGCCGCACGGCCAACGCCGCCCAGCAGAGTGCCATCGAGGCCAACACGGCCAAATGGGCACGCCTGCCACAGCTGAGCGGCTCGGCCTCGCAGGGCTGGAACTGGGGACGCACCCAGACCGCCGTACAAGACGGGGAAAACGGCGACTACTCCACCATCTACGTCAACACCAGCAGCAACAACACAGGTCTTTCCCTGGGAGCCTCCGTGCCCCTGTTTACCGGTCTGCAGCTGCCCAACGAACACGCTTTGGCCAAACTCAACCTGAAAGCCGCACTGGCCGACCTGGATAAAGCCAAAGAGGACATCTCCATACAGGTGGCCTCAGCCTACCTGCAAGCCCTCTTCAACCAGGAGCTGCACGACGTAGCACAAAGCCAGGTGGAGCTTAGCCGACACCAGTACGAGCGCATCGCCGGGCTGGCACGGGCAGGCAAAGCCTCGGAGGCCGAGGTGGCCGATGCCCGCTCGCGCGTGGCCCAGGACGAACTGGCCGCCGTGCAGGCCGACAACGACCGCCAGCTGGCCCTGCTCGACCTGAGCCAACTCATCGAGCTGGACACGCCGCAGGGTTTCTGCCTGCAACCGCCCTCGCCCGACGTGGAGCTGCAACCGCTCACCCCGCCCGGCGAAATCTACCAGCTGGCCCAAGGAGGCAAAGCCGCCGTGCGTGCCGCCCGCTACCGCCTGGAGGGAAGCAGCCACAGCATACGCATCGCCCAGAGCGGCTACTACCCCACCCTCAGCCTCAACGGCGGCCTGGGCACAAGCTACTACTCCACCGTCAACCGAAACTTCGGACAACAGATGCGCGACAACTTCTCGCAGTACATCGGACTTAGCCTCAACATCCCCCTCTTCAACCGCCTGCAGACACGCAACCGCGTCCGCACCGCCCGACTGCAACAGCAAGATTACGCCCTGCAGCTCGACAACGTGAAGAAGACCCTCTACAAGGAAATACAACAAGCGTGGTACAACGCCGCAGCCGCCCAAGCCAAGTACACCAGCAGCCAGGCCGCCTGCCAGGCCAGCCACGAAAACTTCCGCCTCGTAAGCAAGAAGTACGAACAGGGGCAGGCCAACGCCGTGGAGTACCACGAAGCCCGGCAGAACCTCCTCAAGGCCCAGAGCGACGAGCTACAGGCCAAATACGAATACCTATTCCGCACGAAGATACTCGACTTCTACGCCGGAGTGCCCATCGAATAGCCCCCGGCCCCCTTCCCCACCCCCGTCCGGCCACCTATCCTTTGCCCGCCCGCGAGCACACCTCTGCCCGCAGGCGGGCGGACTTGTGCCTGCCGGAGAGCGCACCTGCGCCCGGCAACAGGGGCGGGAAAGCCCTCCGCAAGGCTGTTTTCCGCCAAATCTGCGCCACACCCTGCGGCAGTTGACAGAAAAAGCCGTATCTTTGGCACTGTTATGGAACCGCTTGCAAGCATCATCATCCCCTTCTACGGAAAGGCCGACCCGGCCCTGCTCGACCGTTGCCTTGCGTCCCTGCGGCGACAGGAGGCCGAAGAAGGCAAGGACTACGAGATCATCGTGGCCGACACCCCCCTGCGCTCCACCGGCGACGCACGCAACCGAGGCATCGACCGGGCACGCGGGCAGTACCTGTTTTTTGTCGATGCCGACGACCTGCTGTTGCCCGGCTCGCTACGCCCCGTGCTCGACGTGGCACGCAGCGAGCAGCCCGACATCGTGCGCTTCGGCTTCCGCACCTTCGGCGGACAGCCCCCCACGGACGTGTCCCCCACTGGCCCCGACCGGCTGACGCGCTACCCCAACGGGGCAGCCTTCATGGCGGCGCACAACTTCACGGGTGTCATCTGGACACAGTTCTACCGCCGCGAGTTCATCCTGAGCCACGGCTTGCGCTTCAGCAACACCAGCCATTTTGACGACGAAGAGTTTGCCGCCAAAGCCTATGCCTGCGCCGGGCCGATGGTGGAGACCCGGCGCACGGTGTATGCCTGCTACGAGAACCCGGCCTCCATCACCCGCGACATACCGCCCGAGAAACGCCGCCAGCGACTCGATGCCTTCCGGCAACTGTTGGAAAGGCTGCTCGACTTCCGCGACAGTCTGCCCGATGCCGACGCACGCCATGCGCTGGACCGCCGCCTCTGTTTTCTCACCATCGACTACGTGCGCCAGATGCGCCGCAACCGCTGCACCCCGGGGCAGATGCGCCAACGCCTGCACGAGCTGTGCCCCACGGGGTTGCTGCCTCTGCCCGCCCGGCCCTACGGGTGGAAGTACGCCCTGGCGCGCATGGGTGTCAACCTGCTGGCGACGTGAGGCGGACGACGACACGGACATTCATCACCTGCATATCCACTCAAACCTCTACGCACTATGAACATACTCTTGCTTGGCGAAGGAAGCGGCCTGCACTGGAACCTGGCCGAGGGCCTGCGTGCCTTGGGGCACCGGGTCTGCGTGGCCTCCGACGGCAACGGCTGGAAAAACCACCCACGCGACATTGACCTGGCCCGCCCCAGCGACAGCCTTGCGGACGGCCTGAAGGTCGTGGCACGCACCCTGCGCTACCTGCCTTCGTTCAGGGGCTACGACGTGGTGCAAATCATCAGCCCCTACTTCCTGCGCCTGAAGGCCGCCCGCACCCTGCCCGTCTACCGCTACCTGAAGCGGCACAACGGCAAGGTATTCCTCGGTGCCTTCGGCACGGACTACTACTACATCAAAGCCTGCCTGGAGACCGACCTCTACCGTTACTCCGACTTCAAGATTGGCGACCGATACCGCGACTCGGAAACCAACCGCCGGACGCTGGCCGAGTGGTACACCGGCGGAGGGGCGCGGGCCACCCGCGAGATTGTCGAGACGTGCGATGGCGTCGTCACCTGCCTGTGGGAGTACTACGCCGCCTACCAGCGTTTCGTCCCCCAGAAGAGCACCTTCATCCCCCTGCCCATCGACCGCCGACAGCTGACGGCACGCGTGCGCGGCGTACCCCGGCAGCTGAACTTCTTCATCGGCATACAGACAACGCGCAGCGACTACAAAGGCACGGACGTGATGTACCCCGTGTTGCAGGCCGTGCAGGCCAAGTACCCCGACCTGTGCCGCATTACCAAGGTCGAGAACGTGCCCTTCGCCCGCTACCAGCAACTGATGGACGATGCCGACGTGCAGCTCGACCAGCTCTATTCCTACACGCCCTCGATGAACTCGCTCGTGGCCATGGGCAAGGGCATCACCGTGGTAGGAGGCGGCGAACCCGAGAACTACGAGCTGATAGGCGAAACGGAGCTGCGCCCCATTGTCAACGTGGTGCCCGACGAGCAGGACATCTACCGCGCCCTGGAGGAACTGGTGCTGCACAAAGAACGCATCCCCCGGCTGTCGGCCGAAAGCATAGAGTACGTGCGGCGGCATCACGACCACGTGGACGTGGCACGCCGCTACGCCGACTATTGGGAAAGAAGCCATTGCTGACACCGCAGCCCGAACCTGAGGTCCGGGCTGCGGTACGTGCACCGGTCGTTGCCGGTGCGGAAAGAAACGCGCCAAGGCTCGCAGCCTCAGCGCCACTCGTTCAGTGCCTGCACCATGCGGGACACCTCGCTCTCGGTGAGCAGAGGCGACATGGGCAGACTCAGTTCCTCGCGGTGCAGCCGCTCGGTCACGGGCAGGCTGAGGTGTCCGTACTCGGCGGCAAAGGCTTCCTGACGGTGGGGCGGGATGGGGTAATGCACCTGCGTGCAAATGCCTCGCTCCAGCAGGTAGCGTTGCAGTTCGTCGCGACGGGGCGTAAAGACCGGGAAAATATGGAACACGTTGTCCGGCGTGGGGGCGACGTTGACCCGTATGCCGATGCGTCCCCACTCCACCTCGGCCAGCAACCGCGCAGCCACGGCGCGGCGGTGTGCGTTGTCGGCATCAAGGCGTGGCAGCTTCACGTCGAGCACAGCGGCCTGCACTTCGTCCAGACGGCTGTTCACCCCCTTGTACTGATGCACGTACTTCTGCTCGGAGCCGTAGTTGGCCAGCGCACGCACGGTGCGGGCCAGCACAGGATCGCTGGTCGTCACGGCCCCGCCGTCGCCCAACGCGCCAAGGTTCTTGCCCGGGTAGAAACTGAAGCCTGCGGCATCGCCCAGACCGCCCGCACGACGTGGCTGTCCGCCACCCGTCGGCTGGCAGGCTCCGTGGGCCTGGGCGGCATCCTCCACCACCTTCAGGCCGTGGGCAGCGGCCAAGTCCGAGAGACGTTCCATATCGGCCAAGCGGCCATAAAGATGCACGGGCAGCAAGGCACGCGTGCGCGGGGTGACAAGACGTTCGGCCTCGGCGGCATCCAGGTTGCACGTGTCGGCACACGGCTCGCACAACACGGGGCGCAGGCCGGCCCGCCAGACGGCCAGTATGGTGGCTATGTAGGTATTGGCCGGGACGATAACTTCGTCGCCTTCCTGCATCTGCCCCATTACCCGATAGGCCAGGAAGATGAGGGTGAGCGCATCAAGACCGTTGCCTACGCCCACGCAGTAGTCCGTGCCGCAGAAGCGGGCAAAGTCCTGCTCGAAGCGTTCGGTCGTCTCGCCGCGCAGGTACCAGCCCGAGTGCAGCACGCGCTCCACAGCCTGCCCAAGTTGCGGCTGGAAGGACTCGCTGATGCGCCGCAAGTCCAGGTAGAGTATCTTATCATTCGTGTTCGTCTCCATTCTATGTTCGTTCTGTGTTGTTAATGGTTCTGTGGTTGCCCGGGCAACTCCAGTTCGTATACATCGTACATCACGGCACGCGTCCCGAACCCCTCCTTGAAGGCCAGCAGGCCGTCGTTGAGCACACGCCCGCCCTGCTCGGTCGATATGCCGAAGTCAAAGTAGCGTTTGTCGGGATAGCGTTCGGCACTGAGGTGACGGTAGAGCAGGTCCATCGCCCCGTGCTCCTTGCCGAAGGGGGTGGCCGAACTGTACTGCGCATGGGCCACGCAGTCGGTGAGATACATCACGCACCCTGCCTCGGTGCGACCGTCCAGACAGACGCGGAACAGACGTATCTGCTCCGGGAAGGCACGGTGCAGGCGCGCGATTTCGTCCAGCGTATGCACAGGCCGCGCGCCGTGGCGTTCCATGAGATTGGCTTCGAGCACGGGCCAAAAGGCGGCAAAGTCCTCGTCTTCGACGATGGAGAAGCCCGCCTCGGCGGCAGCCTTCAGCCTGCGGCGGCGCAGGCGGCACAGCGGCAACAGGTCGGCAACGGGAGCCGCCGACGCAATGCTACGCTCGGCCAGACGTGCCCCCATGCGGTGAAGCACGTAGAGGTCTTCCTCGGCGGGATAACGGTGATATATATAAGGTATGGCCTTGTAGGTGACGCGGGCCACGCCGCACTCCCCGCGCAGGTAGTCAAAAGCCAGCGCCAGGGCCTCGGCCACTTGGGCGTAAGTGATGGCGGGCGACATGAGCAGGCCGCCGTACGTCAGCCCCTGATGGGAATAGAAATGCCCCTCGCACACGTTGCCCGGCAAGGCCGCCAGCAGCTTGCCGCCATGCAGCAGCAACAGCGAGCAGTCGGCAAAGCGGTCGGCGTGATAGTCCATGTAGTCGCGCCGCAACAGGAAGGTGCCGTTCTTCGAGCGGTCCACAAGCTCGTCCCACGCCTTCTTCCAGCAGGGCGCATAACGTTCGACCCGCCACTTCGAGCGGGTCGTAGCAGTATTGCGTTCGTTATCCATATTTTGTCCTCGACAGCGTTCTCCTCCCAGCCTATTTCCTCGCCACCAAGTCGATGCCGTCGGGGGCGAGGGTCACCAGACGCTTGCGGTACAGTTCGCCCACGGCACGCTTAAAGACCTTCTTGCTGACGCCAAACACACGGTAGATTTCCTCGGCGGGACTGCCGTCGTGCTGGTCAATGTGTCCGCCGTGACGGCGCAAGTGTTCGAGCAGCACGGCGGCGAAGTCGTGCTCGGGCCGCCCGCCCGGACGTTGCAGGCTGAGGTCTATCTTGCCGTCGGGACGCACCTGCTTGACGTAGGCCAGCAGACGCAGGCCCGGCTCGACGGGACGGAATATCTCGTTGGCATAGACCAGGCCCTCGTAGCGGTTGTCGATGATGGCCACATAGCCCAAGTCGGTGCGCCGCCACAGCATCACGTCCACCTCCTCGCCCGGCCTGTAAGGCGCGGGACGGGTGGACAGATAACGCTCCACCTTGGCCGTAGCCACAATGCGGTAGCTCTCCTCGTCCACGTGGACATAGACCACGTACTTGCGGCCCACCTCCATACGCTCCCGCTGCTGGGCAAAGGGCACAAAAAGGTCCTTCAGCAACCCCCAGTCCAGGAATGCCCCATACTGGTTGACCCACGCCACCCGCAGGCAGGCAAACTCGCCCACCTGCGCCAACGGCTCCTGCGTAGTGGCCACCAGCCGTTCCTCGTTGTCCAGATAGATGAACACCCGCAACATGTCTCCCGGCTCGCAACCGGCGGGCACGTAGCGGCGGGGCAACAAAATCTCGCCTTCCTCACCACCGTCCAGGTAGAGTCCGAAGTCCACTTCCTTCACTACCCGCAACGTGTTGTATCTTCCCAATTCCACACTCATAGAGTTCTCTTCAGTCTTTGTTTGGCGGCAAACTTACGCAAAATCGGCGACATAACCGCACAAAAAGCACAAAGGCTGTCCCAAGCAGAGAAGAAAAGCCCCCTCGGGACAAAAAAAAGAAGGGCACGGCAAGGGATGACGGACTTTTTTCCGTACCTTTGGGACGAAAACCGACATACCGCACGCTATGACAACCTCTCCCGCACGACATCCCCGAACAACACCCACCGGACACCCCGAACGGACGAACCTCTGCCCGCTGCCGGGCAAACCTGTGCCCCCCGACGGGCAAACCTGCGCCCCCGACCGGGCGGACCTGTGCCCCATTGCCGCCACGCCCGTCGCTTCGGCAGGCCGCCGGACAAGCCCCGGACGGCACACAGGACGGCTGCTGACGCTGCTGGCCGTGGCGGCAATGGGGCTGACGGCGTGTCGCCCGGGCAGCAACAGGCAACCGCCGCGCGACGCACCCTTGGCCGACAGCGCGGCCAACACGCACACCCGGCTGAGCGCAAACGTGTGGCAGGTGCTGCTGCCCGAGGACAAACAGTACGACATGGAAATGAAGTTCGAAGACGACCTGTGCATCGAAGCCCTGACTTACAACGGCCACACCGAGACGCTCAGCAACCGCTACCGCCTGCAAGGCGACACGCTGGTGCTGCTGCATGACAAGCCACGCCGGTATCTCATCGTGGAACTGACGGACAGCACGCTCGTCATACGCCACCTAAGCGACAAACTGACGCTGGGAGGGGGCGAGGTGAAATTCCGAAGCAAGAAGGCCGACGCCGCGACACTGCCGCCCGACAGCACCGCCGCCGTCGCCCCGACCGTAGTCCTGCACAAGCTGGACGGAACGCCCGTCACCCACCCCGATGCCTACAGGCTGCACGCCGCGCCGACGACCAACGCCGACGGCAAGAGGAGCATCCGGCTGGAAATTGTCAACACGGACGGCCCCACCGCCTCGCCCGGGCAGTACCGGCTGGAACGCCGGGAAGAGGGACGGTGGCAGGAAGTCCCCTTCGTGGACGGGCTCGTGTCTTCCCGCCCAGGCCGGGACCTGAAAGAAGGCGACTCGCTGGCCGGAATCATCGGCAACACAATGCTTGAACAACCGCTGGCCAACGGCTGCTACCGGGCAAGCCTGCAACTCAGCACCAACCTGTCGGCCCGCTGTACGCTGGATGCCGAGGGCATACATCCCGCACCCGACGACGACGGCAGGGAGCGAGCCTTTGTCCTGCGCATCCTGCCCTCTACGGGCGACAGCCTGCACATCTTGCTGGAGAACCACACCAACCTGCCCGTACAGCCCCGCTTCCTGCCCGCCATAGGCACCGACGAGCTGCTGACGCTGCACCCTCTTACCCACACCGGCGGACAGGCCGAGACCGACTACATGGCAACCCATGCCCGCCTGCAAGGCGGCCAATCGCTCCGGGTGGACATCCCTGCGACGTGGGAGCCCGCCGCTCTGCCCGACGCGAGCCTGCAAGAACGCTTCGCCAGCGGCACGTTGCCTCCGGGTGAATACCTCGTCAGGCTGCCACTGCTCGTCTTTACCCATGCCTGCTTCTCAATAGCAGAGCCATAACAAGACGGTCGCCCGTCCGTCGGCCCGTCCCTCCCCGACTCTCTCCATCCCCCACGCCCGTACCCCGACAGTCACCCACGGCCACGGAGCACCGGTCGATAGGACAAAAAATCTTAAGATAGTCTTACGCCGTGAAAGATTGGCTAACACAGGGCATAAGGTTCAACCGAAAACCGTATCTTTGTGGTGCTGCCCAGCCCCGACGGCACAGCAGCAGTCTTAACTTACCTTTAATACAGAACAATTATGGAATTTCTCACGAACGAAAAGCTGACCATTGTCGGTGCCGCCGGCATGATTGGCTCCAACATGGCGCAAACGGCCATCATGATGCACCTCACCCCGAACATCTGCCTCTACGACCCCTATGCCCCCGGGCTTGAAGCCGTAGCCGAAGAAATGTTCCACTGTGGTTTTGAAGGCATCAACCTGACATTCACATCCGACATCAAAGAAGCCCTGACGGATGCCAAGTACGTAGTCTCGTCGGGAGGAGCAGCACGCAAAGCCGGAATGACACGTGAGGACCTGCTGAAAGGGAACGCTGCCATAGCCGAAGAGTTTGGCAAGAACGTGAAAGCATACTGCCCCGACGTGAAGCACGTCGTAGTCATCTTCAATCCGGCAGACATTACGGGCCTGATAACGTTGCTCTACTCGGGCTTGAAACCCTCCCAGGTAACGACGCTGGCCGCCCTAGACAGCACCCGCCTGCGCAGCGAGCTGGCCAAGCACTTCCACCTCAGCCCGGACAAGATTGAAAATTGCCGTACATACGGGGGACACGGCGAACAGATGGCCGTCTACGCCTCGACCGCAAAGGTCGACGGAAAACCGTTGCTCGACATCATAGGCACACCCGAACTGACGAAAGAACAGTGGGCAGAGATACAGACAAAGGTAACGAAAGGCGGTGCCAACATCATCGCGCTGCGCGGACGGTCATCGTTCCAAAGCCCGGCCTACGTATCAATAGAGATGATAGCCGCCGCCATGGGCGGGAAACCGTTCCGCTGGCCTGCCGGCACATACGTGCATAGCCACGGCTTCGACCACATCATGATGGCCATGGAAACCGAAATCACCAAGGAAGGTGTTCATTACAAGGAACTGAAAGGCACCCCCGAAGAAGAGGCAAAGCTGCAAGAAAGCTATAAGCACCTGTGCACGTTGCGCGACGAGGTAATCGAGATGGGTGTCCTCCCCCCGATAAAAGACTGGCACAGCATCAATGCAAACATCGACTAAGCCCTCACAGGCAGTTCAGCCGAAATGCCCAGACAAACACCAGAACTGCGGCTGAACGCCCAAAGGAGCATCACAACTACTACATGAAAGCAAAAAGAGCGAGTCTCCCGACAAGGTTATCCCTGTCAGAGGCTCGCTCTCACATTCCCAGCCCTTTACCCCAAATCGGTCATTAGAGTCCAAAGCAATTTCGTTCTGCTGCCGTGCAGATTAGCCGCCACCTTTGCCGAAGGCGTAGCGGGCTACGCCGAGACAAAGCGGCAGACAAGATGCCGACAGCAGGACAAAAGGGCTTGGAAAACCGAAGAAAGACAACCAAACCCCAAGTCGGTGGTCTAATGACCGATTTGGGTTTACTAACACCATAGGGTACCTCCATCCCCTCACAAAGGACCTAACCAACAAGCCAGAAGAACCTAAAAGCACCTAAAAAAGAGCCTAAACCAACATTTTCGCACCGAAATATCCCCACATTCTTTGTCACTTCGAGAAAAAGCACTATCTTTGCACCCGCAAAATAAAAATAGAGCGGTGCCATAGCTCAGTTGGTAGAGCAAAGGACTGAAAATCCTTGTGTCCCCGGTTCGATTCCTGGTGGCACCACTTGAAAGTCAGAGAGTTACAGCGATGTAGCTCTCTTTTTTATTGCCTTTACCCCTTGTTTTAGCCCCAATATACGCAATCTGTGTAAACCGTGGAAATTACTGAAGGAAAGAGAGTGACGGCCCTACCCCCTTGACTTCACAAAGGCAACGAACTGTGGGAGCGAACGAAGAGGGTCATTAGAGTCCAAAGCGATTTCATTCTGCTACCGTGCAGTTGGCCGCCTTTGTCGAAAACGTAACGGGCTGCGTGTCGGTACAAGGTGGCAGACAAGAAGCCGACAGCAAGACGAAAGGGCTTGGAAAGCCGTAGAAAGACTGTCAAGCACACGGCAAGGCGGTCTAATGACCGATTGGGGTT
>CALULL010000027.1 GCA_944321465.1 uncultured Bacteroides sp.
CAGGATTATTTTCATTAAAACAGTGATTTCATTGCTTCATCTATCTGCTCATTGTCAAAGCTGTCAAGATAGATTTGCGTAACACGTTCAGAGCTATGCCCCATGATTTCACGGATTACAGACGTAGGAACTCCTGCTTTTTTCATCACGGTAGCTTGGCTATGCCTTGCAACGTATGTCGTAAGCGTAACAGGTAGACTTAATGCTTCACCTATTTGCTTCAAGCGGTCGTTCACCTTAGTAATCACCTTGTGTATTCTATTCGCTTTCTGTTCGTCCGTCTTATGATAAGGTGAAAGAATAGGGAACAGGTAAGGAGATTCTGCATTGCGGTACTTCTTGATAAGTGCCATTGCTCGTGGCTGAAGTGGAATTTTAATCAGTTTCTTGGTCTTTTGACGCTTGTAAATCAGCTTGTCCTCCACAATGTTTGCTTGTGTGAGGTTGGCTATATCCGTGAAATTGATTCCGCCACAATAATAGGTGAATGCAAAGATGTCAATAGGGAATCTCATGTAGCGGTTGGATGATTGGAATTGCAGCACACGTTCTATATCTGCTTTTGTCAAGGCTCGTTTGATAGTGTCTTGATGAAGCCTTGCTACTTTGAACTTCTTGAATGGATAGTAATCTTGTGAAACTGCATCTTCTTCCATTGCCACATTATAGATAGCTCGCAAAGTTCTGAAACGTATGCCAATAGTGTTCTCTGCCAAACGATTCTCTCTCAAAAACAGCTCATATCGTTTCAGCCAAGCCACATCCATTTCAGAGAAATAGAAGTCAAGACTGTGGCAGAACCCTTTAATGGAGTTGTATGTTTGCTTGATTGATAAAGCATAGCTTTTGCGACCAGCCTTTATAAGAGAAGTCATGTACTCTTGAAAGACAACTTCCGCCGTCTTACGGTTGGTACGTTTCACATTTACTTTCTCCACAAGAGAGGTAGAGGTAAACTCTTGATTGGTTGCTTTAAGCTCAATGATTTTAGCGGAGTATTCTTTTATCTTCTCCGCTATGAGCATTTCAATGTACTCACGATTGGGACAATCTGCCTTTGGTTCATTCTTGGAGAAGTCCCAATGTGCAGGATTCAAGGATATGCCAAGACTGACATATTTCCGTTTTCTGTCTTTTGTCACTCTCAACATTAGAGGTGATTCATTGTTACTAAGCACTTTTGACTTGTAACAAACTGCTTTTACTGTAATTCCCACGGTTTACACGCTGGTTTACACAGACTGCGTATATTGGGGCGAAATCAAGGGGTAAAAACAATAAAAAAGAGAGCTACATTGCTGTAACTCTCTGACTTTCAAGTGGTGCCACCAGGAATCGAACCGGGGACACAAGGATTTTCAGTCCTTTGCTCTACCAACTGAGCTATGGCACCTGCTTGTCTTTGAATTTCGGCTGCAAAGGTAGGGAATATTTTCTAAGGAGCAAATTTTGGGGCGAAAAATGTGCAGGTTATTCCGAAGAAAATCCGTAAGTTTGCCGTTGCTCTGCTGCTGGGGCTGGGACAGGGGTGCCCGGAAGGGGGCTGTCCTATGCTTGGTAGCGGGCTGTCCTGTGCCAGCAAGAGGGGAGACCTTTGCCTGGTGGCGGGAAGAAAAGAACCAATTTATTAGCATAAATACCATGTTTGCGAAAGAGACTTACGTGCAGCGGAGGGCCGCGCTGAAGAAAAGAATAGGCTCGGGGGTGTTGCTCTTTCTGGGCAACGATGAACAGGGGTTGAACTACGAAGACAATGCCTTCCGATATAGGCAGGACTCGACGTTTCTCTACTATTTTGGGTTGTCGGCTGCCGGTTTGTCGGCCATCATCGACGTGGACGAGGACCGCGAGATTATCTTCGGCGACGAGCTGAGCATTGACTACATCGTGTGGATGGGCACGCAGCCCACGTTGCGCGACAAGGCCGGACTGGTGGGCGTGACGGATGTGCGTCCGGCTGCCGAGGTGGCCGCCTACCTGAGGCAGGCTGCAGGGGCGGGGCGTGCGGTGCACTACTTGCCGCCCTATCGCGCCGAGCACAGGCTGAAGCTGATGGATTGGCTGGGGCTGGCTCCCGGGTGCCAGGAAGGCTCTGTGCCGTTCATCCGTGCTGTCGTGGCCCAGCGGAATGTCAAGAGCGAGGAAGAGATTGCTGAGATTGAGAAGGCGTGCAACGTGACGGCCGACATGCACATGGAGGCCATGCGCGTGTTGCGTCCCGGCATGTACGAGTATGAGGTGGTGGCCGCCATGAACTACGTGGCGCAGAAGAACGACTGCGACCTGTCATTCCCCACCATCGCCACGGTGAACGGGCAGACGCTGCACAATCATTATTATGGCAACCGCGTGAAGCCGGGCGACCTGTTCCTCATCGATGCCGGTGCCGAGGTGCCGTCGGGCTATGCGGGCGACATGTCGTCAACTTTCCCCGCCGACCCCACCTTCACGCCTCGCCAGCGTGCCGTCTACGAGATACAGAATGCCATGCACCTGGAGTCGGTGAAGGCTTTGCGCCCGGGCATCCCCTACATGGAGGTGTACGACCTCTCGGCCCGCGTCATGGTGGAGGGGCTGAAGGACTTGGGACTGATGAAGGGCAACGCCGAAGACGCTGTGCGCGAGGGTGCCCATGCCCTGTTCTATCCTCACGGGCTGGGACACATGATGGGGCTTGACGTGCACGACATGGAGAACCTGGGCGAAGTGTGGGTAGGCTACGACGGCCAGCCGAAGAGCACGCAGTTTGGCCGCAAGAGTCAGCGTCTGGCCATCCCGTTGCAGCCAGGCTTTGTGCACACGGTAGAACCGGGCATCTATTTCATTCCCGAACTGATAGACTTGTGGCGGGGACAGAAGAAGTTCACGGATTTCATCAACTACGACAAGGTGGAGGAATACCGCCACTTCGGAGGTATACGCAACGAGGAAGACTACCTCATCACGGAGACCGGCGCACGCCGACTGGGCAAGAAAATCCCGCTGACTCCCGAGGAGGTGGAAGAGCTTCGCAAGTGATGGCTCCCCTAAACCCAAATCGGTCATCAGACCGCTTTGCCGTGTGCTTGGCAGTCTTTCTACGGCTTTCCAAGCCCTTTCGTCTTGCCGCCGGCATCTTGTCTGCCACTTTGTCCCGACGTAGCCCGCTACGCCTTCGACAAAGGCGACAGCCAATCTACACGGCGGCAAGACGAAATCGCTTTGGACTCTAATGGCCGATTTGGGCTAAAGCCGGAGATAAACAAAGGCGGGCTGCCCGTAAGCGTCGGTGGTGCGACGCGGGGGCAGCCCGCCGTGTGTCTTGTCGCCTTGCTGGCCGGGCGGCGGCTCAGGTGTGTAGCTCCAGGACGAAGCGTGTGCCCTTCGTGTAGGTCTCGTCGATGCTGAGCGTGCCGTTCATCTTGATGGCTGTCAGCGAGCAGAGGGGCAGTCCCAGACGGTCGCCCTGCGCCAGGTCGCGCGGGGCAGAGGTGAAGGGCTTGAAGAGGTCGGCTCTGCGCTCGGCGGGTATGCCGCAGCCTGTGTCGGTGACGACGAACTGCTGCGTGTGCGCTCCTCGTTTCTTGAAGTCGAGCCACACCTTGCCGCCCTCGGGGGTGTGCTTGGCCGCGTTGCTCAGCAGGTGCATCAGCAGGCGTTCAAGGGGCTGGATGGCAATCCTGACGGGCATCTTGGGCGCGTTGACGACGATGGTGGCGCCTGGGGCGAGCGATGGCCGGATGGCATCGGCCAGGTTTTCGCAGAAGAGGGCTACGTTCTTCTCCTCCGTGGGGTAGGGCTGGTTGAGTGTGCTCTCCACTTCGGCCAGTTCCTGTATGTGCTGTGAAAAGTTGCGCAGGGCCTGCACCGAGGGGGTGTCGCCGCCCAGCCGGTCGAGGGTGGGGGCTATCTGTGCGGATATGTTCTGTATGAAGCGTGTCTTCAGGGCATTGTGCTCGTTGGCGGTGTCTATCTGCCTCTTCTGCTTGCGGGTACGTGCCACGTAGCGCAGCAGCAGGGCGGCTTCGAGCAGCAGGGCGGCGGCCAGGACGGCGGCCAGCAGTCCGAGGGCCACGATGGCGTTGCGGCGGGTGCTCAGGGCATCGGTCTGTTTGGCTATGTCGGCCTGGCTTTGGTCGAAGCGTTGTTGCAGAGCGGCGTAGCGTTCGTTGGCTTTGTGGGCATTAACGGAGTCGTTCCATGCCATGTACTTGTCGTACATGCGGGCGACGAGGGCCGAGTTGTTGGCCTTGCGCCCAATGTCGATAAGCGAGGCAAAGCATTGGGCCACCTTGTCGTAGTTTTGTCCGTCAGCATACTGGCGTATGAGGCGTGCCAGTGCTTCGTCGCCTTTTTTTGTCTGCCCGAAGGCATAGGCTACGGTGGCCTGCGCGTAGTACAGTTCGGTGTCGATTGAGTCGTTGTCGGCAGCCTTGGCATCCTCCTCCATGAGGGCAAGCTGGCGGCGCGCACCTTCTTGCCGGTTCATGCCGACGTACATGCGCATACGTTCTTGCCTGACGCTGAATTGTAGTGCGGACAGAGACTTGCCCGTGGCCTGTTCCGAGGCGGTGAGGGTCTGGGCCACCTTGTCGAGCAGCTCGAATGCTTCCTTGTAGTACCCTTCGCGCCGGTAGAGGGCGCTGGCCCGGATGCCGCAGTCGGTGGCCTGGGCGCACTGGCCGCTGGCGGCATAGGCATAGTAGGCTTGCAGGAAGTAGTAGCGGGCACGTATGTACTCTTTCTGTTCGAGGCTTTGGCGTGCCTGATGGTGCAGTTCGTCGGCCCGGCTCGACTGTTGCGCGCAGGTCGGGCCACCCCATAGAAGGGCCAGGCCGAGAAGAAGGAGGCTGATAAATCGTCTTGTGGTGTGCATAGGCAAATGTTTTCTGATAGAGTCTTTTATTCGTGTCACATCCCGCCGGGGCCTTGTTGCGGTGTAGGCTGGGCGGGTTCTTAGCGCAAAGGTAGCGGTTTCGTCGTGACGGTGTACTGCCTCAGGTCGCTTTTTTTATCCTATATGCACCGCCTTACGCTATTCGACCCCTTCGGGGCCGGAGGGGGGTGTGATGGCCTGTCTATCCGCAGGTTCGCTACGCTCACGCTGCGGCTAAGCATGGTTGGACCCCTTCGGGGCCCGCCTGCGAACGAGAGGCAATCGCCATATGGCGTAAAATAGCGTACCCCTGCATGGCGTAGCATGTGGCACCCTACATAAAAATATGTTAAACCCAAATCGGTCATTAGACCGCCTTGCCGTGTGCCTGACAGTCTTTCTACGGCTTTCCAAGCCCTTTCGTCTTGCCGTCGGCATCTTGTCTGCTGCTTTGTCTCGACGTAGCCCGCTACGCCTTCGACAAAGGCGACAGCCAATCTGCACGGCGGCAAAACGAAATCGCTTTGGACTCTAATGACCGATTTGGGTTTAACATTTGCTCACCTGGGATGCTAGTAGTTAGGCTTACTGGGGTGTCGGTCCTTACACAGGCGGAGGTATTCTTTATCTTTTGTCTTGTTTTCGTCGCTTAGGTAATGGCTGTAAGTGTTTTTTTTCGTTATTTTGCACGCTGTTTCCACACACCTATAAGATAAAGCTCCTACGTATGGAATGGCCTGACTTTAGCATATCGCTCCCCATTACCGACCCTACATGGATTTTCCTCCTTGTATTGCTCATTATTCTGTTTGCTCCTTTGTTGCTTGGCAAGCTGCGTATACCTCACATTATAGGGATGATACTGGCCGGACTGGCTGTGGGCGAACATGGCTTCAACGTCCTGGCCCGCGACAGCAGTTTCGAGCTGTTTGGCAAGGTCGGGCTGTACTACATCATGTTCGTGGCCGGGCTGGAGATGAACATGGGCGACTTCAAGAAGAACCGGGGGAAGGCCGTTTCATTGGGGCTGTTGGCTTTTATTGTTCCTATTTGTATCGGGGTTGTGGTCAACATGGCCTATCTGAAGTACAGCGTCATCACGTCGGTCCTGCTGGCCAGTATGTACGCTTCGCATACGTTGGTAGCCTATCCCATAGTGATACGCTATGGCGTGTCGCGCCATCGCAGTGTGAGCATCGCGGTTGGCGGAACGGCTGTCACCGACACGCTGACCCTGCTGGTGCTTGCCGTCATCAGCGGCTTGTTCAAGGGGGAGTCCGACGGGCTGTTCTGGGTATGGTTGGTGGTGAAGGTCGTGGTGCTGGGCGGGCTTATCATGTGGACGTTCCCCCGCATAGGACGTTGGTTCTTCCGCCGTTATGACGACAACGTGATGCAGTTCATCTTTGTGCTTGCCATGATGTTCCTCGGGGCCGGTCTGATGGAGTTTATCGGCATGGAGGGCATCCTTGGGGCTTTCTTGGTGGGGCTGGTCCTGAACAGGCTCATTCCGCACGTGTCTCCGCTGATGAACCATCTGGAGTTTGTGGGCAATGCCCTTTTCATACCTTACTTCCTGATAGGCGTGGGGATGCTCATAGACCTGCACGTCATCTTCGGCGAAGGCGATGCCCTGAAGGTGGCGGCGGTGATGATTGCTGTGGCTCTTGTCGGCAAGTGGATTGCCTGCTGGCTGACCCAGAAACTCTACCGCATGGCTCCCTTGGAACGCGAGCTGATGTATGGCCTTAGCAACGCCCAGGCTGCTGCCACGCTGGCTGCCGTGTTGGTGGGCTATGGCATCATTTTGCCCAGTGGCGAGCGGCTGCTCAACGAGGATGTGCTCAACGGCACGGTGCTGCTCATCCTGGTGACCTGTGTGGCCAGTTCGTTCATCACGGAACGGGCCGCTCGCCGTGTGGCACTCGAAGAGGCTCATGTGGAGGATAACGACCGTGCCCACGAGCAGGAGAGAATCCTCATCCCGATAGCCAATCCCAACACCATAGAATATCTGATGAACCTCGCTCTCGTGGTGCGCGACCCCAAGCAAAAGGACAATCTGCTGGCACTGAACGTCATCAACGACCATACTGACTCCGAGGCCTTGGAGGCGCGCGGCAAGCGTTATCTGGAGAAGGCTGCCAAGATAACGGCCTCGGCCGATGTCTCTCTGCGTTGCATCAGCCGTTACGACCTGAACATTGCGGCTGGCATTATGCATACGGCCAAGGAGAACGGTGTCACCGACGTGGTGCTGGGACTGCATTATAAGACCAATCTGGTGGATACCTTCTTCGGCTCGCTCACCGAGACTCTTTTGAAGGGCTTCAGCCGCGAGGTTATGGTGGCACGTTTCTTTATCCCCATCAACACGTTGCAACGCATTGTTGTGGCCGTTCCCCCGAAAGCCGAGTATGAGCCTGGCTTCCTGAAGTGGGTAGGGCATTTCTGCCGCATGGGCAATACGCTGGGGTGCCGGGTGCATTTCTTTGCCAACACGGAAAGCCTGTCCCACCTGAAGGCAGTTGTGGGCAAGAAGCATGACAAGACGCGGGCCGACTATTCGTTGCTGGACGACTGGGACGACCTGTTGCTGCTTACCGGGCAGGTGAGCTACGACCACCTGTTTGTGGTGATAAGTGCCCGTCGTGGTTCCATTTCCTATGCCAGCTCGTTCGACAAGCTGCCTTCCCAGTTGAGCCGTTATTTTGCCAATAACAGCATCATTGTGGTTTATCCCGACCAACTGGGAGAGCCTCAGGAGATGATGTCCTTTGCCAATGCCCACGGCAGTAACGAGCCTCAGCGTTACGACCAGGTGAGCCAATGGTTCTATCGTTGGTTCAAGAAAGGCTGAACGAGCCCTGCAATATTGTTTAATATTCATTCTTAATTAATATGATGGAAGAGGATTGGCAACAACGCACCCGGCTGCTGCTGGGCGAGGAGAAGACCGAACGCTTGCGGCGGTCGCATGTGCTTGTCGTGGGTTTGGGTGGAGTAGGGGCTTATGCTGCCGAGATGTTGTGTAGGGCCGGTGTGGGGCAGCTGACGCTGGTCGATGCCGACACCGTGCAACCCACCAACCTGAACCGCCAGTTGCCTGCCTTGCATTCCACCTTGGGGGAGAAGAAGGCCGACGTGCTGGCCCGTCGTTTCCTCGACATTAATCCCGCTGTGCAGTTGCGCGTTTTGCCTGTTTTTCTCGATGAGGGGAACATCCCGTCTCTCCTTGATGAGGCTCGGTACGATTTCATAGTAGATGCCATTGATACGCTTACCCCCAAGTGTTGTCTCATAGCCGAGTCCTTGCGGCGGCACCTTCGTATCGTTTGCAGCATGGGGGCTGGTGCCAAGAGCGACATTACGCAGGTGCGTTTTGCTGACATTTGGGACACCTATCATTGCGGTCTGAGCAAGGCCGTGCGCAAGCGGTTGCAGAAGATGGGCATACGCCACCGGGTGCCGGTTGTGTTCAGCACCGAGCAGGCCGACCCCGATGCGCTGATGGTGGCCGAGGGAGAGCAGGGCAAGCGGTCTACGTGTGGCACGGTGAGTTATCTGCCTGCCGTTTTTGGCTGTTACTTGGCCGAGTATGTGCTGAAGCGTTTGTGACTCCTGCCGGGCAGGCTCAGGTCCCGGCTCAAATACAGTAGAAAATGATACGTTTAGAAGGAATAACCAAGAGCTTCGGCAGCTTGCAAGTGTTGCGGGGCATAGACTTAGAGATAAAGAGAGGCGAGATTGCCAGCATCGTAGGACCCAGTGGCGCAGGCAAGACAACGTTGCTTCAGATTATGGGCACGCTGGACCGCCCCGACAGTGGTACGGTTGTTGTCGACGGGGTGAGCGTGGCGCAGATGCGTGAGAAGCAGCTTGCGGCATTCCGTAACCGGCACGTCGGTTTCGTGTTTCAGTTCCATCAGTTGTTGCCCGAGTTTACGGCGGTGGAGAATGTCATGATTCCTGCCCTCATTGCCGGTACAGGTCGGCAGGAGGCCAAGGCTGCCGCCATGCAAATGCTCGGTCTGATGGGGCTGTCCGACCGTTCCGGCCATAAGCCCGGCCAGCTGTCGGGTGGAGAGAAACAGCGTGTGGCCGTGGCGCGTGCCCTCATCAACCGGCCCGCCGTGGTGCTGGCCGACGAGCCGTCAGGTAGTCTCGACACGCACAACAAAGCCGAGCTTCACCAACTCTTCTTCGACCTGCGCGAGCGGTTGGGGCAGACGTTTGTCATCGTAACCCACGACGAGCATCTGGCCTCACAGACCGACCGCACCATCCATTTGCAGGACGGCATGGTGTGTGCTCCTGAGCCTCTGCCCTGTTGTCCTGTTGCAGCTCATTCAAAGCTCAGATAGGGCCGTATGCGCTCCATGTCGTCAGGCGTGAACTCCTCGTAGAACGCGAACTGGTGCAGGCCCGTCAGCGTCCCGAACTTGTTGCGGTGTTCCACAATGGCCCGTGCCTGATAGAAGTTGATGTAGGGATGCCGCTTCAACCGGCTCACGCTTGCCCGGTTGGCATCAATGGGCGTTATGCACGTAGTGTCCACCCGCAGCCACGACCGCAGCTGCTCGTAGTCCAGATGTATTTCTCCCAGTTGTTCCAAGTGGTGATATCCTCCCAGTTGTTGCCGGTATCCTACAATCATGCGTGCTATGCCGCTGCCTATGCCGGGTATCTTTTTCAGTTCGGTGGTGTCCGCCCGGTTGAGGTCGACGATTGTACCCGGCGGATACTTCAACACCCTGTGCAGGCTGTCCGTGTCGGGAGGCGGCACATACAGACGGGGGACTACCGGGCGGGCGGTGTCTTCGGGGGCAATGCTGATGTAGGGGCGCAGCGTGTCAAACTGGGCTTCCGTCAGTCCGTAAATCTTGCGGAAGTCGTCGGGGCTGCGGAATTTGCCCCCGGCTTCGCGATAGCGCACGATGTTGCGTGCCATCCACCCCGGCAGTCCCATGTCGGCAAAGTCGGCCGAGTCGGCCCGGTTGGGGTTGAAGGTGACGGGTGTCAGCGGGCGCACGGCCTTCCGGTGCCGCGTTTTCTCCCACGCCTGTCCTTGCTTCTCCTGCGGCTGTCGCAGGTAGGTTACGAGGCTGTCAAGCAGCAGGCTGTCTTCAATCCATTGCTGCCTGGGGTACGTGTTTCGTTTCGCCAGGTAGCTGTCCAATATCCTGCTTGAGGCCAGTGCCCCTGTCAGCAGCACGAGCAGCAGGATGATGCCCCTGCGTTCGCGCCGTGTGAAGAAACCTATTTGCTTCCATCCTTTGGCCATGCCTGTTGTTGTTTCGTTGTCTGTGCTGCCGTGCCGTGCAGGGCTGGTGCCCATCGGCGCGAGGTACGTCCTGTTCCGGCAGTTTGGTGCTAAAAAGCCGTAAAACGCTACAAACGTAAGAAATATTCTATACTTTTGCACACGCAAACAGGCTTATTCCCGTCCGTATGTTCTATTATTTCAGAAAATATCCCTTTTCGCTGGCTGTCGTGCTGGCTGTTGTCTATCTGTCGTTCTTCAAGCCGCCATCGACCGAGCTTAGTACCATTCCCAACATTGACAAGATTGTGCATTTCTGCATGTACTTCGGTCTTTCCGGGATGCTTTGGCTGGAGTTCCTGCGTGCCCACCGTGGCCGCACGATGCCTTTGCTTCACGCCTTCGGCGGAGCGTGGCTTTGCCCGGTGCTGTTCAGCGGCGGCATCGAATTGCTTCAGGCCTACTGCACCACCTATCGGGGTGGCGACTGGCTCGACTTCGCTGCCAACAGCCTCGGGGCCACTCTGGCCTCGCTTGTGGGCTATGCGCTTTTCAGGCAGCGCCAGCGGCGGGCCTGACCCGTCGCTTTCCCGTCTGGCCACCCGTCGGGACTACAGCCACGGCACGAGGGTGCTTAGTCTCATGCTGTTTGAGCCTTTTATCAAGATGGTGCGTCCCTGCGGTTTGTCTTGGCGCAGAGCTTCGGCCAAGACCTCGGCGTTGGCGTAGGTCGGCCAGTCGTGTGCCACGGCGGCAAAACGGCTTCCTACCAGTCTGACCTCCTCGAAGCCACACTCCTTCACGTGTTCCGCTATTCGGCGGTGCTCCTCTTCGCTGTCTGCTCCCAGTTCGCCCATGTCGCCCAGGATGAGCATCTTGTGCGGTGCATCCAGTCGCCTGAAGTTGTCTATCGCCGCCCTCATGCTTGTGGGGTTGGCGTTGTAGGCATCCACGATGAGTGTGTTGCTGTCGGTGTGTAGCAGTTGCGAGCGGCTGTTGTGAGGCTCGTAGGCGGCCAGGGCGGCATTCACCTCGTCGGACTTCACGCCAAAGTAGCGTCCTATGGCTATGGCAGCCAGCACGTTGGGCAGGTTGTAGTCTCCTATGAGCAGGGTCTGCACCTCGTGCACCCGTTCCTCGCCCGCTCCGCTCCATTCCACGGACAGGAACGGCGAGCAGCTCCTTACCCGTCCTTCTATGTACAGGCCGTTGCACGTCCCGTAGCTTACTCGCTTCAGTCCCTGGGCCATTTGAGACAGTATGGCCAGGTCGTTCCACACAAAGGCCGTCCCCTCTTCCCGAGTACGCAGGAAGTCGAACAGCTCGCCTTTCGTCTTTATCACCCCGGCGAGCGAGCCGAAGCCCTCCAGGTGAGCTTTCCCTATGTTGGTGACGATGCCGTAGTCTGGCTCGGCAATGCCTGCCAGCAGGCGTATATCGCCCGGGTGGCTGGCTCCCATTTCGATGATGGCAAGCTGATGTTCGGCTTTTAGGCGCAGCAGGGTGAGGGGCACGCCGATGTGGTTGTTCAGGTTGCCTTCGGTGTAGAGCGTCTTGTAGTGGCGGCTCAGCACGGCAGCCGTCAGTTCCTTGGTCGTGGTTTTTCCGTTGGTGCCGGTGATGCCGATGACGGGTATCGTTCGTTGCCTCCTGTGGTGCCGGGCCAGTTGCTGCAGGGCTTCCAGCCCATTGTCCACCAGCACGTAGCGGCTGTCTCCGGCGGGGACTACCGCCGGGTCGTCCACCACGGCGCAGGCGCATCCGGCCTTCAGGGCTTGTGCGGCGAAGGCATTGCCGTCAAAATTGCCGCCCCGCAGGGCTATGAACATCGAGCCTTCGGGACAGTGCCGGCTGTCGGTCGTCACGCCCGTGCATTGCTTGAATATGTGGTATAGTGCTTCCGTTCTCATACGGTTTTTGTCTTAGTTTGTTCGTGTTGTTGTCTTAGCAGGGGCAAAGGTACGCATTTTCCTGGCTTCCTGGCCATGCTTTGTTGTGATATGGCTTGGGAAAGGGGTAATGATGAGGGCCAAAAAGCCTTGTTGGATATTTTGTTCCCAAATTACTCTTGAAAAGAACTTTGGTTTTCCATAGTAGCAAGTTGGTATTCTGTGGAAATAAAATCAATGAAAACTTTCCAGTATCTTTATTAAAAAGGTAATCCGTAATCACTTAGTGAGTCCTCGCAAACGATTTGCAGGGATGGCATGAAAGCCATATCCTTAATTTTACTGCAATAAGTTGCTCGTAAGTCATAATCATCGATTTCTTCTCTGCGTGCTTTGCTTAGGGATAAAAAAGTACTATCTTGTTCAATACCAAGAAAACGCCTTTTCGTAAGTGAAGCTGCAATTCCCGTGGTGCTACTTCCTGCGAATGGATCCAGTATCCATGAATTAGTAACTGTTGATGCAAGAATTATTCTAACTAATAAACTTAACGGTTTTTGTGTGGGGTGTTTTCCGCAAGATTTTTCCCAACGAGCTATAGCTGGTAAACACCATACATCCGTCATCTGTTTTCCACCATTGATGTTCTTCATAAGCTCGTAATTATAAAAATGTGGTTGCGTCTTGCTTTTTCGTGCCCAAACGATAAACTCTGTACTGTATGTAAAAAAGCGGCAAGAGATGTTGGGTGGTGGATTAGTCTTTGCCCATGTTATGACATTGAGTATCCGAAAGCCTGTTTGTTGCAAGGCGTTGGCAACGGAAAAAATATTGTGATATGTACCGCTAACCCATATTGTTCCATTGTTCTTCAATTTTTCTCGGCATAAGGTTATCCAATGCAAATTAAATTCATTAAGAGCTTCTATGCCTCTATTTTTGTCCCAATCGCCTTTATTTACACTTACAATTTTACCACTTTGGATGCTGATCCCATCATTACTAAGGAAATAGGGGGGATCGGCAAATATCATATCAAACTCGAATTTGAATTGAGGAAGCAGTTTGAAGCAATCCCCTTCGAGCAATGTGAAATCACGATTACAAGATTTGTAGTAAGAGGATATCATTCTTTTCTCCGTGGAGTTTCTTGTTTGACTATTGAGATAAAATCTTTTAAGTTGGTTAGATTAAAGACCTTGTGGATGCTGTAATATGCTTCCTCCAATTTGTTTCTTGCCGCATTCCAGCCTGCACCGTCTGTTATCCATACGAACTCATATCCGTTGACACTGTTCACTTTTGGTCCGACCTCTGTATATGAACGAGCAACCTCGTTTAACTTGGAGCCTCCACTACTGTAAAAGTTGACTTCTATGAGATATGTCTTTTCCGTAGTAGATATAACGAAATCAAAGATTTTTTGGTCTTTCCCCAATACCTCGGCGATTTTTGGAAAATTGTGTGATGAAACTTGCGCTTGAAACATAATGCCTGCTTTAGAGAAAATGCTTGCGACCAGACTTTCAGTAGCTTTTCCACTTCGGTTTTTCCGGGCATTAGTGTCAAGCCCTGTTTCAACACCAAACACGTAGTCTACCAAATCTTTTATTTCTGAGTTCCGGAATATTTTTGCAAGCCCTGTGCCTTCAAGGAACTCCATTATTCCGTCAACACTTTGAAATAAAGAATGCACCAAGCGAAAATCCCCATTCTCATCAAAGAATTTTTTCTTGTCTGTCTTTCTCGTTGCAATGAGGATATCCATTACTTCGAATACTTTCTTGTCTCTTTCCCATAAAGCCTCTACGGCTTCTCGCAAATTGTCTTTACCCAGTAAAAAATTGAGCATGTTTAAGCTAATCGCAATGTCATTTACATTCTTTGCTATTTTTTTGAAGTCTGAGTAAAAGGCCAGTGTTGCATTGGTCTTTTTTAATTGAGACATGAAAAGTTCAAAATCTTTTTTCGTATGTGCAGGTGTCATAGTGCTAATTTCAATTGAAAATTGCTATCTAAGTTCGTTACTTTCCTATACGCTGTTGTGTAATTGCGAATCAATAATTCTGTCAGTTTTCCACGCTTTGCACCATTGGCGTTTACACTTCTCGATGCCCATATTCTACGGATATCATAATCCCTATATAAATCATCGAAGAAACGGTCTGTCCCATTTTTCCCAAAACAATCCGAATTGCTAAGCATAAACGGTATCTTCGCATTTTGAAGGCGATCGCAGAAGTGTTTGAGGCGTATTTGAGCAGCATCATTAAAAGGCTCTTTGGCGTAGTCGTTGAAACTGGACGTGTTGCTCAATGGACGGTAGGGAGGGTCGAAATAAAAGAACGTATTACCGTCTATATATTCTAAGGTTTGTTCAAAGTCGCCTGTCAAGATTGTCACATGTTGTAAAAGCCTACTATCGGCTTGAATTGTATCTATGTCACAAATGAGTGGGCGTTTGTAACGTCCGAATGGGACATTGAATTTCCCAGCCTTGTTCACACGATAAAGCCCGTTAAAACAAGTACGATTGAGAAAGAAGAAAAGAGTAGCATTCTCTATCGGGTCGGTAGGTTTGCTGTTGAAGCGATCGCGAATGCTCAAGTAATACGCTTTTTGGGCATCTTCGTCCTTAATTGCGTAGAAATCCTCTTGTATGAAAGTTAGGGAGCGGATAAGTTCATTCGGTTGATCGCGGACAGCCTTGTAACAGTTGATCAAGTCAGGGTTTATATCATTGATAACCGCACATTTGATATTTTTGTAAGTTTGGAGTATGTGAAATAGTACTGCACCACCTCCTACAAAAGGTTCAATATAGGTGATGTCACTCCTTTTATCAAAGTCTACGGGGAACAGTGCTTCAAGCTGTTTAATGAGTTGGCCTTTCCCGCCGACCCACTTTATGAAAGGTTTCGCTTTTGCCATTGTATATAGGTAAGATATCCGATTAGAATACAAAGGTACAAAATGTAAATTGAACATAGCTCATTTTTTGAAGAAATGGAAAAACATACAAGTTGGGTATAATTAGTCGTAGCTGCTCCAAGTCTGTAGAAACTATAGCCTGCTTGCCGTTGTTTTCCTCCTCCCCTTTCCCCGCACACCTCTTCCCCCTTCGCAGTGCAGGTGTGCCACGAAGGTGGCATCCCTGTGCTCCCCGCCGGGCAGACCTGTGCCCGGCGGTAGCTTTTATTGAGGCTGATGCCCAGCGTGTTGAGAATGGGCGAGACAGGCTCTTGGGCTAAAAAAACGGGGGAGAATGCAGAAAACTCGGGGTTTTCACTCCTGTTTATAGGGGCAAAGTAGTATCTTTGCCCCAACTAAGCATACCCGTTTATGACACTCAGAGAGTTTTTTTCGTTCCGCAAGAACCGCTTTTTCTGGCTCAACATCGCGGCGATGGTGCTGGTGCTGATAGCCGCGCCCGTGGCCGTGCTGCAGTGGCTGGATACCTATACGCGCCACGGCGAGGCCGTGGTGGTGCCCGACGTGAAGGGACTGAGCGTGCCCCAGGCCGCCGAGCGTTTCGCCCGCGTGGGGCTGGTCTACCAGGTGACGGACTCGACCTACGTCAAGACCGAGCCTGCCGGGTGCATCCTTGAGAACAATCCGCCTGCCGGACAGCGGGTGAAGGAGGGGCGCATCGTCTACCTGACAGTGAACACCACGAGCATACCCTTGGTGGACGTGCCCGACTTGGCCGACAACAGCTCGGCGCGCCAGGCGCGGGCGCGGCTGCTGGCTACCGGCTTCCTGGTGACGGACAACGACTCGGTGCCGGGCGACAGGGACTGGGTCTACGCCGTGAAGTACAAGGGGAGGCCGCTGGAGCGGGGCGAGCGGGTGCCCGAAGGGGCCACGCTGACGCTGGTCGTGGGCAACGGCTTGTCCATGCCGCTCGACTCGGCGGCCCTCGACTCGCTGGTGTCGCCCGCGCAGAGGCACCTCTTCCGCCAGCGCACGGCTGCTGCCGACAGCGTGGCGCAGGAACCGGTGGTGGAGGACTCGTGGTTCTGACCCTGCCGGGCGGCGGATGGCAAACCGATAGTTAACGACTTAAAAACAATTTATACGTGCAAATGATGGAAGACTTGCCGGTGGCATTGCCGGACGACATGCCGGATGACGACGCGCTGGACGACGTGGAGCCTGTGGGCGACAGCCCGCAGCTGTACGAGCACTTCCGCGTCGTGGTGGACCGTGGGCAGGAGATGGTGCGGGTGGACAAATACCTCTTCGACCGCCTTCCGGGCGTGTCGCGCAACCGCATACAGAAGGCCGCCGACGCGGGCTTTGTGATGGTGGGTGGTCGCCCCGTGAAGAGCAGCTACAAGGTGAAGCCGCAGGACGTGGTGACGCTCGTCATGGACCGCCCCCGCTACGAGTACGAGGTCATCCCCGAGGACATCCCGCTCAGCATCGTCTACGAGGACCGCTACGTGATGGTGGTCGACAAGCCCGCCGGACTGGTGGTGCACCCCGGCCACGGCAACTACCACGGCACGCTGGTCAACGCCCTGGCCTGGCACATGAAGGACGTGCCCGACTACGATGCCAACGACCCCCATGTGGGGCTGGTGCACCGCATCGACAAGGACACCTCGGGCCTGCTCGTGGTGGCCAAGACTCCCGAGGCCAAGACCGACCTGGGCCTGCAGTTCTTCAATAAGACCACCCGCCGCAGGTATCGTGCCCTGGTGTGGGGCAACGTGGAGCAGGACGAGGGCACCATCGTGGGCGACATCGGGCGCAATCCGCGCGACCGCATGCAGATGGCCGTCCTGCCCGAAGGGCAAGGCAAGCACGCCGTCACCCACTACAGGGTGCTCGAACGGCTGGGCTACGTCACCTACGTGGAGTGTATCCTCGAAACGGGCCGCACGCACCAGATACGCGTGCACATGAAGCACATCGGCCACGTGCTCTTCAACGACGAACGCTATGGCGGCCACGAGATACTGAAGGGCACGCGCTTCGCCAAGTACAAGCAATTCGTAAACAACTGCTTCGACATCTGTCCGCGCCAGGCCCTGCACGCCATGACGCTGGGCTTCAGGCATCCCGTCACGGGGCAGGAGATGGACTTTTGCTCGCCCCTGCCCGACGACATGGCCCGGCTGCTCGACAAGTGGAGAAGCTACATCAGTAACCGAGATATAGAATGAAACCTGTTATTGCCATTGTGGCCGGAGGAGATACCTCCGAGTTTGGAGTCTCGCTGCGCAGCGCGGAGGGGCTCTGTTCGTTTATCGACAACGAGAAATACGCCCTGTATGTCGTCGAGATGCGTGGTACCGACTGGCACGTGCGCCTGCCCCAAGGGGGCACGTCACCGGTGGACCGGGGCGACTTCAGCTTTGAGCTTGAGGGGCGGCGCGTGCGCTTCGACTTTGCCTACATCACCATCCACGGCACGCCCGGCGAGGACGGCCTCTTGCAGGGCTATCTGGACATGCTTCGCATCCCCTACTCGTCGTGCGGCGTGCTGGCCTCGGCCCTCACCTACGACAAGTTTGCCTGCAACCACTACCTGCACGGCTTCGGTGTGCGCATAGCCGACTCGCTGCTGCTGCGCCGGGGCCAGACCATAGGCAACGACGAGGTGGCGGACAAAATCGGCCTGCCCTGCTTCGTCAAGCCCAGCAGGGGAGGCTCCAGTTTCGGCGTGACGAAGGTGAGCAGCCGCGAGCAGATACAGCCCGCCCTGCAAAAGGCGTTTGCCGAGGCCGACGAGGTGCTGGTAGAAGCCTTTCTCGACGGTACGGAGCTGACATGCGGCTGCTACAAGACGCGCACCAAGTCGGTGGTGTTCCCCGTCACCGAGGTGGTCTCCCACCACGAGTTCTTCGACTATGATGCCAAGTACAACGGCGACTCCGACGAGATAACCCCCGCCCGCATCCCCGGCGAGTTGGCTTCGCGCGTGCAGCAACTCACCTCGGCCATCTACGACATCCTGGGTGCCTCGGGCATCATCCGGGTGGACTATATCGTGACCGGCGGCAGCGTCATCAATCTGCTGGAGGTAAACACCACCCCGGGCATGACGGCCACCAGCTTCATACCCCAGCAGGTGCGTGCCGCCGGGCTGGACATAAAGGACGTGATGAGCGACATCATAGACGACAAACTTGCCCGTCCGTAGCCCGGAACCACATCCTCATCCAAGCATTACATTGAAAAACTATGAATACCGAATTTGACGAGATACGCCCCTACGACGACACCGAGCTGCCTGCCGCCGTGGAGGAACTGATTGCCGACCCCGACTTCCGCGACGTGGCTTCGCGTGCCATGCCCGATATCCCCTTTGAGGAGTTGGCCCGGATGATGCGTGCCTGCCGCACGAAGTCCGAGATACAGACGCGCGTCTGCTACAAGGTGGTGGAGCGCATCATCGAGCGGGCCACCCTCGGCATCTCGCTCGACTACTCCGCGCTGGAGGGCGACTGCAAGCCCGCCTACACCTACGTGTCCAACCACCGCGACATCGTGCTCGACTCGGCCTTCCTCTCCATGCTGCTCGTGGCCAGGGGGCTGGACACGGTGGAGATTGCCATAGGCGACAACCTCCTCATTTATCCCTGGATAAAGCGGCTGGTGAGGCTCAACAAGTCGTTCATCGTGCAGCGTGCCCTCTCCATGCGTCAGAAGCTGGAGTCGTCGGCCCGCATGTCGCGCTACATGCACTACACCATCCAGGCCAAGCGGCAATCCATCTGGATAGCCCAGCGCGAGGGCCGCGCCAAGGACTCGGACGACCGCACGCAGGAGAGCGTGCTGAAGATGATGGCAATGGCTGGTGAAGGTACCCCTGCCCAGAGGCTGGCCGAGCTGAACATTGTGCCGTTGGCCATCTCCTACGAATTCGATCCCTGCGACTTCCTCAAGGCACGCGAGTTTCAGTTGAAGCGCGACAACCCTGACTACCGCAAGACCCAGGCCGACGACTTGCAGAACATGCTCACCGGGCTGGTGGGCTACAAGGGGCACGTGCATTTACAGGTGGCTCCGTGCCTCAATGCTTTCCTGGCTGCTACGGACGACCCCGCGCTGCCCCGGCAGGAGTGGTTTGCCCGCGTAGCCCGGGAGGTGGACCGGGGCATACACGCCAACTACCGCCTCTACCCGGGCAACTACGTGGCCTTCGACCTGTTGCAGGACGGCCAGGCCTTTGCCTCGCGCTACACCGCCACCGACCGCGACCGCTTCTGCGCTTACCTGGAGAAGCAACTGTCCCGCATCGACCTGCCCGGCAAGGATGTACCCTATCTGCGCCATAAGCTGCTGGAGATGTATGCCAACCCGTTGAAGAACTGGCTGGAGGCTTGCGGCGCAGAGGGCGGCGAGGAAGGAGGAGCGCAATGACGCGCCGCTTCCTCCGGCTGCTTCCCCTGTTGTGGCTGGCCCTCTGGCTGCTGACTTCGTGCGGCAAGGAGGACGACTACTACTACCCCTCCGTGCGGCTCGAATTTCTCACCGCCCACACCGGGGCGCGGGGGCAGCTGGCCGAGGTGCGCACCGACGGCGGCTTGCTCCTGCCCGTGGCCGAGGATGTCAGCGGCAGCCTGTCACGCCCCGACAGCACGCTGCGCATTGTGGCCAACTACGAGTTGCTGGGCGACGACCCCGCCGCCCCCACGGGTGTCAAGCTCTGGGCGGTGGGCAGCGTGGTGTCGCCCGTGCCCGTGCCTTCGGTGGCCTTCCGCGACGGCGTGACTACCGACCCCGTGCGTCCTCTCAGCCTCTGGCTGGGACTTGACTACCTGAACCTGGTGCTCGAAGTCGAGGCGCAGAGCGGCGTTCACCTGTTCCACTTCGTGCAAGACAGCCTGCGTGTCAGCCCCTCGTCCGGCGCGTGCGACGTGTGGCTCACCCTCTACCACGACGACGGGGGCGACCCTCAGTCCTATGCCCGCCGTGCCTACCTGTCCGTGCCCCTGCGGCAGTATGCCGCAATGGGCGAGGCAGTGGACCTGCACTTTTCCATCAACACTTACTCCGGGCTGCGTACCTACGATTTCCGTTATACTTCGGTTGGCGAGTAGTCCCCTCTCTTCGCCTTCTTCCTTTTTGCTGTCAGCCTGTGCCGTCCGCCTCCATTCGTCCGCAGGGAGGTGAGGGCGGCGCAGCCTCTCTTATCATTCCCGTAAGTGTCATCCCAAATTGGTCATTAGCCGCCTTGCCGTATGCCTGATTGTCTTTCTCCGGCCTTCCAAGCCTTTTCGTTCTGCCACCGGCATCTTGTCTGCCGCTTTGTCTCGCCGTAGTCCGCTACGCCTTCGACAAAAGTGACTGCCAGTCTGCACGGCGGCAAAACGAAATCGTTTTGGACTCTAATGGCCGATTGGGGATAATTGCAAATTCCCCGTTAGCCTGCTTACGAGCACCTTTGGTGAATGAGTATTAGTGGCTCGTAGAAAAGCCATGCGACTTTGACCCCTTTGGCCAAACAGGATTGTCCCCCTTTGGCTACAATATGATTGACCCTTTA
>CALULL010000028.1 GCA_944321465.1 uncultured Bacteroides sp.
TGCTGGCCGTGGTGCTGGTGATACTGGCGATGCTGCTTGTCGCCTTGAGAAAGGTCTTCAAGCTGCGCAAGTAGCGTCGCCCATGCTCCTACGGGGGGAGGAGGCGGCGTGACGCGCTCGAACGTCGCCGGGGCTTCGCCTCTGATGCCCGGTCAGAACCCTCCCTCGTAGTTTTTTATCAGGTCGTTGGCCTTCTGGATGTCATGCGGAGTGTATATGTCGGTCATCAGGATGCTGCTGTGGCGGGCCTGGTCGCGGACACTGAGGACATCGTAGTGGCGGAGCATGTTGGTAATGCCGGTGTCCTTCAGGGAATAGAACTTGTACTTGGGCGGCAGCTTCAGGTCCTTCCGCACATGATTCTTCCAGTAATCGCGGAATATTTTCTCGCTCCGGGCCACCTGTCCGGGCTTCATCCCGTCCGAAAAGAGGTAGTAGTCGGCAGGATAGTCAAATATGCCGAGGTCGAGCATCAGGCGGATGACTTTGGCGGGAAGGGTGATGGTGCCGTCCTTCCGGTTCTTGGAAATGGAGTCCTGCACAAAGAGGGTTTGCTTCTTGAGATTGACGTTCTCCAATCGCAGACGCACCATCTCGGCGGGGCGGATGAAGCAATAGTAGAGGATGTAGCTGGCCAGGAGCATGTGGGGCTGATGCTCGTGGAGGTACAGGCTGATCCGTTTCAGCTTTTCCGGCTCGATGACGCACCTGATCTTCTTCTTCCCGCGTCGGCCAATGGTGCTGATGCCTTCGGTGGGATTCTTCGTGAGGTAGTTGTGATTGAGGCAGAAGGTGGAGAACGACTTCAGGAAGCCGAGGTAATTGTCACGGGTGTAGGCGGTATTGTCGCGGCTGATGTAAACCTCGTCCAGCAGCTGCACGCAGAAATCCTTGTCGAACTGGTAGATGTAAGTGATGGGCACTTTCTTCTCCTTGTTGAACAATTCCATGTTGCGCAGATACGATGTGTAGGACTTCAAGGTCTCGGGCCGGTAGCGTCCGTCGTGTAGCATTTTTGCAATATAAGTGCGGTATCGGTCGAGCACTTCCGCAAAGAGGATATAGGCGGATGACGATTCAGCCTCGATCCACGGATTCCAGCCTGTCGAGAGTTTCTCGGCGATGCGGTTCATAAACTCCTTGGCGTACTTGCGACGTGCAGTGATGGAGTCGATATGGTTTAGTTTGATTTTTTTCCGTTTCATCCGCCCCGTGGCTGGGCAGAAGGCATAGAAGTCAATGTACCAGTCTTTCCCGGTGTGTAACACAGGTGGTGTGTAGCTTTTAATTTCTTGGAGAGTAGACATTTTTTTTATTTGTTTTCGCCCGGAGGAAAAAACAAATACGTTGTTGCTATCGTCCCGATTTCGTCCCGCACAGGTGGGCCTAAAACCACAAAAGCCGCTGGTTATCAGCGGCTTTGGTAGAGATGTGTCGGAATGAGGCGACTCGAACGCCCGACCCCTACGTCCCGAACGTAGTGCGCTACCAACTGCGCTACATTCCGATACTTCTTCTTAAGACGGCGCAAAGGTACGGAAAATTCATATAGATGCCAAACTTGCAGCTGACTTTTTTTGCCTGCGCCGGGAAAGTTGTGCTGACGGCAGCCTGCCGAAGGGCGGAGCGGGTGGCTGAGGTAAAGGCGGTCATTATCTGTAATACGGGTAGAAAATGCGGTAAAATGTCTATTTGCCGACTGGTTCTGGGGTGCTATCTTTGCAGTGCCGCAGCAGGAATACCTTTAGGGCTGGCAGAGGACTACGGAATAAACCTGCCTGCCGGGCGTGCGCCTCTCCCGCTTGGCGAGCGTGATACTGTGCGTGCGGCTTTCCAACCTGCGGCGGCCTTGACGTTTGTTTTTTAATGTGCGAAAAGCCTGTCTGCCCTGCTGTGCGAAGCAGGGAGGCAGGCTGTTTTTTGTGTCGCGGACAGGGACGGGGAGTGACTTTCGGGCGGGAGGCACTGTGGCGGTGCCGTTTTTTTTCTTATCTTGCGCCCCGAAAGCGAGTCCGGTTCCCTGTGCCGACGGGCGCACCTTTGCCTCCTTGCGGCCAGACCTTTGCCCGGCGGCGGGCACACCTGTCCCCGTTGGCGGGTGCACCTGTTCCCGGTCCGACCCTTACGATGATGTCCAACCACAACAACCAATACCTTATGAAGCACCTTGCTTTATCTTTTTCCGTGGCCTGTATGCTGGCCATCGGGATGCCTGCGGCGGCGCAGAGCTATGCCGAATTGGCCGACCAGGCTCTGGAGGCCATTGCCCGCGACAGCCTGGAGCAGGCCGAGCGGCTCATCCGTCTGGCCTTGAAGACCGACCCGGCCAACCAGCACAACGCGCTGCTGTTCTCCAACCTGGCTACCATACAGCGGGCGCAGGGACGTTACGAACAGGCTCTGGAAAACTACACGTTCGCGCTGAACATGATGCCCGAGGCCGTTCCCATCCTCCTGAACCGTGCCACGCTCTACATGGAGATGGGGCGGGACCGTCATGCACTGGCCGACTACACGCTCGTGCTCGACCTTCAGCCCCATAACCGCGAGGCGTTGCTGATGCGTGCTTACCTGCGTATGCAGGCCAGGCAGTACAAGGAGGCGCATGCCGACTACGACACCTTGCTCAGGGTGGCTCCCGGCGACTTCAAGGCCCGTCTGGGGTTGGCCACGCTGCTGCAAGACGAGGGGAAGCGGCAGGAGGCCCTTTCCTTGCTGGACAAGATGATTGCCGAGCAAGGCGTACAGCCCGACAGTGCGGACGTGGCCGACTGTGCCTTGCTCTATACGGCCCGGGCCGGAGTCTATCAGGGGCTGGGGCAGGCCGAGGCGGCCTTGCTCGACTTGGAAGAGGCTGTCCGCCTCGACCCGGCTTTGCCGGACGTTTACCTGATGCGCAGCCGCCTGTATTTGTCGCAAGGCAAGAAGCGGGAGGCCCGGCAGGACGTGGAGAAGGCCATAGAGCTGGGCGTGCCCGTCAGTGAGGTCTACGACCTGCTGCAACAGTGCCGTTGAGCCTCGTGCATCGGGGCGCGGGCGCGGAGGCCATGGCGCACAAGCAACACAGCCGACAACCGTTTAGGGACGTGGACGTGGAGCGGTTGCCCGTCCGTCGGGTTTGTCCTGTTGCGGTTGTCGGCTGTGTGTGCCGGGGTGCTTGGGTGCCGTGGCCGTCGTCGCCCTGTGGCGGGCGGTCCTGCGGGGGCTACTTGGCGTAGCTCACGGCACGTGTCTCGCGGATGACGGTAATCTTCACCTGCCCCGGGTAGGTCATTTCGTCCTGTATCTTTTTGGCGATTTCGGTCGAGAGGCTCTCGGTCTGCTTGTCTGTAATCTTGTCGGCACCGACGATGACGCGCAGTTCGCGTCCGGCCTGTATGGCGTAGGTCTTGGTGACGCCGGGGTAGGACATGGCCAGCTGTTCCAGGTCGTTGAGCCGCTTGATGTAGGCTTCCACAATCTCGCGGCGTGCGCCGGGCCGTGCGCCCGAGATGGCATCGCACACCTGCACGATGGGTGCCAGCAGGCTTGTCATCTCCACCTCGTCGTGGTGCGCTCCGATGGCGTTGCAGATGTCTGGTTTCTCCTTATACTTCTCGGCCAGCTTCATGCCGTAGAGGGCGTGCGGCAGTTCCGGCTCCTCGTCGGGCACCTTGCCGATGTCGTGCAGCAGGCCGGCGCGGCGTGCTTTCTTGGGGTTGAGGCCCAGTTCCGAGGCCATGACGGCGCAGAGGTTGGCTGTCTCGCGGGCATGTTGCAGCAGGTTTTGCCCGTAGGACGAGCGGTACTTCATCTTGCCTATGATGCGTATCAGCTCGGGGTGCAGTCCGTGTATGCCGAGGTCTATGGTGGTGCGTTTGCCTGTCTCCACGATTTCGTCTTCTACTTGCTTGCGCACCTTGGCTACTACTTCCTCGATGCGGGCGGGGTGTATGCGGCCGTCGGTCACCAGTTGGTGCAGGGCCAGACGGGCTATTTCGCGGCGCACGGGGTCGAAGGCCGAGAGGACGATGGCTTCGGGCGTGTCGTCCACGACTATCTCTACGCCCGTGGCAGCTTCCAGTGCCCGTATGTTGCGGCCCTCGCGCCCGATGATGCGTCCTTTGATTTCATCGGAGTCAATGTGGAACACTGTGACGGAGTTCTCGATGGCCGTCTCGGTGGCTACCCGTTGGATAGACTGGATGACGATGCGTTTGGCCTCCTTGGTGGCGGTGAGTTTGGCATCGTCCATTATGTCGTTGATGTAGGACTGCGCCTGTGTCTTGGCCTCTTCCTTGAGCGACTCTATCATGCGCTCCTTGGCCTCGTCGGCCGACAGGCCCGATATGGCTTCGAGTTTCAGGATTTCCTGCTGTTGCATCTTCTCCAGCTCTTCTTTCTTCTTGCCTACGATGGCCAGCTGGTTTTCCAGATTTTCGCGGACGGCCTCGGCCTCGGCCTTTTTGCGCTGCACTTCTTCGTGCCGCTGGCTCAGGACCAGTTCGCGTTGCTTCAACTTGTTCTCGGCCTGCTGTATCTTCTGGTTGCGTTGTGCCACTTCTTTCTCCAGTTCGGCCTTCTTGTTCAGAAACTTCTCTTTTACCTCTATCAGTTTGTTCTTCTTAATCATTTCCGCTTCGGTTTCCGCGTCTCTCAGGATGGCTTCGTACTTCGACCGCAGGCCGTGCCTGAACAGCCAGTACGCGCCCAGTCCTCCGACCAGGAAGCAAGCGATGCATACTACTATCGTAAGTGCCATTTCGTTAAATAGTTTTTAAGTATAAATAAAAAGCACTGCTTAAAAGCCTGCTCCGCCTGCGGCGGTGCCAGCTTTTGCACAGTGCATGAATTTCGTTCTCAAGTTGTTTGCCGGGTTCCGGGCGGCTTGTCTCTTCGGCTTAGCTTTCTTTCCTGAAGTAGGCCTCAAGCTCGTCGCTCAGTTCCCTTATCTTTTCCTTGTATGGGAGGGTGTCGTTCCGCTCTTTCTCGCGCATGTATTCCAGCGAGAAGTGGTAGGCCACCATTGTCAGCAGCTGCCGCTCGGTGACGGCTTCGCCGAATCTCCCTTTATAGGTGCCAAGCAGGAGGGTTACCTCCTTGGCCGCAGCCCGCACCATCTCTTCGTCGTCGCGCCGGATGGTGACGGGAAACACCTCGCCTGCCATGTGCAGGTTTATCTTTATCTTATCGTCCATACATCTTCTTTATTCGTTCAATAAGGCGATGCATTTGTCGACTTCACGCACTAACTGTGACAATCTCAGTTTCGTCTCTTTCACGTCACCGTCGTTAAGGCTGATTGTCATAGCACTTTTCAGGTCGTTGTAGCGTTGCTGCAACTCGTTGTGGGCGTTTTGCAGTTCTTCAAGCCGGGTCTCTGTTTCGGCCAGCCGGCCTTGCAGTTCGTCCAGTTTGCGCTGTTGTTCTTCGTGCAGGTAGAGCAGGTGGCGCAGCCGCGTTTCAAAAGTACTGAGCAGTCTTTTTTCTTCGTCTGTCATCTCTATCTGCGCAAAATTTTAGACAAAAATACGATTTCCTCCGTTACTACGAAAACTTTTTGCGGAAAAAAACTTTTTGCCCTGCCAATTTGGCTCTGCGGGCGCCGTCGGGCAGGGGTGTGGGGGCGTGGCGGGGTGTGGGTTGTCGTTTTGACACTTTGCTTTTCCTGCCGTCTGTGGCTGGCTTGTTTCGGCACAGGGAAGGGGGTGGCGGAGATTTTTGCAGTGGTTTGGAGCTATGTGCATACGGGACAGGTGATTATGCTTATATTGACATTTCTTCTGGAGGCGAACGGGCCTTCTTCTGATGTCTTAGAGGGGGCTTCGTGCTGCCGCTTCAGACGGCCCGAGGTGGCACACCTGTACCCGGTGGAGGGCAAAAGAGGGCTTGCCGACGGGCACAGGTGTGCCACCTCGGTGTGAAGGGAGACGGTTGTCGGCGGGCAAGGCGGTACCGGCCCTCGCCACAGGGCTTGTGGCAGGGGCGGAGGGGGCTGTCCGGCGGGGTGGGGACTGCTGGCCGGGTGTTTTGTCCTGTGGGCTGTGTAAGCGAAATGCCGTTTGTCCCGACAATAGGACGGGTATCCGCCTTCGGAGGCTGTCTTTTTGATAACTGCGGGCGGTGGTTTAGTTGTCGTCGCCCTTCATTTCCTCCGTCATTTTCTTATAGGCCGAGGGCGAGATGCCGACGGCCTTCTTGAAGAGCTGTATGAAGTTGGCGTGCGAGCGGTAGCCTACGCTTTGGGCTATGGCGGCTATGGTGTACTGGCCGTAACGCTGCGTGTCGAGCAGCCGGGCCTGGGCTTCCTTGATGCGGAATTCGTTGATGTAGGTGCGGAAGTTGCATTGGTAGGTATCGTTGATGACTTTCGAGAGGTATTTGGAGTTGTAGCCGGTGAGGTGGGCCAGGCGTTCGATGTTGAAGTCGCAGTCGTACACCTCGTTGGTGGTTTTCACCACGCGGTTGATGGCGCTCAGTATTTCCTGCTTTTGCTCGTCGGTGAGGCGCTGTACGGACGACTGGGGGCGGTCGGCGGCTTCGCTTTCTTCGTCGGGGGCGGTTGCGTCGGGGTGTGGCGTTTCGGGCTGGGGCGTGGCGGCGGACTGTGGAGGGGTCTGGGTGGCGATCTGGGCTTTGAGGTGGGCAACGGTGGTTTCCAGCTCTTCTTGTATGTGGCGGTTCACGCGTTCGGTCTTCAGCATCTCGTTGCTGCGTCTGAAGAGGTCGCGGTAGGCGCGGCGCAGCTTGCGTTGCTGCACCAGGAGCACCGTCACCAGCGCGATGAAGACGGCCAGCACGCCGCTGCCCGTCAGCAGGGCGTTGCGCTGGGCCTTTATCTGTCGGCGTTGGGTCTGGCGTTCTTCGTTGAGGCGTTTTATCTTTTCGTAGTTTTTCTCGGACTCGTAGATGAACTGCGCTCCTTTCTGCCGGTTTATCTCGGTTTCGTTGAAGAGCGAGTCCGAGAGCGTGAGGTAGCGGTTCATGTAGTCGATGGCACGCTCCCTGTCGCGGCTGCGGTAGAGTGCGGCCAGTTGTTTCAGCATGTGGCGTTTCATGTAGGGGGGCATGTCGTCGGTAAGCCCTTTGTGGTAGTAGTAGAGGGCGGAGTCGGGGTGGTCTTTGGCGTAGAGGTCGGCCAGCGAGGAGCAGGCGGGTCCGGTGTAGCGTGCGCCCATGCGGTGCTGCACGGCGTGGTTGTAGGCCCGGTGGTAGTGGCCGATGGCTCCTTGCACGTCGCCCTCTATGTCGAGTATCAGCCCTTGGTTGTAGAGCAGGAAGTAGCGGGTCAGTGCGTCGTCGGGCAGTTGGGCGAGGCGGTCGTAGTAGCGGCGGGCCTCCTGCGTGTCGCCTTGTCCGCACGACACGCCTATGATGTTGATGAGCAGTTTGCGTTGCAGGTCCTTTTGCTCGGGGCGGGCTGCTTCGAGGGCTTTCTTGTAGTAGAGCAGTCCTTGGGTGTAGTCCTGCCATGTGCAGTAGATTTTGCCTAAGTTGTTGTAGGCTTCAGGCAGTAGGTCGTCGAAGCCCTGCTGCTCGCACAGTCTGATGGCGGTGGTGAAGGAGTCGAACGCTTCGGAGTAGTAGCCTTGCTGGTAGTATATGTCGCCTATGGCGGCATAGGAGCAGGCGATGAGGTAGCGGGTGTGGCGGTCGGTGTCGTGCTCGTGGTTGCCTATGATGGTAAGGAAGAAGGGCATGGCCGTGTCGCGGTCGTTGCGGTCGAGGTAGTCGTTGCCCCGGCGGAACAGTTCGTCGGCTGTGTAGTGGGCCAGCGAGTCGTAGTCGAAGCGCGGTTGGGCGCAGGGGTTGGCGAGGGCGAGCAGCAGCAGGAGCAGGGCAAGGCAGGTGCGTTTCATTGGCGGTTGTCGGTTTGGGGGTTCTCGGGGTGGTGATGGTGGTGACCCAGGATGCGGTGGGGCAGGGGGCCGTGTCCCAGCAGGTCGATGGGGCACTGGAAGTTGCGCTCTATCCATTCCTCGCTGACGAGGGTGTCCGGGTGGTAGTCCAAGGTGCCGTTGACGCAGGCAATGGCCTTTACTCGTTGCAGGATGGTGCCTATGTCGTGGCTCACGAGGATGATGGCGCACTCGTGGTTCAGCTCTTCGAGCAGTTGGTAGAGGCGGGTCTCGTAGTGGCGGTCGAGGTAGGTGGACGGTTCGTCGAGCAGCAGCAGCCGGGGCTGTGCCGCCACGGCTCGTCCCAGCAGGGCACGTTGCAGCTGTCCGCCGCTCAGCGAGCCGATGGGGCGGTTCTCAAGTCCTTGCAGTCCCATGCGTGCGGCCACGCGTACGGCTTGCTGGCGGTCGTCGGCTGTGTAGCGTGCGGCCAAGGGCTTGCGGCTGGCCAGTCCCGAGAGGATGACTTCGCCCACGGTGATGGGGAAGCGGCGGTCTATGCTGGTGTACTGGGGCAGGTAGCCGATGACGGGGCGTTGGCGGGAACCGTTGTAGAGAATCTCGCCCTGCATGGGGGCAAGTAGGCCGAGGATGCATTTTATCAGAGTGGTCTTTCCTCCGCCGTTGGGACCGATGATGCCCAGGAAGTCGTGCTCTTCCACGGTGAGGTTTACGTCGCGTAGCACGGCATGGCCGTCGTATCCGGCGCAGAGGTTGTTTATCTGAAGAAGGGGCATAGGCTTGGTGTGTAAAAGTGGGGTTGGTTGTTTACTCGTTGTGGCCTGGCAGAGCGTAGGGCGGGGGGTGGGGCCGGGTGTGCTCTATTCTGTCCCTGCCAGGGCTTGGGCAACGTTGAGCAGCTCGTGTTCCCAGTCGTAGGACAGGGGGTTGATGGGGACAACCCGCGCGCCGGTCTGCCGGGCGATGAGGTCGGCGTTGCGGCGGTCGAATTCAGGTTGCACGAAGATGACGCGCACGCTGTCCTTCCGGCAGGTGTCGATGAGTTGTCCGAGGTAGGCGGGTGAAGGCTCCTTGCCGTCGTTCTCAATGGCGACTTGTTTCAGCCCGTAGTCACGGGCGAAGTAGGAGAGGGCCGGATGGTAAATCAGGAATGTGCGGTCGGCCCGGGGCGTGGCGAGTAAGGCCCGGCAGAGGCTGTCGGTGCGCGTCAGGGCTTGGCAGAGGCTGTCGGTGCGGGCGGTGTAGAGGGAGGCACCTTCGGGGTCGAGTTCGGCGAATGCCTGGCCTATGTTGCGGGCTATGGTCTGGGCGTTGCGGACCGAAGTCCACACGTGAGGCTCTACGCCCGTGCTGTGTCCGTGGCCGTCGTGCCGGTGGCCGTGGATGAGCCTGATTCCCCGGGAGGTGTCGAAGAACCTGAGTTGCGGGGCATTGGCCGCCAGCCGCTTGGTCCAGGCCTGTTCGAAGCCTATGTAGCCCGCCCGCAGGTAGGCCGTGCTGTTGGCCAGGTCGACGAGTTGCTGCGGCGTGGGGTCGTAAGTCTCGGGGCTGCTTCCTCGTGGAACCATGCTGACGATGTGGAAGCGGTCTCCCCCGATGGCATCGGCAAAGTAGCGCAATGGCTCTATGGTAACGGTGACTGTAGGGCGTTGGTCGGTAACGGCCTGGCTCTTGTCGGGTTGTCGGCATGCGGCGGCCAGCACGAGCAGGGCCGACAGGAGGAGGGTGTGTGGAAAGTGGTTCATTCGGTAGTGTTGTTTTTGTAGTTGGTTTGTGATGAAAGCAGGTCCGGCAGGTTGTCGCCTTAGGTTGCTGCCTTTAATGCCAGCAGGATGGCGGCGTAGCGCATGAGCTTTCCGGTCAGCATGGACAGGCTCGTGATGGCCACGTTGCTGCGCATCAGCCCAAGGGCAATGGCAATGGCTTCTCCGATGAAAGGCAGGAAAGCGAAGAAGCCCATCAGTGCGCCGCGTCCTTGCAGGAAACGGCGGGCGCGGGCCAGTTGGTCGGGTTTCACCTTGAGGTACTTTTCTATCCAGTCGGTGCGTCCCAGCCGTCCTATGTAGTAGCACGTCATGCCTCCGGCGGTGTTTCCCAGCGCGGCAGCCAGCAGGCAGCCCAGCGGGCTGAGGCCCAGTTGCACCAGCGCGGCCAGTACCAGCTCGGAGCTGAAGGGCACGATGCTGCCTGCCAGCAGGGCCGAGAGGAAGAGTCCGACGTAGCCCCAGTCTGTCAGCAGTTGTACCAATGTGTCTACAAAAGCGTCCATAGGTTAACGATGAACAAGGCCGGAAGCAGTGCCAGCATGGCAAGGAAGAACCAGTTGGTGGCCCGGCTGTTTGACAACACGAACAGATGTCCCGCCAGTATGCTGGTGACGGCTGCGGCCAAAGGGGTGAGCAAGGAGGCCATCCATGGTTGCAGTGCAATGTAGGCAAAGGTGCAGAAGGCCAGCAGGATGAGAAAGTGCAGGTAGCAGCGTGTGCGTATCTTGTCGTCCAGCCCGGTTACTAGGCAGTGAACGGTAGCAACGACATAGAGCACGAACAGATAGGAGAGCGTGCCTGCCTCCCAAGGCTCGACCCTGAAGAGCAGGGGACGGAAACCGACCATCTCGTGAAGAGGGCGGTAGAGGACTTCCATGTCGCCGACGGCGCAGGCATAACCCAGCAGAAGCCAGTAGGGAAATGCCAGCCCCAGAAGCGAGGCCAGGAAACTGCGTGGCGTGAGCGACTGGAAGTTGTAAGCTCCTATCCACAGCACAGGGGCGAATAGTATGGACTGCGGGAGCAGCACGCTGCCTATGCCTAGCGACAGGAATGCGTGGAACAGGTGGCTCGTGGGATTGGGCTGCTGGAAACTGCCGAAGAGGAAGAACAAGGCTATGAACATCAGGGTGGCGGCAGTCATCCCTGTGGCGTGCCAATGAAGTCCCGGACTTGCCGCTACGACCAGAAAGAAGATGGCTGTCTGTACCGATGCCCTCATTCTTATGATGGCATAGCGGTTGTTCAGTTCGATGAGGAGGTAGCCGATGGCTCCGCACAGCAGGAGGCACAACAGTTGCCCTGCCCAGGATGGAGGGAGTGCCGCCAAAGCCTCCGGCGATAGCGGGCTTTCTCCCTTGTGCCCGCAAGCGGGCACAAGAAGACTCCCCGCCAGCCAGCAGAGCACTGCTAACAGGCAGGCGGCAGGCAGTGTGAGGCGGCTTGTCGTTACCCGGTTCAGAAAACGTTTGTTCCTCATCGTGCGACGGTTGTTCCTCTTGTGCCTACAGGTCGAAGCCGATGTCGTGGCGGTAGTACTTGCCGTCGAAGTTCAGTTCGTCGGCAGCCTGGAAGCACTTTTCCAACGCCTTCTGCTTGTTTTCCCCGTAGGCACAGACGGCAATGACGCGCCCTCCGCTGGTGACTGTCCGGCCGTCCTTGACGGTTGTCCCGGCATGGAACAGCACGCAGCCCGTGGCTTCGGCCTTGTCGAGCCCGCTGATGGGCATCCCTTTCTTGTATGTGCCAGGATAACCTCCGCTGACCAACATGACGCAGGCTGCCGTCCGGGGGTCGGACTGCATGTCGCGTGTGTCGAGGTCGCCCTTGTGCACGCCTTCAAAGAGGTCTATCAGGTCGCTTTGCAGCCGCAGCATGACGCTTTCTGTCTCCGGGTCGCCCATGCGGACATTGTATTCGATGACGAAAGGCTCTCCCTTTACGTTCATTAGTCCCAGAAACAGGAAGCCTTTGTAGCGGATGCCTTCTTTGTCCAGTCCTTCGATGGTAGGTTCTATGATGCGCTTGCATACCTTGCCCATGAACGTTTCGTCGGCAAAGGGTACAGGGCTGATGCTGCCCATGCCCCCGGTATTGAGTCCGGTGTCGCCTTCACCAATGCGCTTATAGTCCTTGGCCACGGGGAGGACTTTGTAGTGCTTGCCGTCGGTGAGCACGAACACGGAGCATTCTATGCCTTGCAGGTATTCCTCGATGACTACCGTCGTGCTGGCCTGTCCGAACTTGCCTTCGAGCATGCTGTGCAGTTCTTGCTGTGCCTCTTCCAGCGTGGGCAGTATGAGCACGCCTTTTCCGGCACACAGGCCGTCGGCTTTCAGCACATAGGGTGCTGGCAGGCTTTCGAGGAATGCCAGGCCGTCGGCAAGCGTTTCGGCGGTGACGCTCTTATAGCGTGCCGTGGGGATGTCGTAGCGTGCCATGAATTCTTTGGCGAAGTCTTTGCTTCCTTCCAGCCGTGCGCCCTTGGCCGAGGGGCCTATGACGGCTATGTGGCGTGTGGCTTCGTTGTTCTTGAAGTCTTCGTAGATGCCTTTCACCAACGGGTCTTCCGGCCCTACGACCAGCATGTCGATGCCTTGTTCCACGGCAAAGGTCCGTAAGGCGGCAAAGTCGGTGACGGCGATGCCTACGTTTTCGCCCACCCGGGACGTGCCTGCGTTGCCGGGAGCGATGTACAGTTTCTCCACCTTGGGGCTTTGGGCTATTTTCCAGGCAAGGGCGTGTTCGCGTCCGCCCGAGCCTAACAGTAATACTTTCATATCTTGTGCTTTGTCTTGTTTGTTATCGTCTGTGTTTGCGGCGGGCGGGACGTGGAGGTTGTGCCTTTACGTCCCGCCCGTTCTTTGCCGAGGTTGTTGTGTTGTCACAGGTAGTCCTCGAAGTAGCGGGTAATCTTTTCGTGCAGGTGCACGCTGTCGCGTCCCGTCACTCCGTGCTGGTGGCACGGATAGATGAACAGGTCTGGGTAAGTGCGGGCATCGATGCACGCTTTCATGAACGACAGGGTGTGCTGGGGGACGCACGTCGGGTCGTGGTCGCCGTGGATGACGAGCAGATGCCCCTTCAGCCTGCCTGCCAGATTGTTGAGGTTGCACTCTTTGTAGCCTTCGATGTTGGTCTGCGGGGTGTCCATGTAGCGTTCGCCATACATCACCTCGTAGTATGCCCAGTCAATGACCGGGCCTCCTGCCACGCCGACCTTGAATACGTCGGGGTAGCGCAGCATGAGAGCGGTCGTCATGTGTCCGCCGAAGCTCCAGCCGTGCACGCCTATGCGGTCGGGGTCGACGTAGGGTAATGACTTGAGGAACTCTACGCCCTTCAGCTGGTCGCTGCACTCCTTGATGCCCAGCTGACGGAAGGTAGCGTTCTCAAAGTTCAGTCCGCGGTTGCTGCTTCCACGGTTGTCGACGGTGAACATGAGGTAGCCTTTGTTGGCCATGTAGTAGTCCCACGGACGCAGGCCGTGCATGAAGCCGTCGTTGACGAGCTGCACGTGGGGGCCTCCGTAGACGTAGACCACAACGGGGTATTTTTTTGCCGGGTCGAAGTCGGCGGGCTTTGTCAGGCGGTAGTACAAGTCGGTTATGCCGTCGGCTGCCTTGATGGTGCCCACCTCGACGGTGGGTGCCACGCAGCCTTCGTAGGGGTTGGCCGCCGTGAGCAGACGTCCGGTCACGTTGCCGTTCAGGGTCTGCACGAGGGCTATGTCGCGTGGCTCCGTGGGGGTGGAATAGGTGTCGATGAGGTACTTGCCCGAGGCCGACAGCTGCGGGGTGTGGATGCCGCCGACGGCGTTGAGGGCTGTGCGTTTGCCGTTGCGGGTATTCACCTTGTAGATGGTGCTCTGCAGCGGCGACTGCTCGGTACTGGTGATGAACACTTCGTGGCGCATGTCGTTAAATCCGGCCACGCTCAGCACCATCCATTCGCCTTGGGTGAGCTGGCGGACGAGTTTGCCCTCGGTGTCGTACAAGTAGAGGTGGTTGAAGCCGTCGCGCTGGCTCTGGTAGATGAACTTGTCTTTGTCCCAGGGCAGGAACACGACGGAGCTTTGCGGCTCTACGTACTTGGGATGGGTCTCTTCCAGCAAGGTTGCCTCCAGCTTGCCCGTAGAGGCGTTGTAGCGGCACAGTTTGGCATGGTTCTGGTCGCGGTTCACCTCGATGAGATAGAGGCTCTTGCTGTCGGGCGACCAAGCTATGTTGGTGAAGTAGCGGTCGGTGGGGTCGCCTGTGTCGAGGTAGACGGTCTTGCCTGTCTGCGGGTTGTAGATGCCCACCTGCACCTTGTGGCTGGTCATGCCTGCCATGGGGTAGCGGATGTAGTCGGCTTTGCCCACGCGGGCGGTGACATCCACCAGCGGGTATTGCGTCACCATCGACTCGTCCATGCGGTAGAAGGCCAGCAAGGTGCCTTCGGCGTTCCAGAAGGTGCCTTTGGTGATGCCGAACTCGTTGCGGTGCACGGCCTGTCCGCAGACGATGCCTTCGCCCTCGGCCGTTACGGCTGTTCCGTTGACGTACAGGTTGTTGCCCATTGTGTAGGCCAGGTTCCCGCTGGTAGTGGCATAGTCCATGTTGGCCGCTTCTTTAGGATATTCGCGGCACAGAGCAGCCGTGTCGGCTTTCCAGTCGTAGACGGCGTAGCACCCGGGCAGGCTCAGCAGGATGCGTTCTTCCTTGGGCCAAGGCAGCCTGACGGCGTAGAGGTGTTGCAGTTCGCCCAGTCCCTTGGCTTGCAGGGCGCGGTTGATGTCGGCGCGGGTTGTCAGCAGCTCGCGCTTGTTCTTCTTGGGGTTTATGGCTACCAGTGAGTCTATGCCTGGTTCTATGCAGGTGTCGCCCCACCACTGCAGGCCGTAGAGGTTCTCCGTGTAGCGGTAGTTGGTGCCTCCGCTCAGCAGATCTTCCAAGGAGAGTTGTTTCAGCTGTGTGTCTTGTGCCATGAGCTCGTAGGTGGGTGTGCAGGCGCAGGCACCTATCAGCAGGGCTGCCGCTATGCTGTGCATTAGTTTCTTCATTGTATGTCGTGTCGTTTCTGTGTTGTTGGGTTGCGGGGCATCAGTCGCGGTCGTTCCGGCTTCTTGTGTCTCGGTGCCGTGGCGGGCGGTCGGAGGGCTGCCTGCGCTCGTTCCAGGGGGTGCGGCGTTGCCGTGGCTCGTCGTCGGTCCGGGCGCGGTAGCGCGGGCGGTTGTCGGCGTTGTAGTCCTTGTCGAGCCTGTCGCCTTTCTCGCGGAATTCCCGATAGCGTCCTTCAAAGATTTCATACTTGCGGAACTCGCACTCTAACGCTCCGTTGTAGAGCGGTATGCGCGTGCTGGGTTTCAGTCCGATTTGTTCGAAGCATTCTTCCCGGTAGGACAGTATCCATGCCGTGTTCCCGGTAAACTCATGTTTCAGGCGCTCGCCTATCATGGCGTACAGGCCCAGCAGGTCGTTGGCCGAGATGCGTTCGCCGTAGGGCGGGTTGGTGACGATGATGGCCCGTTGGGCGGGTTTTTCAAACTGTTGGAAGGGCTGTTGCTTCAGGGTGATGTCCTTGGCCACCCCGGCGGCCTTGATGTTGCGCGCGGCTATGGCGATGGCCTTGGGGCTGTTGTCGTAGGCGTATATCTTGTGATTGAAGGGGCGTTCCTGGCTGTCGTCGTTGTAGATGGTCTCAAAGAGGTCGGCATCGAAGTCGGGCCATTTCTCGAAAGCGTAGCCTTGGCGGAACACGCCCGGGGCGATGTTGCGGGCTATGAGGGCGGCCTCGATGGGTATGGTGCCCGAGCCGCACATGGGGTCTATCAGGTCGCACTCGCCGTGCCACCCCGTCAGCAGCAACATGCCGGCGGCCAGCACCTCGTTGAGCGGGGCCTCGACGGCTTCCTGCCGGTAGCCTCGGCGGTGGAGTGACTCGCCGCTCGAGTCGAGGGACAGCGTGCAGGTGGTCTGGGCTATGTGGATGTTGAGCAGTATGTCGGGCTTGTTGATGCGCACGTTGGGCCGCTTGCCGGTCTTCTCGCGGAAGTAGTCCACGATGGCATCTTTCACCCGGTAGGACACGAACATGGAGTGGCGGAATTCTTCGCTGTACACCACCGCGTCCACGGCAAAGCTGCGGTTGGTGTCGAGGTAGTCTTCCCAGGGTATGGCTTTCACCTGCTCGTACACCTCGTCGGCATCCTTGGCCTCGAAGTGCTTGATGGGTTTCAGGACGCGTATGGCCGTGCGCAGGGCAAAGTTGGCGCGGTACATCATTTCCTTGTCTCCTGTGAACGACACCATGCGTCGCCCTATCTGTACGTCGTTGGCGCCGAGCGCCGTCAGTTCTTGCGCCAATACTTCCTCCAGTCCCTGAAAGGTCTTGGCTATCATTTCATAAGTTTCCATCAGTCTATTTGTTTCGTTTGCAGCCCTGTGTGCCTGCTCGGACGTGGCCGTCCGTCTTTTCGGGGCTTGGCGTGCGTCTGTCTGCCGTCAGCTTGCGGCGGGTGCCGTGGCAGGTTGGCAGTTGGGGGCAAAGGTAAGAAGTATTTGCCAAAAATGCTAAAAACGGCTTAAAATCCTGTGCCAAAATCGGTAAAAGCCTTCTCCGGTGCCCTTTTTCGGGCAGAGGTGTGCTTGCCGGCGGGTGCAGGTGTGCTGCTTTGGGGGCAAAGGTGCGCCTGTGGGCGGGCAAAGGAAAGCCCCCGGAGGGCCTTCGCGTTCCTTCGGCGGGGAGGGGCGGAAGGGCTTCCGGGGGCTTGCGGAGAGGCGCGTGAGGGTCAGTCCTCTACCACGCGCAGCATGTCGAAGTAGTAGCCTTCGGCGATTTCGGCACCCTTTTCCACGGTGCCGCTGGCCGTGTCGTAGATGTAGATGCACGGGTTGGCGTCGGCCGTGTTGACGCCGATGTAGGCTTTGCCTCCGGCCACGGCCGTGCGCTGCGAGAAGCGTCCGCCGCTGTAGCCTATCTCCTGCCCGTCGCAGGCAAGGCGTTGGCGTGTGCCGCTGGCCAGGTCGATGACGGTGTAGTAGTGGCTGTAGCTGTCGATGCTGGTCCCGGCTGCATCGTTGCGGGCGTAGGCCAGGGCCTTGCCGTTGCCCAGGTATTGCACGGTGAGCAGCTTGCCGTCGGCATCGGGGAAGCCGCGGTAGGCCGGGTCGAAGTTGGTCTCGCCCCGGTTGATGCGCAGCAGCTGGCCTTTCTCGGTGCCGTCGGGCTGCTCGGTGAAGGTGGCCAGGAAGAGGTTTCCCGCCTCGTCGTACATCACGCTGCTCTGCATCAGCTCGCCGTAGGAGCTGCCTGCCATCTCGCGCTCGATGCCGTTGGGGGCGGTGCTCTCCACGGTCATGGTCTCGGGATTGATGACGGCGGTGTAGAAGTACTGGCCCGACTCGCCTGTGCGTCCCGACGAGGTCTTGCCGAAGTAGAAGTAGAACAGCCGCCGGTCGGCCTCGCGGTAGGTCAGGATGCCCGAGGTGGAGAATGCCTTGTAGCCCAGTTCGGCGTAGGGGACGGGCAGGTCGAGGGTGCCTTCGGCCAGGATGGACATGTCGGTGGCGTTGAGCTTGGTCCAGAGTATGCGGTCGTAGTCGCCGTTGGCGGCCATGATGACGAGCGTGTTGTCGTCGAGCCAGGCGTGGGTGTACCTGCGGCAGCTGTAGGTGTTCTGCACGAAGGGCTGTTCTTGCACCACTTGGACGGCCTCGTCCGTGATGCGCAGTTTGGTGAAGCGGTCGCCCGACTCGGGCACTTGGTAGTAGTACTCGCCGCGCTGTATGCTCTCCAGGGCGTAGGAGTTGTTGTCGTCGCGGAACTCCACGCCCTCGCCCCGGATGTCAATCATGGGGGTGGCGGCAGTGAGGTCGGCCACGCTGCGCACGATGATGCCGTCGCCACGCGTCATGCCTCCATGCCCGCCGATGCTCATAAAGATGTCGAAGTGCTGTCCTGTCTCCGTCCCGGGCGCCTGGCCGCCCCCGCCGTCGGGCTGGGGAGTGTCGTCGTCGGAGCAGGCTGTGAATGCCAGGGCCATCATGGAAGCCATGAAGGCGCGCGATAGAAATTTGAATGTGTTCATGCGTTGGGTTGTTTGGTGGTTATGAAATCAGTTGATGAATAAGCGGAACTTGGCGAAGAAGGCCCGTCCGGGCTTTTGCAGCTTGTAGTTGTCGTAGGCCGTGCGGTCCAGCAGGTTGGCGCATTGCAGTGACAGGCCGTAGCGTCCTTCGTCCCAGGAATAGTCCAGGGCGAGGTCGAACACGTGCTGGGCCGGGATGCGTGCCTTGCTTTCGCGCGAGCCGTAGGCTTCCCACGTCAGGAAGTACCAGTGGGACCACTCGTAGCTCAGGCTCAGCCTCAGGCGGCTGTCTGCCAGCAGCACGTTGCCGAAGTCGTAGGCAGCCTCGGCGCTGCCGAAGAGCCAGGGACGGTTGGGCACCCGGTTGCGGTAGGTTGCCGACGGCTTTCCGTCGTCCTTCAGGCGGCGTTGGTCGCGCGCGTCCTCGTAGCTGGCGTTTGCCCTCAGTAGCAGGCGGCTGCGCCAGTCGTAGCGCAGTTCCCCTTCTACGCCCTTGATGTGTACGGCGGGTACGTTCTCATACTGCATGAGGCCCTCCTTCTCGGAGACGGTGGCCTGTATGTAGTTGTCGACGTAGCGCAAGAAGCCTCCGGCCTCGTAGCTCAGCGTGTGGCCGCGTGCGGGCCTCCAGGTGCCAAACAGCCCCAGGTTGGCGTTGTGGCTTTGCTCGGGCTTCAGGGCTACGTTGGCATAGACGGTGGTGCCGTTGCCCAGCAGCTCGCGGGCCAAGGGCAGGCGCACGCTGTGTTCGTAGGACGCTTTCAGGGCCAGGGCCGGGGCGATGGCAAAGCGCGAAGCGGCTCCGTAGCCGGCGTAGGGCTTGGTGGCCGAGCCTTGCACTTCGTCCGAGCCGGTGATGCTTCCCAGGTCGGTCTGCCCAATGTTGACGTGGTTGAGGTAGCCCTTTGCGAAGAAGACGTTGCTCAGCCGCTCGTGCAGCAGCCGTTGCTCGTAGGACAGGGCGAGAACGTGCTTGGCCAGCACGTCGTCCGAGGGGACGAAACTCGCGTCGGCCTCGTCGTAGCGGTTGTTTCCCGTGCGGCTCAGCAGGTAGTTCAGGTTGAGGCTGTGGCCGGGGGCAAGGGTGTAGTCGAGGTTGGCACGCGCCACGGTGAGCGGACGGTCGTAGTGGCGCATGGAGCGGGAGCGCCCGTTGATTTCGTTGCGCGAGCTGAGGATGTAGTTGCCGTTCCAGTCGTACTTGCGGTAGGCCGTGTCGACGGTGAGCGAGTAGTCCCACGTGTGGGACAACGAAGCACTCAGCCGCAGTCCTTCCGTCAGGAAGTTCCGTTTCTGGTATCGGGCCGACAGGCTCCAGGCATGTCCCTGCCGTTCGGCCATGCCGTATACTTTGCTTTGCACGCTGCCGGTCTGCAGCTCCTTGCGTGTCGTGGTGTAGGAGGCCGAGAAGAACAGCGCGTCGGCCCACGTCTTGTCGCTGACACCGGCTTCTATCTGTGCCAGCAATGCAAAATAGTCGTCGTGGAAGCGCTTGCGGTCCACCGGCACGTAGCGTCGGCTCTCCTCGTCCCACACTTCTACGTCGCGCATGGTGTAGTCGTTTTTGGAGTAGCTGGCGCTCAGAGTAGGGCGCACGACGAGTCCTGTGCGCTTTTCTACGAGCTGGGCACTCACGTCGGCCTTGTGGGTGTGGAAGGAACCGATGCCATAGGAAGCGTCGAGGTAGTTCTTCTGTTCCCGTTTGGTGACGATGTTGACGGCTCCACCCAGCGCGTCGGTGCTGAGGCTGGCGGGCACCACTCCCTTGTAGATTTCTATGTGATCTATGATGCTGACAGGCAAGTTGGCCAAAGAGACGCCACTGCCTTTGGCTTCGAGCGGAAGTCCGTCGATGAAATAGCGCACGGAATTGCCCGACAGACCATTGACCGACAAGTCGAAGTCGCTGCCCACACCGCCTTCCTCACGCACCTTGACCCCCGTCGTGCGTCCTATCAGGCTGGTGAGGCTGACAGTGCTTCCGGCCAGTCGGCGCACGTCTATGGCGTTGACGCTGAAAGCACCTTCGCGGGCGCGTTGTACCTTGCTCTTGCCATACACCTCTATGCTTTCCAGGCTGATGGTGGTGTCGTGTGCGCACGTGTCGGCTTGTGCCCTTGTGGTGGTGGGGCATAGCGTGGCCAGCAGCAATACTGTAATATATAATAGGTATAACTTCATGTCTCCTTTCCTTGTCTGTTGCGTGCTGCGGGTGGCCGAGGGCAACGTACAAGGAAGAAGGAACATTCTCTGTGTGGAAAGAAAGGAAAGAGAACAAGCCTGCTTCGCTGTGTGTTTGCCGCTTCATATACCCGGAAGCTGTCAAACGTATGTTTGTCTTGGCAGGTCTTCTGACTTGTCCCGTCCTGAGCTGGGCGGCCTTCCCGTCCGCATGTTGCGGCGGACAGTGGCAAAAGGATATTGCCCAACGGACTTGTCTTAGCGGGGACTCACAGCAGCGGGTCTGTTCAGGATTTCCACCTGATTCCCTTTTCATCGTTCTCTTCCGATCGGAAAGGAACGAAACCAAAACGCTGCAAAGGTAGGTAAAAACATCGGGACGGACAAACGAAGAGTCTGTTTTCTCAGGGCTTGTCTGTCTGTTTTGGGGTGGGCAGAGTCAACCAGCGAGTGCAACATTACGAAATATTTTTGAAAAAGCCCTCAGCCGGAGTCGAGAAATTGAGTTTTTCTCTCGGTCTGGCATTAATTTTCTTCCTGATCTTGGTTATTTTTCCT
>CALULL010000029.1 GCA_944321465.1 uncultured Bacteroides sp.
AGCGCGTCGAAGCAGGGCCTCGTTATCAGGCCGTCGGTGGCGTACCGTCCGCCGGTGCGCAGCCCCTTCGCGTCGGTTCCCAGCCTGCCGTTGTCGTCGAAGGCTCCCAGTCCCCCGAACCCTGCCAGCCGCCGGAAGCTGTAGTCGTCGTAATAGTTCACGGTGCGCAGGCTGACGGTCCCGTCGTCGGGCAGGTCCAGCGTCCCGCCGGGCAGTTGGTGCCCCGTCCCGAGCACGCCTCCCAGCTCCAGCGCGCTGGCGGGCACGTCCTGCCGCGTGCGCAGCACCATGTCCTCGATGTCGGGCACGTCCGCGGTGGCCCATTCGCCTTGCAGGGTGGGCCGGTTCATGCGGTCGTGCAGGGTGAAGGCCCACACGCCCCTTTCCCTCTGGTTGCCGTCCTGTGTGAAGACGAGGGTGCGCGTCTTGTCGTAGCGCATGTACACGGGCTTGGCCCCGGGCAGCTTCTTCTCCACGCACAGCCCGCGCTCGTCGTAGATGTACAGGTAGGCGTACCAGTGCAGCAGGCTGTCGGTCTGGAACTCGCGGAACCCGTTCGTGAAGGAGCTTGACGCACTCGGCGGGAGCACCACGCACAGCCTGTCGAGGTTGTCGTACAGGTAGTAGGTGTCGTGTTGGCTGCCGTTGTCCCCGATGGCCCGTTGCAGCACGGTTCTTCCGCGGCTGTCGGTGAAGGTGTAGTCCGTGTGGCCGTTCTCGTCCGTGCGTTTTTCCACGTCGAGTGTGGCCTCGGGCCACATGCCCTGGTAGAAGACGGCCTTCTCGTCCACCAGAACGTCGTACCTCCGGCAGGCCGTTTTGCCTCCGGCCGTGTTGGTGAGATGCTCCACGGTCGCCTTTCTGCCGCCCATGTCGTCTCCCGGCCGCACGCTGGCCACGGGCCGTCCGTCGGCGGCCGGTTCGTACTCCGTCTCCGCGTAGGGGCGGCTGTCGTCATGCTGCGCCCGCGCCTCTCCTTGCGGGTCGGCCAGGGGTGTCCGCCCGGCGGTGGGGACGGGCAGCCAGGCCCTTGTCTGCCGCATCAGCGCGTCGTGCTCGGTGAGCGAGGCGAGGTTGCGTCCCCCGGTGGAGGCGCCCATGTCGAACCGCTGCCAGGGCAGTCCCAGCCCGTCGTAGTACTGCACGCTCTCGGCGTAGGCCAGCCCGAGGGTGTCGGTGAAGACGCGCGTCGTCACCGAGTTGTGCGCCCCTCCGTCGGCCCGGAAGGCGTAGTCGGTCTGCCTCAGGGCCTGCCCCTTGTGGTTGAGCTCCTTCCACAGCCGGTTGCCCTGGTAGAGGTAGGTGTGCCGCCTGCCGCTCGGCCCGGTGGCCTTCGTCATGCCCACCAGGGGCCGGTGCTCGTAGGTCCAGAGCAGGGTGCCGCCGAGGCTTCGCTTCTGCGCCAGCCTGTCGAGGTCGTCCTGCGTGGGCGCGGTCTTGGCCGCGACGGACTCCAGCTCGGCCTCGCTGCCCAGGGTGGTGTATCCGGCTCCTTGCAGCACGGCCACGGGATAGGCATGGCGGTAGCCGTAGGCGTAGGCCGTGGGCGCCTGGTAGTTGTCCGAGCCTTCCAGCAGGTTGCCGTAGCGGTCGCGGCGGGTGTACAGGCGCACGTCGGTGGGTGTCCCGTTGGTGGTCGTCACCTGCGTGTAGGGGCGTATGTTGCCGTCGCCGAAGTCCTTGTAGCCGAACTGTTGTTCTATGGTGTCCTTGCCGTTGACAACCCAACGCTCCATGACGGGCAGGGCGATGATGCCGCGGGCGGAAAGGTCTTCGTAGAACGTCGAGGTTATGTTCGAGGAATAGACATAACGGTGTTCCAGCCGGGTTCCGTCGGGATATTCAGTGGTGGCGGAACGGAGCAGCCTGTTGTTTCCAAGCACTTCGCGTACCTTTGTCCGATAGGACGTGTCGGGGTGATGTATGATTGTCGTTCCCGGTGGCAAGGGCTTAAAGGCTATCAATGAGTCTTTTATAAGACCTTCATTCCGATTGTATCTGAACTTTGTTTTGGTGATTGCGGGCAGCCCGTTGTCGTGGTATCTGGTCACCGTCATGCTGTCCAGCCTTGTGAAGGCCGAGCTGACAGTCACTTCCAGATAGTTGACATCGCTCGTGCTTTCCGCCCCTTGCGTCAGCCCGGATGTCCCTCCTATGGTTTTCCTGTTCCGCGTGAAAGTGCCCGGCACGCTTAGTGCCGTCTGGATGCTTCTGCGGTAATTGTCGAGGATGTAGAAATAGCGCGTGTCCTTTGTCATCGTGTAGCCGCTGCCGTCCCATTTGTAGGTAGTGACTCTCGACAGCGGGGCTTTTTCCCAGAACGTCTCTTGGAAATGCCCCCGCACGGGATGGACGGAGAACACGGTGCTGATAAAGGTCCTGTCCAGGCTGCTCATCCCTACCGTCGGGGCCGTGACCAGCCTGTACTCGTTGATGGCGGACGACGGCGTCGGCCCGTTCCCGTTGGCGACGTAGGGCAGCTGGCTGTCCGACGTGTCGTGCTCGTAGACCGTCTTTATCCCGTGGCTGTCGGAGCCTTCGGACAGGATTTCCTCCACTTGTCCGTAGTAGACGGCGGCATTCTCCAGCGAGCCTCCGGGCAACCGGCACGAGTTTGTGAACGTGGTGCTCCACGAACGCCAGAACTGTCCGGTCTCGGGGGATATGTCGCCGAAATTCACGAGATACAGCCCGGACGTGGCCAGGAAGTCCCCCTTGAGGATATTCCCGAGGTCGATGCTGCAGACGGCCTTGCTGTAGTTGAACCGGCGTGTCCGCGTCTTCCCTGTCACGGGGTCGGTCACTTGTATGCTCTTTACCCTAAGCCCTATTGTGGCCGGTTGGCCAAGCAAGTTTCCGCAGACGTTTCCCTCGTATTCGTACTCCGTCAGTGCGCCGGTGAGGTCGGTGATGCTTTTCAGCACGCAGCTTTTCGCGCTGGCCATGTGGAACTGCCGGTGTGCGGAGAATTTCAGTTCCTTGTCCAGTATGCTTTCTCCATAGGTGGTTCTGGCGTTTCTTTCCGCAGAGTTTCCCCGCCCGCTGTTGTTGTAGCCGAAAGCGTCCATCCATCCCCGCTGGTAGTTGCTGTTGAGGGGGTAATAGGTGAATGTGCGCTTGTCCTCCGTCGTGCCGTCCCCGGCCTTAATGTGCACGCCGTCCAGCTGCATCCATCTTGTGCCCGGCGTGTTGCCGTTATCCAGCGTGCAGGTGCGTACGGTGTTCCCGTCGGGGCTTTTGACGGTTATCCGGGTGTAGCGCATGGGGAAGTCGGCGTATTCTCCCGAGCCGGTGGTCCTGGCGGCCACCCCGAACTCGATGGTGGCCAGTCGGCCCTCGATGCGTTGCAGCAGTTTCTGCCCTTCGAAGGTCAGTTCGGTCCGGCTGTTTCCCTTCGAGGTGCTGTGGCTCGGGTTGCTGTTGAAGTCCTGCTCGTAGCCCTCGTTGTGGGTCGTGCTGAAGCTTGCTTTCCGCCATGTGCCGACGTTGTGGTAGGTGAAGGAGATTTCGTCCTTGCCGAACGGTTCGACGATCTTGCCCAGGTGCCAGCAGGTCGTGGCGTGTGAGTAGTTGCCGTATTCCTCGCCCACCAGTGTGGTGAAGGAATAGGGCGTGTACTGGCAGCTCGTGTACTCCCGCTGCGTGAAGTAGTAGGCAATGCCGTCGGGGGTGATGATGCGGAAGTCGGGCAGTTTCTCCCCTTGCGGCTTTTCCAACGTCTCGATCTTCAGGTCGTTCTCCGTCAGGTGTACGATTTTTTCGTTAAGGTAGAGGAAGCAGCCCGAATAGCTGCCGAAGCTGTAATAATAGCGGTCGGCGGCGGCATCCTTTCGGTTGTACATGACATCCTTCAGGTATTGGATGCCGATGCTTGCCCCGATGTAGGATTGCCCGTACATCTCGAAGTCCTTGTACTCGTCGGGCAGCCCCATGATGGAGCGCGAGATGCAGCCTCCGGCCTGCAGCGTCCATCCCAGCCCCACGGCGCCCGAGTTGGCCTCGGCCTTGCATCCGTTGCTGTGGTAGCTGAGCGATATGGAGAGTGGTATGTCGCCTTCTTCCAGGCTGAAAATGGGTATCTGCACGCTTGCCGCCCCGGTGTTGAGTGCCACGGGGTAGTCGGTGTACTGCCTCATGGCCACGGCCTCGGGCAGTGGCGGCAGAGTCATGTCCTTGGGCGTGCGCGGCACGTCGTAGTCGGAGTTGCCGCCGTACGAGCCCGTTTGCGGGCTTGCCTGCGTCGCCAGTGCGAAGAGGCATATCAGTAATAGACAAATGCGTTTCATTGTGGTTGTTTTTATGGGTTTGTGTGTGTTTGAGGGTGTTGAAGGATGGGGTGGAAGGTCCCGGCCAGGCGCCTTGGCCGGGCCTTCCGCCCTTTTTCCCGTTTTCGGATGAGTGCCGGGGGCGACCGGTGTCGGTGCCCAGTTCCCCCGGTTCTCAGTGTCGTGCGTTTCCTACATTCCCATCGCGTTGGCTCCCAGGGCACCGGCTATGGCCGAGAGCACGGCGATGAGCACTTTCAGGACCTTGTCCCATACTGTTTTGTCAATCTTCATTGGTCGTTTTTTGTGTGTAAGGGTAGTCTGTTGTTGCTCCAGGGCAGTTAGCCCATCGAGCCGGTTCCGCCTTCTTCCTCTTCTCCGCTGCCGCCTTGGCCGCTCTGGTTCTGGTCGTCCTCGGTGCTGCCGTAGCGCACGCACTTCACGCCGCTCACCAGCGAGCGGGTCGATACGGTGCCGTCCGGGTTGCGGCGTGCAGCCGGGGCGAAGCACACGTGTATGCTGGCCTGCGAGGCAGTCACCTCCTGTGCGCTGGCCGCGCCTTTTCCCGGCGAGCGCATGGTGAGCCGGAAGGTGCCGAGGCCGTCGAGAGTCACGCTCTCGGAGGCCTGCAAGTGCCGGGTCATCACGGTGATGAGGTTGTCGATGGTGTTCTTCACGTCGCCCTTGGTCAACGACGAATACTCGGCGATTTCCTGGGCCAGCGTGTCGGTGTCCACGTTACCTATCACTACGGTTCTGGGGTAGAAAAGGCGGGCGCCTTCCTTGTTTTCCAGTACAGACTGGAAGGGTTTGAATAAAAGTGCCATACTTCTGTTGCTGTTTTTACGGTTAATACTGTTTGTTCTTTTGTTGTCCTTAAGCTTAACGACGCTGCAAAGATAAGCACTCCGTTTTTCCCGGATGGCCGTTTGGGCGGGTAAGCGTTCAACAAAAAAAACATGTCCGCCCTCTGTGGGCTGCCGGGGGCGCGGAACCTCCCCGGGCCGGGCGGCGGGGCGGACGGAGGCGGCGAAAAGAAGCGCGTATCTCGCTTAAGTAAGACACGCGCTTCGACCCGTCGGAGAGAGGGATCCTCTCTTTTACATCCTGCCGTGTGCCCCCCCCTACAGCTCGTCTTCGCTGTTGAACTCGTCCTCCGCCTGCTTCCTGCGCTTGCGTCTTATCCGTTCGCGCACCACGCACTTGGCTCCAAGGATGAGACACAGGCGGCGTACCTTGTCTTCCTCCTTAAAGATGTCGTGTGCTTCCTCCTGCGGAAACTTGTCCGTTCTTTTAATGGAGGCGCGCTTGCGGTTGCGCCGGTTGATTTCTTGGCGGCACGACTTGCAATAGCGGTCGCGCTGCTGGGTACGGTGGTTGATGTAAAACTCGCTTGCCGGTAATAGCCTCCGGCAGTGGCTACAAGGAAAAGTCTTTTCGTTTTCCATAGTAACTGTTTTTAGGGGGTTGAAGTGTTACAAAAATAAAACTCTCGGTACACGGCTTGCGCCGTGCAGGTCTGCCCTTGAGGTGGCGCAGGAAGCTCCGTTGGTGGGCACACGTGTGCTGCCTTGGGCGTACGCCTGTGCCCGTTTCCCGGTTCTTCTTGCCCCTTCAAGGGGTTTCCGTCAACAAATGTAGGAAATATTTGGATACGATGCCATAGGGAAGGACGAAAAATTTCCAACTTTTTGCAAGGGCCTGTGGCTCAGATTGTTTGCTGCCTATGAGGGGCGGCGGGGAGACGTTTCCTCTCCGCCTGTGGGCGCGGCCTCTGGATGGGTGCCGGGGCAGGCGGCTTCGGCGGTGTAGGCATGGGACGGAGAGGGTTGCGGAAGTGGCAAGGCTGTTGTCCGGCGGTGGTGGATGAAGATTTCGGGCAATATCGGCGGGCGGAGCATATTTTCGGCGGAAAGTCTTTGCATGTAAGAAAAGTATTCTTATTTTTGCACTGTTTAGAGGTTGTTAAGTGCCTGTTCAAATTTTGCCCGGGTTTGTTTTGAGAGTCCTTTTCGAGGATGTTCTTCCGGTTCCGTGAGGAGGATGGCGGGCTGTCTGACGGACGTAATCGGGAAAAGAGGCCGGAGAGGGACTCGAAAGAGACGTGACTAAATAGCTTAAATGCAAAATTTGAACAGACTCTGAACCCAAGTCGGTCGTTGGAGGAGGTGACGCGAAATGTCAATTCTGGTACAGGGCCATTATGGCAATGCCGCATCAAGCCGGAGGAAGACAACGAAAGCACACGTCGGCGGTCTGATGACCGATTGGGGTTAATAGGGTAGTCTGGACAAGGCTTCCCGGCAGGCTCGGGTAGACAAGTTGATATCTCACAATTAAGAAACAAACATCTATAGTTAACATATTCTTTTCTTTACTATGTCGTTTAGCACCATCCCGTTGCGGCGCGTGTTCCAACATCTTCTACGCGCGTGCGCGTACATATTGTTATTACTACTATTGCCCGTTGCTGCCTGCGAGGACGAGCGCGAGCCGCAAAGCTACCTGCCTGCGCTGGCCACCAACGACGTGACGGCCCTGAGCCGTTTCGGGGCTACCCTGCAAGGCACCGTCACGCCCAACTCGAACTCGACGGGCGACGGCCTGGACGTGGGCTTCTTCTACTCGGCCTCGTCGTCGCTGGCCGATGCCCGGGAGGTGCCCGCCGTGCAGGGCGAGGGCGGCAACTACACCGCCGCCGTGCAGGGGCTGGAACCGGGGCAGACGTACTACTACTGCATCTTTGCCCGCAGCGGGACGGCCACGGTGCGCGGACGCGTGAACGACTTTGCCACCGACGAGGCCGTCCGCCCCTCGCTGAGCGTGGCCCAGGCCACCGATGTCACCGAGGACGGGGCCACCCTGACGGCCTCGGTGGCCGACAACGGAGGCTACGACCCGACGGTGCGCGGCTTCGTCTACTCCACCTACAGCGCCGGCGGCGGCAGCCTGGACATAGACACCGATGCCACCGTCAACGTGCCCCAGGAGGGCGACTTCAGCGTGCGCCTGGCCGACCTGCAGCCCAACACCGTCTACCGCGCCTGCGCCTACGCCATCAACGAGGCCGGGACGGGCTACGGCGAGGAGGTGGTGTTCACCACCTCGGACGAGAAAGTGCCCGTGGTGACGGTGAGCACCCAGGGCAGCCTGGCCGACGTGCCCATCGAGGTGGCGGCCTATTGGGCCGATTGTGCCGGGGCGGTGACGGCGGACAACGGCTACCCCGTCAGCGAATGGGGCTTCTGCTGGAGTGCCGAGAGCCGCCAGCCCACGGTGGACAACGGACAGCACATGGCCATAGCCCAAGGCACGGCGGCCCGCTTCGACGGGCGGCTGGAGGGGCTGCACGCCTCTACCCGCTACTACATACGCGCCTACGCCCTCAACGAGCGGGGCTACGGCTACAGCCCCACGGTGGAGGTGACCACCGACAGGGAGGAGGTGGTGTCGCTCACGGGAACCACCGTGACGGCCTACACCTCGACCTCGGCCACCATCGAGTCGCTGATGGCCTTTGAGGCGGGAACCACGGTGACGGAGAAGGGCGTGTGCTGGGGAACGGGGGAGAACCCCACGGTCGACACCGACAACCGGCTGGCCGACACCGACATGAGCCAGACCACCTCCGTGAGAGCCGTCATCGAGGGACTGCAGGAGGGGACGATGTACCACGCACGTACCTACGCCGTGACGCGCGACGGCACGTTCTACAGCGGCGACATAGCCTTCCGAACCGAGGAGACGGGCGTACCCACGCTGACGAGCCTCACCGTCTACGACCAGACGGAGACGGGCGTGCGCCTGCGTGCCTCGATTGCCACCAACGGCGGCCTGGAGGTGACGGAGAAGGGTGTGGTGTATAGCCCCACGGCCACCGAGCCGACCCTGGAGGACGGCACTGCCGCCGTGGCCACGAGCGAGGGCAGCGACATATCGGTGGGCCTGACGGGGCTGACGAGCGGAACCGTCTACTTCGCCCGCGCCTATGCCACCAACGTCAACGGCACGGGCTACGGCCCGGTGGAGCAGTTCTCCACCCTGAGCCACACCGAGCCTGTGCTGAGCAGCCTCAACGTGCAGGCCATAGGCGACGACCACGCCACGGCCAGCGCCTACGTGGCCTCGCTGGGCGGCGAGGGCGAGGCGCTGACGGCCCGGGGCTTTGTGCTGGCCTACCACGAGGAACCTACGCTGGAGAACTGCCTGATGCGCTTTGATGCCACAGGGACGGCGGACGATGCCTTCGGGGCCGAGCTTGCCGGACTGAACTACCGCACACTGTACTACATACGCGCCTACGCCACCAACAGCGTGGGCACGGGCTACAGCCAGCCGCTGTCCTTCGAGACGGGCAGCAGCACCCTGCCCACGCTGGGCGAGCTGAGGAACGCCGGCGTGCAGGCCTATAGCCTGGCCTACACCTTTACCATCGACTCGGACGGCGGAGCCGAACTGACGGACTGCGGCCTGCGCTACTACGGGGCCGACGGCAACGAGCAGACCGTGAGGGCCTCGCTGCAAGGCACGACGGCTGAGGCCACCATCGAGGGCCTGCAGCCCAACACGAGCTACACCGTGTGGGGCTACGCCACCAACAAGAACGGTACTGCCACCACCCAGCGCAGCTACCTGAGCACCGACAAGCTGCCGCCCACGGCGGACGACAACCCCACGCCCGGCGAAGACGACGGCACGCGCCGTCCCGAGGTGGGCGGTGTCAGCACGCAGGACCTGCTGGCCACCTCCGTCTGGCTCTCGGCCACCATCCGCGACGCGGGCCGCCTCGACATCACCGAGAAGGGCTTCCTCTGGGCCGTGGACAACGGCACGGAGCTGACCGAGGCCAATGCCAACAAGGTGGTGGTAAGCACCAGCGGCAACACCCTGCGCACCAAGCTCGAAGGGCTGACGGGCGGCACCCGCTACCGCGTGCGTGCCTATGCCGTCAACGCCAAGGGTACGGGCTATGGCTACGAAACCACCTTCACCACCGAGAGCAGCGACAAACCGCAGCCCGGAGACGACGACAACCCCACGCCCGACCCGGTGGACTGACGCAGGACGCACGCAAACATAGGAAAGAGACACAAAGCAGACACAGAGAATAATAATAGGAAAACAAACATATAATGACGACTATGAAGACAAGACTATTTCTTCTCGTAACCGTAAGCCTGCTGCTGGCCTGCACACTGACGGCCCGCGCCCAGCTTACGAAGGATGTCACGGTGGCCGAAGCCGGTACACTGGCATCGCACTTCACCGAAGCCGAGCTGACGCAGGTGACCAACCTCACCGTGAGCGGCCCGCTGAACGGCGCGGACATACTGACGCTGCGCTCCATGAGCGAAAACCTGCAAGTGCTGGACCTGGAGGAGGCGCAGATTGTGGGGGACAACAGGACGAACATCTATTACCGGACCGGCTCGTCTGTGTTCTATACCCAGGACGACGTGGTGGGCGACTACATGTTCTTCGGCTTCGTGACGCTCGAACGCATCGTGCTGCCCAAGGACGTGTGGAGTATCGGCTCGTGGAACACGGACAACCCCTGGAACTACAACAAGACGACGGTGAGCGGGCAGCCGAACGCCACCAGTGCCTATGAGGGCGATGGCCTCTATCCCGGTTGTGCCGCCTTCTCGCGTTGCGTGAACCTTAAGGAGGTGGTCTTCCCTTCCGCGTTGCTCTGGATAGGGGCCAAGGCTTTCCGCCACTGTCAGCAGTTGGCCTCGGTTAACGTGCCCGAAGGGGTGGAAGGCATAGGGGGTTACGCCTTTGCCAACTGCACCAACCTGAAGTCGGCATCGCTGCCCGCCAGTCTCGGAAAGAACAATAAACTGAGTTGGTCTGCGATAGCTGAGGAAGACACTTATAATTATTTCGGATACACCTTTTCTAATTGTAGCGCGCTGGACGATGTCCGGCTGGCCGAGGGGCTGACGGTGCTCTACACCCAAATGTTCTCCAATTGTCCGGCATTGACGGAAGTGTCTTTGCCGCAAAGTCTGGAACGTATGCATTCGAGTTTCGACAGATGCGCTAATCTGGCAAGCATTGCCCTGCCTCAGAACCTCACGACTATCGGTTCTTTTGCCTATTGTTCCAGCCTCACGTCGGTTGTCATACCCGATGGCGTAACCTCTCTGGAAGAAAATGCTTTTAGAAGTTGTACGAGCCTGCGAAGCGTCACGTTGCCTCCCTCCATGAGCACGCTTCCCGCTTATGCTTTCCAAGACTGTACGTCGCTCACTTCCATTGACATGTCGGCATGTGCCAACAGCACGATTGGCATAAGTGCTTTTGAAGGTTGTACGGCTCTTGAGAGCATCACCTTTTCCTCTTACCTCACCACGGTGAACACATCAGCTTTTAGAAACTGTTCGTCGCTGAAGGCCGTGGACTTTCCTGACCGCTTGCTGACTCTTGAAGGGAGCGTTTTTTCTGGTTGCTCGTCGCTCGAAACGGTAAATTTGCCCATGTCACTGGCATCCATCGGAAGCTACACGTTCAGTAACTGCACTTCGCTGAAGAGCATTGAACTTCCCAATATTCTGATGACAATAGAAACTTACACTTTCCAGAACTGCAAGCAGCTGGAGACGGTGAAAATGCCCGTAGGGCTAATGACGATTTCGAGCAACGCCTTCCAGGGCTGTAGCTCGCTGAAGTCCATCAACATCCCCGGCGGCGTGCAGACCATCAGCAGCAGTGCCTTCCAGAACTGCGGACTGGAGGAGGTGACCTTCGACGAGGGACTCACCGAACTGGAGAACAACTCCTTTGCGGGCTGCTACCAGCTGAAGCGCGTCACCTTCCCCGCCAGCATCAAGACCGTGGCCGGGTTCAACGACTCGGGCGTGCAGGAGGTGGTCTTCGCCGAAGGAGCCGCCCCCGAGAGCGTGCTGGAGCAGGCCTTCTACAACTGCGACAGCCTGCGCACCATCACCTTGCCCAACAGCATCACGACGATGGGGACGGCCGTTTTCAGCGGTTGCCTCAACCTGCAAAGCGTCACCTTGCCCACGGGCATCACGCAAATACCGGCAAATACGTTCAGTGAGTGTCCCAACCTGCGCTCGCTGGACATCCCCGAGGGCGTGACAAGCATCGGCTACGATGCCTTTGTGCGTTGCTACAAACTGGCCTCGGTGAAGTTCCCCTCCACGTTGCGCACCATCGGCGGCTCGGCCTTCTATCAGAGCGGCATCGAGAGCATTACCCTGCCCGAGGGCGTTACTACCATCTACGGCAGTACCTTCTACAACTGCGACAGCCTGCGCACGGTCGTCCTGCCTTCTACGCTTACGCGCATCACGACGCGCTACAACGACGACGATACGAGCAGCGGCAACGCTCCTTTCAGTGACTGCGACCGCCTGTCAGCGTTCGACGCTTCCAAGGCACCGCTCGAAGAGATCTGCGAAGGCGCGTTCAGCAGTCTGGATATCCGCACGCTCAATCTCTCGGCCTCCAAGTTTACGGCGGTTCCCAATCGTCTTTGCTACGGCTGCGACAGCCTGCGCACGGTCGTCCTGCCTGCCACGGTAACAAGCATTGGCGAAAGTGCCTTTGGACGCTGCAGAAAGCTGTCCTCCGTCAATCTGCCGGAAGAGACGACAACGGTAGAAGAGGGTGCGTTCCAGAATTGCGACACCCTGCGCTGGGACGGCCTGCCCGAGAACCTTGCATCGGTGGGCAGGTATGCCTTCAGCGGGACGACCTTCGCCGACCTCACTTTGCCCGCTTCGCTGGCCAGCGTGTCCCAGACTGCCTTTAGCAACTGCGTATTCAACAACCTGACGATACCCTCCACCGTGACTTCCATCGGGCAGAATGCATTCGAAGGTGCTGAGGTGAAGGGCGTGCTCGATATTACCCCCGCTGCCTCGCTGCGGATGGAGACAAACACCTTCCAGTGTTCCGGCGGAAAAAACGACGAGGAGGGCCGCTACTACTACTACCACCTGCAGAACGTCAACTGGAACTCCACCACCCGCTTCCCGAGGGACCAGTTCTGCGAGATAGACAACCTCTACCTGCCTGCGGGCGGAAGCGTGAGCACGGAGGACGACATAGACTACATCTTCTACGACGGAGTGACCGACCTGGTGACCGTGGCCCCCAACACCTCGGACAACCGGGCCTACCGCATCACCAAGGCCATGACGGCACGGGAGGTGACCTACACGCGCTACTTCGGCCAGCGCAGCGGCTACGGCGAGGCTGCCGGTTGGCAGACCATCGTGCTGCCCTTCCAGCCCACGGAAATTACCCACACCAGGGGAAGCGGCGAGACTGCCGAGACCGTGACGCTTGCCCCCTTTGGCAGCGACGCACTGGCGGGCGGGGACGCGCTTCCTTTCTGGCTCTACGAGCTGGCTTCCGACGGCACCTACCAGCCTGCCACGGTGATTGAGGCCAACAAACCCTACCTCATCTGTATGCCCAACAACGACCGCTACCCCACGGAGAACAACATCAGCGGCGACGTGCGTTTCGCTGCCGTCGACGAGACCTCCGGCATCACTCTGCAACCCACCGAGGGCAGCCTCATCACCGCCCCCGGGACGAGTTTCGACCTTGTGCCTACCTACGAGTGGATAGACCAGAACGAGACGGCCTACGCGCTCAACGAGGGCAGTTATTACTACGGCGACGACGGCGTGAACTACGAGCCCGGCAGCGTCTTTGTGCGCAACAACTCCGACATAGAGCCGTTCCGCGCCTACCTGGTGAGCCACGCCTCGCCGTCCAACGCCCCCGCGTTCTACCGCATCGGCGGCGTGGCTAACGGCATAGAGTTTGCTCCGCGCCTGCCCGACGAGGCCACGACGGTGCGCGTGGAGGCGGGTGTCCTCTACCTCCACTGCGATGCCGAGCGCACGGTGCGCATCTACGACACGGCAGGACGCACCGTCCGCCAGGTCGATGCACCTGCGGGCGAGACGGCTGTCTACGGCCTGCCCTCGGGCATCTACCTGCTGGAGGGGCACAAAGTACTGATACCTTGATACGCTGAAAACCCGAACATCGACAAACTAAAATACTGATAGCAATGAAGTCAATCCGAAGCTGGCTGGTGGCGCTGGTGGCCGTCCTGACGTGCTGCCCCGCTGCATGGGCACAGCAATCCAAAATATCCGTCGCCTCCTTCAATCGTCTGGAGACGGACATCACCGCCCGCGTCACAGCTCCCAAGAAAGACCAGAACGGCGAGGTCTGTGCCCTCATACGCATCGTTACCAACGTCAAGGACCTCATGTTCGAGCCGGACGCGCTGGGCATCACCGCCCGTGAGAACCGCACAGGCGAAATCTGGCTCTACGTGCCCCGTGGCGCGCGCCGCATCTCCATCCTGCACGACGAGCTGGGCATCCTGCGCAACTACTTCTACCCCGACATCATCGAGCAGGGGACAGTCTACGAGATGGTGCTCAACACCGGCGATGCCCAAGACCGTCCCGTCGTGGAGGACAACATGCAGTTCTTCGTCCTGCGTCCCGACCCGGCCAACGCCAATGTCTACGTGGACGACGAGCTGGTGCCCATCGAGAACGGGCTGTTCTCGGCCACCATGCCACGGGGCGAGCACACCTACCGCGTTGAGGCTCCCATGTACAAGCCCGAGGCAGGCGTTGTGACGCTGGCCGACGAGCAGGTCATCAAGAGCGTGACCCTGCAGCCCCGCTTCGGCTACATGGAGATATTCTCCCTGCCCGAGCAGGATGCCGATGTCTACATTGACAGCGTGCTCGTGGGCAAGACCCCCTACCGCAGCGACCGTATGGCTCTCAAGGACTACCGCGTGCGCATCGAGAAGGAACTGTACTTCCCCGTCGACACTGTGCTGACGGTGACCGCTGGCGAGACCGTCCGCCCCACCTTCCACCTGGAGTCCACCATTAAGCCCCGGGTGCCCATCAACACGCTGGTACTGCTCTCCGTAGGCTACAATCCCAACGGCACTTCCTTCGGTGCCATGCTGGGCTTTGGGCGCAAGAACGGTGCCTACGTGGGCTTCCGCAGCGACTTCGCTTCGGTGAGCGACGAGCTTGAGTGCAATTCGGCAGGCATCATTGCCGGTTCGGGTTCCGACCGTCCGCCTTTCTACCGCGAAGGCACGACGGCCACCTCGCGCATGTCTGTCACGGCGGGCTACTTCCGCCAGCTGGGCCGCTTCTACCTCTACGCCGGTGCCGGTTATGGCACGCGCACTCTGGCCTACGAGCTGTCCGCTCCTCTCACGCTGAATGGGGTGGAGTATGCTGAAGGCACGCAGGTGAAGGACACCGACAACTCTGCCGTCGGCGTGGCGGGCGAGGTGGGCGGCATCGTCCGCTTCGGGCGCTTCTGCATCACCGTGGGCTACCACACAGTGAATTTTAAGTATCACGAGGCTACGGGGGGTATAGGCATTGTGTTCTGATGCCCGTGCCCTTCGGCGCAGCCGCCTTTTTTAACCCCCAAATCGGTTGTCTAATGGCCGGTTTGGGTTTATAAAGACTACCTCTATATGAAAGGAACAACCATCCTACGCCAGTCTCTCATCCTGCTGCTCGGGCTTCCCTTGTGGTTGGCCTCCTGTGCCGAGGACGAGGAGCCGCGCTCCTACATGCCCGCGCTGGCCACCAACAGTGCCTCCGGCCTGACGCGTTTTGCCGCCACCCTGTCCGGCTCGGTGACGGCGGTTTCCGGCAGCACAGCTGCCTACGACGTTTTCTTCCTCTTTGCCCAAGGCTCCTCGCTCACCGATGCACGCGAGGTCTCTGCCGTCCCCGACCCTTCGGTTGAGGGACGCTATTCGGGGCTGGCCGAAGGACTTGTGCCGGGCGGCGACTACTGCTACGCCATCTGCGCCCGTAGCGGAGGCAGTGTGGCCCGTGGCGAGCTGATAACTTTCAGCACCTTGGAGAGCACCGTCCCTGTGCCCGGCGAGACGTTCACTGCTTTGCTCAGCGAGAACAGCGTCACCCTCTCGTCCTCGGAGCTGTTGGACGACGGCGGGCTGGAGATTACCCAGCGCGGCTTTGCCTACAAGGTCTACGAGGAAGGGGATTCCGAGCCGCTCACCTCCGACCGTACCCGCACCGTCCCCCTCGATGCCGAGACTTTCATGGCTCAGATTACCGGCCTCCAGGCCCACACCACCTACGTGGCCCGCGCCTATGCCGTCAACCGCACCGGCACCGGCTACGGTTCCTCCGTCGTCTTCACCACCGAGGACCTCAAGGTGCCCCAGTTGCTTTGCTCGGCTTCTGACTCCACCTCTACCTCTTCGTCCATACAGGCCGAGGCTACGCTGACATCCAACGGTGGTTTTGCCGTCACTGCCTACGGCTTCTGCTGGAGCACCGAGAGTGCCACGCCCACCGTCGACAACCTCCGTCAGGAGGTGGGCACGGGCGAGATTGCTTCGTTTCAGGCTCTGCTTGCCGACCTCGAACCTGCCACCACCTACTACCTGCGGGCCTACGCCGTCAACGAGCGTGGCACGGGCTACAGCAACACCGTCACTGTGCAGACCACCGAGCGTCAGACGGTCTCCCTCTCGCAGCCCCAGTTCTCCGAGTTGAGCGTGTCCTCGGTGACGCTCTCCAGCACGCTCACCGTCCCTGCCGGTTCCGAAGTGACCGACAAGGGCATCTGCTACAGCCAGTTCTCCACCCGTCCCACCATTGGCGACGCGCACCTGTCCGACCCCCAGCCGGGTACCGCTGTGCTCGTCTCCCTCACAGGACTGGAGGAGGGTGCCACCTACTACGCCACCGCCTATGCCCAGACGCGCGACGGGGTGTTCTACAGCGACCCCGTCAGCTTCACTCTCTCGCGCACCTACGAGCCTTCGCTCAGCCTGACGGGGGTTGTCGAGATAGGTGAGACCGAGGCTACAGCCACCGCCCGCATCGACTCCGACGGTGGGCGCGAGGTGCTTGAGCGTGGCTTTGTCTGGAGTGCCACTTCCACCAGCCCTTCAATCGACCGGGGAGACCCTTCGCAGACTGTCGATGGCACGGAGGCCGACTTCTCCTTGCGCCTCTCGGGGTTGGAGAAGGGACAGCGTTACTACATCCGTGCCTATGCCCGCAACGAGGTAGGGCTGGGCTACAGCAGTGTGTCCGAGTTCACCACCGCCCTGACGCGTGCCCCTGAGGTAGTCAACCTTTCCATGCTCCTCACCGGCGACGACCATGCCACCGCCCAAGCCACCATTGCCGACGACGGCGGAGCTACCATCACCGAGCGCGGCTTCCTCTATTCCACCACCGTGGTCAGTCCCACGCTGGACGATGCGGATGTCCTTCGTCTGCCCTCGTCCGACGCTGCCGCCACCTTCACGGCCCAGCTCACCGGCCTGACCTATACCACCCGCTACTACCTGCGGGCCTATGCCGTCAACGACAAGGGCGTGGGCTACAGTTCGCCCATCAATTTCGTCACCGAGAGTTCCACCGTGCCCAGTACATCGGTGACGGTCGACGATGCCACCGTCACCCACGAAGGGGCGACGTTTGTTGGCCAGCTCAACAGCAACGGCAACGCCGATGTCACCGAGGTCGGTTTCTGCTGGAGCGAACAGTCCGAGCCTACGTTGGAGACAGCCTCCTCGGCGGCAGCCACGCTCGACGGCACCTCCTTCACCCTCTCGGTCGACGGGCTTGGTACCTATGCCTACTATTATGTACGTGCCTACGCTCGCAACAAGAACGGAGTGGGCTACAGCTACTCCGCCACCTTCCGCACCCAACGTGCCGCGCCCGGAGCGGGCGACAATCGTCCGCCTGAGGAGTTGACGCAGGATTGAGAGTTAGGGGACGAGACATCAGGTACGAGGCATCAGGCATTGTATAATAAAGAGGCATGGGAAATGAAAGGAGGCGGACGCGCTGAACGCGAGACCCGAAGCCAGTCGGGCCCCGAAGGGGTCCAACCATGCTTAGCCGGGGTGTGAGCGCAGCGAACCCCCGCTTTCCCGGCCCCCCGGAGGGGTCGAATGGCACAAGGACTGGCGACATGCCTGTTCCGGGGGGCTGTGCCCCTCTCCCGTCGAGCGACCGCGCGGCGCACCCGTAGGGTAGCCCCTCGCGGTCGTCCTGATAGGCAGGGCGGGCAAACAGAGCGCTATTCGACCCCTTTCGTCCTCGTCGACTCATCCCTGTCTCCTCGTCCCTTAACCCCAAATCGGTCATTAGAGTCCAAAGCAATTTCGTTCTGCTGCCGTGCAGATTGTCCGCCACCTTTGCCGAAGGCGTAGCGGGCTACGCCGAGACAAAGCGGCAGACAAGATGCCGACAGCAGGGCGAAAGGGCTTGGAAAACCGAAGAAAGACAACCAAACCCCAAGTCGGTGGTCTAATGACCGATTTGGGTTAACCCCTCCCCGCACAAAAAACTTCCCTTTCCAAACGTCTGCGACGGCGAATTTTTTCGTATGTTTGTGCCGTTATTACACCATTCCTCCCTTTCGCAGGAGGAAGACGACACTATGAACAAAAACCTTTATACCTTATTATTATACGTCCTGCTGGCGGTTTGCGGCGGTGCCGTGGGACGCGACTGTCACGCCGCAGGCGGACGTGCGGTCGGGAAGTATGGCGACGTGCTCTTGCGCCTGCATGCGCTTTCGCTCGACCAGCTTCTCGCGCGCGGCGACAGCCTTTACGCGCGCTGTGCTTTCGACAGTGCCCTGCTGCACTACACCGTGGCCTTGGGCCGATACAGCGATGCCCTCCCCGAAGCCGACAAACTGAACTGTGCCTACGCCAGCCTCAACGCCGGGCGCATCTACTTCATGCAATACGACTACATGCAGGCGCAGAGCGTCTTCCTGCGAGGGCTGGAGATGTGCAACGGGTTGCCCGACGACCGGCTGACCTACCGCCTGCTCAACGACCTGGGCAACATCTACGCCGTCTTCAACGACTACCGCACTGCCTACGCCTACTTCCACCAAGCCTACGCCCACGCCCTCTCCGCAGGGGCCGACAGCCTGTCCTACGCCCCTGTGCTGGGCAACCTGCTCGGTGTCTGCTTCAACCTGCGCGACACCACCAACCTGGCCCGCTACCTTGCCGTGGTCGACAGTCTGCCTGCCCCCGACCCCATGATACGCGTCCTCGGTCTGCTGGCACACGGAGGGCTCGACCGCGAACGCCACGACTACGCCACCGCCCTGCGCCTGCAGCAGCAGGCATACGCCCTGGCCGACTCGTGTCGGCTGGCACCCAACTACCTCTGTTCCTCGCTCAACAACATGGCCGAGACCTATCTGCTGCAACGCCGCTACGCCGAGGCCGAGGGCGTGCTGCGCAAGAGCCTCCGCTTGGCAGAGCAGAACGGACTGCTCGATCTGCAGAGCATCATCTACGACGAACTGGCCACCGTCTACGACAAGCGCAACGACGTGGCTGCTTTCGCGCGCTACATGCGCCTCCACCGGCAGATTGCCGACTCCATAAAGAACATGCAGGACTACCACAACATCAAGAACATCGAGCGCCAGTACGAGATGGCCCGCCTCAACAAGTACATCGACCAGCTCAGCACCGAGCGCGTCATCCGCGACGAACGGCTGCGCAACCAGCTCCTCATCCTCTGCGTTGTCGTGGCCGCCCTCGTCGTGGCCGTGGTGCTGCTGCTCATGGTCTACAGGCAGAAGCAGAAGCTGGAGGTGAGCTACGAGGCCATCTTCCGCCGCAACCAGGAGATTGTGGCCTCCGAGCAGCAGGCCAAGGCCGTCTACCACCGCTACAAGAGCGAGCTTCAGGCCCGCGATGCCGAGCTGCAGCGGCTGCGCTCGGCCCACTCCCTCGCTGCGCCTGCGCCGTCCGGCGAGGCACGCCCGGCGACGCAGGTCGACGAACCGGCCCCGCCGAAGTACCAAGGCAGCAACCTCACCCGCGGGCAGAAGGACGAGCTGCTGCGCGCCATCGGCAACGTCATGGAGGACACCCTGGAGTTCTGCAACCCCGACTTCACTCTGGAGAAAATGGCCGCCCTCGTGCAGTCCAAGCCCCGCTACGTCTCCCAAGTCATCAACGAGAGCTACGGCAAGACCTTCAATCGCTTCGTCAACGAGTATCGCATCAAGGAAGCCCGCATCCGCCTTGCCGACCGCACGGGCCAGTACGCCCACTTCACCGTCAAGGCCATCGCCCAGAGCCTGGGCTTCAAGTCGAACACCAACTTCAACGCCCTCTTCAAAGAACTGACCGGCATCACCCCCTCCATGTATCAGGACATGGCGCGGCAGTAGCCTCGTCCCAGCCCCCGGGGGCGCACCTTCGCCCGTCGGCGGGCACGCCTGTGCTCCCGGCAGGGGAGAGGTCTGCCCGCAAGGGGGCGCACCTGTGCCGGGTGCCATCGGATGCCTGCGGGACATGCACGGCAATACGGTAGGGCGACCCTCGTGGTCGCTCGAATGGACAGGTCGCGGCAAATAGGTGCAATGCTTGGCAGTTTCCGCCCCTACAGGCCGGTCCGGGTGCTATTCGACCCCTTCGGGGCCGGACGATGTGTGGTGTCCATTCTATCCCCGGGTTCGCTGCGTTCACCCGGGGCTAAGCATGGTTCGACCCCTTCGGGGCCGTGCGTCCTGCGGGTGGTAGGGGGCGAGGCATCCGACGCGGGTGGACAAGAAGTCGGGCGCGAGTTGGCGAGGGGACAGGGACGATTTGACGAGGCGTCGGGTATTGTATGAGACCTCTGCAAAAGTCCGCTTTTCAGCACGTATCTTCTTGATATACAACCAGGCGTTTTTAAGTTTTGCAGAGGCCTCTGTATAATAAAGAGTCATGGGGAATGGAAGGAGGCGGATGCGCTGAACGCGATACCCGAGGCCAGTCGGGCCCCGAAGGGGTCCAACCATGCTTAGCCGGGGTGTGAGCG
>CALULL010000030.1 GCA_944321465.1 uncultured Bacteroides sp.
ATGTAGCGCGAATGTCCTCGTGCGGTAGCCATCCAGTTGTCGCGGCGTTGCACGGCGGTGCATCCGTAGGGCAGCGAGAGGTTGCCCTGGGGCGTGGCTTCGGGCTGGAAGCCTGCGGACTCGATTTGCTCTCTCATTTCGCGTTCGCGGCGGGTAGAAGGCTTGGGCATGTAGTCAGGGGCATTCTTGTCAACCGGTACGTTGTAAGCGGCCAGGCGCAGGTAGGCTGCTGCCATTTCGGGGTCGATGGACTGGCTGCCGTCGGGGCTGCCTGCTACGGCCATTGTGGCAAAGTGCATGGGGATAAGTCCTCCGCTGCCGTTGGGGTGTCGGCCCGAGATGGCGAGTGGCCATTGGAAGGTGTTGCAGTAGAAGCGCATGGTCAGCAGGGCGTTTTTCACCGTCTCGTGGGCCAGCGGAGAAATGCGGAAGTCGGTGCCGCTCAGCAGGTAAATCATGTCGGTTGCTCCGTCCAGACCGCCTACGCCGTAAGCAGGATAAAGGTTGCAGTGGTGGTAGCAGGAACCGTCTGCCTTGAAGGAATCCATCAGGCCGTCGGCGGGGCGGCAACCGAAGTCAATCCAGCGCGAGAAGGAGCGTAGGTATTGCAGCTTCTCGGGCGTGTCCTCCATGATGAGGATGCTGGCGATGCGGCCTTGGGTCTGTGTGTTGAAGGCATCGATATCTATGCCGTTCTTGGCAGGTTTGTTGTAGACCTCGTTGGTGATGGCATACCAGCGGAGGGTCTTTTCGGCCTCGGCCAGCTTGCCTGCCTCGCGCAGCACGTTTTTCATCAGAAAGTAGGAGACGTAGAGGCTGCGCACGCTGTAGCCGTAGTGGTGGATGTTGCCCCAGCAACTGCCGTAGGCTACGCCTTGGTCGGTGATGTTGTCGTACATGGCGAGGAACTTTTGTTTCATTTCTTCGCGGTCGTCAGCGTTGTCGGCGTTGAGGTAGGCAGTGGCGATGCGCTTCATCAGGTCAAGGTAAGCGCGGGTCTCCATGCCCAGTTTGACGAACATGTCCTTGTCCCAGTTCGGAATCATGCGTTCGTAAGCTTCCGAGTGGCGAACAAAGAAGATGGGTACGCCGCTCACCTTGCCGTCGCGGTAGCTTATCTGATAGAAGTCATAGAGCCTGCGGATGGTTTCCTTTTCCTTGTCCGTCAGTTTGCCCGGAGAGTAGAGCATGTCGCGGAAGCGTTTCTCCACCAGCTGCATTTCGGCCTTCAGCTCAGCAGTGAGGGGCTCCAGTGGTATGTCCGGCTTGTACAGGGAATGCTTATAGATAAGCAACCAGTGCGAGTCGGTGTTCTTATTGACAAAAGGAACCTGCAAGTCGGGTGTCTGCTGGCGGGGGTCCACCTTGCTGGCTGTCAGCAGGTGGTCGAAGTAAAGGTGTCCGCCTGTGTCACCCGGAGCAGTGATGCGTATTTCGTTCATGCCCACCTCGGGCTTGCCTTCCATGTCGCGTTCGTAGCAGAGCCAGATGCCGCGCCAGCCCGTGAAGTTGATGTTCATGGGAAACGAAGTGCACACTTTGCCGTCTTTGAGGAACTCGAAGCGTATCTGCCTGTCGGCGGCTTGGTCGTTATATACCCATACGATGAAAGCCGACATGTAGAGGTCTTTGCCCGCAGGGTCCAGCGGTTCAAACTTCAGGTCTTTCTTGACCGTCAGCACCGAGCCAGGCTCGTATTGCCACGACAGGCAGTGGCGGCCGTCGCGGTAGTGCCGGTCGTTGATGCTCAGCTGCGAGGAGGTCGCGCTGATGAAGTCGGGCACTTGCGGCTCTTCAAAAGAGAGCAGCCGCTCGTTTATCACGATAGGCGTGTCTCCGTAGGCCGGTGCTCCTTGTGCCCGCAAGCCTGTGGAGGCAAGAAGGCCCAGCATGAGGGCTGTGCCTGTTTTCCAGTGATTGATGAGATGTGTCATTTTCCGTCTATGATTTGTTATTGGTTAATAGTCTTTTGTCACCCGGAAACCAGCCACCCGGATGTGGTTGCGCCACAGGCGGAGGGCAAAGTACCCGTCGCCCTCTCCGGGCTTCAGTTCGTGGGCGAACAGTTGCCTGCCGTCCACAGAGTAGGTGGTGGAGTCGTGCCCGACGTGTATGCACACTTCGTGCCAATGGCTGGGGCGCAGCAGATGGTCGGGGTCGGTGTATTCTTGCAAGAGGGGTTTCACCCGCGGGTCGTCTTTTCCGTAGCGGTCGCCGTGGTAGCGGCGGAAGCGGGTGGTGGTATTTTCGTTGCCTCCGAAGCCCACGTAGAAGAGGCACAGCGTGTTGTAGCGGTCGAACCACCCCTGCCGCCACGCGCTGCGGGCGAAGAAGTCGTCGGGGTGCTCGGGGTCTCGGGCTGCCCAGAAGCAGTTGAGGTCGCTCAGGCGGCACGAGTCGCAGCCTGTCAGCACTTGGGCGCGGAAGCTCACCGTGTACGTCCCTCTCAGGCAGCTGTCAAGCCACAGCGTAAGCCCGTCGGGCGAGGCAATGTCGAGCGTGTCGCCGTCTTCTTGTGCAACGGTGGCACGTCCCGAACTGTCTTCGGAAATCCAAGGGTAAGAAATCTGTGCCGCTGCCGTGGTGCAGAGCGCCAGGGCCAAGCAGATAAGTAAAGAACAACGTCGTGACCAGTGCATACTTTCAGGGTATTAGTCCGTTCAAAATTCAACACGGCACAAAGTTACCCTTCATTCGTGCCGGAGAAGGGCGAAAATAGTACAAAAGAGAGGCGAAAACCGTACACCCGTTCCCGCATCTTCTTTGCAGAAGGGGTTCGGGAATACCGTCCGCCGCCATCGTCCCTTCGGTCGGAATGGCGCGAAAGCCGACATCTACGGGGACGCAGGAGGTCTTTCTCCGGCATCCCCGCATACTTCGCACGAAGTGTGCTGTCAGCCTATGTAATAGTTCAGTTCCAGGTAGAGGTACTCTTTGTCGTTGTTCTTGTCGCAGAGGAACTGGATTTTGTTCTCGCATGCCAGCCAGCCGATGGCCGCGTTCAGGTCGCGGTCGGACAGTCCCGAGGCTTTTCTCAGCTCGCTGTATTCCCAACGTTTGTTATCGTCGAGCAGGCGCCATATCACGCCTGCGTTTACTCCGATGGTATTTCTGTTCATCATAGCTTAACCGATAAAATAATTAAGTTCAAGATATAAGTATTGCTTGTCTCCTACTTGGGCGGTGTCAAACTGTATTTTCCCTTCGCGTGCCAGCCAGCCGATGGCAGCATTCAGCTCGCGGTCGGGCAAGTGGGTTTTCTCTTTTACCTCTTGGTATTCCCACTTACGGTGGTCTCCGTAGAGCAGGCGCCAAACGATGCCTGCGTCTTCTCCAATTTTCTGAACGTTCATGGTCGTAAATTTTAATTGGTTATACACTGTCTCTTAACCTGTATGCCATCCGCAGGGGCAGGCTGCTTCTGCGGATGGCTTCACAAAGTTACGGATTTTAGTATTGAAACCAAATAAAAATCTCTTTTTTCTTCAAAAGATGCCCGAAAAGTTGCTTAAGGGAATATTTTTACCCCTTTTCGGCGTTTCCTGTCGCTGCTTTTTGTCTTAGGTTTGCAATGTGTGTGCCGCGTGCTGGTGCTTGGGCGGGGCGTTTCTCGCTTCTTTGCGGGCTGTTCTTGCAGCCTGGAGAGGGCGCAGGTCTGCCCGCTTGCGGGCGCACCTGTGCCGTCGGGCGGGCAGACCTGTGCCCGCAGGCTGGCAGAGGTGTGCCCCGTCGCGGGCCTCGGAAGGGGCTGGAAGAGGCGTTTGCGGGGTGCTGGCGGGAGAGGCCTGCTCATTTCCGCTGTTTCAGGTACTCGTAGCCGAAGCGGCAGCGCAGGCAGTCGCGGCGGTCGCAGTATTCGCGGCTCAGCTGCACGAGTGCCTGCGAGTCGGCAGCGTTTTCCACGGGCAGGCCGTCGGCCATCCACTGCCGGGTGATGTGGTTGTCCTCGGGGCGCAGTCCGTCCAGCAACCGGGCGGCACGCTCGCACAGGCTGTCGTCGGCCTTGTAGCGGCCATAAGCGTAGAGGAAGGGGACGACGGTGTTGATGATGAGCAGGTCTTGAGCCGAGGTGCCCACCCGCTTGGCCCGTCGGGGCGAAGGATGCCCGAAGAGGTAGTGTGTCGTCCAGTAGTCCGACGTGCCTGCCGACAGCAGGCGGCGCAGCGCGGCCGCGTCCGGCGCTTCGGCCACGCGCGACAGGAGGGGGTGGGCGTGGGCATAGAGCCAGGCCAGCTGGGCCAGGCGCACGTGGGGGAAGTTGCCCGGGCGCAGGCGCAGCAGCCGCCAGCGGGGCGTGGCGGCAGGTTGCAGCTCGAACTTTCGGCAGAGGTAGCGATACTCGGCTTGCAGCCGCGTGCGGTAGTCGTCGGGCGCGGCCTCGTCCGTAGGCTCGTCGTCCAGCAGCCCCGCCCGTCCGAAGAAGAGGGCTTCGAGCTGAAACAGGTTGTCGCGGTGCTTGTCGGCGGCCCGCAGGGGCAATGCCGAGGCCCACGCCTCGAAGGCATCGCCGTTGAGGCCGAAGCCGAAGTTGCGTGCCAGCGTCACGAAGAAGGCATCCTCCCAGTTGCCCTCAAGGCGGGCGAGTCGCTGGCCAATGTCGGCGGCCTTGCGCTCCAGCCGTTCGGCCTGTAGGGCGGCAAACCATGCGTGCACCGCCAGGCGCGGCAGCCCGGCGGCTGTGGCGTGGCAGGGCGGGTGGTCGTCGGCCTGGCTCAGGTCGTGGTAACGCTTGGCCACGTCGGCGGGGCATTCCAGCTCGAGCTGGGGCAGTAGGCCGCCGTCGGGCAGGGGGCGGGGCACGTCGCAGTCAGCGCGCTCTACGACGTGGAGCACGACGTTGGCATAGGCTGCGTCGCGGTCGTGTCCGTGGCGGAACCAGTCCGAGGCCAGCCGGTGTATCTCTACGTTGCCCACCCACAGCGTGCCGTCGATGCGTACCTTGGCGTTGAAGAAGTCGGGGCCTGCGTCGGCGTTGGGCAGTCCGGGGTCCACGACCTCTACCGGAAGCCCGGTGGTGGTGGCGAGGGGGCGGAGGGGAAATATTTTGTGTCTCCAGACGTAGTGCAACAGGTGTTCCATAGTTAACGAAAAGTTAATCTTAGGCGCAAATGTAAGAAAAACACTAACTTTGCGCCCTATAGCATAAGGGAAAAAACAATATAGCGTATGAAAATAGCATTGATAGGCTACGGCAAGATGGGCCGGGAAATAGAACGCGTTGCCCTGGGGCGCGGGCACGACATTGTGTGCATCGTCGATGCCGACAACCGCCAGGACCTTGGCTCGGCGGCCTTTTGTTCGGCCCAGGTGGCCATAGAGTTCACCAATCCTACGGCGGCCTACGACAACTGCCTGCGTGCCTTCGAAGCCGGTGTGAAAGTGGTGTCGGGCAGCACGGGCTGGATGGAGAGCCGCCGCGAGGAGATGGAACGCCGGTGCCGGGAAGAGGGGCGGACGCTGTTCTGGTCGTCGAACTTCAGCCTGGGCGTGGCCCTTTTCTCGGCTGTCAACCGCTACTTGGCCGAGCTGATGAACGGTTTCCCCATGTACGACGTGACGATGAGCGAGACCCACCACGTGCACAAGCTCGACGCTCCCAGCGGGACGGCTATCAGTCTGGCACAGGACATCGTGGAACGCCTCGACCGCAAGACTCGCTGGGTGAAAGGCACCCTGCAGGCCCCCGACGGCAGCCTGAGCGGCACGACGGCCTGCGGGGCCGACGAGCTGCCCGTGAGCAGCATCCGCGAGGGCGAGGTGCCGGGCATACACTCCATACGCTACGAGAGCGAGGCCGACAGCATCACCATCACCCACGAGGCCCGAAACCGCAGCGGCTTTGCCCTGGGAGCGGTGCTCGCCGCCGAGTACACCGCCGCGCACACGGGCCTGCTGGGTATGAACGACCTGTTTGCTTTTCTCAAGTGAAGCGCGGCATGGCCTGCCTGGCAGGCCCGCATGCAAGACGATAACGACATTACTTATATAATACTCTATGCACGATACAATGAAAGCATCCCGCAAGCAATGGATTAAGTTCGCCATCGTTACTGCGCTCTATCTGCTCTTCCTTTTGTGGGTAAGGAGCTGGTGGGGGCTGGTGGTAGTACCCTTTATCTTTGACATTTACATCTCTCGGAAAATCCCCTGGGGGTGCTGGCGCAGGCTGAAGAACCCCGTGGCCCGCAACGTCATGAGTTGGGTAGATGCCATCGTGTTCGCGCTGGTGGCTGTCTACTTCGTCAACCTGTACGCTTTCCAGAACTACCAGATACCGTCTTCCTCGCTTGAGAAGTCGTTGCTGGTGGGCGACTTCCTCTACGTCAGCAAGGTGAGTTACGGCCCGCGTGTCCCCAATACACCGCTGTCCATGCCTTTGGCTCAGCACACGCTGCCGGTTCTGAACTGCAAGTCCTACATAGAATGGCCGCAATGGGACTACAAGCGTGTGGCCGGTACGGGACACGTGCAACTGAACGATATCGTCGTATTCAACTTCCCGGCGGGCGATACCGTTGCCCTCAATTTCCAGCAGACCGACTTCTACAGCCTTGCTTACAGCGAAGGCCGCCGCTTGCTGCCCAAGGAAGTGGAGATGGACAGCCTGACACGTGAGCAACAACGTGCCGTTTATGACGTTTACTATGCCGCAGGCAGCCGTCAGATACGCCAGAACCCGCAGCTCTATGGCGAGGTTGTCGTCCGCCCCGTTGACCGCCGCGAGAACTACGTGAAGCGTTGCGTGGGCTTGCCCGGAGACACGTTGCAGATTATCGGCGGGCAGGTCTACGTGGACGGCAAGCCCACGCCGAACCCAGAAGGGCTACAGTTCAACTACTTCGTCCAGACCACGGGCATGTACATCAGCGAAGAGATGTTCCGGCAGTTGGGCATCAGCCGCGACGACCAGATACTGGTAAGCAACGGACAGAACGCCAGCATCGCCGCTCTCGAACAGTTGGGGCTGGACTACCGCGACGACCAGGGACGCTTGGCTCCGGTCTATCATCTGCCCTTGACTAAGCAGATGCACGATGCCTTGACCGGCAACAAGAAACTGGTGAGCCGCATTGTCATGGAGCCGGAGGACTACAGCGGGCCTATGTATCCGCAGAACCTTTATACCAAGTGGACGCGCAACGACTACGGTCCCATCTGGATACCCGCCAAGGGCGCCACCATCCGGCTGACGGAAGACAACCTGCCAATCTACGAACGCTGCATCACCGCCTACGAGGGCAACCGCCTGGAGCGCCGCCCTGACGGCATCTACATCAACGGTCAGCGTACCGATAGCTATACTTTCACATTGGACTACTACTGGATGATGGGCGACAACCGTCACAACTCGGCCGACTCGCGTTATTGGGGCTTTGTCCCCGAGGATCACGTGGTGGGCAAGCCGCTGTTCATCTGGCTCTCGCTCGATAAAGACCGTGGCTGGTTCGACGGTAAGATACGGTGGAACCGCCTGTTCAAGCGCGTGGAGTAGCAGGCAGGACGCATAGCACGCAGGAAAAGGACCTCGCATAACCCGTACATCTCGTAGCATTAAGGTGAGTGACGCATGAACAGAAGCTGGAAAATAGCGACTGCCGTGGCTGGCGCAATAGCGGCGGTGGTGTTGTTGCGTGGTTGCGTGGCCACGTCCTACCTTATCCCTTCGCAGGGCATGGAGAACTCCCTTTATCGCGGAGAGCGCATTCTGGTGAACAAGTGGAGCTACGGCCTGCGGCTGCCCTTCATGGGCTTGTGGGGATACCATCGCTGGCGGCCACGCCCGGTAGGAAAAGGCGACATCGTGGTCTTCAACAACCCGGCCAACACACGGGAGAGCGTTGTCAGCCGCAGGGAGACCTTCATAGGCCGTTGCGTGGGCTTACCGGGCGACACTCTGCTTGTCGACTCGCTGTTTGCCGTTACTGCCTCGATGCTCAACGCCCCCGACCAGAAGTTCCTTTATTCCTACCCGCGCGACAAGGAGCGTCTGCTCGACTCCCTGCTCTGTCTGCTTGGCATTGACTCCGGGCTGCCGGTCGACGAGGACACCACGCGCCGTGTGCGCAGTTTCAGCCGCTACGAGCATTACCTCCTTCAGCAAGCCATGCCGCAGGGGTGCTGGCTGTCTCCGCTGCCCTCGTCCGACCCCGCCAGCCTGCGTCCCCTTGTGGTTCCCGCACGGGGCAAGGAAGTCGTGGTGCACCGCTGGAACATGGCTTTGCTTTGTAACACCCTCGTGTTGCACGAGGGGCGCCGTGCCGAGATAAAGGACGACACGCTTTACGTGGACGGACATCCCGCCACGACCTGCCGCTTCACCAAGGACTACTATTGGGTCGTGTCCAACAATCCGGCCAATATCACCGACTCGCGCCTCTTCGGTTTCGTGCCATGCGACCACCTGATAGGTCGTGCCGCCCGTGTGTGGCTGTCCAAGGAGCAGGGAAGCGGTCCTTTTGCAGGCTATCGTTGGGAACGTGTCTGGATGCCTGTCAACTGAACGTTCCTGCCTATGGTCTCATTTCCCCTATGCCTCTTATGAACGCTTCTGCAACCTTCCCGCCTCATGCCGTGCTGCTCTCCTCGGCCTACCTTGCCCCAGTGGAATATTACGCCCATATGCTGGCCTCCGGCCGCGTGCTTCTGGAGCAGTATGACCACTACCGAAAGCAGACCTACCGCAATCGCTGCACCATTGCCGCCCCTGACGGACCGCTGGTTCTCACTGTGCCTGTCGTCAAGCCCTCCGCGCCCAAGGCTTTCATGCGCGACATCCGCATCTCCGACCACGGCAATTGGCGACATCTGCATTGGAACGCCTTTGAGACGGCCTACAACCACACTCCCTTCTTCGAGTACTACCGTGACGACTTCCGGCCCTTTTACGAGCGGCGTTACGAGTTCCTTGCCGACTTCAACGAGGAACTTCTGCACCTGGTCTGTTCGCTTATTGACATGCAGCCCGTTGTCAGCCGCACCACCGCCTATGCCGTCCATCCGGCTGACGGCGTGCTCGATCTGCGCGAAGCCATTTGCCCTAAGGAAGGCACGCCCGCAGAGGGACCCGCCTTTTCCCCCGTCCCCTACTACCAGGTGTTCGCTTCCCGCCTGGGCTTCCTGCCCAACCTGAGCATCGTCGACCTGCTTTTCAACATGGGCCCCGAGAGTCTGCTTGTTTTGCAGCAAAGCATGGGCATTGCCGCAAAAAAGTGACAAGTGAACCTTTGTCAGGCATCTTTTTTCCCTTTTGGGGTGTCCAACATAGCGAGGAAAGCCTTAACTTTGCCCCAAACCTAAGTTACATACAAAAACAACAAAACTTATGAAGAACTTGTTTGACATCAAAGACAAGGTGATTGTCGTTACAGGCGGTTGCGGCATACTGGGACGCAGCATCGCCCTTTATCTCGCCCAACAAGGCGCACGCATCGTTGTCCTCGCCCGCAAAGAAGAAGAGGGAAAGGCTCTTGAAGCCGAACTGAATCAGTACAGCCCCAGCCTTTTCCTCAAGAGCGACGTTATGGACAAAGAAGTCTTGCAACAGAACAAGGCAGACATTTTGGCCCGTTTCGGCACCATCGACGTTCTGCTCAACGCCGCCGGAGGCAACATGGCCGGAGCCATCATCCCTCCTGACAAGACCATCCTCGACCTCGACATTGACGCATTCCGCCGCGTAGTCGACCTCAATCTCTTCGGTACCGTGCTGCCCACCCAGGTGTTCCTCGAAGTGATGGCAGAGAAGAAAGAAGGTGTCATCGTCAATTTCTGTTCCGAGTCGGCCATACGCCCCCTCACCCGCGTTGTGGGCTACTCCGCCGCCAAGGCTGCCATTGCCAACTATACGCGCTACATGGCCACCGAGCTGGCACGCAAGTTCAGCCCCCGCATCCGGGTAAACGCCATTGTGCCCGGCTTCTTTATCACCAAGCAGAACCACGACCTGATGATTAAACCCGACGGTTCCTTCACGCCCCGCGCACAAGCCGTCATTGCCCACACGCCCGCCGGTCGCTTCGGCAATCCCGACGAGTTGTTTGGCACCATTCATTACCTCATCTGCGAGGCATCCAGCTTCGTCACCGGGGCACTCTCGGTAGTCGACGGCGGTTACGACGCGTTCTCCATCTGAAGAAGCTGACACGCCCCGAGAAGACAGGATAGAAAACGGGCATCCGGCCCTGTGGCCGGGTGCCCGTTTTTCCTGCCTGCCGGGATGACCTTTTCCGCTTTTTGTTTTTCAACCTTCAACATTCAATCCCAATGATACTTTGTGAACAAACCTGGCGCTGGTACGGGCCTTCCGACCCCGTAAGTCTCAGTGACATCAGGCAAGCCGGAGCCACCGGCATCGTCAACGCCTTGCACCACATACCCAACGGCGAGGTGTGGACCGTGGCAGAGATTATGAAACGCCGTCGGCTGATAGAGGATGCAGGCCTGCGCTGGTCGGTGGTCGAGAGCGTGCCGGTGCACGAACACATCAAGACCCAGACAGGCGACTACCGGCGATACGTCGACAGCTACTGCCAGACCTTGCGCAACCTCGCCCAGTGTGGCGTACGCACCGTCACTTACAACTTCATGCCTGTACTCGACTGGACGCGCACCGACCTGGCCTATCCCATGCCCGACGGTAGCCGCGCCTTGCGCTTCGAGCGGGCGGCCTACGTGGCTTTCGACCTCTTTTTGCTGCAACGTCCCGGTGCCGAGGCCGAGTACACCGACGAGGAGAAAGCACGTGCCCGGCAGCGTTTCGACCAGATGGGCGAGGAAGAGCGCCGGCGCCTCGTGCGCAACATGATTGCCGGGCTTCCCGGTGCTGAAGAAAGCTTTACCCTCGACCAATTCCGTCGCGAGCTGGAGCGTTATGCCGACATCACGCCTCAGAGGCTACGCCAGCATCTCATCGACTTCCTTGCCCAGATATGTCCCGTGGCCGACGAAGTGGGCGTGCGACTTGTCATCCACCCCGACGACCCCCCCATGCCCATCCTCGGTTTGCCGCGCATCATGAGCAGCGGCGACGACTTTCAGGCACTGGTCGATGCCGTGCCCAATCCCAGCAACGGCCTGTGCCTCTGCACCGGCTCGCTCGGCGTGAGCAGTGCCAACGACTGTGCCGCCCTCATGCGCCGTTTTGCCGACCGCATCAACTTCGTCCACCTGCGCAGCACGAAGCGCGATGGCGAGGGCAACTTCTACGAGGCCAACCACTTGGAGGGCGATGTCGACATGTATGCTGTCATGCGCGAGTTCCTCCTCATGCAGCAGCGGCGCGGCGAGTCCATTCCCATGCGTCCCGACCACGGGCATCAGATGGTGGACGACCTGCGCAAGCACACCAACCCCGGCTATAGCTGCATAGGCCGCCTGCGCGGGCTGGCCGAGTTGCGCGGGCTGGAGATGGGCATAGCCCGTTCGCTCTGACGCTTCCGGGCCCGTTCCTTCCTGTGGCATGTCCCGTCTTGTGTCTAAGGGTGCGGGACTGCTTTTTGCCTCTTGCCCGGGCCTGCGCCGGTTGCCTCGGAGCTGGGGCACGAGGACACAGGTCTGCCCGGTGGCGGGCGCACGTGTGCCAGCCACCGGGCACAGGCCTGCTTCCGGGCGGGCACAGGTAGGGTGGCTTTCGGGTAGAAAAGTGCCGCTTTGCTGCATGTACGTTTTTTGTGCAAATCTGTACGTTTTTTCTTGGCGGGCGCACTTTGACTGTTTACCTTTGAAACTTCAAACAAATAAAATGCAAACGACTATGAGACATTCGGAATCTTTGTTAGCCTTACTGCCGGCCGGAGCGCTGTTGCTGACGGGTTGCGGCAATAACTCCAGGCAGAAGAAGGACGACGAGGGCCTGCCACAGCGGCCCAACGTCATTTATCTTATTTCGGACGATGTTGGCATAGGCGACCTGAGTTGCTACGGTGCCACCAAAGTCCAGACCCCGAACCTCGACCGCTTGGCCGGGCAGGGGCTTCAGTTCACCAATGCCTACGCCACTTCTTCCACCAGCACGCCCTCGCGCTTCGGGCTGCTCACGGGCATGTATCCTTGGCGGCAGGAGAACACGGGCATCGCGCCGGGCAACTCCGAGCTGATTATCGATACTGCCTGCGTCACGCTGGCCGACATGTTCCGTGCCAAAGGTTATGCCACGGCTGCCGTGGGCAAGTGGCATCTGGGGCTTGGCCCCAAGGGCGGGACGGACTTCAATACTGAGATACACCCCAACACTCAAGACATAGGCTTCGACTATGAGTTCATCATTCCCGCCACGGTGGACCGCGTGCCCTGCGTCTTCGTAGAGAACGGACGGGTGGCAGGTCTCGACCCCGCCGACCCCATTACCGTGAGCTACGACCACAAGGTGGGCGACTGGCCTACGGGCGAGGAGAACCCCGAGCTGGTGAAGATGAAGCCCAGCCAGGGACACAACAACACCATTATCAACGGTATACCGCGCATAGGCTGGATGACGGGCGGGCGTGCTGCCCTGTGGGACGACGAGCAGATTGCCGACGTTATCGCTGGCAAGGCCAAAGACTTCATCGTGGCCCACAAGGACACCCCCTTCTTCCTCTATATGGGCACGCAGGACATTCACGTGCCGCGCGTGGCTCATCCGCGTTTCGTCGGCAAGAGCGGGCTTGGCCCGAGGGGCGATGTCATTCTACAGCTGGACTGGACCGTGGGCGAGATACTCAACACGCTGGACAGCCTGGGGCTGGCGGACAACACCCTGCTGGTGTTCTGTAGCGACAATGGTCCTGTGATAGACGACGGCTATCAGGACCAGGCGCGCGAGCTGCTGAACGGGCATACGCCGATGAAGAACTACCGGGGCGGCAAGTACAGTGCCTTCGAGGCCGGTACGCGCGTTCCCTTCCTGGTGCGTTGGCCTGCGGCCATCAAGCCAGGCAAGCAGCAGGCGTTGTTCTCCATGATTGATGTCTACGCCTCGCTGGCCGACCTGTTGGACTATCCGCTGCCCGAGGGCGTGGCCCCCGACAGCCGCGACCAGCTTGCTACTTTGCTGGGCAAGGACGGCAAGGGTTGCAGCTTTGTGGTGCAGCAGAACTTGGACAATACGCTTTCTATCGTCCAGGGTGACTACAAGTACATCGAGCCGAGCGACAAGCCAGCTTTGGAGCGTTGGACAAAGACCGAGATGGGCAACAGCCCCGAGCCTCAGCTTTACAATCTGGCTCAGGACCCGTCGGAAAAGGACAACGTGGCCGCGCAGCATCCCGACAAGGTGAAGGAGTTGGCCGGACTGCTGCAAGAAGTGAAAGACGGCAAGTGGCAGCGTCGTTAGGCGTGGGGACTGGCGGGGGAGGAACGTTCTCCGCCGCCTGTCTCCTTGGCCGGTCGGTGGCAAAGCGGCAAGCCCGCATCGCATGTCCGGGGTGTGTGCCTGTGCAGGTACGGCTCCGGGAGGCGGTGCGGGCTTGTTCGGTTGTTGTGCGGGGGATGTCCCGATGTGTCAGTCCTCGTCGGCGGGGCGGGGCGTTTGTAGGGCAAGCATGTCGCACGCTTTTCCCGTCGCGGGAATGTCCTTTGTTCGTGCGCCGGGGGTGTTGCCGCTTCGTCCGGTCACGGCCTGTACCCTTGTCCTGCGCCGGGATAAGAAAAAGCCGGAAGGCATGGTCCGTGCCCGTGGGCACGCCTTGCGCCTTCCGGCCTGTAGTGGCGTGGCGGGAGCTTACAGCCCGAAGGCCGCCTTGATTTGCTCCACGTAGTCGAGTTTCTCCCAGGTGAACAGTTCCACGGTGATGTCCTTGTCGCCTTCGTAGCGGCTGCGGAAGTGCTTGGTCACCGTCTGCGGCTGGCGTCCCATGTGTCCGTAGGCCGCCGTCTCCTGGTAGATGGGGTTGCGCAGCTTCAGCCGTTCCTCGATGGCGCGCGGGCGCAGGTCGAAGAGCTGGCCTATCTTCTCGGCTATCTCGCCGTCGGTGAGCTGCACGTGGCTGCGTCCGTAGGTGTTGACGTAGATGCTCACCGGGCGTGCCACACCGATGGCGTAGCTCACCTGCACCAGCATTTCGTCCGCCACCCCGGCAGCCACCATGTTCTTGGCGATGTGGCGTGCGGCGTAGGCTGCCGAACGGTCCACCTTCGAGGGGTCCTTGCCCGAGAACGCGCCGCCGCCGTGCGCGCCCTTGCCGCCGTAGGTGTCGACGATGATTTTGCGTCCCGTCAGGCCCGTGTCGCCGTGGGGACCGCCGATGACGAACTTGCCTGTGGGGTTGACGAGGTACTTTATCTCGTCGTTGAACAGACGCAGCACCTCCTCGTGGTGTATGGAGGCGATGACGCGGGGCATCAGCGTGTTGATGACGTCGTAGCGGATGATGGCCAGCATCTCCTCGTCGGCCTTGAGCTGTGCCTGCGGGGTGTCGTCGGCGGGGCGGATGAAGTCGTCGTGCTGCGTGGAGACCACGATGGTGTCGATGCGTGCGGGCCGTCCCTGGTCGTCGTACTCTATCGTCACCTGGCTCTTCGAGTCGGGCCGCAGGTAAGTCATTTGCTTGCCTTCGCGGCGTATGTCGGCCAGCACCTGCAGGATGCGGTGCGCCAGGTCGAGCGACAGGGGGATGTAGTTCTCCGTCTCGTTGGTGGCGTAGCCGAACATCATGCCCTGGTCGCCCGCGCCCTGTTCCATCGGGTCGGTGCGCTCCACGCCCCGGTTGATGTCGGGGCTTTGCTCGTGGATGGCGCTCAGCACGCCGCACGAGTTGCTTTCGAACATGTACTCGCCCTTCGTGTAGCCCACCTTCCTGATGACTTCGCGGGCAATGAGCGGCATGTCAACGTAGGCTTTCGTCTTCACCTCGCCGGCCAGAATGACCTGTCCGGTGGTGACGAGCGTCTCGCAGGCCACTTTCGAGTTGGGGTCGTAGGCCAGCAGTTTGTCCAGTATGGCGTCCGATATCTGGTCGGCCACCTTGTCGGGGTGCCCTTCGGACACCGATTCGGATGTGAATAAGTAACCCATTTCTTTTGTCGGGAATTAAAGATTAAACATAAGCGGTGCGCCTCCGGCAGAGGTTGGCCCGCCGGGGCCGAAATGGGGAAACGGTGAGTAGGGATTTGCTCTGTGGGTGTCCGCCCGTCCTTGTGCGGGTTGGGCGGCGGTTCAGAAAAGGATGTGTTTTAGCATTTTTTTCTGTGGTTGCAAGCTACTCAAATCTTTCCACATTTTCTCTTTGCGGCTGCAAAGGTACGCATTATTTCCATATTCCGGCACATCGGGTGGCGAAAAAGTGGTGCGGGCCGTCCTCTTCCCGGCCTGCCCAGAGCCTCTTTCCGGGCAAAGGAAAGCCCGCCTGCTGGCAAAGGTGTGCCAGCAAGCGGGCAGTCCTGTGCTCCCGGGGGAGCGCGCCTGTGCCCGCCGGGCGGCTGCGGGCAGCCTCTGCGGCGGGCGGGGTGTGGGGTGTGGCAGGCGGTCACTCGGCTCCGGGCGCGCCTTCGGCCAGCGTGGGCGGGTTGGAGGTGCCGTCGGTCTGGACGAAGTGGTACTCGCATTTGAGCACGCTTCCTCCGTAGGGATCGTTGTTGAACTCATTGATGGAGGCGTTCAGCAAGGCGGTACCAGTTTCCCAGTCTATCTGGCCGTCGGTGGTGCGGGGAAGGTCTTCTTTTTGCCCATCTATACCGTTGTAGTAGATGTTGGTGGGCACTTGCGTTCCGTCCTCCTCCTTTGTCGCCTGACCTGTGGAATAGATACCATAGATATAGGTTGAACCATCGGCTGTACTGATGTAGGCAACCGCGTGGTCGGCAATTTGCGGTGCCAGGACAGTGCCTCCGAAGTAGCAGCCCGCCATATCGTCGCTGTGGGCATAGCCTGCAAGACCGCCTGCGTAACTGTATCTTCCTTCTTCGTCGGGCACTCCTGTCACGTGGGCATAGGAGTAGCAGCCGTACATTATCTCGCCTTCCCCGGCTATGCCGCCTGCTATCTTTCCCGACACACGGCATTCGTCCGTAGTGTAGCAGCCGTAGCAGTTGGCGTGACTTCCCACGATGCCGCCGGCATAGCTCTGCCCGATGACTTCGGCATCGGAGCTGCAGTTGTTTATGTTGGTTCCGTCGGCAAATCCCGCTATGCCACCGGCAAAGTAACCGGTTACGTGGCAGTCGACCGGGGTGTGGCAGTCGGATATTTCTTCGTCAGAATACAGGTCGGGTGCATATCCTACGATGCCGCCTACTGCATTGTAATCAGGCATGATGTTTCCTTCTGGGCTGAAACAGGCGGTGAAGGACCCAGTGGCGGTGCAGCCCGTTATGGCACTGTTATTGCTGGCATAGCCTGCGATGCCGCCAATGGATATGCCTATGCTGTAACTGCTGTTGTTCTCTTCGATGTCGCTGGCATCAATGCTGCCTTGGAAAGCACAGTTCCTGATGCTTCCTCCGTCGACTTCGGCGGCTATGCCTCCCATGTAGAGTCGGCTCATGTCCAGTACGGTGTTGGGGTAGCGTATGTTGCCTTCTACCGTGAGGTTTATCACTTGGGACTCCTCTGTGATGCATCGGAAAAAGCCCAGATTGTCGTTTTGTTCTACGCGCATCCCGCTGATGGTGTGCCCTGCGCCGTCGAAGGTGATGTCTCCCGTGAGGACCGTCTGGGCATACCAGTTGTTGTCCTCGGTGTATCCCTCCGGCAAGTATTCTCCCAGCGTGATGTCGGCTGCCAGCACCGCGCTTGCGTCGGGCTGGCCGTAGTTCATGAGTCCCCAGGCCCACAGCCCGCGTGCGGTGTGGATGGTGTAGAGGTTGGCTGTCTCGTCGAAGGTGAGGTCTTCGTCGTTGTACGTGATGCCGTTGCCATTGTCGTGCTCGCCCTTGTTGCCGTCCTCGTTGCCGCCGGGGTTGGAGGGGTCGGTGTTCTCGGTTCCGTCGCCTGTGGGGTCGTCGTCGGTGCAGGCGGTCGTCAGTGGCAGGCACAGCAGGGCGGCCACCAGGCCTGCGGTCAGGGTGTGGATAAGGTCTTTTGTTTTCATTGTCGTTTGTTGCTTTTATGGGTTAGTTACAATATAATCTTGCCGGTTTGTCCTGCTGCGCGTATTATGTATAGTCCGCCTTCGGGCAGGGCCACGTCGGTAGCCGTGCCTTGGTAGACCAGCTTGCCGTCCGTCGTGTAGACCTCGACGGGGGTACCCTGTGGCAGGCCGTCGATGCGCAGCGTGCCGTCGTGGGCACTGAGGCTGAGGCCGCCGGGAGTGGCGGTGCCGTCGGCTATGCCGGTGGGGTCGAACTCTACGATGTTGTCGAATCGGCTCCAAATTTGGTATCTTTTGTATTCTTCGAGCGAACCGTTGGGGATGTAGAGGGTGGCCCGGTCGTAGGTCTCACTGTCGAAACAATCCTCTGGCCATGGGGGTGTGGATGCCCATGAGCGGATGCTTTCCAAGGAGCCGCAGAGCGTGAAAGCATCTTCTAGTATAAATCCCAGATGGGCGGGCAGGTCGATGTTTGTCAGCGACTGGCAACCATTGAAGGCGGCCTCATTGATGCGTTTCAGCATGTCGGGCAGGTCGACATCGGTTAAAGACTGGCAGTTGGCGAATGCGTATGCGCCGATTTCTTCCAGCCCGTCGGGGAAGGTGACGGAGGTGAGGGCGGTGCAATTCTCGAAAGCGTTTTCGCCGAGCAGGGTCAGTCCGTCGGGCAGGGTGGCGGAGGCGAGGGCG
>CALULL010000031.1 GCA_944321465.1 uncultured Bacteroides sp.
CCCCAATCGGTCATTAGACCGCCTTGCCGTGTGCTTGACAGTCTTTCTACGGCTTTCCAAGCCCTTTCGTCTTGCCACCGGCATCTTGTCTGCCGCTTTGTCTCGACGTAGCCCGCTACGCCTTCGACAAAGGCGACAGCCAATCTGCACGGTGGCAAAACGAAATCGCTTTGGACTCTAATGACCGATTTGGGTTTACCCCCCCCCTCCTGCTTCCAATCCTCCCCTTGGCAGGCACAGGTGTGCCACCGAGGAAGCACAGGAATGCCCGGCAGCGAGCGCACCTGTGCTCCCTGCCGGGCATTCCTGTGCTCACGCAGGGGCTTAGGTGATACTCGGCCCGCCGATGCGATTTCTACAAGGCACTCCCTTTGTTTTTCGCAAAATTCCGTACCTTTGCGGCAAAATCGTTAGACATAAGCACTTAATCGCAATGCACAATACCTCTTCCCGATACATCAATGCCAATGGCCGATTGATAGACCTCTCCACACCGCTCATCATGGGCATTCTCAACCTTACACCAGATTCGTTTTATGCTGCCAGCCGTATGCAGACTGACGACAGCATAGCTCTTCGTGTGCGACAAATTGTCGACGAGGGGGGAGGCATCATCGATGTCGGTGCCTATTCGTCCCGTCCGGGGGCGGCAGATGTCTCGCCGTCCGAAGAGATGAGCCGTTTGCGCCGTGGTTTGTCCATTGTGCGCCGGGTGTGCCCGGAGGCGGTGCTCTCGGTTGACACTTTCCGCGCTGATGTGGCCCGCATGTGCGTCGAGGAGTTTGGCGTGGATATTGTCAATGACATCTCGGCAGGTGCTCTCGATGCCGACATGTTTGCCACGGTGGCGCGTCTTGGCGTGCCCTACGTCCTGATGCACATGCAGGGAACGCCGCAGACCATGCAGGCCGCGCCTACGTATGTCGACCCCGTGTGTGATGTGCTACAGTTCCTGGCAACCAAGTTGCAGCAGTTGCGCGAGGCAGGGGTGTGTGACATCATTGTCGACCCTGGCTTCGGCTTTGGTAAGACCCTTGAGGACAACTACCGGCTATTGGCCTGCCTGGACGATTTCCGTCGGCTGGATGCTCCGCTGCTTGTGGGTGTTTCCCGCAAGTCCATGATTTACAAACTGCTGGGCTGCACCCCCGAAGAATCGCTCAATGGCACCACGGTGCTCCATACCCTGAGCCTTTGCCACGGTGCCGATATCCTGCGTGTGCACGATGTGCGTCCGGCTGTCGAAACAGTCAAGATTGTGAGTCTTTATCGGGGTGTCTCTCCTGAGGGGGCGGCCGTTACCCTTCACAACTAATACTTCAGCAAAAGTATATTGTTATGTTCATTGAGTTTGGCATAAAAGACTTCATCGATATCCTGCTGGTTGCCTTCCTGCTTTACTACACTTATAAGCTGATGAAGGCATCGGGTTCTATCAACATCTTTACGGGTGTGTTGGTCTTCATCGTCATCTGGGTCGTGGTGTCACAGGTCCTTGAGATGAAGTTGCTGGGTTCTATTCTCGACAAGCTGGTCAGCGTAGGTGTCTTGGCCATTATCATACTTTTTCAGGAAGAGATACGGCGTTTTCTGCTCACGCTTGGCTCGCATAGGCATGTCAACACACTTATACGCTTCTTCACCGGGGGTAAGCGGGAACAAGACTTGCAGCACGAAGACATCATGCCCATCGTAATGGCTTGTCTCAGCATGAGTAAGCAGAAGGTGGGGGCACTTATCGTGATAGAGCATAATGTGCCGCTCGACGACGTGGTGCGCACCGGTGACGTGATAGACGCAAACATCAACCAGCGGCTCATAGAGAATATCTTCTTCAAGAACTCTCCCTTGCACGACGGGGCGATGGTGATAAGCAAACACCGCATAGAGGCGGCGGGATGCATTCTGCCAGTATCTCACAATCTGGACATTCCCAAGGAACTTGGTCTGCGCCACCGTTCGGCTATGGGCATCTCGCAGGTGTCCGATGCCCACGCGGTGATTGTTTCCGAAGAGACGGGCGGCATCTCCGTGGCCTATAAGGGGCAGTTCCATTTGCGGCTGAGTGCCGAGGAACTTGAGAGCCTGCTTACGAAAGAAAGCTGACGGGCCTGCGCTGCGTCCCCGGCCAGCCCTGGCAGGGGAGGGGCAATGCTTGTGAGAGACTTGATTACTAACCTGATTTGTTCCACACCATAGCTACATGAATCGAACCATAACCGGCGTGGCTGATGCCATGCAACACTTTGGCGTGACGGCAGCCGACCTCAACCGCGTCCTGGTTGCTGCTCTTGAGAAGGGCGGCGACTATGCCGACCTCTACTTTGAACACTCTTTCAACAACAGCATCACACTGTTGGACGGACACGTGAACAGTTGCAGTGCCAACATAGACTACGGCATGGGCGTGCGTGTCCTCTGTGGCGACCAGACGGGGTATGCCTACGTCGAGGGGACGGGGCTGGAGGACATGTTGCGGGCGGCCCGCACGGCGGCCCGCATTGCCCAGACAGGCACAGCCTGCCAGCCGTCTCCCATTGCCGGACGCAACCTGGCGGCCAGCCGATACGCCGTTTTGCAGCCTTGGGAGGAGACCGCCGTCAGCCGGAAGATACCCCATCTGGAACGACTCAACGAACAGGCTTTTGCCCTTGACCGACGCGTGTGCAAGGTGCAGGCCTGCCTGTTGGACAGCACCACTCACGTGCTTTTCTGCAACTCGCTGGGCATGGCTTACTATGATTATCGGCCTTTGGCCACCTTTGCCGTCACCTGTGTCATGGAGCAGGACGGCAGGGTTGAGTCGGGCAACGCCTCGCGCTCGTTGCGTCTCGGAGCTGAGTTTCTTACCGAGGCTCTTGTGGACGGTCTTGCCCGCGAGGTGGTCGAGAAGACGGCCCTTCTGTTCCGTGCCGTCAAGCCCCGGGGCGGTGAGATGCCGGTGGTGATGGCTGCCGGAAGCTCGGGCATATTGCTGCACGAGGCGATAGGGCACGCTTTCGAGGCGGACTTCAACCGCAAGGGCATCTCCATCTTCAGCGACCGGTTGGGCAAGCAGGTGTGCCACCCCAGCATCAGCGTGGTGGACGACGGCACGCTGGAGCACAACCGGGGAGCGGTGAACTTTGACGACGAGGGAGTGGAGGGACAGAAGACTTACCTTGTGCACGAAGGAATCTTGTCCAGTTACCTGCACGACCGCATCAGCGCACGCCACTACGGCGTGGAGCCTACCGGCAACGGGCGGCGCGACACCTTCCGCTGTCCGCCCATTCCGCGTATGCGGGCTACCTACATGGAGTCTGGCCGGTTGGACGAGGCCGACATCGTGGCTACCGTCGACCGGGGCATCTACGTGGACAACTTCACCAACGGGCAGGTGCAGATAGGTGCGGGCGACTTCACGTTCTACGTCAAGTCGGGCTACCTCATAGAAGGCGGACACCTGACGCAACCCATCCGCGACATCAACATCATAGGCAACGGCCCGCAGGCATTGGCCGACATCACGATGGTGGCAGGCAATCTGCAGATAGACAACAGTGCCTGGACATGCGGGAAGGACGGCCAGTCCTGTCCGGTTACTTGTGGAATGCCTACCGTGCTGGTGCGTCGGCTTACGGTGGGAGGCGAATGACACACACACCTGTTACCTCAACAAGACAGTTTCACACAACTATGATAACCCAAGAGAATAAGACGCTTGCCCACTGGGCTATGGACTTTGCCCGGGCAAACGGTTGCCAGGCCGTGCGGCTGGCTTTGTACTCCAACGAAAGCTCCTCCTTCGAGCTGCTCGACGGCAACATGGACCGCCTGCAGCAGGCTGCCGAGAGCGGGCTGGGCATCAGCCTGTTTGTCGACGGGCGTTTCGGTACCTACTCCACCAACCGCCTGCGGCGCGACGAGCTGGCCACGTTCATCGAGAACGGCATTGCCTCTACCCGTTGCCTGTCGCCCGACCCTGCCCGCGCCCTGCCCGACCCTTCGCGCTACTATCGTGGCGGTCTGCCCGACTTGGAGCAATGCGATGCGCACTACTACGACATCCTGCCAGACGAGAAGGTGGCTTTGGCCCGCACCGTGGCCGAGGAGGCTTTGGGGCGCGACGGGCGCATAGTCTCGGTAGCCAGTTCCTACAGCGACGGCGTGAGCACCATCTACCGTCTGTCCAGCAACGGCTTTGAAGGCGAGATGAGTGCCACGTGGTTCAGCCTGTCGGCCAACGTGTCTGTGCGCGACCAGGGTGATGCCCGCCCTTCGGAGTTCTGGTACGAGACCTCCCTGCACTACGGCTCTTTGACCCGCACCGGCATAGGCGCTACGGCCTTGGCGCGCGCGCTTCGCAAGCTGGGGCAGCGCAAGGTGCCCACGGGACGTTATACGCTGGTGGTCGATGCTTACAGCACGGGTCGCCTGCTGGCCCCGCTCGTCAATGCGCTCTACGGTTCGGCCTTGCAGCAGAAGGACTCTTTCCTGCTCGGTCGTATGGGGCAGGCCATAGGCTCGTCCCTGCTGACGCTGCGCGACGAGCCTCACCTTGTCGGGGCGCGCGGGGCACGCTATTTCGACAACGAAGGTGTGGCCACACAGCCCCGCATGGTGGTGGACGGCGGCGTGCTGCGCCACTACTACATCGACACCTACAACGCCCGCAAGTTGGGCATGGAGCCTACCGTGGCTTCGCCTTCCCAGCTGGTGCTTGCCCCGGGAGTCAAGGGGCAGGACGAGCTGTTGGCCGACGTGGGCCGGGGCATTCTGGTAACGGGCTTCAACGGGGGCAATTGCAACAGTGCCACGGGCGACTTCTCCTACGGCATCGAAGGCTTCTACATCGAGGACGGAAAGCCGACGTTCCCCGTCAGCGAGATGAACATCACGGGCAACATGCTCGGCTTGTGGGCTTCGCTGGCAGCCGTGGGCAGCGATCCCGTGCGCTCGTCGGCATGGCACGTGCCCTCGCTGGTGTTCGAGGGGGTGGATTGCAGCGGACTGTAGCCTCCGTGCGCGTGTTACGATAAGTGAAAAGGACGCAGACTGCGTGCCGCTGGCCTCTTTGCCGGGAGGCCGGGCGCAGTTTGCGTCCTTTTTTTTGCATCCGTGCGGGTGGTTGCCCGTGGCGGTCCTTTCCAGCCTCCCGTCTTGGCAGACCTTTGCCCGGCGGGTGGCACACCTGTGCTCCCTGGCTGGCAAAGGTTCGCTCTCCGGCGGGCAGAGGTGTGCCCGCCGGGGCCGGTGCGTGGGGTAGGGAGGGGGAGCCTCAGTCGGCCATCAGTTTGCGGTAGCGCACGCGTGTCGGCTCTTCCTTGCCCAGCCGCTTCAGCTTGTTCTCCTCGTATTCCGAGTAGCTGCCCTCGAAGAAGAACACGTTGGAGTCGCCCTCGAAGGCCAGTATGTGCGTGCAGATGCGGTCGAGGAACCAGCGGTCGTGGCTGATGATGACGGCGCACCCGGCAAAGTCCTCCAAGCCTTCTTCCAGAGCGCGGAGCGTGTTCACGTCAATGTCGTTGGTCGGCTCGTCGAGCAACAGCACGTTGCCTTCCTCTTTCAGTGCCATTGCCAGGTGCAGGCGGTTGCGCTCGCCGCCCGACAGGACACCGCACAGCTTCTCCTGGTCGGCTCCCGAGAAGTTGAAGCGCGACAGGTAGGCGCGGGCGTTCACGTCGCGTCCGCCCATGCGTATGAGTTCGTTGCCGCCCGAGATTACCTGGTAGACGCTCTTCCCCGGGTCGATGTCCTTGTGCTGCTGGTCCACGTAGGCCAGCTTCACCGTCTCGCCCACCTCGAAACTGCCGCTGTCGGCCTTCTCCAGGCCCATGATGAGGCGGAAGAGGGTAGTTTTCCCGGCACCGTTAGGCCCGATGATGCCCACGATGCCGTTGGGCGGGAGGACAAAGTTCAGGTCGTCGAACAGCAGCTTGTCTCCGTAAGCCTTGGCCACGTGGTGTGCCTCGATGACCTTGTTCCCCAGTCGCGGTCCGTTGGGGATGAATATTTCCAGCCGTTCCTCCTTCTCCTTCACGTCTTCGTTGAGCAGCTTGTCGTAGGAGTTCAGGCGTGCCTTTCCCTTGGCGTGGCGTGCCTTGGGAGCCATGCGTACCCACTCCAGCTCGCGCTCCAGGGTCTTGCGCCGCTTGCTGGCGGTTTTCTCCTCCATTTCCATGCGTCGGGTCTTTTGTTCGAGCCAGCTGGAGTAGTTGCCCTTCCAGGGGATACCCTCTCCTCGGTCCAGTTCCAGTATCCATCCGGCCACGTGGTCCAGGAAGTAGCGGTCGTGGGTGACGGCGATGACCGTTCCCTCGTATTGTTGCAGGTGTTGTTCCAGCCAGTCGATAGACTCCGCGTCGAGGTGGTTGGTAGGTTCGTCCAGCAGCAGTATGTCGGGCTTTTGCAGCAGCAGGCGGCAGAGGGCCACGCGTCGGCGTTCGCCTCCCGAGAGGTGTTCTACCGGCTGGTCGGCAGGCGGGCAGCGCAGGGCGTCCATGGCGCGTTCCAGCTTGCTGTCCAGGTTCCATGCGTCGGTCGAGTCGATGATGTCCTGCAGCTCGGCCTGCCGGGCGAAGAGCTTGTCCATCTTGTCGGCATCCTCATAGTACTCGGGCAGGGCGAACTTCTGGTTGATTTCCTCGTACTCGTTCAGGGCGTCTACGATGGGTTGCACGCCTTCCATCACCACCTCCTTCACGGTCTTTCCTGGGTCGAGGTACGGCTCTTGGGCCAGGTATCCCACCGAATACCCGGGCGAGAACACCACTTCTCCCTGATACGACTTGTCCAGTCCGGCGATAATCTTCAGCAGGGTCGATTTGCCCGAGCCGTTCAGACCTATGATGCCTATCTTGGCACCGTAGAAGAAGGACAGGTAAATGTTCTTCAGCACTTGCTTGTTGTTCTGTGGGATGGTTTTGTTCAGTCCCACCATCGAAAAGATAATCTTCTTGTCGTCGGTTGTTGCCATTCTTTTGTTTGTTTCTGTGATAGCTTATGTTGTTTCGCGGCATTCCTGCGGGGCCGTGTCCCGTTCTCGTTGCCGTGGCCTCGGGGTTGTCGGAGCCGTGTCTTGCGGTGCTCCGTGTGGGCTGTCGGGCGTTTTTTACCGGCGTGGGGCTGTAGGTCCCGTTGTTGCCGCCGGGCGTTTAGAGTTTACAAAGATACGGGCATTCCTCTATATTCCCTCCACGTCGGAGCAGATTTTTTTGCCTTCCTTCCCGGCGGCAGTCGGGGTTGCGCCCCGGGGAGCACACCTGTGCCCGCCGCCGGGCACAGGATAGCCCCCTCGGGGGCACAGGTCTGCTCCCGGGCGGGCAAAGGTGTGCCCGGTCGGAGGGTGTCGGGGCTGTCCGCGCCTTCCGTCCGCGCCCAATCGCGAACGCCTTTCTCCTGCCGTTCTTTGTTCATCCTTTTTACCGTCCCGGACTTACCTATTTGTTGCCATTCCGCCTGGTCACTATACTGCTTTTTAGGTATTGTGACACTTTTTTGCGGTCTATACCTTTGCGCCGTCTAAACAAGATGAAAAGAAGATGAGAAAAACAACTACGCTATTCGCACTCTGCTTCCTCCTGGCAGCCAGCTCCTTGCAGGCAGCCGGGCCAGAGGAGTCGCCCCAAGGGACGACGGACGAGGCCGGAAGCAGGAAACTAATCGAAAAAGTTAAAGAACGTGTAGCTTCCACAGCCGAGGACGACTATCGGAAATTCCGCATTGGTGGATATGGCGAAATGGTTGCCGCTTTCAAGGACTACGGCATCAACCGCTTCACCGGGACGCAAAATGGCAACACGAAGGACCACCGTAACACCATCTCCATACCGCGCTTTGTGCTGGCTTTCGACTACAAGTTCTCTCCCAAGTGGATACTGGGGGCCGAGATAGAGTTCGAGGCAGGCGGAACGGGCATGGCAATGGAGCTTGAGAACTCGGAGAACGGCGAGTACGAGACCGAGCTAGAGAAGGGTGGCGAGGTGGCTCTGGAGCAGTTCCACATCACGCGGCTCATCCACCCGGCCTTCAACGTGCGTGCTGGCCACATGGTGCTCCCCATCGGGCTTACCAACGCCCATCACGAACCCATCAACTTCTTTGGCACGGTGCGTCCCGAGGGAGAAACCATCATCATCCCCTCTACGTGGCACGAGACGGGCATCTCGGTCTTCGGCACCGTGGGGCGTGGTTACGCCCTCTTCGACTATCAGGCGATGGTGGTGGCGGGGCTTAACGCCAACGGCTTCGACCGCAATACGTGGGTGGCCGGGGGCAAGCAGGGCATCTTCGAGGACGACAACTTCACGTCGCCTGCCTATGTGGCCCGTGTGGACTATCGCGGCGTGCCCGGCCTGCGGGTAGGGGCCTCGTTCTACTACTGCGCCAACACGCTCTCCAACAGCGACGAGCCTGCCACCTACGCAGGACTTGGCGCGGCCCCGTTGCGCATCTACTCGGTCGATGCCCAGTACAAGAACCGCTACCTGACGGTGCGCGGCAATTTCCTTACTGGCAATCTGGGCAACTCGGCGGGCATCTCCGAGCGCAACCGCCGTCTGAACAACGCCTCGGGCTACAGCCGCATTACGCCCGTGGCCAAGAAGGCGCGTGAGTATGGCCTGGAGCTGGGTCTCAACCTCCGTTCCCTCTGCCGTGGCAACGAGAAGGTGCCTGTGCTCTATCCCTTCGCCCGTTACGAGTACTACAACCCGCAGGAAGCCGGAGAGCGGGGCGTGGTGATGGATGCCCGCAACCAGGTGAGCATGTGGACAGCCGGTCTCAACTGGTTCGCCCTGCCCAACCTCGTGGTGAAGGCCGACTACACCACCCGCAAGATAGGCTCGGGCAAGGTCTTTGGCAGCGGGCGTTACAACAGCGAGAACGAGTTTGCTATCGGCATTGCCTACGTGGGCTGGTTCTTCAAAAAGTGAGTACCTTGCAATAGAACTACATAATAATATCAAAACAAACAAGCAATGAGAAAGAACATCCTTTATGCTACGGCCCTTACGATGGGGCTGGCCTTTACGGCAATGTCGTGTGACGACAACAACGAAACGCCCGCCGGGGGCAACGACTACAAGAACCCTGCCGAAGTGGAGTACACGGCGGACAACGCCGACAACTGGCACGCTTACATGATGCAGGTGGCCCAGCTGCTCGACAAGGACGCGACCGACCTGAACTCGTACTGGAGCGTGTCCTATGACCGGACCGGAGGAACGCCCTATGCACAGGTATTCAAGGACCACAACAACTCGACCTTCTCCTCGGCCCTGAGCTGTGTGGAGCAGATATTGGACGGCTGCTATGACATTGCCAACGAAGTGGGCGATGCCAAGATTGGCGACCCTTACGACCTGTACGTGGCAGGGAACACCACCGAGGCCCTCTACGCCGTGGAGTCGTGGTACAGCTGGCACTCCCGCGAGGACTACTCTAACAACATCATCTCCATCTACAACGCGCTGTGCGGTACGCGTGAGTCCAACGTCGTGGGCGAACAACTCATCCTGCCCGACGAGTCCGCCATCATCGAGAACTCCATCTTCGCCAAGCTGAGGAAGGTCGATGCGGCCACCGCCACCGCCACGTTGCAGGCCGTGAAGGCAGCCCACGACGCTATACTGAACATACCGGCGCCCTTCCGCAACCACATCAACAGCAGCGAGGCCCTGGCCGCCCAGCAGGCTTGTCTGGACCTTGCCGACCTGTTGACGCAGGGAAGCACGAACGTGAAGCGCATTCTGCGCGACGCTGTAAAGGCAGGCACGCTGACCGATGCCGAGCTGGACGGCGTGGTGGACAACTACGTAGACGTTGTGGTGCTGCCCACCTATGCCGACCTGGAAGAGGAGGCAGGCAACCTGCTTGCAGCCATAGGCGAACTGAACAACAGCCGTACCGATGCCAACTTCCGCAACGCCTGCAACGCCTGGCTGGCAGCACGCGTACCTTGGGAGACGAGCGAAGCCTTCCTCTTCGGCCCGGTGGCCGACGAAGGGCTCGACCCCAACATGGACAGCTGGCCGCTCGACCTGGACGGCATCGTCAACACCTTGCAGGGCGGCGACTTCAGTGGCCTGACGTGGAGCGGCGAGTTCATCGTCGACGAGAACGGCGACCCCATCGAGAGTATCGCTGCCGTGCAGAGCGTCCGTGGCTTCCACACGCTGGAGTTCCTGCTCTTCTACAACGGAGAGCCGCGTTCGGTGAATTGAGTTTCCTCTCTTAAACGTAGCTTGAAGGTAAAGGAGCCGGCGACGTTTCGCCCTCCTTTACTTTTCGGTGCGTATGGGAGGCTGGCAAAATAAACAGTCTTACAATGAAGCATCTTGATAGAATTACGTTTGCATCGCTCCTGGGCCTGCTGCTCCTTTGCGGCTGTGAGGACGAGGGCATGGACGTGCTCGACGTGGAGATACCGGCGGGTTACGCCTTGTCGGCCGGTACGTCGACCAACTTCCTGCGCTCCTCCAAAGCCTACGACATGGAGGCTCCCTGGGTGGCGGGCCGCTATGCCTCGCGTTTCACCAACGGCGACGGCCTTTACGACGACGTGCGCACCAGCGGCAATGGGCTGGGAGGCGGCCTGGGACCCGTCTATGCGGGCTATTCCTGCGGCAGCTGCCACCGCAACGCGGGCCGCACGCAGCCTACACTGTGGAGCGAGGGCGGCTCGGGCAGCAGCGGCTTCTCGTCCATGCTGGTCTACGTCAGCCGCAAGAACGGGGCCTTCTTCCAGGACTACGGGCGGGTGCTCCACGACCAGGCCATCTACGGCGTAGAGCCGGAGGGAAAGGTCTCGGTCACCTACCGCACCCAGAAGTTCCGCTTCCCCGACGGTGAGGAGTACGAGCTGTGCGCCCCCTCCTACAGCATCTCCGAGTGGTATGCCGACAGCATCCGCCCCGAGGACCTGTTCTGTACCGTCCGCATCCCGTTGCGCCACGTTGGCATGGGACAGATGATGGCCCTCGACACCCGCGAGATAGAAGCCTTGGCCGCCAAGAGCAATTACCCCGAGTATGGCATCAGCGGACGCTGCAACTACATCACCGAAAAGGGTGTCACCGGCGTGGGGCTCTCGGGCAACAAGGCACAGCACCTTGACCTGACGGTGGAGCTGGGCTTCTCGAGCGACATGGGTGTCACCAACAGCCGCTACCCCGAGGAAATCTGCGAGGGGCAGGCACAGGTGAACCAAGGCAGCATGATGGGGCTGGCCTACGACCAGCTGGACATCTCGGCCGAGGACATGGAAGACGTCGACCTCTACATGCAGGCACTTGGCGTGCCGGCACGCCGCGACGTGGACGACCCCCAAGTAGTGCGGGGCGAGCAGATGTTCTACGAAGCCAAGTGCCACCTCTGCCACGTGACGACTTTGCACACCAAGACGCGCGGCACGACGCTGCTCAACGGCACTCACCTGCCTTGGCTGGGCGGCCAGACCATACACCCTTACTCGGACTTCCTGTTGCACGACATGGGGTCGGAAATCATGGGCGTGGGCCTGAACGACAACTACGTCAGCGGGCTGGCGCGAGGCAACGAGTGGCGCACCACGCCGCTCTGGGGCATCGGCCTGCAAGAGGTGGTGAACGGACATACCTACTTCCTGCACGACGGGCGGGCACGCAACTTCGTGGAGGCTATCATGTGGCACGGAGGCGAGGGCGAAGCCTCGAAGAACCTCTTCAAGAATATGCCCAAGGCCGACCGCGACGCGCTGGTGCGCTTCCTGCAATCGCTCTGAGGCGGGCAGAGGTGCGCTCCTGCGGTGGCAGAGGTGTGCCGCCGAGGGGGCAAAGGTGCGCCCCCGGACGGGCAAAGGAAGGGTGGCCGGGATGTGCTCCCGCTGCCGCTCGCGGGCCGTCCGTGGCGCGTGCGGACAAACAACAATAAACCTGAACAACAAAACCAAACGCATATGAAAACATCAACGAAGAGAACCATCCTCGCCATGCTTGCGGCTGTCGCTCTGCCGTCGGCCGCCTTGGCCCAGTACGAGGAGGAGACGGCCAACGGCGTAGTCTCGCTGGCCGGGCGCGAGGGGTTCTCCATCGAGACCAAAAAGGGCGATTTCGTCTTCAAGCCCTACCTGCTGGTGCAGGCTGCCGGTAACTTCAACTGGTACGACGACGAGGGGCTGGACAAAGCCTACAACCAGGACAACATTGCCAACTCGGGCTTCTCCATCCCGTATGCCGTGCTGGGCTTCACGGGCAAGGCGTTCGAGCGCGTCACCTTCAACCTCTCCATCAACGCGGCTGCCAGCGGCGGTGCCCTGCTGCAGCAGGCCTGGTTCGACGTGGCCCTGCGGGAGCAGTTTGCCGTCCGCATCGGTAAGTTCAAGACTCCCTTCTCCCACGCCTACCTCACCACGCTGGGCGAGACGTTGCTGCCTCAGCTGCCGTTGTCGCTCACCTCGTCGGTCATCATGCCCTACTCGCTCAACGCCGTCACGCCCAACATCGGCACGGGCTTCGACCTGGGCGTGGAGATACACGGACTGGTGGGCGGCACGTTTGGCTACGAAGTGGGCCTGTTCAACGGTACGGGCGCGTCGGTCAACACTGCCGGGAAGACCATCAGCGACGATTGGCACATACCGTCGTTGCTCTACGCCGCACGCTTCACCTACATGCCGCGCGGCGTGATGCCCTCTACTCAAGGCTCGCCCAACCGTCTGTCCGAGGACAAGATGCTCATCGGCCTCTCCGGCTCGCTGAACGTGGAGAGCGAGAACGAGAGCACCAACGACACCCGCCTGGGTGCCGAGTTTGCCTGGCTGCACCGCAAACTCTATCTGGCCGCCGAGCTTTACTACATGAACGTGGGCTTCACCCGCCGCCAGAAGATAGACGAGACCTATCACTACCTGGGCGGATACGTGCAGGCCGGTTACTTCGTCGCTCCCCGCGTGCAGCTGGCTGCCCGCTACGACATGTTCAACCGCAACGGGGCGGACAAAGACGGCTTCCTGAACATGCCGGCCGTGGGCGTGAACTACTTCTTCCGTGGCTGCAACCTGAAGCTCCAGGCCATGTACCAGTTCGTAGGACGCTGGGGGCACGACACCCAGCTGGACCGCGACAACGACAACCTGGGACTGGCCACCCACTCGGGCACGGTGATGCTGCAATACTCCTTTTAGCCAACCCCGCACAACGAAGAAGAAAGGATACAGACAATGATGAACTGCAAGAAGAAAAACCTGTCGCACGCCTTGGTCGCCTGCCTGCTGGCAACGCTCTTGTCCGCCTGCGACGAAGGCCGCCTGTATGAGGACCGCCTGGTGCTGCCCGAGGAAGGGCTGGTGCTGAAGCTGACGGGGCGTGTCTCGGGCATAGATACCTGGCCCGGGGACTACTCCGTCGTGGTGGCGGGCTTCAGCGGCGACAACGAGTATGCTTCCATCACCAAGAACGTGCCTCTGCCTGCCACCGACGGTGCAGAGGTGGAGGTCGTCGTGGCCGGCATAAGCGAGGACATCACCCGGCTGGAGTTGTGTGCCGTCGACCGCCTGCGTCACCACATGGCCACCTTCGTCGCTCTGCCCAGCCCCTCGGAGCACATGGGCGAGGACACCGTGCGCTGCGATGTGGGGACGGTGGACGTGGGCATGTACCACACGGTGCAGACGCAGGTGTTCGATGCCAGCTGCACCAGCTGTCACGGAGCTACCGGCACGGCCTCGGCCTCGCTGTTCCTGACGGGCGACCGCAGCTACGAAGCTCTGGTGGGCCAGCCTTCAAGGCTTGAGCCGGAGCGGCTGCTCGTCAGTCCCGGCAACGCCGATGAGAGCTTCCTCTCCCTCGTGCTTCACGAGAACGGACACACGGGCATGAACCACGTGGACATCCTTTCGGGCGAACCCGATATGCTCACCCTGATGGACGACTGGATAGACCACGGGGCACAACCCTGAACACAAGGACAAACAAACAGAACCATACCTGAACTATTATGAACAACGACAACAACAACGACAACTCATACGCTTGGAAACGACAGACCGTAGAAGGTGAAAAGGCCGTCGCGCGGCTGTCGAGCTTCTGTCCCGGCGAGGGAGCAGTGGCCGAGCATCACGTGACGATACAGGCCACCGACCCCACACAGACTTTCCGCGAGCAGCTGGAAGCCGTGCTCAATACCTATTATATGCTCACCGAGAACCAACTGGCCGGTGCTTCGGCGGTGCTGAAACGCTACTACCTGAGCGACGCGGCCAACCAGGCCGACCCGCTGCTGGCTTGCACGGCCGAGGAGGATGTAGACTGTGCCGTGTCGGTGGTGCAGCAGGCCCCGCTTTGCGGCACTAAGGTGGCCATGTGGGTCTACTTGCTCTCAGGCGTAGGCACGCAGATGCTGCACGACGGCCTGCTATGCGCCAGCCACGGGCCTTACCGCCACCTGTGGGGCGGGAGTGCCTGCAACCGGGCGGCCAATTCGGAGTATCAGACCCGCCTGTTGCTCAACGACTACGTGATGCAGCTCACCGGGCAAGGCTGCCGTCTGGCCGACAACTGCGTGCGCACGTGGTTCTTCGTGCAGAACGTCGACGTGAACTACGCCGGTGTGGTGAAGGCCCGCAACGAGGTGTTCGTCACCCAGGGACTAACCGAGAAGACGCACTACATAGCCAGTACGGGCATCGGAGGCCGCCACGCCGACCCCCGCGTGCTGGTGCAGATGGACACCTACGCCGTGGCCGGGCTGCAACCCGGGCAGGTGGGTTTCCTCTACGCCCCGACACACCTGAACCCTACGTACGAGTACGGTGTCAGCTTCGAGCGCGGCACGAGGGTGGACTATGGTGACCGCCGTCAGGTATTCATCTCGGGGACGGCCAGCATCGACAACAAGGGCGAAGTGCTCTATCCGGGCGACATACGCCGCCAGACCCACCGCATGTGGGACAACGTGGAGGCACTGCTGGCCGAGGCCGGTTGCACCTTTGACGACATGGGGCAGATGACGGTCTACCTGCGCGACACGGCGGACTATGCCGTGGTGAGCGACCTCTTTGCCCGCCGCTTCCCGCAGATGCCGCTCGTCGTTGTCCATGCTCCGGTATGTCGTCCGGGCTGGCTTATTGAGATGGAGTGTATGGGGGCCAAGGCTCTTCGCAGTGGTTTCCCGGATTTCTGATACCCCGCTGTTTTCAGCCTTGCGGGCCCGTAACAGGCCGTAGCGGCAGTACGGTTGCGGTGTGATATCGCTACTGTTGCGCTCCTGCCTGCGGCTTGTTCCCGGGTGGAGGCGCGGCTCAATGGTTAACGCAATACTTGTCATAGAATGAAAAGACTTCTTTCAGTCCTCTATGCCACGCTTGTCCTGCTGCTGGCCGCAGCAACGTTTGTGGAGCAGGCACGGGGGACGGAATTTGTAGAACGACATATTTATCATACAGCGTGGTTTTGTTGTTTGTGGGGAGCGTTGGCCGTGGCTGCTGTGGCCGTTCTCATCCGGCCTGCCTTGCGTCGGCGTTTCCCCATGTTGTTGTTTCATGGCTCCTTCCTACTCATCTTGGCGGGGGCCATGATTACGTTTGGTACCGGGCGCAGGGGGCAGGTGCATTTGCGTCCGGGAATCGGGGTGGCGGCTTTTGTCGACAGGGATACGGGGCAAGAGGTATCCTTGCCTTTCGTCGTGAGGCTGGATAGTTTCCGGGTGGAGTACTACCCCGGAACGGAGGCGGCAGCCGACTACGTGAGTTACCTCAGCCTTGCCTTGCCCGGAGGGCCTTTGACGGAGCGGCGCGTCTCGATGAACCGCATCTTGCGTGTGCAAGGCTACCGCTTCTATCAGTCGTCGTTCGACCCCGACGGCGAAGGCAGCTGGCTCGGCGTGAACCACGACCCTTGGGGAACGCCCGTCACCTATGCGGGCTACGCGCTGTTGGGATTGTCCATGCTGGCCGTGTTGTGTTCGCGGCGGGCGGGTTTCCGTCGGCTGCTGGCTCATCCGCTATTGCGCCGTGGGGGGCTGTTCTGTCTGTTGCTGTGGGCGGGGTTGGGTGGCAATGGGCAGGCACGTGAGGTAGGTGGCGGTCTCTTGCCTGTGCTGAACCGGCAACAGGCTGACAGCCTTGCCCGCTGCCAGGTGGTGTATGCCGACCGCGTGGCTCCTCTCAATACGCTTGCCCGCGATTTCGTTCAGAAGCTTTATGGTCGTCCTGCGTACAAGGGGCTGTCGGCCGAACAGGTGCTGGGTGGCTGGCTGCTGTACCCCGAAGCGTGGAGCCGCGAGCCAATGATTGAGGTGAAGGACGCTCGCCTGCGTCGCCTGCTGGGGCTTGAGACACCCTATGCACGGCTGTCCGACCTGTTTGACGGGGCACACTACCGTTTGCGCGACTACTGGCAAGGCGGACGTGGGACCGACACCCGCTTGTCCAAGGCAGTGCTCGAAGTGGACGAGAAGGTGGGCCTGTTGCTGATGCTGCGCGACGGTTTGCTACTGCGCCCTCTGCCTGACGACGGCAGTGTGGAACCTTTGTCTGCCTGCCGGGTAGAGGCCGAGTTGCTTTACAACCGCCTGCCCTTCGTGCGGGTGCTGTTCATGGCCAACCTGGCGGCGGGCCTGTTGTCGTTTCTGTTGCTGCTGGGGCGTGTCGTCGGTGACGGGCGTAGTGGCAGGTGGGCGAGAGGCGTGTGGCGCGGGCTGGAGTGGGTGTTGCTACTGGCTGCGTCCTTCCACTTGTGTGGCTATGTGCTGCGTTGGTATGTGGGCGGACGGGTGCCGCTGAGCAACGGCTATGAGACGATGCTCTTCATGGCCCTGTGCATATTGGTGCTGGCTTGCCTGCTCGTGCGGCGGTTCCCGTTTGTGCTGCCGTTTGGCTTCCTGCTATCGGGCTGTGCGTTGCTGGTGGCCCACATCGGGCAGCTCAATCCGCAGATAACGCCCCTTATGCCCGTGCTCGTGTCGCCTTGGCTCAGTGCTCATGTGTCGTTCATCATGATGGCCTACGCCTTACTGTCGTTCCTCGTGCTCAACGGTGTGCTGGCTTTGTTCCTGCTTTGGCGGAGGCGGCGTGGCGGCGGCTCCGGTGTGGACGGACGGGTGGAGCAGCTTACGTTGTTGAGCCGTCTGCTGCTCTATCCGGCAGTATTCCTGCTGGGGGCGGGTATCTTTCTGGGCGCGGTTTGGGCCAACGTGTCGTGGGGACGCTACTGGGCGTGGGACCCCAAGGAGGTGTGGGCGTTGGTGACGTTCATGGTCTACGGAGTGGCTTTCCATGGAGGCTGTCTGCCGGTGTTCCGCCGTCCGGGGTTCTTCCATGCCTGGACGGTACTTGCCTTTCTCGCTGTGCTGATGACCTACTTCGGGGTGAATTACTTCCTGGGGGGTATGCACAGCTATGCGGGCGGTTGAACCTGGATTTCTACCTAATAGTGACTATCGCAGGTGGGGATTATACCTAATTCGCGCTATTGTCCGGTCCTGCCGGCCGTCGTATCTTTGCAGTGTCAGATTTTAATGAATTAGTTAGTCATAATTACGTAACCACTACTTTTTATTAAGGCAGAAGATTGTTCCCCGTCCCTGCGATGCGACATCGCTCGGCGGGGATTGCTTTTGGGCTGTTTATCCCAAATCGGTCATTAGACCGCCTTGCCATGTGCTTGACAGTCTTTCTACGGCTTTCCAAGCCTTTTCGTTTTG
>CALULL010000032.1 GCA_944321465.1 uncultured Bacteroides sp.
CACAAGCTCAACAGAAGACCTAGGGAAAAACTCGATTTCTGTTCTCCTAAACTTCGGTTCTTCGCTTGTATTTCCTAGCTTTGCACTTGCTGGTGGACTCTACACTTTGCCCGTCGACAGTTTCGAAATAAAAACCGTACATTGCGAGGATAAATAAAAATAATTGCTACCTTTGCGCCGTTGTTCCTCCTAGAAACAGGCTGACGTGCTGAAAGAAAGGCGGGGCGGCACCTCCAAACCCAATAACAATCCCATAAAAAAATAAAGAGCCACAATCATCTCCAGCCATGAGAAAAGAGCGTGCTTGTGTGCCTACAGAAGGGGCAATACCTTTATATATTAAGACAACATAGAACAACAAAACATCTACACATAATGTATAATATCATCCAACTGAACGAGAAGAGCTTGACCGAACTGCAAGCCATCGCTGAAACCTTGGGAATAACAAAAATCGAGTCCCTCAAGAAGGAAGAACTCGTCTACAAAATACTGGACGAACAAGCCATAGCCGGAGCTACCAAGCGGATAGCCGCCGACAAACAGAAAGAAGACCGCAAGACTGATAAGCAGAAGCGTCCCCGCACGACGGCCAAGAAGGTGGCGACAGCTGCCCCCGAAAGCAACACCAATAAGGGGGACACTCCGCAAGCCACGGACGACAAGCCCGAGCAGGCAACGTCTGCCGCCGAGCCTGCACCCGGTGCCCCCGTGAAGCGCAAACCGGGACGGCCACGCAAGGTAAAGGCGCCCGAAGCGGCCCCCGCGACCGAGCCCACTGACACTAAGCCCGTCGCAACCCTGCCCGCAGTCGCCCAACAGCCCGCCGCAGTCCTGCCCGTCGAGCAGCCTGCGCTATTCGCATCCCAGCCTGAGAAAGCCGACAAGCCCGACACCACCCCCGATAAGCCCGCCGAAGAGCCCGTCAGTAGCATGAGCACCGACGACTTCATTCCCATAGAAGACCTGCCTGCCGATAAGACCGAACTGCCCACCGAGCTGCTGGGCAAGTTCGAGGCCACCAAGAACGAAGCATCTACACCCGCAGTACCCGCTCCCGTACAAAACCGCCAGCAACGTCCCCAGCAACAGCGTCAGCGCGACAACAATAACTATCAGGGCAACCGCAACAACGGCTACGCCAACTACCAGGGAAACCGCCAGCCCATGCGCCAACGCCCCATGCAGGGCGGCGAACAGCCCTATGGCAACGGTAACGACCGCCGTATGCAACAACAGCAGCAGCAAGAGCGCGAGCGGGCATACGAGTTCGATGACATCCTCAGCGGCTCGGGCGTGCTGGAGATTATGCAAGACGGATACGGCTTCCTGCGTTCACCCGACTACAACTACCTCTCCTCGCCCGACGACATCTACGTCTCGCAGTCGCAAATCAAGCTCTTTGGCCTCAAGACGGGCGACGTGGTGGACGGCGTGATACGCCCGCCCAAAGAAGGAGAAAAGTACTTTCCGCTCGTCAAGGTCTCCCAGATAAACGGACGCACGCCTTCGTTCGTCCGCGACCGTGTCCCCTTCGAGCACCTTACTCCCTTGTTCCCCGACGAAAAGTTCTGCCTCTGCAAAGGCTATAACGACACACTGTCGGCGCGCGTAGTGGACCTTTTCGCTCCCATAGGCAAGGGGCAACGCGCCCTCATCGTGGCACAACCCAAGACAGGTAAGACCATCCTGATGAAGGACATTGCCAACGCCATCGCTGCCAACCACCCGGAGGTCTACATGATAATGCTGCTCATCGACGAACGGCCCGAAGAAGTCACCGACATGGCACGCACCGTGAATGCCGAGGTGATAGCCTCTACCTTCGACGAGCCTGCCGAACGCCACGTCAAGATAGCGGGCATCGTTCTCGAAAAGGCTAAACGCCTCGTCGAGTGCGGCCACGACGTAGTCATCTTCCTCGACTCCATCACCCGCCTGGCACGTGCCTACAACACCGTCTCGCCGGCATCGGGCAAGGTGCTCTCGGGCGGCGTAGACGCCAATGCACTGCACAAACCCAAACGCTTCTTCGGAGCCGCACGCAACATCGAGGGCGGAGGTTCGCTCACCATTCTGGCAACGGCCCTGATAGATACCGGATCGAAGATGGACGAGGTGATTTTCGAAGAGTTCAAAGGCACCGGAAACATGGAGCTGCAACTTGACCGCAACCTGAGCAACAAGCGTATCTTCCCCGCAGTCAATATCATGGCATCAAGCACCCGCCGCGACGACTTGCTGCTCGACAAGCAGACGTTGGACCGCATGTGGATACTGCGCCGCTTCCTCTCGGACATGAACTCCGTGGAGGCCATGACCTTTGTCAAGGAGCGGCTCGAAAAGACCAAGGACAACGACGAGTTTCTGCTCAGTATGAACGACTGACGCGCCTCGCCGCCCCGTTCATCCGCTTGCCGAACGCCGCCGGACGTGCCGCTCCTCCAGCGCACGCCTGGCGGCGTTTGTCGTATCCCCCTATACCTTATTCCTGTATAGGGGCGACGAAGCCTTCCAACTGTGCTTGTCGTGGGATAGGCGAAACGGACCCGCGGATTCATGCCCGCCATTCTTGGGCCATAAGGGGGCAACCTCATAGGATGAGTCGTGCTTGCGTCTTACGCCCTTTGACCTCTTCGGGTTTGGTGTCCTTATGCCGGGGGGTATGGCAGGCATCTGCCTTTCTCATTTCTGACTATCCGGCTTCCTTATTGTTCTCGTCCTATGTTATTGCTGTTTGTCGACCCCCCGATGGTGCTCTGTTCCGAGGCATGTTGCGGGATGGCGAAATGGTACAGGAGGGATTGGGCATGAGGCTCTGTCCTTATCGGCCAGGAGACTATTTCTTAATCGGTAAAGTCACTATGCCCTCATTGGAAATCAGACTATAGGATGGACGGTGATTACCATACAGGAAGACCATCAGTGAGAATGTATTTTTATCCCAAATCGGTCATTAGACCACCGACTTGGGGTTTGGTTGCCTTTCTTCGGTTTTCCAAGCCCTTTCGTCCTGCTGTCGGCATCTTGTCTGCCGCTTTGTCTCGGCGTAGCCCGCTACGCCTTCGACAAAGACGACCGCCAATCTGCACGGTGGCAGAGCGAAATCGCTTTGGACTCTAATGATCGATTTGGGGTAAAGAGACCGGCGGGGAGTATAAAGAAGGTGCCCGGAGAGCGTCCGGGCACCCAAGGTATGTTTGGTTCGTTTGCTTATGCCAATGTATTAAGTCTGTCGGGCGAACTTTGTATGATTCGCTCCGAGGGCGCAGGGGCGACGGCGGGACGCGCTACTGGCGGTTGGCCTCCTTGATGTCCCACAGCGAGACGTGCTCGTTGCGGTAGCGGACGTTGCGATTTTTCTCGCCACGGGTCAGCAGCGGGCATCGGGCAGGTGCTTAAAGCCGATGGCCTTCTGCGGGCAGTTGTGGATGCAGGCGAAGCAGAACTCGCAGTCGCCTTCGGTGGTTACGCCCCTGGCGGTCAGCTCGTAGTTACCCCGGGGGCACACTTCGACGCACGCGGCGCAACCTATGCACGTGCCGGGGTCGATGTCGAAATACTTCTCGCTGCGCAGCAGGAAACATTGTTCGGGGTCGATGCCCGTACGGGCCAGAAAGCCTTCGTGCTGTTGGCGTTCTTTGTCGGTGAAGGGTTCGTGCCAGCGGCGGCGTGCGCCGATGTCGGCCCGTATGCGGCTAAGGCTTTCGGGGATGTACTTGTCTATCTTCATCTGCTCGGCCATGTCGAAGTTGGGCAGCCAGTTGTCTACCATTATCATGGTAGTGATGTAGTCGAAGGGGCATCCGGCCTGGCGGCTGATGTCGTCCCACAAGCCTACGGCGTTGCATTTGCGGTTGCCGTAGGTGAGGACGGCAAACTTGTACTGGGCTGTCAGCCTGGCGCGCTGGATGAAGCGTCGCACCATCGTGGGCGGCATGTGGCCATAAATGGGGTAGACGATGCCTATCTCGTCGGCCTCCAGGTTGTAGTGGTTCTGCTTCACAAGCTGGGGGATGCTCAGCAGGCGGGTGTTCTCGTCGGCCAGTTGGCGTGCCACGTAGAGGCAGTTGCCTGTGGCGGTGAAGTAGAGCAGCAGGCGGCTGGGTACCCGCTTGTTCTGGCAGGAGGCCAGCGTGGCGGGCACGCCCAGGGCGGCGGCTCCGGCCACGAGCAGCCCCATGCGCTTGAGGGCCGAGCGGCGGGAGATGGTCTGTGTGGGTTCTTTCTTCATAGGTGTTGTTGTGTTGTTGCTTGCGTAATGCAAAGGTAGGGCTTGGTGTGCAGCGGTGCAAACACGTTTTACGGAAGTCTGTACCCATTTTACAGCCAAGGGGCGCGACGGGATGGTTTACCCATTTTACGGAAAGTTCTACCAATAGGGCGGAAACTGCGGGTACAGACGCGGCGGTCGGGAAGGTTTTTGCTACTTTTGGGGCAACCAAAATGAGGAGACTATGAGCGAAGTATTGGAACTGAAGACGATACATGACTACAACGAGTTTCTTGGGCTGGAGACCCTGAACCCGCTGGTAGGCATTGTGGATTTCTCGAAGGTGAAAGTGCTGCCCCACCGCCGCAAGGTGGGCACCTTTTATGCCATATTTTTAAAGGAGAAGGTGCACGGGCCTATTACCTACGGACGCGGCAAGTACGACTATCAGGAGGGTACGCTTGTTTTCGTGGGACCCGGGCAGGTGGCGGGCATTGACGACGGGGGTGTGACGGAGAACCCGCAGGGGTATGCGCTGCTGTTTCATCCCGACCTGATACGGGGTACGTCGCTGGGCAAACGGATGAAGGAGTACACGTTTTTCTCCTACGAAGTCAACGAGGCCCTGCATATGTCCGAACGCGAGCGACAGACGGTGCTAAGCTGTTTCCGGGAGATTGAAGAAGAAGTTCAGCACAGTATCGACCGGCACAGCCGCTCCATCATCGTAGCCAACATCGAGGTACTGCTCAACCATTGCCTGCGCTTCTACGATCGTCAGTTTGCTACGCGTCGGGCTATCAACAGCGGGGTGCTGGCACGCTTCGAGGCGTTGCTCGACGATTATTTCAGCAGCGACAAGCCTGCCGAGCTGGGACTGCCCTCGGTGGCATGGTGTGCGGACCAGCTGTACTTTTCGGCTAACTACTTTGGCGACTTGGTGAAGAAGGAGACGGGGCGTTCGGCCATAGAGTGCATCCACTTGGCCGTTATTAATAAGGTGAAGGATAGCTTGATGGGGACGGATAAGACTGTGGGCGAGATAGCCTACGAGGTGGGCTTCCAGTATCCACATCACCTCAGCCGGTTGTTCAAGAAGGTGACAGGCTGCACGCCCAACGAGTACCGCGCGGGGAGAGACCAGGCTTAGGGCCGGAGTGTTGCGTGTATTTTTGGGTGCCCTGTCGCCCATGTCTCGGGTGGTGCGAATATGGGGCAAAGGGCGGTGTGCTGTCTTCGTGAACGGTCGTTCCGTACCGGGAGGCGGGGTGGGGGAGTGTGTCAAAGGTTGGTGATGTACAGCACGATAAGTTTTTTTAACGTGTAGATTTTCGCCGATTGTTTGCAGTTATGAAAATTAGCTCTACCTTTGCAACCGCAAAAGCGATACAATCGTAAGGATTTGAAACGGAAATGGTGGATTCGTCTAGCGGCTAGGACACATGCCTCTCACGCATGGAACACGAGTTCGATTCTCGTATCCACTACAAAAGGGAACAGGAAAGGTAATGAATATTTTCCTGTTCCTTTTTTTATTGCCGCGCCTCGGCCCGTAGGCTAGCTACCGCATGAGGCAAAAGTGGACGCATGTTGATTTTAATCGTGGTACAGACGTTATGAAGATAGTCAGAGATCTATTGTCAGCCTTGTTGCTGGCGATGCTGTCCGTGCCCGTGTGGGCGCAGTTGATGCCGGATGCACAGCCCAAACGCGAATTTAGGGGCGCATGGATACAGGTGGTGAACGGCCAGTTTGCAGGCAAGCCGACAGGCGAGGTGAAGCAAGAACTACGCCGCCAACTGGATGCCTTGCAGCGGGCTGGTATCAATGCGGTGATATTTCAGGTGCGGGCCGAGTGTGACGCTCTGTATGCTTCGCGCCTAGAGCCTTGGAGCCGCTATCTGACGGGACAGCAAGGCACGCAGCCGCAACCCTACTGGGATCCTATGGAGTTCATGGTCGAAGAGTGTCACAAGCGGTGCATGGAGTTTCATGCTTGGATTAATCCTTATAGGGCCAGCACGTCGCTGGACAAGACCCGGGCCGTCGGCCACATCAGCAACGTGCACCCCGAGTGGTTCGTGACCTATGGCAACCAACTTTACTTCGACCCGGGTTTGCCCGAAAGCAGGCGACACATACGGATGGTGGTTCTCGATATTGTGAGTCGCTATGACGTGGACGCAATCCACATGGACGACTACTTCTATCCCTATCCTATCGTGGGTAAGGAGTTTCCCGACGACGATAGTTACGCTCGTTACGGGGCCGGCTTTGCCAATAAAGCGGATTGGCGGCGGCATAACGTGAACCTGCTGGTGGAGGAGATACATGCGGCGGTACACCGGGCCAAGCCGTGGGTGAAGTTTGGAGTATCGCCTTTCGGCATCTACCGCAATCAGTCAAGCGACCCCTTGGGAAGCCGGACGCGGGGCTTGCAGAATTATGATGACCTGTATGCCGACGTATTGCTATGGGTAGAGAAAGGGTGGGTGGACTATCTCATTCCGCAGATATATTGGCAAGTAGGACATCCGGTGGCCGATTATGCGGTACTGGTAGACTGGTGGGCCAAGCACGGCGGGGAGCGGCCTCTATTCATAGGACAGTCAGTGGTGAACACCGTGCAGCATGCTGACCCGGATAATTCGTCGGTCAACCAGCTGGCGTGCAAGACTGTGCTGCAACGTTCCTATCAGACCGTGGCGGGCAGTTGTCAGTGGTATGCCTCGGCAGTTGCCGACAACATGGGGCGTTATGCTGATGCCTTGGCACTGGTATATCACCGTTATCCGGCTTTGCCTCCTGTGTTTGACTTCATCGATGGCGAAGCACCCGGCAAGGTGCGCCGCCTCAAGGCTCTGTGGATGGAAGACGGTTATGTGCTGTTTTGGACGGCACCCAAGTATCGGGGTGAGATGGATCGGGCTGTACAGTACGTTGTCTATCGCTTCGGGCACGACGAGGAGATTGATCTGAGCGACCCGTCGCACATCGTCGCCGTTACTCGAAATAGCTTCTGCAAGCTTCCTTACAAGGATGGCAAGACGTGCTATCGGTATGTCGTCACGGCCCTGGACCGCCTGCACAACGAGTCGAAGCCTGCTGTCAAGAAACTCAGGCTGTAAGGCTTGTGGGTGCATCTTCTACACTTGGTACATTCATTACAAACAACGATAATAAAGCATAAAGACACTATGGGAGGATTTTTTGGAACGGTAGGACGGACGAGCTGTGCAGCCGACTTGTTTTATGGGACAGACTATCATTCGCATCTGGGTACCCGTCGGGGCGGTATGGCGACCTACGACAGCACAACACGCTCGTTTGCTCGCTCTATTCACAATCTGGAAAGTACGTATTTCCGCACAAGGTTTGAAGATGAACTGGACAAGTTTAAGGGGGAGGCTGGCATCGGCGTGATAAGCGACAATGACGCGCAACCCATTATCCTGAACTCCCATCTGGGGCGGTTTGGCATTGTCACAGTAGCTAAGATAGTCAACCTTGAGGAACTGGAACAGCAGTTGCTGGAACAGAACATGCACTTTTCCGAACTTAGTTCGGGCAAGACCAATCCTACGGAGCTTGTGGCCCTGCTTATCATACAGGGTAAGACCTTCCGCGAAGGCATCGAGAATGTCTATCGCAACGTCAAGGGGTCGTGCTCCATGCTGCTGCTTACCGAGGACGGCATTATCGCCGCCCGCGATAAATGGGGGCGTACTCCTATCGTGATAGGTCGTAAGGACGGTGCCTATGCCGCCGCAAGCGAGTCGAGCAGTTTCCCTAATTTGGACTATGAGATAGACCGCTACGTGGGCCCCGGCGAGATACTAAGGCTTAGGGCCGATGGAGTGGAACAGTTGCGTCAGCCCGAAGAGCAGATGCAGATATGCTCCTTTCTGTGGGTCTATTACGGTTTTCCTACTTCCTGCTACGAGGGGCGCAACGTAGAGGAGGTGCGTTTTTGCAGCGGCTTGAAGATGGGGCAGACCGACGGTTCTGAGGTTGACTGCGTGTGTGGCATTCCCGACTCGGGCGTAGGCATGGCACTTGGCTATGCTGAAGGCAAGCAGGTGCCTTATCACCGCGCCATAGCCAAGTACACTCCTACGTGGCCCCGCAGCTTTACCCCAAGCAGGCAGGAATTGCGTTCGCTGGTGGCCAAGATGAAGCTGATACCCAACCGGGCCATGCTGCAAGGCAAGAGACTGTTGTTCTGCGACGATTCCATTGTGCGGGGAACACAGTTGAGAGATAACGTGAAGGTGCTCTACGACTGTGGTGCCCGCGAGGTACACATTCGCATAGCTTGTCCACCGCTCATCTATAGTTGTCCTTTTATCGGTTTCACCACTTCGAAAGGAGATTTGGAATTGATAACACGCCGCATCATCAAAGAACTTGAAGGCGACGAGAACAAGAACTTGAAGCGGTATGCTACGACCGGCTCGCCCGAGTATGAGCGGATGGTCGACATCATCCGCCAGCGTTTCGGACTAAGTTCGCTTCGTTTCAACACCATAGAAACCTTGGTGGAAGCAATCGGACTGCCCAAATGTAAGCTCTGTACCCATTGTTTCGATGGTACTGGGTGCTTCTGATTGACAAAATGATGCAGTCAAATGAAAAAAGGAGCGTGAATTGCTTGTCGGTTCACGCTCCTTTTTCTATCTTTACGCGGCAATAGCGGAGCTTGTGTAATCCGTACGGGGCACAAGAACTGCTCCAGTATATAATTAAAGGTATAAATATAAAAGTATAAGCAGTTATGACTATAGTAGAGCGTTTCCTGAAGTACGTGGGCTTCAATACGCAATCGAACGAAGAGAGCGGGGTTACGCCCAGCACTCCGGGACAGATGGTGTTTGCCCGTTATCTGAAAGAAGAGCTTGAGTCGTTGAACTTGACGGATGTCTCGCTGGATGACAACGGCTATCTGTTTGCCACCTTGCCTTCCAACACGGATAAGGCTGTTCCTGTAGTGGGCTTTATTGCCCACATGGATACCAGTCCTGACATGAGCGGGCGTGATGTGAAGCCACGCATTGTGCGTGCCTACGACGGAGGTGATATTGTGCTCAACGAAGGGCAAGGTATCGTCCTTTCGCCCTCGCAGTTTCCTGAGTTGCTTGACCATAAGGGAGAAGACCTCATCGTTACCGACGGAACCACCTTGCTGGGTGCTGATGACAAGGCCGGCATTGCCGAGATTGTGTCTGCCATCGTCTACCTGCAACAGCATCCCGAGATAGAACATGGCACGATAAGAATAGGCTTCAACCCCGACGAGGAGATAGGCTTGGGAGCACACAAGTTTGATGTGGAACGCTTTGGTTGCCAATGGGCATATACGATGGACGGTGGCGAGGTAGGCGAATTGGAGTATGAGAACTTCAACGCAGCCTCGGCCCGGCTGACTTTCCGTGGGCGCAATGTTCATCCCGGTTCGGCCAAAGATAAGATGATCAACTCTTTGCGTGTTGCCAACCGTTTCATATCCATGCTTCCTCCCCTTGAGACCCCTGAGCATACCGAGGGCTATGAAGGCTTCTATCATCTGACGGGCATGGAGGGTACGGTGGAGCAGACAACGGTGAACTACATCGTTCGCGATCACGATCGGGCACGTTTCGAGAACCGCAAGAAGACGCTGGAGCAACTGGCGGACAAGATAAACGCCGAGTATGGCGACGGTACAGCCACGCTTGAACTGCACGACCAGTATTACAACATGCGCCAGCAAATAGAGCCGGTTATGCATGTGGTTGACATAGCCCGGCAGGCCATCAGTGATGCGGGTATTACTCCCCAAGTGCGTGCCATCCGGGGAGGGACCGATGGCGCCCAGCTTTCGTTCAAAGGCCTGCCTTGCCCCAACCTGTTTGCCGGTGGCTTGAACTTTCATGGCCGTTACGAGTTTGTCCCGGTGCAAAGCATGGAAAAGGCCATGCGGGTGATTGTCAACATAGCCTCCTTGGTGGCTTCCCGTTCGTGACTGGCAGCAGCAACAGCGCAATAGAAATTACATCTTATTAATCCAAATAAATTATGAAAACCACCCCGTTTACAGAAAAACACATCTCGCTTGGTGCCAAGATGCACGAGTTTGCGGGATACAACATGCCAATTGAGTACTCTGGTATCATCGACGAACACCTCAACGTTTGCCAGAACGTAGGTGTATTCGATGTCTCCCACATGGGAGAGTTTTGGGTTAAGGGCCCCAATGCTTTGGCTTTCCTCCAAAAAGTGACATCCAACAACGTGGCCGCCCTTGAACCGGGTAAAGTGCAGTACTCCTGCTTCCCCAACGAGACGGGAGGCATAGTGGACGACCTGCTGGTCTATCAATATGAGCCGGAGAAGTACATGCTTGTGCCCAATGCTGCCAACATCGAGAAGGACTGGAACTGGTGCGTGTCTCACAACACTGAGGGCGCAATCTTGGAAAACGCTTCCGACCGCATGGCACAGCTTGCCGTACAGGGTCCCAAGGCTATACTGGCCTTGCAGAAGCTTACGTCCATCGACTTGTCTCAGATACCCTATTACCACTTCACTCACGGCGAGTTTGCCGGAGAGCCCGATGTTATCATCTCGAATACGGGCTATACCGGAGCCGGAGGTTTTGAGTTGTATTTCCGTCCCGAGGCCGGACTGAAGATATGGGATGCCGTCTTCGAGGCCGGAGCAGAGTTTGGCATCAAGCCTGCCGGTCTTGGCGCACGCGATACTCTGCGCCTTGAGATGGGCTTCTGCCTCTATGGCAACGACATCGATGACACCACCTCTCCCATTGAGGCTGGCTTGGGCTGGATAACCAAGTTTGCCGAAGGAAAGAACTTCATCAACCGTCCCGCCCTAGAGCTGCAGAAAAAGGAAGGTACGGCCCGCAAGCTGGTAGGCTTCGAGCTGATAGACCGAGGAATACCCCGCCACGGCTATGCTCTGCTGGCAGCTGACGGCACCCCGATAGGTACGGTTACCTCGGGTACCATGTCGCCTATTCGCAAAATAGGCATCGGCATGGGCTACGTCAAGACGGAGTACAGCAAGCCCGGTACTGAGATTTGTATTGACATGCGTGGTCGTAAGCTGAAGGCCGTAGTAGTGCGTCCGCCTTTCCGCAAGTAAAAGAGGAAAACGTGCTTTCCATATAAAAGCCAGCCTGCCCCATCGGAAGGATGAGGGTGGGCTGGCTTTTTAAGTGCTCGTTTCCCTAAGGGGAAGAGGGCGCAAAGTGTTTATCCCAAATCGGTCATTAGACCGCCTTGCCGTGTGCCTGACAGTTTTTCTACGGCTTTCCAAGCCCTTTCGTCTTGCCGTCGGCATCTTGTCTGCCGCTTTGTCTCGACGTAGCCCGCTACGCCTTCGACAAAGGTGACAGCCAATCTGCACGGCGGCAAAACGAAATCGCTTTGGACTCTAATGACCGATTGGGGTTTATTTGGGGCGGGTGTGGGTGTGTTGCAGAATCAGCGTCGTGCCTTGCTCTGTTCGGCAAATATGTCCAGCAACAGCTGGGCCGAGTGGCGGCTCGTCAGGCAGTGGCGGTAGTCGACGCAGTTGCGCACGTAGCGGGGATTGTCATCGATGATGGCGCATATTTCCTTCGCTCCCCAGTTGTCCTGCACGATGCCCAGGCCGTATTTCCTGATGTAGTAGATCGATGCTGGGACCGAGTTAGTCAGTATGGGTGTGCCCGAGGCTATGGATTCGGGTATCGAGATGACGTTCAGGTCCTGTCTCGTGTTGATGAGGAAGCACAGCGAGTTGCGTATGTGCTCGTTCAGCACCTTTTGGGGCAGGAAACCTAGGAAGTCCACGCAGTCCTTCAGTCCCAGCTGGGCCGTCAGGGCTTTGAGGTTGTCCTCCTCCTCGCCGCGTCCGGCTATAAGAAGTCGGATGTCTTCGTAGCCCTTTGTGCGATGCAGGTCGGCAAAGTGGCGTATGATGCTGTCCACATTCTTGCGTCGTATGAGTTGCGATGAACTGATGACTTGTCGCTTCTTCTGTTCGTTGCAGACAAACTTGTCCACGTCAATGCCATGCTCCACGATGGTGTCCACCGTGGCCTGCGGCATATACTGCCTGATGAAGTCGCGTGCCTGTACCGAGCGCGGGGCTACGGCCAGTATTTTCCTCATGAACAACGGTATCACTACGTTGTGCCACAGGCGTGACGGTAGTCGGTGGAACTTCTTCTGATGTTTGTTCATCTCGTGCCAGATGATAGTCTTCTCCGGGCAGATGCGGGCGGCAAACAGGGTGGGGAAGGCGAAGGCTTCGCTCGTCACCACCAGGTCGTACCGTTCATGGTTCCGCTTCAGCCACTTGCGCAGGGCGGGCGAGTAGGGCAGCACGGCGGGCAGTAGCACCCGTGTGTAGCGCGAGGGGAAGAACTGAACGTCGAAGTCGTAGTCCTCCTGTTCCTGCGGGCGATACTCGTCGGCGGCGGCTAGCGTCACGTCGTGCCCCAGGCTCTTGAAACCCATGCACATGCCGTATATCATTGTGTCCTTGATTGTCTTCACCTGTGGTATCACGTAGTTGTCTGCCGTGAATAGTATCACGTTCAATACCAGAATGTTCATAGTTCTATGGCTCGTTCGTTATTACAGATATTAGTCATTATTGGTACATTCTTATAAATAATGCGTGGCAAAGTTACTGCTTTTTCTATTCCAAAGAAATACTAAACAAGGCTAATTCCTGTTTCCCCAGCGGACTTTTCTCTGCTTGGACCTTCCACGGACCGGGTGGGGTACATCTTGCCGCATTGTGGCGCGTAGCACGTCGCAACTTATCGCTATCTTTGCACCGTCCTTATACGAATTAGCTTAATATGAAAGACTACAGACTGACCGACTGGCTTCCTACGACCAAGAAGGAGGTCGAGCTGCACGGGTGGGAAGAGCTGGACGTGATACTGTTCAGTGCCGATGCCTACGTCGACCATCCCTCCTTCGGCGCGGCTGTCATAGGGCGCGTCCTGCAGGCCGAGGGGTTGCGCGTGGCCATCGTGCCGCAGCCCAACTGGCGCGACGACCTGCGCGACTTCCGCAAACTGGGCAGGCCGAGGCTGTTCTTCGGCATCAGTGCGGGGTGCATGGACTCGATGGTGAACAAGTACACCGCCAACAAGCGCCTGCGCAGCGACGATGCCTATACGCCCGACGCGCGGCCCGACATGCGGCCCGAGTATCCCACGGTGGTCTACACGCAGATACTGAAACGCCTCTACCCCGACGTGCCCGTCGTCCTGGGGGGCATCGAGGCCAGCATGAGGCGGCTGACGCACTACGACTACTGGCAGGACCGCCTGCGCCCCAGCATCTTGGTGGACAGCGGGGCCGACATGCTGGTCTACGGCATGGGCGAGAAGCCCGTGGCTCTGCTGGCCCGCCGCCTGCAGCAACAGCCCATTGCTGCCGTCACCGACCTGCCGCAGACGGCCTTCCTGGCACGGGGAACGGTGCAGGCCGGGCCGGAGGACATCGTGCTCCACGCCCACGAGGACTGCCTGCGCGACAAGCGGCGGCAGGCCGAGAACTTCCGCCACATCGAGGAGGAGAGCAACAAGTATGCCGCCTCGCGCCTGTTGCAGGCGGTGCAGGGGGGCACGGTGGTGGTCAACCCGCCCTGCCCGCCGCCCACCACCGAGGAGCTGGACCGCATCTACGACCTGCCCTACACGCGCCTGCCCCATCCCAAGTATCGCGGCAAGCGCATCCCCGCCTACGAGATGATACGCCACTCCGTCACCCTGCATCGCGGCTGCTTCGGCGGTTGTGCCTTCTGCACCATCTCGGCGCACCAGGGCAAGTTCATCGCCAGCCGGTCGAAGGCGAGCATCCTGCGCGAGGTGCAGGCCATCACGCAGATGCCCGACTTCAAGGGCTACGTCAGCGACCTGGGCGGCCCGAGTGCCAACATGTATGCCATGCACGGGCGCGACCAGTCGTTGTGCCGCCGTTGCAAGCGTCCGTCGTGCATACACCCCTCCGTCTGCCCCAACCTGGAGGCCGACCACGGGCCGCTGCTCGACGTCTACCAGGCCGTCGACGCGGTGCCGGGAGTCAAGAAGTCGTTCGTGGGCAGCGGCGTGCGCTACGACCTGCTGCTGCACGAGTATGCCGACCCGCGCCTTGTGCAGAACGCCCACCGCTACACGCGCGAGCTCATCACCCGCCACGTCAGCGGTCGCCTGAAGGTGGCCCCCGAGCACACCAGCGACCGCGTGCTGGCCATCATGCGCAAACCCTCGTTCGCGCTGTTCGAGCAGTTCAAGCGCATCTTCGACCGCATCAATCGCGAGGAGGGCCTGCGCCAGCAGCTCATTCCCTACTTCATCTCCAGCCACCCCGGCTGCCACGAGGAGGACATGGCCCAACTGGCCGTCATCACCCGTCGGCTGGACTTCCACCTGGAGCAGGTGCAGGACTTCACGCCCACGCCGATGACCGTCAGCACCGAGACGTGGTACACCGGCCTCCACCCCTACACCCTGCAACCCGTCTACAGCGCACGCACCCAGCGCGAGAAGCTGGCCCAGCGTCAGTTCTTCTTCTGGTACAAGCCCGAGGAGCGGCGCAACATCGTGGCCGAGCTGCGGCGCATCGGTCGCCCCGACCTGATAGACAAGCTCTATGGGCATCGGGGGACGAGGGGTTAAGGGGTGGTGGGCCAGGCATTAGTTGACGATAGGTTAGCGGTTAGGGGCGGGGGTAGGGGCAGACCCGCGTGCTCGCCCCCTATCCCTCGTCAATTCGTTTCCTAAACCTCCCCTAAAAATGCTAAAGCCTTTTTCGGTCTTTTCCTCTTTTTTTCTTATATCGTCACATAGCCTGCTATGCTCCTCATAAGAAAAGAGAAAAAACCTCGAAAATCTTCTTTAGAAAATGGCCGGGATAAATTCAACCCCAATCGGTCATTAGACCGCCCACAATGAGTATAGGCTTATCTTTTTGGGACTTTCCAAGCCCTTTCGCCCTGCTGCCGTGCAGATTGGCTGTCGCTTTGGACTCTAATGACCGATTTGGGTTCAAAATAGCTTCTTAATCGATGAACCAATCATAAACTTATGATTCATCGGGTAGGGCGGTGGTAAAGTTTTTTTGTTCTTTTGCTTACATTTTGCTCGTAAACCACTGCATTTGCCGGTGTATTTTTTTTTTTTTGGTTAAACCTTATCAGCTGAATTCAACTTGCAAATGCAACAGAATTCTGATTAATAATTTGTTTAAATTTTTCGTTTGGCGTGAGG
>CALULL010000033.1 GCA_944321465.1 uncultured Bacteroides sp.
GCCTCTTGTCGGATTCGAACCAACGACCCCGAGATTACAAATCACGTGCTCTGGCCAACTGAGCTAAAGAGGCGGGATTTGCAGCCCTTCGCACCGCAACCCGGGCGAAACGGCTGCAAATGTAGGCATTTATTTCTTACCCGCAAAACTTTTTAGCGGTTTTTTACTTGCTTCTTTGTTTTTCCTTGTATTTCACCAGCTGTTTCTCCAAGGCTTCGAGGCTCAAGTCCACGGCCTCTTCGAACGTGTCACATACCTTGTTGGCGTAAAACTCGCCGTTGGGTACAGTCACCTTCACACCGGCCTCCTTGTTTTCGGCCGTCTCTGGCTTCACTACTTTCAGCGACACCTCCACCGTTCTTATATCGTCGTAAAACCTTTCAAGCTTTGCCACTTTCTTCTGGATAAAAGCACGCAGTTGCTCGGATGCGTCAAAATGAATCGATTGAATTCTCACTTCCATAATTACCTCCTTGTTTTTATTAGGCCCGAGGATGAGCCTGGTTATACACTTTTTTTAGTTCGGCAAAAGTGGTGTGGGTATAGACCTCGGTCGTCGTCAGGCTTTCGTGGCCCAGCAATTCCTTGATGGCACCCAGCTCGGCCTCATGGTTCAGCATCACCGTTGCAAACGTATGCCGCAGCACATGCGGGCTTCGCTTCTTCACCGTCACCACTTTCGACAAATTGCGTTTCACGGCGTATGCCACGATGCCTCGCGTGACGCGCTCGCCCGTCTCTCTGACGAAGAAGGCTTCCGGCCGACCGGGCACCACACGGTCCCGCACGTCCAGGTATTCCTTCATCGCCCCGGCCAGCGGCTCGCCAAACGGTATGAGGCGTTGCTTGTTCCGCTTGCCGGTCACTTTGACCTGCGACGCTGCGAAGTCCACGTCCGCATCGTTCAGCCCCACCAGCTCCGCCAGCCGCATGCCCGTCTCGTAGAACAAGGCGATAATCAGGCGGTCGCGGCACCCTCGAAAGCCGTCGTCGAAGGGCACGTTGTCCAGCAGCGTGTCCATTTCGCCCTCTTTCAGGAACACCGGCAGGGGCTTTTTGCGCTTCGGGCCGCTCACCTTGCGCAGGGGGTCGGCCTGCACGTCGCCGCGCTTCAGCAGGAAGCGGTAGAACGAACGCAGGCAACTCAGCTTCCGGTTCACCGAGGAGCTGGCGTAGCCGTCCTCCATCAGCACAACCATCCACTCGCGCACGGTTTCGGCATCCGTCGCCGTCGCCACAAACGAGCCGTCGCGCTCCATGCAGAAGCGTTCAAACTCCGCCAAGTCGTTCCGATACGACTTCACGGTCTCTTCCGAGTAACCGCGCTCATAGCGGAGATAGTCCAAAAACGTGTCCGTCTGCAACGACATTTCCTTAGCATACGCTTAATTCATGCAACGAAAGTAAGGAAAAGAATCCAATCGCACAAAAGATTTTACGTTTTATTAATCTTCTACCTGATGCAATTTCTGTACATACACGGCGTGTTCCTTCTTAAGCCGCTTGATGACAGAGGGTTTGTTGAATTGCTGCCGGCTTCTCAGTTCCTTCACGATGCCGGTCTTTTCAAATTTGCGTTTGAATTTCTTCAAGGCTTTCTCGATGTTCTCGCCTTCTTTCACAGGTACGATAATCATTTTTTGTCTTTAGTTATTAAAAGGTTATTGAATATGGTTCCGATTTTTGAGCTGCAAAATTACGCATAGTTTCTTTATTTACAAAACTTTCGCCCGAAATTGTGCCTGCGCGGCGAAAAACGAAGCCGCGCTTGCCGTGCCGGCGAGGGCGCGGCAGGACGCACGCCCCGCCCTCGCGAAGAGGCCCGACGTGGCACAGGGCTGCCCGCCTGCAAGCAGAGGTCTGCCCGCAAGCGGGCACAGGTCTGCCGGGAAACGGGCACGGGTCTGCCCGCCGACGCACGTCGCGGCGCAAGGAGATGCCGGGAACGGACTTGCACAAGTCGTCCTTTTTTTGTTCTTTTGCACCACTTAGAGCCTGTTTAATTTTTGCTCAGGTTTATTTTGAGAGTCCTTTTCGAGGATGTTTTTCCGATTCTGTGAGGAGGATAGCGGGCTATCTGACGAACGTAATCGGGAAAAGAGGCCGAAAAGGGGCTCAAAAGAGACCTGACTAAATTACTTAAATGCAAAATTTAAACAGGCTCTTACCCCCCAATCTACGAAAACAGGAAAAACGAACCGGCCACAACCAGCCACATCTGCCATGAAGAAGATAGCACACACCCTTGTCGGCCTGCTGCTGCCGACCTTGCTGGCGGTGCTTGCCGCCTGCCACCGCCACGATCCCTACCCTGCCGGCCTGCTGCGGGCCGACAGCCTGTGCGAAGTCGCCCCCGACTCGGCACGCTCCGCCCTGCACGCCATGCAGGACGACATGGACGACGCGCCCCTCAGCACCCGCATGTACCACCGCCTGCTCTGCATCAAGGCTGCCGACAAGGCCGATGTGCCCATCACGTCGGACAGCGCCATCCGCCCCGTCCTGCGCTACTACGAGCACGACGGGGGCGACCCGGCCCTCTTGCCCGAGGCCCTCTACTACGGCGGGCGCACCTACCGCGAGCTGGGCGATGCCCCGCAGGCGCTGGACTACTTCGACCGCGCCATCAACGCCCTGCCCGACGGGGTGGACGACGGCCTGAAGAGCAACATCTACAGCCAGCGCGGACAGCTGTTCATCTTCCAGGACATGTACCCCGAGGCGCGAGAGATGTTCCGGGCCTCGCTGGAGTGCGACTTGCGGATACAGGACAGTGTGAAGATGGTGTATGCGTTGCGCGACATCGGGTTCTGCTACCAAAGCGAAAAACTGATGGACAGTGCCGCAATCTATTATAGGAAAGCATACCAGACAGCCCGCCAACAGGGAAAAGGCATCCAACAAATGATGCAGATTTCACGAGGAGGATTTTTCCTTCGATGCCAACAATACGATTCTGCGTGGGCTGCCATCGCGCCGTATTTGCACTCTAAGGAAGTTAAGAACGATTCCAAAAGTGCAGTCTACAGCATTGCGGCCCAACTGTACCAGAACACGGGGCAGACAGATTCTGCATTCGTCTATTCACAAAGGCTGCTCGACTTTGGCACCATCTATGCCAAACAGACCGCTTGCCGCATTTTAACACAAATATCCCTGCAGAGAGGAAACAAAGATGCGGCATCCTATCTGGACCGTTACCTACAATACACAGACTCCATCCAAGAAATAACAAAGACCGAAACTATCCGCAAAGCAAACGCGCTTTACAACTACAACCTGCGGAAGCAAGAAAACCTAAGGCTAAAGGCTACCGTCAGGAATCGGGAGCAAACCGTTTTCTCATTGTCTGTCTTCCTGTTGTCCGTCATTGCATGTGCTATACTGGGCATGTACTTATTCCGCGAACGCAACAAGCGTAAATACTACCAAGAAAGAAGCGAACTATACGAAAAGATGGAAAAGGCCGAACAGCATCTCCGACAGATGGAAAAAGAACGAACCACAATCGTCAACGAGCTACAACAGATACAACTCAAGACAGAGCAAGATCGCAAGGAATATTGTGAGCAAATAGCCCGCTACGAGGCTCAGCGGCACATCTACGAAGAGAAGTTAGCAGAGAGTCAAAGGCAAAAGACGGTCAGCAACACCATCCCTGCCTATCCCACTATCCGCAAAATGAAGGATATATTATCAACACAACAGAAGATGGGACCAAAAGAGCGGATAGAATTGCGGCAAGCCCTTTTCGACTGCTATGCGACATGTGTTGAAAGACTCACGAAAGACTACGACATGAGAAGAGACGACATCTATTTATGCCTGCTGCTAAAAGCCGGTTTCGACATCAAAGAGATTTCCTTCTTGACATGCCGCACAGAAACGGCCATCCGAATGTCCCTTTCACGCAACTGCTATAACACAGAAAAGGGCATAAACGGGCTTGCAGACTTGAAGAGGGTAATTTCCTGCCTATAAGAGCCATACGGGCATTCTGTTATGTTTTTGTTATATTTCGGCGAAAGAGGGTCTCATTTGTGCAATTTTTGTTATATGAGAAATTTGCACGCTCTGCTCTTTTCTGCCATCTTTGAGACAAAACAACAAAAAGCATATAACAAGATGAACGTAAAAGGTATTATTACAGCAGGCATTATTGCCTTAGTAGGAGCAAGCACGGAAGCTGCAAATGTTGTCTACGTTATCCACCTAAATTGGCTGGCGGACGACAAGGACCTTTATCACAATGGCCAGAAGTCTGGCACAACCCCAATTGCCACCTTCGACGGCGAACACCTATTTATATATATAGATGTAGCCGTCGCGACGGCAACGATAGTCGACGAAGCAGGTGCCGTTGTCTACGAAGGAGCAGGCGTGAACGAGGGCGGATGCATCGTGCTCGATGCCCAGCAATTGCCCAAAGGACGGTACGCGCTCTATGTGGAAACCGAAAAAGGAACGTATGGAGGAGAGTTCCGCGTGGAATAGACTCATTGATTTGTACAAACAATAAGAACAGCTATGCCCGAGGCTGTAAGTGAGGGCTAACAAAAAAACAAGCCTTATGAAAGCTTTAAAACAAAACGAGGATTTCATTATCCTTAGAGAAGACGAGGTATTACCGCCTTCGACGATGGACAATGTGAGAGGCGGATTGGCGATGATGGGAACGTGTAACTGCTATCACAGTGTCTATACTGTGATATGCCCAGACAAAGACAGTTGCAATGAATTAACACCGTGCTCACACTTTCCTTCTTGCGAAACTTTAAGTTGCCTAGGAGACTACATTCCCGAACCTGCAGATTAATTCTGTCCAAGCATGACTGCAAAATGCAATCTCAAATAGAGCCTGTCTGGACTTGACAAATCTCTATAACAATCTTCAAGAAGATCTGGACGGCTCTATTCAAATCTCAATCGCCTCACTTATATTCAATTAGCAAGATGGAACTATCCTTATATACCTACATATTCCGTCAAGATAGGCATTTCTATCTCTACAATAGCGAAAGCCGAATACTCGCCGAAATCTCAGAGAAGCTATACAGCCAGCTACACGACCGAGATTTTTTATCGATAAGCAACGATACTCTGCAAGAACTGAAAAAGAAGAAAGTTGTTATCGAAAACGAGGAAAAGTATCTGTATTACTATCGTCAGCGCATCAGTTACTTGTCCAAAGTCTACAACAACGAGCACATAGGGTTGACCGTGGTGCCTTTTACAGGATGCAACTTCGAATGTCCTTACTGCTTTGAAGCAAAGAAACGACCTTTGCGAATGACATCCGAAATAGAGAATGCTATTGTAAAGTTCCTACAACAACATCCCGCAGGAAAATACTTAAGCCTCACCTGGTATGGCGGAGAACCCCTTATGGCCTTTCAGAACATCAAATCACTATACAACAAAATTAAAGAAGAAACGAACTATAACATAGTTCGACATGACATCGTCACGAACGGCTACTTGATAAACCAAGAGATGTTAGACTTCTTTAAGGAAACGAATCTGCAACACATGCAAATAACCCTTGACGGAACCGAAGAACGGCACAACAAAACACGTTATTTGAAAGGAACGAAACAGGGAACATTCAACCAAATACTGGAGAATATACAGTCTGTAATAGAAAAGTTGCCGAATTGCAAGCTCGCCGTCCGAGTAAACATCAACAAGGACTCTGCAGAAGATTTTATTAAGGTATACGAAATGCTTTACAAGCGTTTTGACACACCACAATTGTCCGTCTATCCCGGATTCATACAGAAGGCAACAAACGACCAACACTCTTTGTGTTACAACTGCCTGCAAAACGAGGACTTCATACCTTTTTATGAAGAATTCCAAAGACAAGGCGGGCACGCACGTCTATTTCCAATCGCCAAATCGAAAGGTTGTATGATCAACACGCTCAACTCGTATATTGTCGGGCCGGAAGGCGAACTCTACAAATGTTGGGAGCACGTAGGCGAACAAAATAAAGTAATCGGCAACGTAAATAGCAGCAAAGGTACTAACCAGATTCTCTTAGGCCGTTGTTTGAACGAGATTTCGGTATTTGAAGATGAACAATGCAAAGACTGCTTTGTATTCCCGATATGTAGCGGTGGGTGCGGCTGGAAGAGATACAAGAACAAGTTTGAAAGCGGGCGATTTGCTGTATGTACCCCTTACAAAGAAAAAAGATTTCTGGAGCAAGCACTGATTGACAGTCTGAAAGAGGACAAGAAGAACGATCACAAAACAATATTTTTGTAAGGAGACACGCGACAATCTAAAGGGGAAAAACTATATTTACAAGCAACAGTACAACATCATAAAACAACACTATTATGAGAACACACACTTTTCTCCTATCCCTATTCCTCCCATTCCTCGCCCTCCCCCTGCGGGGGCAAGTCGTGATGCACGGCACCGTGACGGACGAGCACGCCGCCCCGCTGGAGTTTGTCAACGTCGTGGCCCTGACAGCCGACACCGCCTTCATTGCCGGGACTACGAGCACCTCCGACGGGCACTTCAGCCTCGAACTGCCGCCGGAGGCGCAACGCGCCGCGTGGGTGCGCTTCTCGTACGTGGGATACGGAGACAAGCTGTTGCCTTTCGGAGACGGCGACATGGGCACCGTAGCACTCACGTCCCTGACCAACCAACTGGCCGAAGCCACAGTGACGGCCAGGCGCCCCGTCTACACCCTCACGCCCGAGGGCATGACAACCAAAATACCCGGTACCATCCTGGCCAACATCGGCTCGGCCAACGACGTGCTGTCGCGGCTGCCCGGCATAGAGGGCAGAGACGGCAGTTTCTCGGTGTTCGGGCGCGGACAAGCCGCCATCTACATCAATAGCCGCCCGATGCAAAACAGCTTCCAGCTGGACCAGATAAACTCGCGCGACATAGAGAGCATAGAAGTCATAAAGAACCCGGGGGCGAAGTACGACAACGCGGTACGGGCCGTCATACGCATACAAATCAAGCGGAAAGCCGGCGAGGGCCTGAGCGGCATGTTGCGGGCCGGATACTCAAGAGCCCACTACAACAGCTATTCGGGCCAAGCCTACCTGAACTACCGCTGGCGCGGGCTTGACGTGTCGGCCACGGGCCACTACAAAGACAGCCGTTCGTGGATGGAACGCTGGAGCAGGAACGACATACACGACAGAATGACACAAGAAAGCAGCGCATCCCAGAAAAGCCACGGTACAAGCCCCGGAGGGAACCTCAGCGTCAATTATCAGATAAGCAACACTCAGTCAGTAGGCGCGACCTATTCGCTTAGCAGCAACGAGGCGACAGCACGTTTCCCCATACGAATGCATACCGACAGCCGCAATGCTCCCAGCCAGCAGTTGTTCTACGAACAGATGCAGAAAAGCCGGAACAAAGCCTCCCACAACGTCCAGGGATACTACAGCGGGACGTTCAACAAATGGCAGGTCAACCTGGACCTCAACTATGTGCAAAGGCCAAGCCACCAGACCGAGCAAGCCTCAAGCGAGTACGGTTCCGATGGGACGCTCTACCAGCAGATGAACTCCTTCGGCGAGACCTCCAACAGCATGTATGCCGCACGGCTCGTCGTGGGTTACAGGCTCGGGCCGGGCTTGCTGAACTTCGGAAGCGAATACACCCACACAAGCCGCGACAACCTGTTCCGCAACGCCCAGGACGTGTTGCCCTCGGCCGACAGCCGGATAAACGAAAGCAACGCCTCGGTCTTTGCCGAATACAACGCCATGTGGGGGCGATGGGCACTGAGCGCCGGCCTGCGCTACCAGGCTACCCTCTCCGACTACTATGAGCAAGGTGTCCTCATCGATGCCCAGAGCAAGGACTACCACGACCTGCTGCCCACCCTGACGGTAGGCACACGGCTGGGGAAACTGAACCTGCAACTGGGGTACGCGGCACGCAAGATACGCCCCAACTACCGTAGTCTGCGCAGCGAGATACAGTACGTCGACCGCTATTCCTACAACACCGGAAACCCGTTGCTGAAGGCTGGAGTAAACCACAACGTGAGCCTGGATGCCAACCACGGCTGGCTGTACTTCAACGTCGGATACTCCCGCACCAAGAACGGAATAATCCCCTTCACCGAAGCCTACGGCCAAGATGCCATCCTGGAACGCCCTGTCAACCTCGACCGCCAGGAACAGGTGTTTGCCATGCTCACCGCCGCCCCCAAGATAGGTTTCTGGCAAGCGTCCTACACCGTCGCCTTTCAGAAGCAATTCATCGACAACGAAGCCCTCGGCATCCAGCACAGCTTGGGCAAACCCCTGTGGAATGTCAGCCTGTCCAACTACTTCGACCTGCCTTGGAACATGATGCTCTGGGTGCAGTACGCATTTCAAAGCGATTGCCACATGTCCAACACTCTGACGAAGAAGATCTCGTTGATGAACATCGGCGCGACTCAATACTTCCTGAAGAGACAGCTGTCGCTGCAAGTGCAGGTAAACCCTCTGCGCACCACAAACAAGCTATGGGGCTACTACCAGCTGAACACGTTCTACAAGGAAGAAAAGAGCGATGCCCCCTCCGTCTCGCTCACCCTGCGCTACACCTTCAACGCCGCCAAGAGCAGGTACCGGGGTAAGGAAGCCGGAGCGGAAGAACGGAAGAGGCTGTGAACACCTGCGTGCCTTGCCAATCCTTAAGCCTCAACCGCCATGTCCCGCTTCCCCCTCTACCGACAGCACGACTCCATGCAGTGCGGCATCGCCTGCCTCCAGATGGTGTGCGCCTACCACGGCCAGACCTACTCGCTCGACGAGCTGTCGCAACTGTGCTTTGCCACCACCGAGGGCGTGTCGCTGAAGGGTATTTGCGAAGCTGCCGAGGCCGTGGGGCTGCACAGCGTGTGCGGGCGTGTGGCGGTGGAGACGTTGGCCGATGCCCCGTTGCCCTGCATCCTGCACTGGAACCAGAACCACTTCGTCGTGCTGCGCCGCGTGGACCGGAAAGGCCGCCGCTACCGCGTGGCCGACCCTGCACGGGGACTGGTGGACTACAGCCGCGAGGAGTTCCTTTCCCACTGGGCCAGCACCCGCCGCGAGGGCGAGGACCGGGGAATAGCCCTCTTCCTGCAACCCACGCCCGCCTTTACCGCCCGCGCCCGGCAGAAAGACGAGCCAGCAGGCCACCGCCCACGGGGCGAACGCCGCTCGCTGGGCTTCCTGCTGGGCTACGTGCGGCAGTACCGCCGCTACTTCGGGCAAATCGTACTGGGACTGGCCGTAGGCTGCGTGCTGCAACTCATCTTCCCCTTCCTGACGCAGGCCATCGTCGACGTAGGCATCGTACACCGCGACATCGGCTTCATCTACCTCATTCTGGCCGGACAGCTCATGCTCACCGTCAGCCGCACGGCGGTGGACTTCATCCGCCGCTGGCTGCTGCTGCACATCAGCATGAGGATAAACATCTCCCTGCTGAGCGACTTCTTCATCAAGCTGCTGCGACTGCCCATGAACTTCTTCGACACCAAGCTGCTGGGCGACCTCATGCAGCGCATGGGCGACCACCAGCGGGTAGAAAGTTTCCTCACCACGCAGGTGCTGAGCGTCATGTTCTCGCTGGTAAGTTTCGTGGTGTTCGGCTGCGTGCTGCTGGGCTACAGCCTGCCCATCTTCCTGGTCTTTGCCGCAGGCAGCGCGTGCTACGCAGGCTGGATTGTGCTGTTCCTGCGACGGCGCAAGCAGATAGACTACCTCTACTTCGAGAAGCAGGCCCAGAACAACAACAAGACCTACCAGCTGCTCACCTCCATGCAGGAGATTAAGCTGCAGGACTGCGAGCAACGCCACCGCTGGGAGTGGGAGGACGTGCAGGCCGACGTGTTCGATGTCAACATGAAGAGCCTCAAGCTGCAACAGACACAGCAGGCGGGCAGCATCTTCATCAACGAGATAAAGAACATCGTCATCACGGTGATGTCGGCCAAAGCCGTCATCGACGGGGACATGACGCTGGGCATGATGCTGGCCGTGCAATACATCATAGGCCAGCTCAACGCCCCCGTGGAGCAGCTGCTGAGCTTCGTCTACTCGCTGCAGGACGTGAAGATAAGCCTGGAGCGCATCAACGAGATACACGGCATGGACGACGAGGAGAGCCGCCCGGGCGACACCCTCACCGCCCTGCCGCCGGGCGACCGCAGCCTGAGGCTGCGCGGGGTGGACTTCCGCTACGACCCTCACGCCCTGCGCAACACGCTGGACGGGGTGAGCCTCTGCATCCCGCAGGGCAAGGTGACGGCCATTGTGGGCACGAGCGGCAGCGGCAAGACCACCATCGTAAAGCTGCTGCTGGGCTACTACGCCGTGCAGCAAGGACAGGTCACCATAGGAGAAACGCCGCTGGAGCGGTTCAGCCTGAAGTGGTGGCGCAGGCAGTGCGGCGTGGTGATGCAGGACGGCGTAATCTTCTCGGAGAGCATCGCCCGCAACATAGCCGTGGACGACAGAGACATAGACCTCGACCGCCTGGCCCGCGCCGCCCGCATAGCCTGCATCGACTCGTTCGTCGAACGTCTGCCGCTGAAGTACGACACCCTGATAGGCCGCGACGGCGTGGGTCTGAGCCAAGGCCAGAAGCAACGCATACTGATAGCGCGTGCCGTCTACAAAGACCCGCAGTACATCTTCCTCGACGAGGCCACCAACTCGCTGGATGCCAACAACGAGCGGGCCATTGTGGAGCAGCTGCGCGACTTCTACCGGGGCAAGACGGTCGTCGTCGTGGCCCATCGGCTCAGCACGGTGAAGGATGCCGACCAGATTGTCGTGATAGACCGTGGACAGGTGGTGGAGAGCGGACGGCACGACGAGCTGGTTGCCGCCCGTGGTGCCTACTACCGGTTGGTGAAGAACCAGCTGGAACTGGGGAAATAACCGGCGTACTTTTCTTTTGCCTTGACGCAAAAGAAAAGGTACCAAAAGAAAAAGTCAAGCGCTGAAGTTCGGAAGCTACTGCGACCGCACGCTTTGCTAAAGGGCACAAACTCGCTTCGCTCAAACAAGTGTGCCCTTCTTAACGCAAAGCGCACGCCCGCAGCTTAACGCTTCCTCACTTAGGCGCGGGCCATCCGGTCGGCGGGCTTTGGGTACTTTCTTCACGGTTATGTAGACGCAGCACCGACAGAAAGGATTTCAACCCAAATCGGTCATTAGACCGCCCACAATGAGTATAGGCTTATCTTTGGGGGGCTTTCCAAGCCCTTTCGCCCTGCTACCGGCATCTTGTCTGCCGCTTTGTCTCGACGTAGCCCGCTACGCCTTCGACAAAGGTGACAGCCAATCTGCACGACAGCAGAACGAAATCGCTTTGGACTCTAATGACCGATTTGGGTTCAAACGCCCGAAGCAGCCTCACCCCGCACGGCCCCTCCGGCCTCAGCGTTTTGCCGTGAAGCGGAGCGGGCGGGGCAGGCGTTAAGAAGGGCGCACCTGTCCGAGCGAAGCGAGTTTGCGCCCTTTAGCCTGAACCGGCGGCGGAGTAGGCAAAACGATGCAGACGGGGTCCTTTCTTTTTGGTACCTTTTTCTTTCGGACAAGCGAAAGAAAAAGTACAAC
>CALULL010000034.1 GCA_944321465.1 uncultured Bacteroides sp.
TATCCCAAATCGGTCATTAGACCGCCTTGCCATGTGCTTGACAGTCTTTCTACGGCTTTCCAAGCCTTTTCGTTTTGCCGCCGGCATCTTGTCTGCCGCTTTGTCTTGACGTAGCCCGCTACGCCTTCGACAAAGGCGGCGGCCAATCTGCACGGCGGCAAAACGAAATCGCTTTGGACTCTAATGACCGATTTGGGTTTATGGCATCGCCTGCCGTGGGCGATGCCCCGCAGAGGCGTGAAGGGGCGGAAAAAGCGCATGCCGCAGGGGCTTGGACAAGGTTTTACGCCCGTTGTCCGTCGCCCTGCGGCACGTGCCGTTGTAGGGGTTCAGTCCTTCACCTCTTCCAGAATGACATCGTAGGTCAGCATGGAGTATCCCGGTACGCTCGTCCCGCTGCCGCTTGAACCGTAGGCCGAGTCCCAAGGAATGTAAATCATCCACCGCTCGCCCTCGCGCATGTATTGCAATGGCCAGAATACGCCGGATATGAACGCGCTCATGCGGCTTTCGTCGGGCGAGTCGAAGGCGGTGGGCCAGCTCGACTCGGGTGGAGGCAGGGGAATGTTCTGGTCCAGTGCGCTGTAGCCCGTGAAGTTGCCGTAGAACTCCTCGCCGTTGATGAGCGTCCCGTACATGAAGTTGCTTATCGTGCTCGTGGCCATAGGACGCTTGCCTTCGTCGTTGGCCGTCAGCTTGCGGCAGTAAATGTAGCGGTTGGTTGTAGAAGTCGAGGTATAGTCGTCCAGAATGCGGAACATCTGTCCGGGCTGTACCATACGCGCGTCTTCTTCCGTGGCTACGATGGTGGTGGAGATGCGGTTCAGCGAGTCGATGAAGGCCGTGTTGCGTGCCTGCCAGTTGTCGTACTCGCCGGCCTCCTGCACTTCTTCGCACGAAGCAAGGATACCGGCCAGCAACAGCAGCGGCAGCAACAGCCGAGGGTTTAGTCTGTGCATAGTCTAACTGTGGTTTGTATCGTCGGGATGTTCTCTTCAAAGTGTCTTTAGCAGGGAGGTGATGCTCACGCGGTCGGCAATGATGTCCAGCAGTCGGTCCACTGGTACGCGTTCTTGCTGCATGGTGTCGCGGTCGCGCAGGGTGACGCAGTTGTCCTCCACTGTCTGATGGTCCACCGTGATGCAGTAGGGTGTGCCTATGGCATCCTGGCGGCGGTAGCGTTTGCCTATGGAGTCCTTTTCGTCGTACTGGCAGTTGAAGTGGAACCTCAGGCTGTTCATTATCTCGCGTGCCTTTTCGGGGAGTCCGTCTTTCTTCACCAGCGGCATGACGGCCAGCTTCACCGGAGCCAGGGCGGCGGGCAGTTTCAGCACCACGCGCGTCTCGCCGTTCTCCAGCTTTTCCTCGCAGTAGGAGGCCGACATGATGCTCAGGAACATGCGGTCCACGCCGATGGAGGTCTCGATGACGTAGGGCGTGTAGCTCTCGTTTGTCTCCGGGTCGAAGTATTTGATGCTTTTCCCAGAGAACTTCTCGTGCTGAGAGAGGTCGAAGTTTGTGCGGCTGTGTATGCCTTCCACCTCCTTGAAGCCGAAGGGCATGAGGAACTCGATGTCCGTGGCGGCGTTGGCGTAGTGGGCCAGCTTCTCGTGGTCGTGGTAGCGGTAGTGGTCATCGCCGAAGCCCAGGGCCTTGTGCCATTTCAGGCGCGTCTCCTTCCAGTACTTGAACCACTCCAGCTCGGTGCCCGGCTTTACGAAATACTGCATCTCCATCTGTTCGAACTCTCTCATGCGGAAGATGAATTGGCGTGCCACAATTTCGTTGCGGAAGGCTTTGCCTATCTGGGCGATGCCGAAGGGCACTTTCATGCGTCCCGTCTTCTGCACGTTCAGGTAGTTGACGAAGATGCCTTGGGCCGTCTCGGGCCGCAGGTAGACCTTCATGGCACCGTCGGCCGTGGAACCCATCTCGGTGGAGAACATGAGGTTGAACTGGCGCACTTCCGTCCAGTTCTTCGTGCCGCTGATGGGGCAGACTATTTCCTCGTCGAGGATAATCTGGCGCAGCTCGTTCAGGTCTGGTCCGGCGTTCATGGCGTGGGTGTAGCGTTCGTGCAGGGCATCGCGCTTGGCCTGGTGCTCCAGGACGCGGGCGTTGGTGCTGCGGAACTGGGCCTCGTCGAAGGCCGCGCCGTACTTCTTGGCTGCCTTGGCCACTTCCTTGTTGATTTTCTCGTCGTACTTGGCTATCTGGTCCTCGATGAGCACGTCGGCGCGGTAGCGCTTCTTCGAGTCGCGGTTGTCGATGAGGGGGTCGTTGAAGGCGTCCACGTGGCCGCTGGCCTTCCAGATGGTGGGGTGCATGAAGATGGCCGAGTCTATGCCCACGATGTTCTCGTGGAGCAGCACCATGCTTTGCCACCAGTATTGTTTGATGTTGTTTTTCAGTTCCACGCCGTTCTGGCCGTAGTCGTACACGGCACCCAGTCCGTCGTATATCTCGCTGCTGGGGAACACGAAGCCGTACTCCTTGCAGTGGGATACGAGCTTCTTAAAAACGTCTTCTTGTGCCATTTTCTTGCTTCTGTCTATTATGTATGTGTGTTGTGATGTGTGGCTTCCCCTCGTTTTTGTAGGGAAAAACGCCACAAAGATAGGCATTTATATTTGGAAGTAGGCGGGGCGTTTCGAGTTTTTAACCCAAATCGCCCATTAGAGGCGTTGCCGACAAGAGGGCGAAAGTGCTTGGGATGTTGTGGAAAAGCGACTGCACATGTCTCTGTCGGTCTGATGGCCGGTTGGGGGGCAAGGTCTTGCGGGTGTGCTCTGGCCCGGCCCGGTGACTATGACGGATGTCCTGCCGGGCGGGCAGCCTGCGGAAAGCCGTCCGGGCGGGTGGCACGTAGCCTGTAGACGCTGCTCGTTGTCCTTGTCTGCATGGGCTTGTGCCATGGCGCGGTATGGCTATCCTTGCTTCGCCCGTCGGGGCGCGAGCTTGTCTGTCTTCCCGGCGGCAGGGACACCCTTTGGGTGGCACAGGTTTGCCCGCCTGCGGGCAGAGGTCTGCTTCCTGGCGGGCAAAGGAAGATGTGCTCGGGGGCAGAGGTTTGCCCGTCAGGGGTGGTCGGGCGTGCCGGGTCCGGGGCATAGGGCGGGGTGGTCGGAGGGGAGGATTAGCCCGGCGTGCGGTCCCGTTCTCTAAGGCCGGGCGCAGCCTGCGTGCGGGTCGGGGCGTGGCTTCCGGCAGATGGGCCGGGTGGATACAAAAAAGGGAAGTCTCACGACTTCCACAATTTTTCTAACCTTAAATCTAAATCTCTATGAAAAAACGTGGCGCAAATGTACGCTTTTTCCCGGTTACGTTGTTAGTAATGTGCGTGCTAAATGCAAGGTTGCCTTGGTTAATATGTGTTAAATACCCGGTTCCGTCTCAATAATCGGGGGTAAAAATTGGAACTTCCGCTGATAGCCGTTACCTTTGTCCTTACCTTGCGGGTTCGTAAAGGACGGTAGGGCGGCATTACATATGGTGAAGGCGTTTTTTCGTGCGTTATTCTTCTGGCTTTCTGATCTCGCAAATTCCAGACCTCAAAGAAGGTAAGGCAACAAAAGCGTCCATGTGGTGTGTATGTATATCTGCACGCGGCAGGCAGGGTGTGCCCCGGTCTGCAGATGTGTGGGCTTTATACATCATACAAGCGTGGGCTGACTGGCGTTGCTTATCCTTTGAGGTGGGCAATGCGAGAGCCCGAAAGTCGGGATAAGCAAAAGAGCAGATTCCCGCGCCTTTTCTTTTGTCTGTCTTCTGCACATTTTGAGTAAGAACTTTGCCATTTCGGGAATCTGTGGCAACTGCCTGTGTCGGGCAGTATAAATACGTGGAATATGCACATAGGGAGTCTCATCAAACAAACATTGGTCGAGCAGGGACGGACTTCTTGCTGGCTGGCTCGTGAGCTGTTCTGTAGCCGTGCGAATATTTACAAGATATACAATAAGAAGTCTTTGGATTCAGACTTGTTGCTGCGCATCTCTGTCTTGCTGAAGCACGATTTCTTTGCCGATTACCGGCGTGAGTACGAGCAGCGTGTCTCCAATCGGTAAGCATGTCAACCCTTTGGAAACGCGGCGGGCTTTTATTTGCTGCCCGGATGTGTTTCCTTTGCGTCAGTTTTTAATCTTTAAATAGTGTAAACATGAAAAAGAACTGGATTTATTCAAAATGGTGTTTCGCCCTTGCGTGCGCACTGTTGATGGGGGTAGCAACCTCGTGCGGCGATGACGATGGTGAAGGTAGCGGTACAGGCACGGGCCAACAGCCCACTTTGCCCGACTTGGGGATAACGGACCCTGTCGTGGCTGTGGCCGGGGAATACGACGGGGAGAGATTTAACTATGAAAATGATGTTTTGGTAGGCGGAACGGGCTTTTACGACGCGGACTATACTTTCTATATAGGCAATGCTCCCTTGGTGTTGAAGGTGTTTCAGGAGGACTACGAGGAGACGTGGAGTAACATTCGCACCAACGAACACGGTGCCATCACTTACGCCTCTCTTCTCGGTGTTTCGCTCGGCGAGGATTTCACCGGGACGTTCACGGCCAAGTACAATGAGGACAACCAGATGACGGAGTCTGCGCTGGAATTGTCGGAAGACGACGTTACCGAGCACGCCAAGTGGACTTTCGTTTGGGAGAATGGCAACATGGTATCATACCGAAACACTTACTCGATAGATTACACCGACGAAGAGGATTTTTCTTATAGTGATAACGGTTGGTTCGATTATGGCGACTCGCCCGTATCCAACAACGGCGTCTATCACCCCGACATGTTTCCCTACGATTACCACTTCATGCTCTATGCCGGCCTTTTCGGCAAACCTACGAAAGACATGCCCGTATCCGTAGTTTTCAGCAGTACCGACGGATACGGGGACGATGCTTATGCTTATACAGAGGAGAAAGACGAAAAGGGACGCATCGTCACCCTGTATTGCGACGGCGAAGCGTACTACTATTACGGCTACGCTGACAGGCCCATTGAGTTGACAGGTGCAGGATGGCATGCACCGGGCCGTGCTGTGCGTGGCATACGTGCACGGTTGGCATCCCGGCAGGCACGCTGAGCGAAACGAAGCATTTCCCACTGTGCGGCGGCATTGCGGAGGCAGACAGCGAACCAGTCTCTGCAATGCCGCCGCTTTTTTGCATGTAGTGCTGCTGCGTGTGTACGTGTTCCTTCTGCGTCGCTTTCGGTCCTTCGGCTTGCTGAGGCTGGAAAAATGGGTTGGAATATTTGGAAGTCTTATAGGGACGGAGTATCTTTACTTTCTATTTTGTATAAGACGTTACGTTAATGCAATAAATAATAGGTTATGAAGAGATTTCTATTATGTGTTCTGCTGGCCTTGGGTATGCTTGGCCAGTCGGCGGCTGCGCAGGCGGTGGCAAAGGAGCAGCAGTCTGCGGCTTCCGTTGTGGCGGGCGATGGCACATCGGACAACGCAACCGCCGTTGTCAGAGGCTGGAACCGTCCGTATGTGTCCTTCAATGCTTCGAAGGTGAACTCCTCCGTGAACGACTTGTTGGACTTCGATCTCCGTGGCTTTACCTTGGGCTGGCTTCGTGGCTTCGGCATTGCCAAGAAGGTGCCGCTTTATCTTGAAGCAGGGGCAGGCTTGCAATTTCGCACCATGAAGGAAGGTATCGACATGGCGGATGGCAGCGACGTGGCAAGTCTGGATACGCGCATCAACCTGCTCTCTCTGCACATCCCCGTCAGCCTGATTTACAGGTTTACTCTTCCTGGCGGACTTTCCGTCAGTCCCTACGCGGGCCTCGACTTCCGCGCCAATCTGATGGGCAAGCTGAAGGTTGATGCCAGCTTCAATGACATGTCAGATGGGCTTGACATAAGCCTCTTCGACAAGGGGGACATGGACGACCATCCGTGGAACCGCTGTCAAGGAGGCTGGCATGCAGGTGTGGGCTTCGGTTACGGCATTGTGCACGTCGGGGTGGACTATGGCCGCGACTTCAACGAACTGGGCGAGAACATGACGATGGGGACGACCTCGGTGACGGTAGGCTTGAACTTCTGACGTAGGGGCTCCCCCTTTTGCGGCGGCACTGCGCCGACAGGCAACGACCTGTCCGCAGTGCCGCCGTCTTTGTGTGTCGTGCTCTTGTCTTTCACTCTGTCCCGATTGTGATTGTTCCTACTTCCTTGATGAGCCGCTCGTAGATGGGGTTCAGGGCGAGCAGCGAGGGAACGCCGATGAGGAACAGTTGTTTGCGTGCGCGGGTAAGGGCTACGTTGAGCTTGCGGTCTATGAGGGCTCCGTCTTCCTCCGTAAGGTTGGAAAGGAAGTGCAACTGGTTGGCCCGGCTGACGCAGAAGGTGTAGATGATAACGTCGCGCTCGCTGCCCTGAAAACGTTCTACTGTGTCGACTATCACCCGGTTGAGCGGTTCGATGCCGGTCGACGCGAGGCAGCGGCGGATGAGGGCTATCTGGCTGCGGTAGGGAGCAATGATGCCCAGTGTAGTGGCGGGATTGAAGCCTCCGGGCGAGGCAGTTGCGTACTGACGGTAGACAGAGGTTGCCAGTCGGGCGGCCAAGTGTGCTTCGCTGCGGTTTAGTTTGCCTGTGTGCATGGGCGGTTCGGGTTGCGAGGGCAGGAAGGCCACGCGGCGTGTCAGCACAGGGGCAAATTCGTCGGAAGTCAACCCGGGCGACAATACAAGTGGACCTGTCTGGTGGGGCAGTCCCACAGGAAGCAGGCGGCCCGAGTAGAAGGCTTTGTTGGGGAAACTGGCAACCTCGACGTTCATGCGTGCCTGTCGGCAGAGCATGTCGCAGGCTGTGCCGCCTTCCTTGGCAGGGGCGTTGTGCAGGCGGCGGTAGAAGCGTTCGAAGAGCGAGTCTTTGAGGTTGAGCAGACCGATGGCGCGCAGCTGCTCGTCGTGCACCTCGGACTGCGAGGCCGACTGTAACACCACGGCGGGCAATTGCTTGTGGTCGCCCACAAGGACGAAGCGGCCAATGGCATCCTCCGTGCCTGACGGACCACGGGCGCAGAGGAGGTAGAGCAGTTGGGGTTCGAGTATCTGTGTCGCCTCGTCGACTATGGCCACGTCGAATGCCTTCAGACGGAACAAGTCGGGCCGAAGGCTCAGTGTCGATACCGTTCCCACTACGATGTGGCACTGTTCCAGTCGTCGGCGCACCTCCTTGCGGTTGGCACACGCGCCCAGCACCGCCTCGGCCAGGCGGGGGCGGTAGGCTTCTTCGCAGGCCTGTTCGCTGCCGAAGCGGATGAAGTCGGGCACGGGGTCGATGGACAAGAGCATCTTGCAGATTTCGTCTACGGCGCGGTTGGTGTAGGACAGCAGCAGCATCTGCCGTCCCTCGGCCAGAAAGGCTGCCACCATGCCCCGCAGTGCACGCGAGGTCTTGCCTGTTCCGGGCGGGCCTACGAGCAGGAACAGGTCGCGGGCGGCTTGGGCCTTCAGCACTACTCGGGCATAGTCGTCGGTGGCCGAGGCGATGGCCTTGTCGTAGGCTGTGTCGTGCCGGGGCGTGCGTTGGCTCAGCAGCAGTTGCCGTCGCCCGGGCGTGGCATGGAGGAAAGCTGCCAGACCGGTGAACATGCTGCGAAAGCCCGTGTCCATGCTGTCGTGCTCGATGGCGTAGCTTCTGTCGGCAGGCAGGAGGCGGTCGTTCTGCTGGGCGTTGCGCAAGCGCAGCACGAGGCGGTCGGCTTCGAGCCGCTCTATGCTGGCGCGGAACACCATGCGGTTGGTGACGTTAGCCCCGTCGTCGTCGCGTCCGTACAGCAGGACGGCATCGCCCTGTCGGAAGTTGGGCAGGGCCAATTGTTCGTCGTCGGGGTCGGCAGGCGGCAGGGCAAGCGTCAGCATGGGGCGTTCGGGGTCGGCGGCATGGTTGTCGGCGATGCGCAGGCCGTAGAGTATCTCGCCCGCCTCTCGCTTCTCCTCCAGCGTGGCAAGCCACAGGGCTGAGGCTCCTGTGCGCCCCTCGTGGTCCACGTCGCCCGACTTGGCTGTGTACTGCTCCTTGACCACGAAGTTGTAGAGCGTGCAGAAGTAGGCCCTCTCCAGCGGCTGTAGGCTTGCCAGGCGGGCGGCGAGGGAGTCTATGGCTGGTGCCTGGTAGTCGTGCCACAGCCGTCCTGTCAGGCCTCGTTCGTTGAGGGTGGCCGAGTCGATGGTGGCCAGCAGGCGAGCCGTGTAGGCGGGGTCGTTGCGCCGTTGCACGGCATACTCGGCAGCTACGATGCGGTTGCGCAGGTCGATGGCTCTCCGCACCATGGCCCATGACGGGCGGGCGGGGTAGAGTAGCGGGTAGCGCGTGTAGAGCAGGTAGGCACGCACGCGGCGGTGGTCCATGCCCAGGGTGTGCTCCAGCACGGCCTGGTAGAGCAACATCTGCACGCGATGGCTCTCGCGAGGCTCCACGCGTCCGCGCAGGCTGTATTCGTCGGCTTTGCCGGACTTCATCTCGATGAAGGCCGAAGCGTCGCGCTGCATGTAGTCCAGTCGTCCTTGCAGCCCCAGCGGTTCGCAGATGTAGGAGGGTTCGAGCACGGCATCGTCCGCCTCAAGCCCGTAGCCGGGGGTGCAGAAGGTTTCGGCCACGGTGTGTCCTATGTGGTCGAAGTGGCGGCGGCACTGGCCGAAGAAGTCGCGCTCGCGTTCCGCCTCGGCCAGTTCGGGGCAGGCGGCCAGTTCCAAGGGATAGCGGCGGAAGGCTTTCCTCATGCAGGCGGTGTAGTCAGGGGTGGTGTGGCGGGCGTGTATCCATTCGTCGAGGAACAGGTTGGCTATGTTGCCCACGAGCAGCGGAGCGGTGTTCTGCGGCAACGTGAGCCGCGCCACGAGGTAGTTGGCCGGGTGGTGGCCGTAGTCTTTGTAGCATTCGGCCAGCGAACTGATGTCCACCAGGTAGTCCGGTTCGAGCACCACGAAGCCAGGCACCAGTGTGCCGTCGGCCCGTATATCCACGTCGAGGAGGTTGAGTTGAGCGTTGGGCCACAGCAGGCGGCAGGTGTGGGCGAACTCGTCGTTCACCTGCTCCACGCCGACCAGTACGCGCAGAGGGGCATCGGTCACGGTGTCGGTGGGTTGTATATATAGATAGGTGTCGTCGCGCCTCAGGTAGGTGACGCGCATACGGCGCACGTGTCCGGCGGCGGGTGGTGCGGCGATGTAGGTGGCATCGGTCCGGGGCAGCAGCGTGCGCAGGTCGGCGGGCAGGTCGCTACCCGTCAGCCGTCGTACGAGGAAGGCCAGTGTCTTGGCATCGCGCAGCAGGTTGTCGCGTGTGGGCTGGGCACGGCGGTTCAGCACGTCGTTGGACAGCAGGCGGAACGTGTGCAGGCGGTTCTCCTCGCCCGTGCTCAGCTCTAAGCACGAGGCGGCGTGGCGAATGCGGGCGGCGAGGTCGGTCATTTGCAGCGAACCGTCCTCTGCCTGGCTGCGGCACAACTGCTCAAGCAGCTCGCGCAGACGACGGTAGGCATCGCGCAGTTCTCCGTCGGTGCAGCGGCAGGCGGCCAGCAGCAGGTCGTAACAGGCTGCGGCATCGGTCACGGTTCGCCCCCCTCTCTGTCATTATCCGTCGGCTTGTCGGCCACGAGCAGGATGCTCAGCTCATAGAGCAGGTAGAGTGGCACCGCTACGGCGGCCAGCGTGAAGGGGTCGCCCGTGGGTGTCACGACGGCGGCCAGCACCACAATGGCCACGGCTGCGTGGCGGCGGTAGCGGCGCAGGAATCGGCGGCTGACAAGCCCCAGCAGCGAGAGCAGCCACGTGACGAGCGGCAACTCGAAGGCCAGCCCCATGCAGAGGACGAGCATCATGAAGTTGTCTATGTAGGAGTTGAGCGATATCTGGTTGACGATGGCGCTGCTCAGCTCGTAGGACGAGAGAAAACGCAGCGTCAGCGGGTAGACCATGAAGTAGCCCGCGAGCACGCCGACGAAGAACATCAGTGTGCCCAGCACCAACGCCTTGCGCACGCCCTGCCGCTCGTGTGGGTAGAGGGCAGGGCCGATGAATCGCCACACTTCGAAGAACAAGTAGGGGACAGCCGTGACGACTGACATCCAGAAGGCCGTGGAGAGATGGATGAAGAACGGGGCAGCCAGATTGATGTTGATTAGTTTCAGCTCGAACGGCTTGGTGAAGAAATCGCCGCTCGTGCCCAGAATGCCCCCCAGCGAGCGCAGTAGTCGGTAGAAGGGGAAACTGTCGTGGCACGGGGCGAGCACCACGCTGTCGAACAGCCAGGGCATAGCCACGAAGTAGGCCACGGCCAGTACCGTCCACACGGCCAGCACCCTCAGCACTGCCCAGCGCAGCACGTCCAGGTGGTCCCAGAAGGAGAGTTGCTTCTCGTCGGTCGTCATTCGCGTGTCTTGTCTGCGGGCTTGTCCAGTTCGTCCTTTGCCTTGCTGATTTCCTCGCGGGCATCGTTGACACCCTCTTTGAAGCTCTTCACGCCCTTGCCCAGCCCGCGCATCAGTTCGGGGATTTTCTTGCCGCCAAACAGCAAGAGCACCAGCAAGGCGATGATAATCCACTCCGAGCCGCTGGGCAGCAGCAGGAGGATAAGTGGCAGATGTGTCATAAGTGTGTTGGTTTACGGGTTTGTATTCTACGTCGGCAAAGGTACGCAATTCTGCGGCTTCTTCACCTTCGGCGGGGTACTTTTTCGACTGTGGGCGGGCGGCAGGGTGGTGTCAGTCGGGTTGTTGCCTGCTGACTTGCCGCTATGTGAGTGCTTCGGAATGTAGGTCTGTGTTTCCCTTTGGGGGCGCACCTGTGCTTGCGCGGGAGGACAAGTTCGCTCCTTCGGGGGTGCACCTTTGCTCTCTCGGGGGCAAAGGTTTGCTTGCTATGGAGGATTTTTGTTGTATCTTTGGCGTACTTTTCTTTTGCCTTGACGCAAAAGAAAAGATACCAAAAGAAAAAGTCAAGCGCTGAAGTTCGGAAGCTACTGCGACCGCATGCTTTGCTAAAGGGCACAAACTCGCTTCGCTCAAACAAGTGTGCCCTTCTTAACGCAAAGCGCACGCCCGCAGCTTAACGCTTCCTCACTTAGGCGCGGGCCATCCGGTCGGCAGGCTTTAGACACTTTATCCACGGCTATATAGGTATGGTAGCAATCAGTAGGATTTCAAATGTCCGCCGTATCTATATGCCGAATAGTCCCTCCCGGCTGCGACTACCGTCCGCGCCCTCGCGCCGCATGGCCCCTCCGGCCTCAGCGTTTTGCCGTGAAGCGGAGCGGTCGGGTCAGGCGTTAAGAAGGGCGCACCTGTCCGAGCGGAGCGAGTTTGCGCCCTTTAGCCTGAACCGGCTGCGGAGTAGGCAAAACGGTGCAGGCGGGGTAATTCCTTCAGTGTATCTTTTTCTTTCGGACGAGCGAAGGAAAAAGTACAACGAGGCGAACCGTCCCGACGTGAAACTTCGTCCGCGCCCTCACGCCGCACGGCCCTTCCGGCCTCAGCGTTTTGCCGTGAAGCGGAGCGGTCGGGTCAGGCGTTAAGAAGGGCGCACCTGTCCGAGCGGAGCG
>CALULL010000035.1 GCA_944321465.1 uncultured Bacteroides sp.
CGGCGCAGCTTCCTGCTGCTGGACCGCCGCGCGGATGCCCCCGTGGCCCTTGCCTACGCGCGCTGCCGCCGCGCGGCGCTGTCGCGTCTCGCGGAGTCGCCCCTCCCCCCGCTGCCCCTCGCCTCGCGGCTCTACACCGCCTCGCGCCTGGGCCACGCCTACCCGTTGGACCCTGCGGCGTCCACACCCTGCCTGGCAGTCTTCAAGCAGGTGCTGGAGCGCGCCGAGACGGGCACGCCGGAGTGGACCCTGGCCGCCGGATACGTGGCGGAGGGGTGGTGCGAGGAGGAACTGGAACGGGCGGAGAAGGAGTGGGAAGAGGCACTTTGAAAAAGTGAATAAAATGATGTAAGCCTGAATAAGGTAATAATAAATGGACTCCAAAAGCAAACGCATAGCCAAGAACACTTTGTTCCTCTACATGAGGATGCTTTTCCTCATGGTGGTGACATTGTTCACCTCGCGTGTGTTGCTCGACAAGTTGGGCATTGAAGACTTCGGCATCTACAACGTGGTGGGAGGAGTAGCTTCGATGTTTGTCTTTTTCCGCTCGTCGCTTTCCAATGCCACCCAGCGTTTTCTCAACATCGAGCTGGGAAGGGAGAACTTGCAGGGGGCGCGGCGGGTCTTTTCCCAGCATTTCACGCTTTATGTCGTGGTGGCCCTTGTGGTGCTTCTGGTGGGAGAGACTGCCGGGCTGTGGTTTGTTCTCCACAAGCTCGTCATTCCCGAGGGCAGGCTGGTGGCTGCCATGTGGGTCTACCAGTTCACGCTCATCTCCTTGTGCATCACCTTGGTCGGCATCGTCTACGACTCCACCATCATAGCCAACGAGGACATGAACGTGTATTCCTACGTGGGCATTTACGAGGGGGTGGCCAGGCTGGCTGTGGCCTATGCCATCAGTGTCTCGCCGTTCGATCGTCTGGTGGTCTACGGCCTGTTGCTTATGCTGGTGTCCTTGTCCATCCAGTGCTTCTATGCCATCTATTGTTCGCGCCGCTACTCCGAGTGTCGGGCGCGCTTTCTTTGGGACAGGAAACTGCTGAAGGAAACCACTTCCGTGGTGGGCTGGAACACGGTGGGTACAGCTGTCTATGCCGTCAACGACCAAGGCATCAACGTGTTGCTCAACCTTTTCTTTGGCCCGGCTGTCAACGCCGCCCGTGCCGTCTCGTTCCAGGTCAGCAATGCGGTCAACAGCTTTGCGACCAACTTCTTCGTTTCGGTACGTCCGCAGATTGTAAAATCCTATGCCAGTGGCGATAGCACGTATCTGATGTCGCTGTTCTACAACAGCTCCAAGTTTTCCTTCCTGTTGTTGTGGCTGTTCTGCCTGCCCCTGTCGTTTGCCATCGACCCCATCCTGCACCTGTGGCTGAAGCAGGTGCCGCCGCAGACCGATGTGTTCACCGTATGGATTTTGGCCTATTCGCTGGTCAACGTCCTCAACAATCCCGTCTGGTCCGTGGCTTTGGCTGTGGGGAAACTGAAACGGTACATTTTGGTGGGCAGTGGCGTGTTCCTGCTGACTTTTCCTTTGGCCTACATCGCCTTGTCGCTCGGCTGTCCGCCCGCCAGCGTGTTTGCCGTGATGTTCTTCGTCCGCCTGGCCTATCTTGTGGTGGTGTTGCACATCATCAGACGTTACATAGATTTCTCGTTCCGCACCTACCTGCGCAGGGTCATCGGGCCGGTGGTGATGGTGGTTCTTGTGTCGTTGTCGGCTGTGATTGCCCTTCGCATGGTGTTGCCCGTTGCGGGCGGGTGGGGCCACACGTTGCTTTTTGTCTGTGCGGCTGTAGTGGTCGTGCTGCTGTGTGTGGGGCTGCTGGGTTTCTCGTCTGGCGAGCGGGCGCATTTTGTAGGAGTTATTAAGAAAAAATTCAAACATGAATAAGTTAAGACTGGCTTTCAACTTGTACATCGTGCGTACCTTGTGGACGCACTGGTTCAATCCGCTTTATACGCTCTATTTCAATCTGGTGTTCTTCCCGCTTCGGCAGGCAGTCCGCTTCCCTGTCTTTGTCTATGGCTGGCCGAGACTTTTCGGGCAGTATGGGACGATGGAGTGCGTAGGAAAGTGCCGTTCGGGCATGGTGCGTCTTAATGTGACTATACCCGGCGGGCCGCAGGCTGCCGTCGGAAATACGCAACTGGATATTTGGGGAAAGGTGATCTTCCGGGGAAAATGTGAGATTGGCACGGGGAATAAGATTAATGTGGGCAGAAGTGCTATTCTTGAGTTGGGTTGTGACACAAAGATAAGTACATTTTGCAACGTTACTGCTTATCAGGAAATAAGAGTGGGCTCGCATACGCGTATTGCTCATCGTAGTCAGGTGCTTGATTCTAATTTTCACTATATGGCAGACTTCAATAAGGGAGTGGTAAAACGTACTGCACGCCCAATCGTCATTGGTGATTATTGCTGGATATGCAATACGTCTACAATTACTGGTGGTGCCATCATTCCTGATAAAACCATCGTGGCCAGCAACAGTCTTGTTGGAAAGGACTTCTCGTCGATACCTCCCGAGTCAATCATTGGTGGTATGCCTGCCAAACTGATAAGCACAGGGCATCGCAGGGTGGAAAGTGCCCGACTAAGCCGTGCCATAGGAAAATTCTTTGCCGCTAACCCGGAGGCTGTCTGCTACGTGTTGCCCGACAAGGATGACCATTCGGTCTGTGACGTAGACGCATGAGGCGGTCCTTGCGCCTCCGTCCTTATAAAAAAGGTTTGCATGTAGGCAGCCAAGTGGAGAGCAGTTTCCGAAAGGTGCTTTCGGTGGCCGTCGAAAGCTGCTTTCGGTGAGTATCGAAAGCGGGAGATGCGAAAAGGGGTTGGATTTCTTTGCCGTTGAGTGTCATCCTTCGCGTCTGCCTGATATGGGTCTGTCGGTTTTATTCATAGCATCTTGGTTGACGCGGTCTCATGCTGCTGTCTGTCCACGTGTCTCGAAGCATACGGAAACGTCCGTGTATCGCCTTGTGCTATTCGACCCCTGAAACGGGGCCGATGTTGTGAGGAGCGCACAGATAGCCCCGGGTTCGCTTCGTTCACCTGGGGCTAAGCATGGTTGACCCCCTTCGGGGCTCTCCTGCGTCAGAGTAACGAGATATGGGTAGATGAGCCGAGACCTCTGCAAAAGTTCGCTTTTCAGCACGTATATTCTTGATATACAACCGGGCGTTTTGAGTTTTGCAGAGGTCTCGAGCCATGAATAGGTGAGATGCGAGTAGCCTTGATGTAAGGTATGAATAGATGCGTCATAAGACACGGATAGCTGAGAAACAGGCGTGGCTTTTCGGGACACGAGGCTCTTGGTCTCTCATGCGAACTACCCGTCCGTGTGATGTGTGGATGCCCGTTGGCGGGGCGGCGAAGCCGTCCAACCATGCTTAGCCGGGGGTGAACGGAGCGAACCCCCGGATAGTCAGGTCACCATTTTGTCCGGTCCCGAAGGGGTCGAATAGCACGCAGGTCGGTGACTGCATGATGCTGAATTTCCTTATAGACCAGACACTGAGTTGTAATTTGTGGGTTTTTATATGAAAGTATTTCAATATGTTTTAAGCGATTATTATCGCTATTACGGGGGGGTAATTTTAACCTGTCACGGAAAGCGTGGGTTGTGCTTACAGCCTTGTTAGGGCGCAACCATTGCTTTTCCTACACCTTCTGGCTAAGGCTGGCTTCTTGCCCGAATGTGTTCCGCCCGTTGGCGCGGCTGATGCACCGCAGGCTTTCGCGTAAATACGGGCTTCAGATACCGCGTGGCACGCGGATAGGCTACGGGCTTTACATAGGGCACGGCATCGGCATCGTGATCAATCCGGGTACGGTGATAGGCAACAACTGCAACCTGAGCCAGTTCCTCACCATCGGGAGCAACCACAACACGCCGGCCGTGATAGCCGATGAGGTGTACATAGGTCCCTCGGTGTGCATCGTGGAGAATGTGCACATCGGTCGAGGAGCTACCATCGGTGCGGGGGCGGTCGTCGTCAAGGATGTACCCGAAGGGGCTACGGTGGCGGGTGTTCCGGCCCGGGTGCTGAACTGCGACCATCCCGGGCGATACATCGGGCGCAAGTGGCCGCATTGCTGAGGGATGTCCTTCTTTTTCCTCTTTCTTGATATGTTTCTAACTAAACTTATATGATACCTAAAGTAATTCATTACTGCTGGTTTGGCGGCAATCCGTTGCCGCCGCTGGCCGTGAAGTGCATAGCGTCGTGGCGCAAATACCTGCCCGACTACGAGATACGCGAGTGGAACGAGAGCAACTTCGACGTGAACATCGTTCCCTATACCCGCGAGGCCTACGGTGCCAAGAAGTATGCCTTCGTGAGCGACTATGCCCGTTTCTGGGTTCTTTACCACCACGGTGGGCTTTATTTTGACACTGATGTAGAAGTGTTGCGTCCGCTGGACGACATCGTGGCGCGTGGCCCCTTCATGGGCTGCGAGCACGATGCCGTGTCAGGCTCTGCAAAAGACGGGATGGGGACGACGGCACCAGCCGTCGCCCCCGGCCTCGGCCTTGGGGTGAACCCCGGCCTTGGCCTGTACCGCGAGTTGCTGGACATGTACGCAGGGCTGCATTTTGTGAATGCGAACGGGTCGCTGAATCAGAAGACGGTGGTGCAGTACACCACGGAGGTGCTGTGCCGGCACGGTCTGCGGAATACGAGCGAGGTACAGGAATGTGCCGGGGTGTGGATTTATCCCAAGGAGTATTTTTGTCCGATAGACTATAAGTCGGGAGTATGTACAATGACGGATAATACTTATTCTATTCACCATTATTCGGCATCGTGGCATAGTCGTGGACAGAAAATATATGGCTTTTTGAAAAAATATATTAGCCCGAAGTTGTTACATCGCTTTGCGACCTTCTTGAAAAGAGTGGGATTGGCAAGATAACAAAACTTGAAAGGCAGATGGTCTATCTTTTGTTCCTGTTTCAACTCTACATAAATTATTCTTTTCTACAGAGATATCGGCCAGTTCAATCTTTCTGGAAACTGTTGCTAATTTCATTCCCTACTATATTTTGGTGGTGTATTATCATTGGTGGTCAAGACCATGTAGGGTCAGACTATGAAAATTACCTCTATTTTTTTAAGGGTGGTGATTTGAGTTACATTTATGACCGGGGAGAGGTGTTCTTTGCTGGTTTCATTGATTTTTGTAACAATTTAGGCATAGTAGGGCAGGGCGTATTCTTTGCTTTGGCTCTGATTTTTGTTGTTATTCTGCTTTACGTAATATATGCTTTCTGGGGTAGTCAATACTTGTGGCCGTTTTTCTTTGTCTTTATGACGTATTCGGCAGTGTTCAACAACCAAATGAACGGCATCCGGCAGTTTTTTGCTGTCTATTTATTTACGCTGGGAATTGTCCTTTTATATAGGAAAAAGATTCTTTGGTCTGTTATACCTTTCTTTTTGATGACTGTTACGCATGGGTCATCTGTTGTGATACTTCCATGTATTTTGTTCTTCTATTTCTTTACCGTAAAAGGAGAATGGGTATTAAGTCGGAAGGTTTTATGCTTGATGTTGTTGGGAGCTTTGATTTTGGCTTTGTCTGTTCCGGCAGATTTATTTGTCCGTGGGCTGAGTTATTTCGAACAATATTCTTATTATGAGGAGGTAATGGAAGAGCGGGGAGCCCTTCAGTTGATAACAAAGATTGTCTATATTCCATTGTTGCTGTATGCTATTTTGCTCTTTCCAAAGTTTGATTTGAGTAAGAAACGGCGTAGTTTGTTTTGCATCGGAGTAATGGCGTTTGCAATATACTTTGCTTTTTCGGGAATGTCTATTGTTGGGCGAATAGGGTATTATTTCCAAATATTGATGTGCATCCCTTTGGTTGAATTACTGATGTATCTTTATATGCAGAGGAAAAGGAGTGCGATGTGTGTGGTCTTGTTGTATCTCCTCATCCCTTATTCTTTGAAAGTTACTTTGTTTGCTGTGGCTGAATATACTTATCAATCTGTATTCTTATGATGAGAGTCGAAGTCCTAATTTCCTGTATGCATCAGACTGATGCCTCCATCATTACACGTACAAACGTTCAGAGCGACGTGCTGGTCATCAATCAGTGCGACAAAGATGGGGTGGAAGAACACTCCTTTTTTAATAAGGAAAGTGAAGAGTGTCGTGCCCGTATTATCCACACCACAGAGCGCGGACTGTCGCGCAGCCGCAATATGGCCATTCGGAATGCTACGGGTGATGTCTGTCTGGTTTGCGATGACGATGAATGTTTATATGATGACTACTACAAGGGCATAGCGGAGGCGTTTGAGCAGAACCCTGATTATGATGTGATAGCTTTCAGGGTGGATTATCCGCGAAAGACGTATCCTTTGCAGAGCAGGAAGATTGGCTACATAGATGCGCTGAAGGTGAGTAGTGTGCAGATAGCCTTCCGTCGGGAGAGTGTCGTGCGGAAGAACGTTTTCTTCAACGAGAAGATGGGGGCAGGAACGGGCAACGGCGGAGGCGAAGAAAACAAATTCCTGTACGACTGTTTGCGGGCGGGGTTGAAGATGTGGTACGTTCCCTTTTGCATCGCCAAAATAGGGCTTCCGGGAGAGGATAGCTGGTTTAAGGGGTTTGACAGCCGCTTTTGCTTCAACAAGGGGTGGTCCATCAAGATGACGATGGGTTTGCCTTTGGCTTGGTGCTATGCCGTGTACTTCTCGGTAACGAAGTTTAAGAAGTATCGGGCGGAGAATAATTTCTTCAGTGTCTTGTATCATTTGTTGAGAGGAACGCTGAAGCGTGTGAAGTAAAAGTCATTTCGATAATTTGATGATTGGAACGGAGACGATATGTCCCCGCGAGCAATGTACGGCTTGCGGGGCTTGCGCGAATGTGTGCGGGCATGATGCTATTGCCATGCACGAAGATGAGTTGGGCTATTGGTATCCGGCGATAGATGTTTCTCGTTGCGTGGATTGTGGTCTGTGCAAGGCCGTTTGTCCGGCATTGCATCCTTTGGAACTGCACCAGCCAGACAAAGTTTATGCTGCCGTGTGCCGGGATGTGCAGGAGCGTGCATCGAGTTCCTCTGGTGGGGCGGCCTCCATGCTGGGGCGTTATGTCTTGGAGCTTGGCGGAGTCGTCTATGGTTGCAGGCAGACGAATTGCCGGGATATCCGGCATGTCCGTGTGACGGAGCAGGCCGGACTGGACGAGCTGAAAGGCAGCAAGTATGTGCAAAGCGACGTGGGGCTGTGCTATCGCTCGGTGAAGCGTGATTTGCAGGACGGCAGGCGGGTGCTGTTTGTGGGTACGCCTTGCCAGGTGGCAGGTCTGAAGCGTTTTCTCAGGCGGGAGCATGAGGGACTGTGGACGGTGGACTTGGTGTGCCATGGGGTTTCGCCTCAGAAGATATTGCAAGCGGACATAGACCTGTTCGCTTCTGGGGAAAAGATGCCGGAAAAAGAACGGCTTTATGTGGATTTCCGCTGGAAGGCAGGGTATGGCATCAGGTATGGTATCAGGTATAGAGAGTTGCCGGAGAAGCGGTTGCTGAAGTCTATAAGTTATCCTTACGACCCTTATATCACGGCTTTTATGACCGGGCTTTCGTCCCGTGAGAATTGCCATCGGTGCGTGTATGCTGGAAGCCCGCGTGTGGGCGACCTGACGATTGGTGACTTTTGGGGGCTTGGGGCTTTAGAAAAGACTGCGATGAATGCAAAAAAGGGAGTCTCGTTGCTGTTGGTGAACACGGCCAAGGGGGGCGACTTGCTGTCGCGGGCTGGTGGCGGTTTTGTGTTGGAGGAGCGCACGTTGGCCGAGGCCGTGCGTGGCAATGCCAATCTGCAACGTGCTTCTGTCCGGCCAAGAAATAAAGATGTGTTTAAGCAGATCCTGAAGGAAAAGGGGCTGGAGGCGGCTTGTCGCGCGGCTATACCACTCAGCAGATATGTTCGTCTGGCGGTCGTCGAGGAGTTGAAGAGAGTATCTCCTTTGGTCGCTTTGTTCAAGAGAGTAAGGTTGCTGGTCAATCAATGTAAACAGTCATGAAAAAGAAGATAGGAATTATCACCATTCTCGATGTGGCAAACTTCGGCAGCATGTTGCAAGCCTATGCTTTGGCCACTGTTTTGGAACGTATGGGTTTCGGGGTGCAGTTCATCAATTATTGGCGGGCAGACTACACCACGTCGCATAAGGTACGTACTTTTTTGCAAGACCGCTCGCTGGGCAATCCGTTGAAGCGTGTGGCCTTCGCTCTCTCTGCTTTGGCGTTCTATGCCCCCATACGCAGGCATGTCCGCAGTTTTGTGGTGAGGAAGTTTCCTTTTACCCGGCCTTACCGTTCCTTGGAAGAGTTGCAGAAACATCCTCCCGTGTTGGATGCGGCAATCAGCGGGAGCGACCAGATATGGAACAGTGAATACAATGGCGGCGTGGACCGTGCTTTCTATCTGGATTTTGTCGATTGCCCCAAAGTTGCTTATGCGGCTTCATCGGGGATGGACGAGTTCCCCAAAGAGGATTTAGAGCAGATAATAAGCTTGTTATCGCATTACCGTGCGATATCGGTAAGGGAAAGTCAGACTTGTGACTACCTGCATCGGTTGGGGTTTAGGGATGCCCGACACGTATTAGATCCTTCGCTTTTGCTGACGGCTAAAGAATGGTGCGAGGCGGCGGGAGGCATAGGTAAACTGCGCAACGAGAAGTTCTTGCTTGTCTATTCAGTTGAACGGTTCAACAATGACTTCATTTTTTCGCAGGCCAAGCGTATAGCTACGGAGTTAGAGTTGAAGATGTATGTAGTTTGTACCACTTATCCAGTCAAGGCCAAGGAATATGGATTTGACAGAGTTTACGCAATGGCTGGTGTGAAAACCTTTCTTCGTTTAATGGCTGAGGCGGAGTTTGTGGTGGCTAGTTCGTTTCATGGTACGGCCTTCGCACTGAACTTTAACAAGGAGTTCATTACGATATCTGCTGAAAAATTTAATATACGCATGGAGAGTCTTGTGCGGCAACTGGATATCTCGCATAGAATAGTTACAACAAAAGAAATTAGTACTTCGGATTTGTCTCCTATAAATTACGATGTCATCAATGCCAAGCTGGAGGCTGCACGCTCGGCCTCAAAGGATTTTTTGCAGAAGGCTCTCTTTGGCGTTTAGTTTTGTTTCCTTGTCCCTTCTAAGAAACTGCAGTTTATGAACAACCATCTTGTGTCGGTCGTTACGCCGTGTTATAACGCTTCTTCTTTTATAGACGAGTCTATTCGTTCTGTTTTGTCTCAAACTTATTCTGATTGGGAAATGCTTATTGTCGACGATTGTTCTACTGATAATTCTGCTGACATCGTAAGAGAGTATGCTTCGCAGGACTCACGGATTAAATATTTTTCGACAGAAAAAGCTTCTGGTTCCCCAGTGCAGCCCCGGAATATCGGAGTTGCCAATGCAAAGGGGCGATACATTGCTTTTCTGGATAGTGATGATGTGTGGTTGCCTTCTAAGTTGGAAAGGCAACTGCCTTTGTTCGAATATCCTTCGGTCGCATTAGCCTATTCATATTATGAGAAAATGACGGAAAAAGGAGAAAGGAATAATAGAGTGGTTTATGCTCCTAATGAGGTCACGTATAATCGGTTACTTTTGGGAAATGTGATAGGTTGCTTGACAGCTGTGTATGATGTCGCAAAGTTAGGTAAGATGTATTTCCCTAATCATTCGCATGAAGATTATATTTTGTGGTTGTCTATTTTGAAACAAGGTGGTGTCGCACGGAATACAAATACTGTGGAGGCTCTATATCGTGTCCGTGAGAGATCTATATCTTCAGATAAAAGGCGGGCTATGTCTTGGCAATGGGATATATACAGAAATGTAGAGGGCTTTGGTGTGTTACGATCCGCCTACTATTTTCTGAATTATGCATATAAAGCTTTCCGTAAAGCGCAAGTATAAGATCGTGTCAAAATCTTGCATAAGGTCTTAACAAGGTAGTTTTTGTCTATCTCTTTCTTTTTTCCAGGCACTGCCCTTCCCCTTTGGGCACTGCCTTCGGTCTTGTCATGCTAAGAAATCAGAACGCTAACCTGAAATAATACTTCAAATCAAATGGAAACGAACAAGATTACCATGCAAAAGGACGACCGCTTCATCCGCGACGGGATGAACGGTTTCGAGCGAAACGTGAAACGTGCGGGGGACTGCATCTTGGCGCTTATAGCCTTGATAGTGTTCTCCCCTTTGTTCCTGGTCTGTTACATTGCCGTGAAGCGGGAGGATGGCGGCCCGGCCATTTTCAAGCAGGAGCGCATCGGGCGTTTTGGCCGCCCCTTTTACATCTACAAGTTCCGCAGCATGAGGCTCGATGCCGAGAAAGGCGGCCCGGCCTTGTGTAAGAAGGACGGCGTTGACACGCGCCTGACGAAGGTGGGCCGGTTCCTGCGCGAGCACCATTTGGACGAGCTTCCCCAACTGTGGAACGTGTTCGTCGGGCAGATGGCCTTCATTGGTCCCCGCCCCGAACGCAAGTTCTACATCGATCAGATCATGGAGCGCGACCCCCGTTACCGTTATCTTTATCAGATACGCCCCGGTGTCACTTCCTACGCCACGCTGTACAATGGTTACACCGACACGATAGAGAAGATGCTCCGCCGCCTGCGCTACGACCTGTTCTACCTGGAGCACCGCTCCTGGTGGTTCGACTTCAAGATACTGGTGATGACGTTCCTGAAGATAGTCTTCGGGAAGAAGTTTTAATGCAGGAGCGCGTGGCCATGGAAGCCGATTATAAAAGGCAGGATACGGAGAAAATCATCCGCTACATCAGCCTGTTCCCCGACGGGGTGGAGGTGGAAGACGTGCGCCGTAACAGCGGGGCGGACAAGCTGCGGGTCTATCCGGCATTGTTCGAGCTGGAGCAGGATGGAAGCCTGGAAGTGTTGGAGCGGGAGTTTCTTGGGGCGCCGAAGCGGGTCCGTTGGAAGAAATTGTTTTTCACTAATAATTAACTATACGACTATTGTAACGACATGAAAAAGCAACTATGTCTACTTTCATTGTGCCTCCTGGCCCTGCTGTCCTCGTGCACGGCGCCGAAGGAAGTGATTTATTTCCAGGACATCGACCAGCTGAAGCAGGAGGCGATAGCCCGCGAGTACGAGGTCAAGAT
>CALULL010000036.1 GCA_944321465.1 uncultured Bacteroides sp.
ATAATCTGCAAGTTTTCAACCGTAAAGATACAAAAACTTGCAGATATCTCAAAGCAAATCGCATATTAATCTGTTGATTATTAAGTGGTAACGCATCTTTTAAGGAACGACTAATTATAGAAGGCTCTGTCGGAACTACGAATTCACGTTTGATTCGGCTGAGGAAATGGTGAAACTGGCTGCGATAAGAATGTTGCTGAACAAAAGTTAAACAGAACATTAGAGCCTGTTTAACTTTTGTTCAGATTGCTTTTTCTATATGTTTTTTGCCCCTTACGCCTTCATGTCTCAGAGTGGTTACAGTCATATTAGTAACTGTAGCTTGCATCTTTCATCATTATCAGATTGCCATCCAATTTGCCCGAGAGGTAATGATCGCGGACCCATACGTTGTCGAAATACTTTAGGTCGCCTCCTCCATAGTCGAGGATGAGACCCTCTCTGCTGTTGTCCATCCATCGCCACGTAAACGTGCTGGCAGATGAGTCTTCGCCTCCGCCATTCTTGTACTTTATCCACGTCTCACGCGATTGTCCCGTTTGGGAAAAGACCAATTGATGCTCGACAGAGATGTAGTTTGGGTCATTATCCAAAGCAATGGTTTCCACCCACGTACGACCGCACAAACGTTCGTCTGTGTTCTCCATCGTGTAATATACATCATCTCCACATGCTGTCAATATGAACGGTATCAGACATATTACTAATAATTTCACAACTCCTGCTATTCGTTTCATTGTATCTACATTTTTATTTTGTGGACAAACATAATGAAAATCTGTGGAAAAACCTCCTGATTTCGGTGGATTAACGCAATGTAATCTTTGAATTAAGTAGTTAGAAGAAAATCAAAGAAGTTGGGCTGAGGGCAAAATACCATTTCAAAGCGATTAAACCCAAATCGGTCATTAGAGTCCAAAGCAATTTCGTTCTGCTGCCGTGCAGATTGGTTGCCGCCTTTGTCGAAAGCCTTGAGACAAAGCGGCAGACAAGATGCGACAGGAGGGCGAAAGAGTTTGGAAAGCAAAAGCACACATCGGTGGTCTAATGGCCGATTGGGGGGTAACGTGAGTTCGATATAAATCAAAACATAGTTAGCTTCCGTTTTTCACGTATGCTTTGTCAAAGGCGGGCACTGATTATGTTTTGAAACTTTAGGTAGAATTATATTGAGCTAACGTTGTTTACGGCACTATAGGGATGCAGAACGTTGTTTGGCGATTGCTAAAGAGAAAGTGGTGGAAACCTTCTATGCTGTTGACGAATTTGAACGTTGACAGGCTTTTTTATGTTTAGTGGACTTGGGAGGACCGTACTTCCTTCAGGGTAGAATGAAGCGGTGTGGCAGGTGGTTACAGTTTGCCCAGAATTTTGTCCATCACCCAATTGGTTAGCGTGGCACTTTCGCCGTCGCAGGTGCAGGTGCCTTTGCCCAGCAGATGGTCCACCACGGCTTGTATCAGAGGTTGTTGCACGTATGTGGGGTTGTCCACCAATATTTCCTCTCGCCCTCGCTCGGTGTGCAGGGCTATGGGGTCGTAGGTATAGACCGAAAAACATATCATGCCCTTGTCGCCTATGATTTCGATGCGGTCTTCGCGTGCCGACTCGTGGGCGACGAAGCACCACGAGCCGCTGCCCACCAGGCCATTTTCGAAGCGGAAACAGGCACTTAGGGTATCTTCGGCCTTATAGAGTCCTTCACGGTTGCTTTTGCATCCACTGGCTTCAAGTATGCACCCGAAGATGTCCTGTAACAGGTCTATCTGGTGTGGGGCCAGGTCGTAGAAGTATCCGCCTCCGGCAATGTCGGGCTGCACGCGCCAGGGCAGCTGTTCGCTATTGTAGTCCAGTGCGCGCGGGGGTTGGGCAAAGCGTATCTGTATGTTGATGGGAGTGCCTATGGCTCCTTCGTTTACGAGTTGTTTTACTTTCTGGAAGTAGGGCAGGTAGCGGCGGTAGTAGGCCACGAAGCAGGGTACGCCGGTCTCGTGTGAGATGCGGTTGATGCGGCAGCACTCTTCGTAGGTGACGGCCATTGGCTTCTCGATGTACACCGGCTTGCCGGCCTTCATGGCCATAATGGCGTAGGTGGCGTGCGACGAGGGCGGGGTAGCAATGTAGACGGCGTTCACTTCTTTGTCGTCTACCAGTTCTTGTGCGTCGTCATACCAGCGTGGTATGCCGCGCTCGGTAGCGTAGGTTCGGGCTTTCTCGCTGTTTCGGCTCATCACGGCGACCACTTCCGAGTTTTCTATCTTCTGGAAGGCTGGGCCGCTCTTGTACTTGGTCACTTCTCCACAGCCGATAAAGCCCCACTTGATAATTCTCTGTTTCATAGTTTCCGATGTTGCTTTAATCCTCGTCGTTTTCTTCGTCGTCGAAGTCGAAGTCAAAGTCGTCCGTAAACTCGGGCGCAATGAACTCTTCCAGGCTGCGGCGGTCCTTCTTGGTGGGGCGTCCGGTGCCCTTGGCCCGGTTGACAAATCCGCTGGCCCGGCTCATCTCCAGCAGTTCGTACTGGTCGGGGGTGGTGACGTTCTCCAGCACTTCTGGTACGAGTTTGGCTCCCACGCGTTTCTCTATGGGTTGCAGCACTTTGAACGAGTAGGTTACGGGCGGTTTGCGCACTTGCACGATATCGCCCGGCTTCACCATGCGTGCGGCTTTGGCTTGTGCTCCGTTCAGTTGCACGCGTCCTTTCTTGCAGGCTTCGGCTGCTACGGAGCGGGTCTTGAAGATGCGTGCTGCCCACATCCATTTGTCTATGCGTGCTTCACTCATTGGTCTTTCCTTGTCCTTTCTTGTTGTAGTGGTTCATTGTGAAGTCCAGTCCGGCTAGGCAGAAACTCTTTACGATGTCGGCGGCTGTCTCTATGCGTTCGGGCAGGAGTTGCCGTTCTTGGTCGTCAAACTGCCCCAGAACGTAGTCTATCTGTCCGCCGCGCGGAAAGCCGTTGCCTATGCCGAACCGCAGGCGGGCGTAGTCTTGTGTTCCCAGTGTGGCGGCAATGTGTTTCAGGCCGTTGTGTCCTGCGTCGCTGCCTTTTCCTTTGAGCCGCAGGGTGCCAAAGGGCAGTGCCAGGTCGTCCACCACCACCAAGAGGTTTTCCAGCGGTATGTTCTCTTTCTGCAACCAATAGCGCACGGCGTTGCCACTCAGGTTCATGTAGGTAGACGGCTTGAGCAGGATGAGCTTACGGCCTTTCACAGCGAGGCTGGCCGTGGCTCCGTAGCGTCCGTCGGCAAAGGTGACGTTGCCAGAGCGTGCCAATGCGTCTGCCACCATGAAGCCTATGTTGTGGCGGGTCTCGTGGTACTCGGGGCCGATGTTCCCAAGACCTGCTATCAGGTATTTCATTGTTGTTGTCAAACTAAAGGTGTGATGCGTATAAAAAGCAGGAACGCGGACTACAGCCGCAGGTCGCGGATATTACAATCTGCGTCCTTGCGTTAATCCGCGTTCCTTTTGTCCAGGGGCTTGCTGTTTTGGGTTGCCCCATGTGTCCCGACGAGTGTCGGGTTAGTTGTTGGCTGCTGCTGCTGCGGCACCGCGGGCGGCACGTGTCAGCTTCACGGCACAAACCACGGCATCCTTGGCACTGACAAGCTCTAGCCCGTCGTAGTGCAGTTCGCCCACTTTCACTGTCTTGCCCAGGCCCAGGTGGGATACGTTTATCACTAGACGTTCGGGGATGACGTTGTAGAGAGCCTTTACTTTCAGTTTGCGTATCTGCAACGACAGCTTACCGCCGGCCTTTACACCTTCGGCCAGGCCTTCGAGTTGTACGGGTACTTCCATGACGATAGGCTTCTCTTCGTTTATCTGGTAGAAGTCTACGTGCAAGATGGTATCTTGTACGGGGTGGAACTGGATTTCCTTCATGATGGCATTGTACTTCTTGCCGTCAATGATGAGGTCTACCACGTAGATGTGTGGTGTGTAGACCAGCTTGCGCAGTTCATCGGCTTGCACAGTGAAGTGTACGTTTTCGCCGCCTCCATACAGTTCGCAGGGTACACCTTTGTTCTTACGGATAGCCTTCAAGGCTCTGGCTTGCTCAGAAGAGCGGGCTGCAATGGTTCTTGCTGTGCCTTTGATTTCGATTGATTTCATCTTCTCTTTTCTTTTGTGTTACTCTAAATTAAGTTGTCTCTTTGCTTAATTCACCATCACACACGGTGGTTGCCCACACGATGTTGCAAAAAAAGCGGCACAAAGATACCGCTTTTTCCTCACATGCGCAAGATTTGTGTCGCTAAGAGCTTGCTTAATTTTTGCTCGGGTTTGTTTTGAGAGTCCTTTTCGAGGATGTTTTTCCCGATTCCGTGAGGAGGATAGCGGGCTGTCAGACGAACGTAATCGGGAAAAACATCCTCGGAAAGGGACTCAAAAGAGACCTGATAAATTGCTTAAATGCAAAAAATTAACCCAAATCGGTCATTAGAGTCCAAAGCGATTTCGTTCTGCTGCCGTGCAGATTGGCTGTCACCTTTGTCGAAGGCGTAGCGGGCTACGTCGAGACAAAGCGGCAGACAAGATGCCGGTAGCAGGGCGAAAGGGCTTGGAAAGCCTCCCAAAGATAAGCCTATACTCATTGTGGGCGGTCTAATGACCGATTTGGGGTTAAACAAGCTCTGAGGGACTGCTATTTTTTTGCTCGGGGCTATGCGGAAGCAACTTCCCGGGTGCCTGTCCTCTGTTGCCGTGTGGTGTGTAGCCGGGCTGCGCGATGGCAGAAAACAGGGGAAGTAACCGGGAATAAGTTGAGGCACGCCGGGGAAACCTTGCGGGAGACTCCCCGAAACAGGTCCTAAAAATCGATGTCTATCTTGATTTCGTCTCCTCCTAGAGGTGTCTCCTCTTCTTTCTTGGCAGGACTGTCCGCCTGAGCGGCAGGTTTCTTCTCGTGGCTGTGTGTAGGGTGTCCTTGCTCGCCTTCGATGAAGTCTATTACCTGTTGCAGGCCATTAAGGAATTTCTCGAAGTCTTCCTTGTAGAGGAAAATTTTATGTTTCTCAAAGCTGACTTGCACGTCGTCGCCTTCGCCCGTCACGATTTTCTTGCTCTCGGTGATGGCTAGGAACATTTCGTCTTTTCGGTTTTTCTTCACGTCCAGATAGTAGATGCGCTTTCCTGCCTTCACCGATTGCGAGTAGACAATTTCTTTGTCGTTCGCTTCAAACTCACTTCTTTTCTTGTTTTCTTCCATATCGTTTCGTTGTACCAATATCTTGTCTTGTTTGTGGCTTCAAATTTGCAGTTTTTTTCCCAGCTGTCAAAGGAAAATGTGTAGATATTTTGTTTTTGGCTCAATTTCGGGCTTTTCATTGGGAAAGGACGGGAGAGTGGAGGCGTTTTGTCAAAGTGTCGCCTCCGTGCGTGTTCAGGTGTGCATCGTGTCGGTATTTGGTCTTTGTGGCCGACGGGTGTATTTCCCAAAGTGGAGGAAATAGGTCCCCTGGCATGTCGTACAGCAGTTCCTTGGGGCTTCCTGTGGGCTGATTTAACCCAAATCGGTCATTAGAGTTCAAAGCGATTTCGTTTTGCCTGGTGTGCCGATTGGCAACCGTCTTTATCAAAGGCGTAGCGGACTACGTCGGGACAAAGCGGCAGACAAAATGCCGGTGGCAGGACGAAAGGGCTTGGAAAGCCAGAGAAAGATAGCCCTATACCCGTCGGGCGGTCTAATGACCGATTTGGGTTTAACCCAAAGCAGTCATTAGAGTCCGAGGCGATTTTCGTTCTGTTGCCGTGCAGATTGGCTGTCACCTTTGTCGAAGGCGTAGCGGGCTACGTCGAGACAAAGCGGCAGACAATCTGCATGGTAGCAGGGCGAAAGGGCTTGGAAAGCCCCCAAAAGATAAGCCTATACTCATTGTGGGCGGTTTAATGACCGATTTGGGTTAAACAGGCTCTAAAGAGGAAACATCAAACAAGCTCTTACTTCTTCAGGGCTTTTGCCACGGGGATAAGCACCAGTGCCGCCGACAGTATCAGCATTGCGATTGTGGGGCCGTCAATCCGCTCGGCCGACACGAGTACAATGTAGCACAGGGCTGCCCACAGCAGTACGATGCACGTTACTTGAAATCTTGACAGCCGCTTCTTCATTCCGTAGTGGTCGTTTTTTTGGCCACGATGGCATCTATGACAGCTACGGCGGTGATGTTCACAATGTCGCGCACGGAGCTTTCAAAGTCGGTGAAGTGTATGGGCTTGTTCAGCCCCATTTGTATGGGGCCTATCAGCTCGGCATCGGTATTGGTGGCCTGTAGCAGCTTGTAGGCCGAGTTGGCCGAGCTTAGGTTGGGGAACACCAGCGTGTTGACATCCTTTCCGTTCAGGCGTGTGAAGGGGTACTTCTTGTCGCGCAGCTCGCGGTTCATGGCGAAGTTCACCTGCATTTCGCCGTCGATGGCCAGGTCGGGGTAGTGCTCTTGCATGTAGGCTACGGCTTCGTGTACCTTTTCTGGGCTGCCCTCTGCGTCGGTTCCGAAGTTCGAGTAGCTCAGCATGGCCATTACGGGCGTATGGTTGAAGAAGCGTACAATGTGCTCGCTCAGTCGGGCAATGTCTATCAGTGTCTCCGTGTCGGGATGGCGGTTGATTAGGGTGTCGGCCAAGAAGTAAGTACCTTTCTTCGAGTTCAGGATGTGCATGGTGGCAAAGTGCTTGAACTCGGGCCGTATGCCGATTACTTCTTTGGCCACCTTGATGGTGTTGCTGTATTTGGTGTAGATGCCGGTGATGAAGGCATCGGCTTCGCCCGTTTCTACCATCATCATGCCGAAGTAGTTGCGCTCAAACATCTTGTCGTTGGCTTCCTCGTAGGTGACACCTTCGCGTGCCCGTTTCCGGGCCAGGATGTGAGCGTAGCGTTCGCGGCGTTCTTGTTCGTCGGGATGGCGCAGGTTGACGATTTCTATGCCGTCGAGGCTCAGTTCGAGTTCGTGAGCCAGTTTGTTTATGATGTCGTGGTTGCCCAGCAGGATGGGGTGACAGATGCCTTCGGCCTTGGCTTCCACGGCTGCCTTCAGCATGTTGGGGTGGCCGCCTTCGGCGAAAACTACGCGCTGCGGGTTGCGGCGCGCGGTCTCGTAGAGCTGGCGTGTCAGTTTGGTTTCGTAGCCCATCAGTTCGCGCAGTCTCAGGCGGTAGGCTTCCCAGTCCTCGATGGGCTTGCGGGCCACTCCGCTGTCCATTGCTGCCCGTGCCACGGCGCACGACACTTCTGTGATGAGGCGCGGGTCTACGGGCTTGGGTATGAAGTAGTCGGGACCGAAGGTGAAGTTGTTTACGTGATACGCCTCGTTCACTACGTCTGGCACGGGTTGCTTGGCCAGGGCGGCGATGGCTTGGGCAGCGGCCAGCTTCATCTCCTCGTTGATGGCCCGTGCTTGGGTGTCGAGGGCTCCTCTGAAGATGTAGGGGAAGCCGATGACGTTGTTTATCTGGTTGGGGTAGTCCGAACGCCCGGTCGCAATCAGTACGTCGGGACGGGCTGCTTTGGCATCTTCGTAGGAAATCTCGGGCGTGGGATTGGCCAGCGCGAACACAATGGGGTTGGGGGCCATGCTCCGCACCATGTCTTGTGTCAGGACGTTGCCTTTCGAGAGTCCGAGGAATACGTCGGCGCCGCGTATGGCTTCGGCCAGCGTGTGGATGTCCGTGCGGTCGGTGGCAAAGTACTGCTTCTGTTCGTTGAGGTCGGTGCGCGTTTTGCTGATGACACCTTTGCTGTCCAGCATCACGATGTTTTCCAGTCGGGCTCCCAAGGCGATGTATAGCTTGGTGCACGAGATGGCCGATGCACCGGCTCCGTTGACTACGATTTTCACGTCGGCTATCCTTTTCCCGGCTACTTCGAGGGCGTTCAGCAGTCCGGCACTTGAGATGATGGCCGTCCCGTGCTGGTCGTCGTGCATGACGGGGATGTCTAGCTCGGCTTTCAGCCGTCGTTCTATTTCGAAGCACTCGGGAGCTTTGATGTCTTCCAGGTTTATGCCGCCGAAGGTCGGGGCAATGGCTTTCACGGCTTCGATGAACTTCTCCGGGTCTTTCTCGTCTACTTCTATGTCAAATACGTCGATGCCTGCATATATTTTGAACAGCAGCCCCTTGCCTTCCATCACCGGTTTGCCGCTCAAGGCTCCGATGTCGCCTAAACCGAGTACGGCAGTGCCGTTCGAAATAACGGCTACCAAGTTGCCTTTGTCGGTGTATTTGTATGCGTCCTGGGGGTTCTTTTGTATTTCCAGGCAGGGCTCGGCCACTCCGGGCGAGTAAGCCAGCGAGAGGTCGGTCTGTGTGCTGTGTGGTTTGGTGGGGATTACTTCGATTTTTCCGGGCTTGCCCATGGAGTGATAGAGCAAGGCGGCTTCTTTGGTTATTTTTGCCATACTGTTTTATATATTAATGTCCTTTGGCTGCAAATGTAGTTCTTTAATGCAGAAAAGTGTCCTTTTGGCAGGCCCAAAGGTCGCTTTTTTTGCTTTTTTCCCATACGGGTAGGCTTTCTTTAGAATCTGTTTAACCCAAATCGGTCATTAGAGTCCAAAGCGATTTCGTTCTGCCACCGTGCAGATTGGCCACCGCCTTTGCCGAAGGCGTAGCGGGCTACGCCGAGACGAAGCGGCAGTCCAGATGCCGGCAAGAGGACGGAAGGATTTGGAAAGCCGAAGAAAGGCAACCGGACCTCAAGTCGGTAGTCTAATGGCCGATTGCCTGTTCCGCTTTTTCCGGGCTCAGGTCCGCCCTCCGTCGGGCTCAGGTTTGCCCTCCCGGTGGCTCAGGTCCGCCCCCGTGGCGTGGGAGGTGTGCCCGTTTTCCGTCCCCGGTCCTGCCGTTTCCGTGCGCTTGTTTCGCGGTCCTCCTGCGCGGGTCCTTTTCCCCTTATATTATATAATAAGGTGTATTCCCTTCCCCTCCCTCGTCCCTTCCGCTGTCCTTGCCGCTTCTTCAATCCGCTGTATTGCAGCCGTTTATGTCTTGCGTCCGGAAATTTTTTCAAAAAAAGTCCCCCATTTGTTTTGCCCGTTTCCCGCAAGCGTGTACTTTTGCAC
>CALULL010000037.1 GCA_944321465.1 uncultured Bacteroides sp.
AAGGGCGCACCTGTCCGAGCGGAGCGAGTTTGCGCCCTTTAGCCTGAACCGGCTGCGGAGTAGGCAAAACGGTGCAGACGGGGTGCTTTCTTTTTGGTATCTTTTTCTTTCGTACAAGCGAAAGAAAAAGTACATAATAATTATAAAGAAATAGTACTATGAACCATCCCAACACCCCCGACAGCGTGAGGGTACGCTTGCAAGCCCTCCGCGACTGGCTCGACAAGACGGGCACAGATGCCTTCGTCGTGCCCAGCACCGACCCGCACCTGAGCGAATACGTAGCCCCCCACTGGCAATCGCGCGAGTGGCTCTCGGGCTTCACCGGCTCGGCCGGGACCTTGGTCGTGACGCGGCACGACGCAGGACTGTGGACCGATTCGCGCTACTTTCTGCAGGCCGAACAACAGTTGCAGGGCAGTGGCATCAGGCTCTACCGTGAGATGCTGCCCGAGACTCCCTCCATAGCCCAGTACTTGTGCGGTAGTCTGAAAGCCGGACAGACCGTGGGCATCGACGGCACCGTGTTCGCCACCACCGCCGCCCGTTCTCTGAACGACGCGTTGGCCGCACGAGGCATCGTCCTGCGCTGCACGCCCGACCCGCTGGATACCATCTGGACCACCCGTCCGCCCATGCCCCAGGCACCGGCGCAGGTGTATCCGTTACAGTATGCCGGAGAGCCGTGTGCCGACAAGCTGGCCCGTGTGCGTCACGAACTGAACACGCTGGGAGCCGACGGCCTGCTGCTCTCGGCCCTCGACGAGATAGCCTGGTTGCTCAATCTGCGAGGCAGCGACGTGCATTGCAACCCCGTCGTCGTGAGCTATCTGTATGTTGGCCGGGAAGACGCGCACCTCTTCATCGAGCCGGGCAAGCTGACTCCCGACGTGGCTGCTTACCTCGCCGCCAACGCCATCACCGCCCATCCCTACGCCGAGGCCGAGAGCTGGCTGCGCACCCTGCACGGCTGCTGCGTGCTGGCCGAGCCGGGCAAGACCAATTACGCCCTGAGCACTGCACTTGCTTCGGGTTGCCGTGTGCTCGAGGCGGCTTCGCCCGTGGCTCTGCTCAAGGCCGTGCGCAACGCCACCGAGGTGGCCGGGCTGCGGCAAGCCATGCGTCGCGACGGTGTGGCACTGGTGCGCTTCCTCATGTGGCTGGAGCAGGCCGTGCCCGCCGGGCTGGCCACCGAGGTGCGTGCCGCCGACGAGCTGCACCGCTTGCGTGCCGCCCAGCCGCTGTTTGTAGGCGACAGCTTCGACACCATTACCGGCTACGGTCCTCACGGTGCCATCGTACACTACGAGGCTACGCCCGAAACCGACGTGCCCTTGCGTCCCCAAGGCCTGTTGCTGGTCGACTCGGGAGCGCAATATCTGGATGGCACTACCGACGTGACGCGCACCATCGCCCTCGGCCCATTGACCGATGAGGAGGCGACCGACTACACGCTGGTACTGAAGGGACATATAGCCTTGGCGCAGGCCGTCTTCCCCGAAGGCACGCGTGGCGCACAACTCGACGTGCTGGCACGGATGCCCCTGTGGAGAGGGCGTATGAACTTCCTGCACGGCACGGGGCACGGCGTGGGCCATTACCTCAACGTCCACGAAGGCCCGCAGAGCATACGCATGAACGAGAACCCCGTGGCCCTGCGTGCCGGGATGCTCACCTCCAACGAGCCGGGCGTGTACAAGGCCGGGAGCCACGGCGTGCGCACCGAGAGCCTGTTGCTGGCCGTGCCCGATGGCGAGGGCATGTTTGGCCGCTACCTGCGCTTCGACACCGTGACGCTCTGTCCCGTAGACTGCCGTCCCCTGCGCCGCGAGCTGCTCACCGCCGACGAGACGGCCTGGCTGGACGACTACCACCGCCGCGTCTGCGACGAACTTTCGCCCCTGTTGACTGCCGACGAGCGGCAGTGGCTGCACCAGGCGTGCCGCCCTCTGAGCGAACAGCCCACGGCTACCCGCAGGCATTGAACCGATAACCCAATACACGAAAAGAGATATGGCACTCATCAAATCAGTAAGGGGCTTTACGCCCCAAGTGGGAGAGAACTGCTTCCTGGCCGACAACGCCACGCTGGTGGGCGACGTAAGGCTGGGGCGCGACTGCAGTGTGTGGTTCAACGCCGTGCTGCGCGGAGACGTGAACTCCATACGCATAGGCGACGGCGTGAACATACAGGACGGCAGCGTGCTGCACACTCTTTACGAGAAGTCAGTCATCGAGATTGGCAACCACGTGTCGATAGGCCACAACGTCACCATCCACGGTGCCGCCATACGCGACTACGCCCTCATCGGCATGGGAGCCACCGTCCTCGACCATGCCGTCGTGGGCGAGGGAGCCATCGTGGCGGCGGGCGCGCTGGTGCTCAGTGGCACCGTCATCGAGCCGGGTAGCCTGTGGGGCGGTGTGCCCGCACGGTTCATCAAGAAGGTGGACCCCGAGCAGGCCAAGGAGCTGAACCAGAAGATAGCCCGCAACTACCTGATGTACTCCGAGTGGTACGAGGAGTAGGCGCGTTGCAGCTATTTAAGAAAAACATGCGTTATTTTAAGTCCGATTGTCGGCAGAACGGAGTACCTTTGCAGCCGCTTTTCTAAAAGCGAACATCCGCAACGAAAGGAGTATGCAATGAATCTCTATACTACCGTCTCTCTGCCAGGAGGACTGCCACGGCTGGAGCACGACAGCCGGCTGATGCTGCTCGGCTCGTGCTTCGCCACCGGCATGGGCGCACGTCTGACGCAGGCCAAGTTCTGCTGCGACGTGAACCCCTACGGCGTGCTCTACAATCCGCTGTCCATCTCCACCGCCTTGCGCGAGGTCGTGGCCCGTCGGCACTACGCGGAGGCCGACCTTTGTCTGCACGGCGGGTTGTGGCACAGCCCCATGCACCACGGCGACTTCTCGCGGCCCGACCCGCAGGAGACGCTCGGCCTTATCAACACCCGCATCGACCGCGCCCACGCCTTGCTCGACCGTCTGGACTGCCTGTTGCTGACATTGGGCACCGCCTACGTCTACCGCCAGCGGTCGACGGGGCGCGTGGTGGGCAACTGCCACAAGATGCCTGAGACCGACTTCGTTCGCACCCGGCTGACGGTGGACGAGATAGCCGCCGACTACACTTCCCTGCTTTCGGGGCTGCTGGCACGTCGTCCGGGCTTGCACGTGGTGTTCACCGTCAGCCCTATACGCCATCTGCGCGACGGTCTGCACGCCAACCAGCTCAGCAAGGCTACCCTGCTGCTGGCCGTCGACCGGCTGACGGAGGCTTTTGCGGGCCGGGTGTCCTACTTCCCTGCTTACGAGATAGTGGTGGACGAGTTGCGCGACTATCGCTTCTATGGCGACGACTTGGTACACCCCACGCCGCTGGCAGCCGACTACGTGTGGGAACGCTTCGCCCAGGCTTGCCTCAGCCCCCAGGCCCGGCAGGCTGCCGATGAGTGTGCTGCCCTGTCGAGGATGCTTGCCCATCGCCCCCTGCATCCAGGCTCGGAGCAGCACCGTGCCTTCCTACAGGCCGCCCGGGCGCGGGTGGAGCAGTTGGCCGCCCGATACCCCTATGCGGACTTTCAACAAGAGTACCTACAGACATCATGCAATACACCATCCGACAAATAGCCGAAATCCTCGGCGCACGGCGGCTGGGCGACACGCCCGCCACCATAGGCTGGCTGCTCACAGACAGCCGTTCGTTGAATTTCCCCGAAGAGACTCTGTTCTTTGCCCTGCCTACCCGCCGCAACGACGGTGCACGCTACATCCCCGAACTGCGTGCCCGTGGCGTGCGCAACTTCGTGGTGGCCGAGCCCGACGCGCCTACTGACCCGGCTGACACGGCAGGCTGCAACTACCTTGTCGTGCCCTCGCCCCTCAAAGCCCTGCAACGGCTGGCCGAGGCCCACCGAAGGCAGTTTGACATCCCCGTGGTGGGCATCACCGGCAGCAATGGCAAGACCGTGGTCAAGGAGTGGCTGCACCAGCTGCTCGCCCCCGAGCGTGTCGTCACCCGCTCGCCCCGCAGCTACAATTCGCAGATAGGCGTGCCCCTCTCCGTGTGGCAGCTCGGGCCGCAGACGCAGGTGGGCATCTTCGAAGCGGGCATTTCGCAGCCCGGCGAGATGCGTGCCTTGCAGCCCATCGTACGCCCCACTATCGGCATTCTCACCAACATAGGCGGGGCGCATCAGGAGAACTTCCCCTCGCTCCAGGACAAGTGCATGGAGAAACTCGCCCTCTTCAAGGACTGCGACGTGCTCATCTACAACGCCGACGACGAGCTGGTATCCGACTGCGTGGCGCGCTCCTTGGCCTCGGCACGCGAGATAGCCTGGAGCCGGACCGATGCCGAACGCCCCCTCTACATTGCACGCATAGACAAGCACGACGACCACACCGACGTGGCCTACCGCTACCTCGACATGGACAACTGCTATAGTCTGCCCTTTGTCGACGACGCGTCGATAGAAAACTCGCTGCACTGCCTCGCCGCCTGCCTCTACCTCATGGTGCCGCCACAGGACATAGCCCGGCGCATGGCACGCCTCGAACCTGTGGCCATGCGCCTGGAGGTGAAGGAGGGGAAGGACGGCTGTCTGCTCATCAACGACAGCTATAACAGCGACCTCGGCTCGCTCGACATCGCGCTCGACTTTCTTGACCGACGCTCGCGCGACAAAGGACTGAAGCGCACGCTCATCCTCTCCGACCTGTTGCAGACAGGCCTGGAGCCGCACGCCCTCTACCACCGCGTGGCCACGCTGACCGCTGCCCGGGGCATAGAGCGCGTACTGGGCGTGGGGCGCGACATCTCGGCACAGGCCGCCCTCTTCGGCACGCCCCACAAGGCGTTTTTCCCCGACACCGACGCGCTGCTGAGGGCCATCGGGCGCGGCGACGTGAAGCTGCGCGACGAACTGGTACTCATCAAAGGTGCGCGCTGCTTTGGCTTCGACGCGCTCACCGAGGTGCTGGAGCGCAAGCGGCATGAGACTATCCTGGAGGTGAACCTCGGCGCGATGGTTGACAACCTCAACCACTACCGCGCCTTCCTGCGTCCCGGCACCAAGGTGACCTGCATGGTGAAGGCATCGGCCTACGGGGCCGGCTCCTACGAAGTGGCCAAGACGTTGCAGGAGCACCGTGTGGATTACCTGGCCGTGGCCGTGGCCGACGAGGGGGCCGAGCTGCGCAAGGCGGGCATCACGGCGGACATTATGATAATGAACCCCGAGACGGCTGCCTTCAAAACGCTTTTCGACTACAGGCTGGAGCCTGAGGTCTACAGCTTCGCCCTGCTCGACGCGCTGGCACGTGAGGCCGAACGCGAGGGCATCACCCATTACCCCATACACATCAAGGTGGACACCGGGATGCACCGGCTGGGCTTTGCCCCCGCCGACATGCCCCGCCTCGTGCAGCGGCTCCAGGCGCAGGACGCACTGCTGCCGCGCTCCGTTTTCTCCCACTTCGCCGGGAGCGACTCGGTGCAGTTCGACGACTTCACCCGCTGCCAGTTCGATGCCTTCGTGCACGCCGCCGACACCTTGCAGGCTGCCTATCCGCACCACATCCTGCGCCATATCTGCAACACCGCCGGCATAGCGCGCTTCCCGCAGGCTCACCTGGACATGGTGCGTCTCGGACTGGGCCTCTACGGCATCGACCCCGTGGACAACCACCTGCTGAACAATGTGAGCACGCTGCGCACCACCATCCTGCAGATACGCGACGTGCCTGCCGACGAGACGGTGGGCTATAGCCGCCGGGGACGGCTCACCCGGCCTTCGCGCATCGCCGCCTTGCCCATAGGCTATGCCGACGGCCTGAACCGGCGGCTGGGCAACGGCGCGGCCTACTGCCTCGTGGGAGGCCAGCGTGCGCCCTATGTAGGCAACATCTGCATGGACGTGTGCATGATAGACGTGACCGACATCGACTGCCGCGAGGGCGACACGGTGGAAATCTTCGGCGACCACTTGCCCGTCACCGTCTTGTCCGATGCCTTGGGCACCATTCCTTACGAGGTCCTGACTGCCGTCTCTACCCGCGTGAAGCGCGTGTACTATCAGGACTGACCGTCCCGAACGTCTGCTGTCTTCTTTGCATTAACCCAAATCGGTCATTAGGGTCCAAAGCGATTTCGTTTTGCCGCCGTGCAGATTGGCTGTCGCCTTTGCCGAAGGCGTAGCGGGCTACGTCGAGACAAAGCGGCAGACAAGATGCCGGTGGCAAAACGAAAGGGCTTGGAAAGCCGTAGAAAGACTGTCAAGCACACGGCAAGGCGGTCTAATGACCGATTTGGGATTAATCTCTTCTGTCGTGTGGCATGAGCGGGCGGACAGGCTGTCCTAAGTCCTTGCGTGTCGCGACGAAATTCCTCTCCTGCGGGCAGACCTTTGCCTGCGTGGTGGCACAGGTTTGTCTGCAAACGGGCACAGGTGTACCCCGTCGCTGGCGCACCTGTGCTCCCGCCGGGGTGCATGGGGCGGCGGCGCGGCGTGTGTGCGTGGCGGGGTCAGCGGGCTTGGGTGCTGCCGAGCACCTTCTGAAGCAGCGTGCCACGGCGCACCACGAGCGAGGCTTGTCCCGTCATGCCGCGCCGCACGGGCAGGCTGTCTGGTTGCAGGCGCAGGACGAGGCGGAAGGCATTGCCCTCGGGGGTGGGCACAACGTCGGGTAGCAGGCTGTCCACGCGTGCGCTCTGATAGCCGTAGTCGGCTGCGCGGTAGCCTTCCCACTCGATGACGGCCTCCATGCCGGGGCGCAGGGTGCCTATGTGGCGATAGGGCAGGAGGGCGGTGGCGCGGGTGCCGTCGTCTTGTGCCTGCACGCGGCAGGCCACCGTGTCGGGGTAGGGCACCAGGGCGGCTGCGGCCAGTAGCAGGGCCAGCACGAGGGCTATGACGAGGATGCCGTGGCGCACGAGGCGCGAGGGTATCTGTCCGATGATTTTGCGCACGTTCTCGCTGCGTAGTTCGATGTTGTTTGGTTCCATTGTCGGTGTTGCTTTATTATCAGGTTATCGTTGTACTTTTTCTTTCGCTTGTCCGAAAGAAAAAGGTACCAAAAAGAAAGGACCCCGTCTGCACCGTTTTGCCTACTCCGCCGCCGGTTCAGGCTAAAGGGCGCAAACTCGCTCCGCTCGGACAGGTGCGCCCTTCTTAACGCCTGACCCGCCCGCTCCGCTTAGCGGCAAAACGCTGATGCCGGAGGGGCCGTGCGGGGTGAGGGCGCGGACGAAGTTTCCTGTCGGTACGGTTCGCCTTGTTGTACTTTTTCTTTCGCTTGTCCGAAAGAAAAAGGTACCAAAAAGAAAGGACCCCGTCTGCATCGTTTTGCCTAC
>CALULL010000038.1 GCA_944321465.1 uncultured Bacteroides sp.
CGGCGCAGCTTCCTGCTGCTGGACCGCCGCGCGGATGCCCCCGTGGCCCTTGCCTACGCGCGCTGCCGCCGCGCGGCCCTGTCGGAGCTTGCCGGGTCTCCCCGGCCTTCCCTTTCCCTTGCCTCGCGCCTCTACACCGCCTCGCGCCTTGGCCACGCCTATCCTGTGGACCCGTCGGCTGCCACAGCCTGCCTGGAAGTCTTCAGGAAGGTGCTGGAGCGTGCCGGAACGGGCACGCCGGAGTGGACGCTGGCCGCCGGATATGTGGCGGACGGGTGGTGCGAGGAGGAACTGGAGCAGGCGGAGGCGGAGTGGGAAGAGGCCGGAATGCCCGCGTAAAGGCCGGGAAAGAGTCAATCTTCGTTACAGGAATACATATTATTATAATACCACAGACATTATGAAAGGCATCGTATTAGCCGGCGGTTCGGGCACGCGCCTGTACCCCATCACGAAGGGCGTGAGCAAGCAGCTGCTGCCCATATTCGACAAACCGATGATCTATTACCCCATCTCGGTTCTGATGCTTGCGGGCATCCGCGAGATACTGATAATTTCGACCCCCGCCGACCTTCCGGCCTTCCGCCGGCTGCTGGGCGACGGTTCGGACTTCGGCGTGCGCTTCGAGTACGCCGAGCAGCCCTCTCCCGACGGCCTGGCTCAGGCATTCCTCATCGGCGAGGAGTTTGTCGGCGAGGACTCCGTCTGCCTGGTGCTGGGCGACAACATCTTCCACGGCGCTGGCCTGTCGGGCTACCTGCACAAGGCCGTCCGTGCGGCGGAGCAGGAGGGGAAGGCGACGGTGTTCGGCTACTGGGTGGGCGACCCGGAGCGTTACGGCGTTGCGGAGTTCGACCGCGATGGCAACTGCCTGAGCATCGAGGAGAAGCCCGCGCACCCGAAGTCGCACTACGCCGTCGTGGGCCTTTATTTCTACCCCAACAAGGTGTTGGAGGTGGCCAAGACGATACGTCCCTCGGCGCGCGGCGAGTTGGAAATCACGAGCGTGAACCAGGAGTTCCTGAAGAGTGGCGAGCTGAAGGTCCAGACGCTGGGCCGCGGTTTCGCCTGGCTGGACACGGGCACGCACGACTCGCTGAGCGAGGCCAGCACGTTCATCGAGGTGATAGAGAAGCGGCAAGGTCTGAAGGTGGCTTGCCTGGAGGGCATCGCCCTGCGCAAGGGCTGGATAACGGCGGAGAAGATGCGCGAGCTGGCCCGCCCGATGCAGAAGAACCAGTACGGGCAGTACCTGCTGCAGGTGATAGAAGAACTGGAACAATAGGGCTGCGGCCGCGGGCGCTTTAAGCCCCTTCGTCCTTCATTCCTGAAATTCGAAAACAGAATACCCCAGTGCCAGAATCCTTAAAGAACAAGACCGTCAAGGGTGTAGGCTGGAGCTTCGTGGACAACATCGCCAACTCGGGGATAACGTTCCTGGTCGGTCTGGTGCTGGCCCGCCTGCTCACCCCTGCCGAGTATGGCATCATGGCGATGATAACCATCTTCATCGCCATCTCCACCTCCATTGTGGACAGCGGCTTTTCCAACGCGCTCATCCGCAAGCAGGATGCCGGCAGGGTGGACTACAGCACGGTGTTCTTCTTCAACCTCGGGGTGAGCGCGGTGCTCTACGCCGTGCTTTACGTCGGCGCGCCGGGTATAGCCGTCTTCTTCAAGGAGCCGCTGCTCAGGGACGTGATGCGCGTCATCGGCTGGGTTTTGATAATCAACGCCCTGGCCATCATCCCGCGGACGCTGTTCGTCAAGGCCGTCAACTTCAAGACACAGACCAAGGTGTCGCTCATCGCCTCGCTGTCGAGCGGCGCGGTGGGCATCGGCATGGCCCTGGGCGGCATGGGCGTGTGGAGCCTTGTGGGCCAGCAGCTGTCGCGGCAGCTGATGAACACGGTGTTCCTGTGGGTGTACGGCAAGTGGCGGCCTTCGTTGGAGTTCTCCGTGCGGAGCTTCAAGGAACTGTTCGGCTTCGGGTCGAAGCTGCTGCTCTCGGGCCTGCTCAGCACGGTGTTCCAGGAGATTTACGCCCTCGTCATAGGCCGCTTCTACACCTCGGCCCAGCTGGGGCAGTACACCCGTGCCCAGCAGTTCAACACGATATTCTCCAGCAACCTGACGGCGGTGGTGCAGCGCGTGAGCTACCCCGTGCTGAGCTGCATCCAGGACGAGCCTGCGCGGCTGAAGGAAGCCTACCGCCGCGTCATCAAGGTGACGATGCTCGTCACCTTTGCCTGCATGTTGGGGCTGGCCGCCGTGGCCAAGCCGCTCATCGTGCTGCTCATCGGCGAGAAGTGGCTGCCTGCGGTGGGCTTCCTGCAAATCATGTGCTTCTACGGGATGCTCTATCCCTTGCATTCCCTCAACCTGAACATGCTGCAGGTGAAGGGCCGTTCCGACCTGTTCCTCCGCCTGGAGGTCGTCAAGAAAATCATAGCCGTGGGGCCGCTGATGCTGGGCGTGTTCGTCAGCATCAAGTGGATGCTCGCAGGCAGCGTCGTCACCTCGTTCGTTGCCTACTTCCTGAACAGCTACTACTCGGCGGACCTGGTGGACTATCCCACGCGCGAACAGATAACCGACTGGCTCCCCACGTTCCTCGTCTCGCTGCTGGTGTCGGCGGCCATGTGGAGCCTGTCGCTGACCGCTTTGCCCTACCCGCTGCTACTGCCCCTGCAGTGTGTGGCGGGTCTGGCGTTGGCCATACTCATATACGAACGTCTGCGTCTGCCCGAATACATGGAGGTGCGGCAGCTGGCGTTGTCAGCCTTCCGCAGGCTTGGCGGGCGGAAGCGTGCGTAGGCGGGGCAAGATGCCGTTCCGGCACACCCGCGCCTGTGGTCAATCGACATACATAACATTCACATACAGTCATGGAAGAAAAACTCATTACGGTCACTTCCCCCCTTCTCCCCTCTCTGGAGGAGTTCGTGCCCATGCTCCGGGACATCTGGGACCGCAAGTGGCTCACCAACAACGGTCACTACCACCGGGAGCTGGAGCGCGCCCTGTGCGAGTACCTGAAAGTTCCCTACGTCAGCCTGTTCACCAACGGCACGCTGCCGCTGATGTGCGCCCTGCAGGCCCTGCGCGTCACGGGCGAGGTCATCACCACGCCCTACAGCTTCGTGGCCACGACGCACGCGCTGTGGTGGAACGGCATCAAGCCCGTGTTCGTGGACATCGACCCCGAGACGTGCAACCTCGACCCGGACAAGATAGAGGCAGCCATCACGCCGCGCACGACGGCCATCATGCCCGTGCACGTGTATGGCAAGCCTTGCGACACGGCACGCATCCAGGCCGTGGCCGACAAGTACGGCCTGAAGGTGATCTACGACGCCGCCCATGCCTTCGGCGTGGAGGTGGACGGCAAGTCCATTCTGGAGGCGGGCGACATGTCCACGCTCAGCTTCCACGCCACGAAGGTGTACAACACGGTGGAGGGCGGCGCGCTGGTGTGCCACGACGAGCGGACGAAGCAGCGCATCGACTACCTGAAGAACTTCGGCTTCGCTGGCGAGACCACGGTGATAGCCCCCGGCATCAACGGCAAGATGGACGAGGTGCGCTCGGCCTACGGCCTGCTGAACCTGCGCCAGGTGGATGCCGCCATCGCCGCCCGCCGCCGCGTGGCCGTGCGCTACCGCGAGGCCCTTCGCGGAGTCCCCGGCCTGCGGGTTATGGAGGACATGCCCGGCGTGCGCCACAACTACTCCTACTTCCCCGTGTTCGTCGACGCTGCGGCCTACGGCATGACGCGCGACGAGCTTTACTTCAGGATGAAGGAGCACGGCGTCCTGGGTCGCCGCTACTTCTACCCGCTCATCACGGACTTCTCCACCTACCGCGGCCTGGAGTCGGCCCGGCCGGAGAACCTGCCGGTGGCCACACGGATAGCCGACAGCGTGATTTGCCTGCCGATGTACCACGACCTGACGGACGGGGACGTGGACAGGGTGTTGGAACTGATAATTCAGAAAAGATGAACCATTTTCCTTTTTCTCCTACACCGATCTCTGCCTTGTCTTCCTTTTCAAGGAAATATAATTTGAACTTGTGCATGAAACGGGATGATTTGTTTCCGATTGCGTTAGGCGGAAGTAAATCTCGTATGCTTCAATATATCTTGTATGAGCCTTTAAGGAAGGGTGTCAGAACGATCGTGACAGCAGGTGGCCCATGTTCCAATTTTAATCGGGCGGTAGCACTGATGTGTGCTCGATATGGAGTGCAACTCATTTTGGTCTCTTATACGGATGAACCAGAAGAGTACGACACCTCGTTGAATAATTATCTGGTACGTTTGGCCGGATGTGAGTTTGTTTATTGCAAAAAGACGGAAGTCCCACAAACAATTTCCAAGGTGTTGGCCGGGCTGGATTCCGAAACTAGTCATTTCGTTTATGGCGGAGGGAAATCGCTGGAAGGCTTTTATGCCTACTATGATGCTGTTCGTGAACTGTCGGAACAAATGACAGAAGTTGATGCAGTTTTCGTGGCTTGTGGTACGGGTACAACGTTGACAGGCATTTGTGCCGGAATGCAGCGTTTCTTTCCCAATGCTGTGGTACATGCCGTATCGGTAGCCCGGAACATTGAGGCGGAAAAGCCTGTTTTAGCAGACGATATGGGGGTACTCAACAGTTATTTGGGAACGAATTATGACTTTTCAAACCTGTGCTTCCATGATGAATATCTTTCAGGTGGATACGGGAAGGCATGCGCGGAACAGCTTATGGCAATCCGAGAATGTATTTCTCACGAAGGCATTGTCGTAGATCCGACCTACTCAGGGAAGGCGTTTTATGGTATGACTTCAATTCTGTCTACGGGTAAGTATGCAGGAAAAAATGTGCTCTTTTGGAATACGGGAGGGCTGATTAATTTACTGTCGCAAAAGGTAATGTTTAGCTAAAGTAAATAGGATAGGAGATGATGAACATTATACGTTTGGTTCCTAAAGTTGACGAAAGACTTCTTTATAATTACTTGCTGAAGGTTGATAAAGACTTTGGGATACCTCTTTCAGAGAAAGTTCGCTTGGATTTGTATGCGATCCGTTTGTTGGCTAATGGGAATGTGCTGGCAGTTGATGAAGATGGTGAGTTAGTATCTGTTATAGCATTCTATAGTAATGACGACCGATATAGGATAGCTCATTTGCCTTTGCTAAGCACAATAGAAAAAGCGCGTGGAAAAGGCTACGCACGTTTACTTATTAGTGAAATGGTAAAAGTTTGTCAACAGGCTGGTATGTTAAAGATATGTTGCAATTCTGTTAATCCTGTTGCTATAAGTTTGTATAAGTCTATGGGCTTTGTTGTGGTTTCTAAAGAGCAGGATAAGGGATTTGAAAAGTATTTTTTGGAGTATAAAATTATTTGATTATGCGTTTCATAGTAACAGCTATTGGCTCTTTCTCTGCTGATTGCGTTATAAATAGGTTGAAAGAAGCAAATCATTATGTCGTTGGTTGTGACATATACGACGGACGTTGGCATGCAGTGAGTAAGGACTGCGATGTCTTCTATCAATCACCGTATGCGACGGACGAGAAGGCATATGTAGATTTTCTACTTGATATTGCTGCTAAAGAATATGTAGGTTATATTGTGCCTCTAACGGATTTGGAAATAGACGTTCTTAACAAATGTAGGCCGGATTTTGAAAGTAGGGGACTTGTGTTGTGCATACAATCGCAAAGCTGTTTGAGTGTAGCCCGTGACAAATACCGTTTGTGTAGATTGTTTTGTGATGATGTACATGTCAATGTACCTAAATATATGCGTTCGGAAGACTTGTCTGCTAATATAGATTTAGCATATCCATTGATAGCAAAGCCCGTAAACGGGCGTAGTAGTGAAGGCCTGTCCCGCATATATACTGAGGATGGTTTGAGGCCGTTTTTCAACTGTTCGAATTACATAGTGCAAGAAATGATAGACGGTACGGTCTACACCGTTGACTATGTGCGGGATCTCGTAGGGAATGATTTTTCAGTGCCAAGAGAGGAATTATTGAGGACAAAGAATGGGGCAGGAACTACGGTGAGGCTCTTGAATAGCGACGTTTTGTCTGAAACAGTTTCTTATATAGGCGAGAAGTTGGGAGTATGCGGTTGTGTTAACATGGAGTTTGTCTTTGACGCAAAAGTTGGAAAGTATTATTTGATAGATATCAATCCACGTTTCTCGGCAGGTGTGGCATTTACAAATATGGTAGGTTATGACATGGTAACGAGTCACATTAATTGTTTTGTTGGTAAGTCCATATTACCTCCTGTTACTTATGAGGAACAGATTGTGTCTAAAAAATATGTTGAGAAAGTTTTGTGGAGAAAGGCAAAATGACGAAAGAATAACTTGCCCCGTATTGTCGTAATTAATATAAGCGTATCACTTGAGTTAATGTGTCCGTATTAATCGGATTAATGTGGTCGTGTTAATTGAAATGCATAAATTACCTGATTTCGAAGGAAGCCAAAGTTATATGGCTTTGGTGCCGTGGATTTGATTTTTCTCTATGTCCCTTGTTTGAGATAGAAGAGAAAGTTTTATCTTTGCTCCCAATCCATAAGAGGATGTAACGACTATGAGC
>CALULL010000039.1 GCA_944321465.1 uncultured Bacteroides sp.
GCCGTGGACACCGCCGTGGCGATGAACCGCGCAGGCGACATCGGCCTCCCCGTGCCCGACTACACGGACGAGAACGTCTCGACCAAGGTCGTGAAGCTCATCCAGAGCTACACGGGCGTTGTGGACAAGATGGTGTGGAGGAAGTACTGATAACGGTTACCCGCACAGTCGATGAACGTCATTTTTCTTACCATAACCCGCAATGCGGGTGTCTCCTCACGGGGCATCTACACCGACCTGCTCCGCAAGTTCCGGGACGAGGGGCACAACGTCTATGTGGTCTATCCCCGTGAACGCCAGTTCGGGCTCCCCACGCAGTTGGAAGTCCAGGACGGCATTCATCTGCTTGGGGTAAGGACGCTGAACATACAGAAGACCAATGTCGTGGAGAAAGGCATAGGGACGGTTCTTGTCGAGGGGCAGTTTTGGCGTGCCATCCGGCGGCATCTGGCCGGCATCTCTTTCGACTTGATATTATACTCCACCCCTCCCATTACGTTTACCAACGTGGTGAAACACCTGAAACGGGAAAATCCCCGGGCCGCTTCCTATCTGTTGCTGAAGGATATCTTTCCGCAGAATGCCGTCGACCTCCAGATGTTTTCCCGTGGCAGTTTTTTCTACAAGTATTTCAGGAGAAAGGAAATCGGACTGTACAAGGCATCGGATTACATCGGTTGCATGTCGCCTGCGAATGTGAATTTCGTCTTGAGGCATAATCCTTTCTTGTCGGAGGAACGGGTCGGAATTGCCCCGAACAGCATAGAACTGCAGGACAACGGGCAAGGGGCAGAGGCGGATCGAAATGCCATTCGTGCAAAGTACGGCCTCCCGGTCGACAAACCCGTCTTTATCTATGGCGGCAATTTGGGCAAGCCCCAGGGCATAGACTTCCTGATGGAGTGTCTCGACCGCAACAGGCAGCGCACGGATTGCTGCTTCCTCATCGTGGGCAATGGGACGGAGTATGCCCGGCTGCAACGCTGGTTTGCAGCGGCCAGGCCCGGCAATGCGTTCCTGTTTGCCCGGCTTCCCAAAGAGGATTACGACCGGCTGGTGCGTTCCTGTGATGTCGGCCTGATATTTCTCGATTATCGTTTCACTATCCCCAACTATCCGTCCCGGCTGTTGTCCTATCTGGAGTACCGTATGCCTGTCCTGGCGGCTACGGACGAGGCCACCGACGTGGGACGGATTGCGGAGGAGAACGGTTACGGCCTGTGGTGCCGTAGCAACGATGTGGAGGGCTTCACGGCTTGCATCGACCGGCTGGCGGCCAGTCCTTCCCTTGTGTGCGAGATGGGGCAGCGTGGCTACGACTACTTGAAAGCGAACTATCTGGTGGAGAATACCTACGAAGCGATTATGTCGCATCTGGATTAATAAAAAATAGCATTATGTACAAGCATTTTCTTAAACGTCTGATAGACTTTCTCCTCGTCTTGTGCGTCCTTCTTGTAATCTGGCCGGTTCTGCTCCTCATAGCCGTTTGGCTTCATTTTGCCAACAAGGGTGCCGGGGCGTTCTTCCTGCAAGAGAGGCCGGGACTGCATGGGCGGATATTCAAGGTGATAAAGTTCAAGTCCATGACGGACGAGCGGGATGCGGAAGGCAACCTGCTGCCCAACGAACAACGCATAACCAAGGTCGGCGCTTTTATCCGAAAAACGTCCATAGACGAACTGCCGCAGTTGTTCAATGTCTTGAAGGGAGATATGGCTTTGATTGGCCCGAGGCCGTTGCGCGTGGATTATCTACCTCTTTATTCACCTGTCCAAGCCCGTCGGCACGAGGTCCGTCCGGGTATCACAGGTTGGGCACAGGTGAACGGAAGGAATGCAATCTCATGGACAAAGAAGTTCGAGTTGGACGTATGGTATGTGGATCATCTGTCTTTCTCTCTTGATCTGAAAATCGTTTATCTCACTGTGCTGAAAGTCCTGAAAAGGGCAGATATCAACAGCAGTGCTGAAAAAATAGGAATAGAAAAATTTAATGGACATAACTGATGAAGAGTGTAATTATTGGAGCTGGTAAGTATGGCGAAGTATATGCGGTCTACTTGCGAGAGTCTGGTGTCGAGGTCGTCGGCTTCCTGGATGATGATGTGACATTGCAACACACGTCTGTTTGCAATCTTCCGGTATTGGGTGGTACAAACTTGTTGCCTGATTTGAGACACCTTTATGGTGTGGAGGCAATTTATTGTCCCCTTGGTAATAACAAATTGCGAGTGGAACTTTTGTCTAAGGCAGATGGACTGGGATATGCAGTACCAAACTTTATCCATCGGTCGGTCCTCATTTCTCCCGACGTACAGATAGGAGATAAAGGGGTTTATATCTTGGCAAATAGTTTAATAATGCCCTATACAAAGATTTGTAATTATGTGATGATTAGTGTCGGAACTAAAATCGCCCACCATTCCCATTTGTCGGAAGGTGTGTTTGTTTCTACAGGAGTAAACTTGGGCGCTTCTTTGATTGCGGGCAAGTATGCTTATATAGGCATCGGCAGTACCATTATGACCGGAGTGAAGGTCTTGGGGGAAGACTGTCTGGTCGGTGCCGGTGCGACAGTAATACGTGACGTGCCTGACAGAGCCATTGTCGCCGGCGTTCCGGCTAAAGTTCTGCGGATAAAGGAGTAATCTGTGTTCTGTTTATTTACAGGGTGTAAGAAACTGTATTCCTCATACAAATGTTTTTCAGGCGTGGCATGTTCAGAATATGACTTTTTTCTTGTATGTTTGCGCAGTAAACAAAAGGATGCACTATGGTTGTTACAGAATTGCACATCTCCAACTTTAGAGGAATAGGACAGATAGACCAAGAGTTTCATAAGCGCTTGAACGTTTTCATAGGTAACAATGGAAGCGGTAAGTCTTCGTTGCTGCGTTCGCTTTCGATTTTGCTTTCGTGGCTTATAGCCCGGATGAAGAACGTGAACGGTAACGGGCAGCTGATAGGGCTGGACGACATCAAGCTTGGCACGCAGGGATGCAACATAGCCTGTTGCCTGGATGTCTGCCCCGAGGGTTGGAATGTCTACCGCAACGCTCCGGGAGCCCCTAACGAAGAACGTCAGCAAAGCAACCTGAAGGCACTGATGGAGTATGTGCGTGAGCAGCAGAAAGCCATGCTGGCGGATGCGGCTTTCGGCGTTCCTCTGGTGGTGCATTATCCTGTGACCCGTTCGGTGCTCGACATCCCCCTCCGCATCCGCGGCAAGCATAAGTTCAACACCCTTGCTGCCTACGACGATGCCCTTTACGAGGGCACGGCCAACTTCCGGCGTTTCTTTGAGTGGTTCCGCGAGCGCGAGGATCTGGAGAACGAATACTACAGGAATGCCCGTATGGCAGACGGCGGGGAAGTGGAGGACAGGCAGTTGAAGGCTGTCCGCGCGGCCTTGCAGGCATTTTTTCCGCAGTTCACCAACTGGCATATCCGGCGTAACCCTTTGGCCATGCTGGTCGACAAGGGGGACGAACGGCTGAAGATAAACCAGCTGTCGGACGGAGAGAAGTGCTTCATCGCCTTGGTGGCCGATCTGGCGCGCCGTTTTGCCATAGCCAATCCCTTGCTTGCCAACCCTTTGGAAGGAGCGGGCGTGGTGATGATTGACGAGGTGGACCTGCATTTGCACCCTGAGTGGCAGATGATGGTCATCCCGCGCCTGTTGGGGACCTTCCCCAATGCCCAGTTCTTCATAACGACTCATTCACCCGCAGTGATAAGCCACGTAAAGCCGGAGTCCCTCTTCTTGTTGCAAAGGCCGGCGGACGGGGCAGGCGGGGTGTCGTTGCGCACTGTGCAGTTAAGCTATGGACAGACGTTTGATATGGTTTATAAAGCATTAATGGGGCTGCACTATACAAGACCGCAGCTGATAGCGGAACGGTTCTCCCATTTATATACACTGCTTTCTGATAACCGCATAGCCGAAGCCAAGGAGATGGCGAAAGACCTGAAGGCCGAGCTGGTGGAAGACCCGGAGATTTTGAAAATAGAAGGCCTGATCCGCCGTAAGGAGCTGATAGGAAAATGAAGCATATCGTCAAGCACGCCGAACCTCATGCCTTTTCGGCTTGGAAGTCTTCTCGCCCCGGAGCTGTCTACAACGATTTGAAACACGCTCCCGACGTAAAAGCCGATTTGAAACGCAGCCTGTTGTCCGAGCAGGGTTGCCTATGCTGTTATTGTGAGCGGACTATATCCGAGGGCACATCCCACATCGAGCACTTCAAGCCTAAGGATAGTCACCAGCCTTATGCAGACTTGCAGTTGGATTATGGCAATCTTCATGCTTGCTGCAACTTGGAACCCACCTCAACAACTCCGAATATATGCGGAGTAAAGAAGGGCAATGTTTATTCCCCGAGTTTGATTTCTCCGTTGGAGGTGGATTGCGCTTCACATTTCGCCTATGGATACGATGGTAGCATCAGGCCTTCCGACGCTCACGATACAAGGGCGGTTTACACCATCAGCCTGCTTGGACTTAATGATGCTTTCTTGCAAGCCCTGCGTAAATCTGCAATAGAACCGTTCCTGGATGATACATTGACTGCGGAGGAAATCGAGACTATGAAGGAAGACTATTTGAGTCCCAACCCGGGTGGCACACTAAATTCCTTTTATTCCACCATTGCCAGCCTGTTCTGACGTGGAAGTCCGCCTGTAGTCTCCTTTATCGAGTTATAACTGCATAACATATTTTTTTGTAGCCTCTGCCGCTTTGGTGCGGCGGGGGCAGAGCCTTTTTTGCTTATTATATAAAATTAATCATACAATTTATGAACAAACGAATTTATCTCTGCCTTGCCCACATGAGCGGCGAGGAGCAGAAGTACATCAAGGAGGCCTTCGACACGAACTGGGTGGTTCCCCTGGGTCCTAACGTGAACGCCTTCGAGGAAGATCTGGAACGTTTTGTGGGGGAGGGCAAGAAGGTCGTGGCCCTTTCGGCGGGCACGGCCGCCGTCCATCTGGCCCTGATAGCCTGCGGCGTGCAGGCTGGCGACGAGGTGCTGGTCCAGAGTTTCACGTTCTGTGCCTCCTCCAACCCGGTCACCTACCTGGGCGCCACTCCGGTATTTGTCGACTCGGAGGCGGACACTTGGAACATGGACCCCGTTCTGCTGGAGCGTGCCATCCTGGACCGCATGTCCGTGACGGGCCGCAAGCCGAAGGCCATCATCCCGGTGTACCTGTATGGTATGCCGGGCAGGATTGAGGAAATCATGGCGGTGGCGGAGAAGTACGGCATCCCGGTGATAGAGGATGCCGCCGAGGGCCTCGGCAGCCGCTACGACGGCCGGGTGTGCGGCACGTTCGGGCGCTACGGCGTGCTGTCGTTCAACGGCAACAAGATGATAACGACCTCGGGCGGCGGCGCGCTGGTTTGCCCCGACGAGGAGTCCAAGCGCCGCGTGATGTTCTACGCCACGCAGGCCCGCGAGTCCTACCCGTACTACCAGCACGAGGAGATAGGCTACAACTACCGCATGAGTAACATCTGCGCGGGCATAGGGCGTGGGCAGATGACGGTGTTGGAGGAGCACATCGCGCACCACAGGCACGTGTGCCGCCTGTACAAGGAACTGCTGTCGGGCGTGGAGGGCATCGTGCTGCACGAGAACCCCACCCCGCGCCAGGACAGCAATTACTGGCTGAACACCGTGCTGCTGGACGAACACCTGCACGTGAAGGGCGAGGAGCGCGCCTACGCCGAGGTGGTGCACGGTGCCGTGGGCGGTGCGGCGGGCGTGACGCATCAGGCATCCTCGGCACACACGTCCTGCGAGCCCAACCGCAACGTGGAGGCCATGCGGCTGGCCCTGGACGCTGCCGGCATCGAGTCGCGCCCGTTGTGGAAGCCCATGCACCTGCAGCCGGTGTTCAGGAACAGTCCTGCATACACCAACGGCGTGAGCGAGTCGCTGTTCCGTCGCGGCCTGTGCCTTCCCAGCGGCCCGTGCGTGACGGACGAGGACGTGGCCTACATCGTGGAACAGATAAAAGCGAACATCAACTAAAAGCAACAGGAAAACGACATGAAGAAATACTTTTGTCTACTTTCATTGTGCCTTCTGGCCCTGTTGTCCTCCTGCACGGCTCCGAAGGAAGTGATTTATTTCCAAGACGTGGACCAGCTGAAGCAGGAGGCGATAGCCCGCGAGTACGAGGTCAAGATCCGTCCCGACGACCTGCTGGGCATCATCGT
>CALULL010000040.1 GCA_944321465.1 uncultured Bacteroides sp.
CAGGACGGGAAGCGGTTGCGGAAAGCCGGAGAAAGACCATCGGGCACGCGGCAAGGCGGTCTAATGTCCGATTTGGGTTCAACGGGCCACCCCTCTGCCTAAAAAGCAGAAGCGGGAGTCTGGGCATACGCTCCCAGAACTCCCGCACGTGTTGCTATGGTGTTCATCCGATGTGGCCCGTGGCGCCGCACTTCACTTCACGCGCCGGTAGCTGTAGACGGCCAGTTCGCCCAGCTCTTCCTCGATGCGCAGCAGCTGGTTGTACTTGGCCATGCGGTCGGAGCGGCTCAGCGAGCCGGTCTTTATCTGCCCGCTGTTGGTGGCCACGGCGATGTCGGCAATGGTGGCATCCTCCGTCTCGCCCGAGCGGTGCGAAGTGACGGTGGTGTAGCCGTGGCGGTGGGCCATCTCTATGGCATCGAGCGTTTCGCTGAGCGAGCCTATCTGGTTCACCTTGATGAGAATGGAGTTGGCACATCCGCGTTCGATGCCCTGCCGCAGGAACTTCACGTTGGTGACAAAAAGGTCGTCGCCCACCAGCTGACAACGGCTGCCGATGCGCTCGGTCAGTTTCTTCCAGCCTTTCCAGTCTTCCTCGCTCATGCCGTCCTCAATGGAGTCTATCGGGTACTTCGTGATGAGTTGCTCGAGGTAGGCTATCTGTTCGTCGTCCGAGAGGCGTTTGCCGTTGGGGGCTTTGGGCATGCCGTTCTTCAGGCGGGAGTAGTCGTAGTAGAACTTGCCGTCGTCTCCTTTGACGCAGAACTCCGAGGCGGCGCAGTCCATGGCGATGCGCACGTCGTCGCCCGGGCGGTAGCCTGCCTGCCGGATGGCCTCGATGATGCAGTCCAGCGCATCCTCCACGCCGTCCAGCTTGGGCGCAAAGCCGCCTTCGTCGCCCACGGCGGTGCTCAGGCCGCGTGCCTTCAGTACCTTCTGCAGGGCATGGAACACCTCGGCCCCCATGCGCAGCCCCTCGCGGAAGGAGGGAGCGCCCACGGGGCGTATCATGAATTCCTGGAAAGCAATGGGCGCGTCGCTATGAGCACCGCCGTTGATGATGTTCATCATGGGGACAGGCATCACGTAGGTGTTTGCCCCGCCGATGTAGCGGTATAGGGGCATGTCCAGATAGGCGGCAGCGGCCTTGGCCACGGCGAGCGACACGCCCAGTATGGCGTTGGCTCCCAGGCGCGACTTGGTGGGGGTGCCGTCAAGCTGTATCATCTTGCAATCGATGGCTCGTTGCTGCAGGGCCGACATCCCGACGAGGGCCGGTGCGAGGATGTTGTTCACGTTGTCGACGGCCTTCAGTGTGCCCTTGCCTCCGTAGCGTTGCTTGTCTCCATCGCGCAGTTCGAGGGCTTCGTTTTCGCCTGTCGACGCGCCCGAGGGCACAGCAGCACGGCCCACTACGCCGCATTCGAGTGTCACGTCCACCTCCACGGTGGGGTTTCCGCGCGAGTCGAGTATCTCGCGGGCATGGATTTTTTCTATTCTCATAATCAGTTGTATTTAGTTGGTTGGTTACGTTCAGAGCTTGTTTTAAATTTTCCTCTTAAAGATTTTTATTCAGCCGCTATGGGAGTCTCTTTCCGGTCCTTTTCCCGGTTGCCTTTCGTCGCGTAGCCCGCTACGCTCCTCGCGACAGTCGGAAAATATCCTCGGAAACAGTCCTCAAAAGCAGACTGAGCAAAATTTGTACAGACTCTTAAACAAACGGTCAAATGCGGTGCAAAGTACATGCTATTTGTAAGATTTAACAATACCCAGTTATTGCTATTTTTGCGCCTCCGTCCTTCCTCTCCTTCCGCCCAAGGCTGTTTAACCCCAATCGGGCATTAGAGTCCAAAGCGGTTTGGGCTTAAGGCCATTGCCCACAAGAATTTCAATGGCGTATCTGACTGATCGGGCTTTCTAAAACCTGTAAATAGGTTAAAATCCTCCGTAAGTCGGGTACACTCCCCGTTCGTCAGGGGCACTACCTTTGCAGCCGTGAAACAAAGCAACACATCTAAGCACGAAACAAAATGGAAACAAATCTGACTTATGACATGTACGTTCCTACCCGTGTGATGTTCGGGGCAGGAATGCTGGACAAACTGAGTGAGCAACCGATGCCGGGACACCGTGCCCTCATCGTCATCTCCAACGGCAAGTCGACCCGCGCCAACGGCTATCTGGCACGTACCGAGGATCAGCTGCACCGGGCCGGTGTGGAGACGGTGGTGTTCGACGGCGTGATGCCCAACCCCACCGTAGGCAATGTGAATGCCGGGGCAAAGGCGGCACGCGATAACGGGTGCGACTTTCTCGTGGCTCTTGGCGGCGGAAGCGTGATGGACTGCGCGAAGGCTATTGCCGTGATGGCCACCAACAAGGGCGAACTGTGGGACTATGTGCCCGTCGGTTCGGGCAAGGGAAAACCCATAGCCACAAAGCCGCTGCCCATCGTCGCCATCACCACCACGGCAGGCACCGGCTCGGAGACGGACAACTCCGGCGTCATCACGAAGGAAGATACGTTCGAGAAGGCGTTCGTGGGCGATGCAAGCCTGTTTCCTGTCCTCTCCGTCGTTGACCCGCAGCTGATGGCAAGCGTACCGCCGACGTTCACCGCCTACCAGGGTTTCGACGCGCTGTTCCACAGCACCGAAGGCTACATTGCCCGTGGCGCCAACCTGATGAGCGACATGTACGCCCTCACCGCTATTGAGAACTTGGCAAAATACTTGCCCCGTGCCGTGAAGAACGGCAAGGATATGGAAGCCCGCACACACGTGGCTTGGGGCAACACGTTGTCCGGCGTGGTGATGTGCCTCACTTTGATTACCAGCGAACACGCTCTGGAACATGCTCTGTCTGCTTATCACCCCGCGTTGCCCCACGGTGCAGGACTGATTATGGTCAGCAAGGCATACTACAAGTACTTCATCGAGCACCACGCCTGCGACGAGCGCTTCGTCCGCATGGCACAGGCGATGGGAATGCCCGAGGCGACGAAGCCCGAAGACTTCCTCACTGCACTTACCCGCTTGCAGGAGGCGTGCGGCGTGGCCGACCTGAAGATGTCCGATTATGGCATCACCCCCGACGAGTTCGAGACGCTGATGCGCAACACCCGCGAAGTGATGGGCGTGATGTTCACCAGCGACCGCGTGCAGATGACGGACGAGGATATCGTGGAAGTTTATCGGAAATCGTACAAGTAAGTTCCGTCGCATGAAGATGCTTTTATTCGCACTTGTGCTGATGCTGGGTGGTTTGTCTACTTCATCGGCACAAGTGGATAACCTTTCCGACAGAAAAAAGATGAATACTATCAAATTGACAATTGAAGGCGGCAAGACATTCACTGCCACATTGGAGGACAACTCGTCTACCCAAGCTCTGAAAGAACAACTCGTCAAGGGCGACATCATCGTTGAAATGGAAGACTATGCCAGTATGGAGAAGGTCGGTTCGCTGGGCATCCGCCTGCCGCGCAACGACCGCCAGACTACGACCGGCCCGGGCGACCTCATTCTCTATCAAGGGCACAACTTCGTCATCTATTACGACACGAACTCGTGGAGCTTCACCCGGTTGGGGAAGATTGACAACGCTACGCAGGCAGAACTGAAGGCGGCGTTAGGCAAGGGCGACGTACGGGTGACGCTTTCGCTGGACTGAGCGGAAGGAGGCGTGGAATGAAGAAGAAGGCATTGCCAATGGCTGTCCTGTGGCTTGATAGTCCGCCGGGGGCACGGCAGGCATTGTCTATACGCACATTATCGTGATATGCAGAAGCACTTTTGCCGAACGACTCTTATTTGATGCAAATGTACTCCTGTAAAGCGGACGAAAAGAAGAGAATATCGCTTTTTCTTTCGTCCGCTTTATACTTAATCTATGATTTCAAAACGCACCAACATGGAATAGTTTTTTTGATGGTACGAAAGTTGTCAAATGAGGCAGCATCGGATGACAGGACATTGCTTTGCGCGAACGGGAAAATATTGCCGTTACCTTCCTCCACAATACGTATCACATCTCCCAATTTCTCACCCAATGCTTCTACCAAATAGGTTGCTTTCTTTTGGGCGGCTTTCAATGCTTCAATCTTCCCTTTTTGGTGATAGGCAAGCATATCTTTGTTTTCCAGCTCTCCGATACGCATGGTATGGATACCTTTCGTGTCTATATGCTTGATTATCTTATTTATCTGATTGAAATCAGTTAATGTGATGTCAAACTTCTTAGAAATAAGAAAGTCTTGTCCCTGCTGCCGCCAATAGTCGCCGATTTCCTGCGTGCGGATGGCGTTTTGTGGTATCCCGGCTTGGGTGAGTGCATCACGTAATCCTTGTTCTATTTCCGATAAAGGCACTTTGGTACGGTATTCTTCAGGTTTCGACTTTCCCTCAAACTCTTCCTCGAAGTATTCTCGGATTTCGATGAGATAATGGATTTTGTCGGGTACAATTTCTATTTCTGATGTACCCGTTACTTCGATGTACCGTCCATCGCTTTGTGCTTGTAACGAAAGAACGGACAATAGGCTGATTACCAATGCCAATAATCTCGTTTCCATTTCTTTTGATTTTAATTATTTGTTCTCAAATCCTTTTACAATGGAGCAGGCATCAATATAGTCCAATGTGTTTATGATTG
>CALULL010000041.1 GCA_944321465.1 uncultured Bacteroides sp.
TCACCATCAAAGGACGGTGGCAGGTAGAGGAAACCCCGTTCTGCAAAGTCATCTCGACAGACAAAAAGCAGACAGTGCTGCGCTTCTCCTGCAAGGACGGAGCCAGCTACGACGTGGAACTGACAAAGAAATGACACAACCTGCTATCCACAAACAAACGCTTATATTCAGTATGAAGAAAACTCCATTTCGCTTGAGGACGCCCCTCGCCCTGTGCCTGGGAGCGTTCCTCGCGGCGTGTTCCCCGACGGGCGAAAACGCCGACCAAGACCTCACACTGCGCTACGAGCAGCCCGCAAGCCACTGGACTGAAGCCCTGCCCATAGGGAACGGCTTCATGGGAGCCATGATCTACGGAGACCCGGCCCGCGAGCAACTCGCCCTCAACGAGAACACCCTCTACAGCGGCGAGCCGTCGGTGCGCATCTCCACGGTAGACATACGCCCCCAGTACGACGAAGTGTGCCGCCTGATACGCGACGGGCGCTATGCCGACGCACAAGACCTCATGGCCCGCCACTGGCAAGGCCGACTGCCCCAAAGCTACGAACCGCTAGGCAACCTCTACGTGGACTTCGGCTATGACGACAACGACAGCATCAGCCACTACGAACGTACACTCGACCTGGCACGCTCGCTGTCCACCGTCGCCTACCGCGTCAACGACGTACCTGTACGCCGCGAGTACTTCGCCTCCTACCCCGACCGCGTGATAGCCATGCGCATCAGCTCGCCCGACTCCATACGCCTGTTGCTCTCGATGGACTCACCCCACCCCACGGTCCACACCAGCTCCAAGCCCGACGGCACCCTGTCGCTGCGCGGCCAGGCACCGGGCTACTGCGACCGCCGTCCCAAGCAGCAGCTGGCCGACAACGGCCTGCAACGGCTCCACCCCCACTTCTTCGCCCCTGACGGTGCCCTGCTCCACGACAGCCCGCTGCTCTACGCCGACGACATCGACGGCCAAGGCATGTTCTTCGAGGGACGCATACAGGTGCTCAAGGGCAAGGCCCGCGCACAGGGCGACAAGCTGGCCGTGGACGGACAGGGCGAAGTGGTGCTCCTGCTGGCCGCCTCGACCAGCTACAACGGCATGGACAAAAGCCCCTCGCGCCAAGGTGCCGACTACGTGGGACGCAACGACACTGTGCTGGCACAAGCCGCCGCCCAGGGCTACGACCGGCTGCTGCAACGCCACGAGGCCGACTACTGCAGCCTCTTCGGCAACATGAGCCTCAGCCTGGACGGCACCGCCACCGACGTAGCCGCGCTGCCCACCGACGAGCGCGTGACCCGCTTTGCCCAAACCGACGACCCGGCCCTGGCCGCCCTACTCTTCCAGTATGGCCGCTACCTGCTCATCAGCTCATCGCGCCCCGGAGGCCAGCCCGCCAACCTGCAAGGAATGTGGAACGACGTGACCGTGCCCAAGTGGAACTGCGGCTACACCATGAACATCAACCTGGAGATGAACTACTGGCCCGCCGAAGCCACCGGCCTTGCCGAGTGTGCCGAACCGCTCTTCGACTTCCTGCAAGAGATGTCCGTCAGCGGACGGGAAGTGGCCCGCGAGATGTACGGCCTGCCCGGCTGGGCCTTCCACCACAACACCTCCCTGTGGCGCGAAGCCTTCCCCACCGACGGCGATGCCAGCTTCAGCTTCTGGAACATGGCCGGAGGCTGGCTGTGCCGTCACCTGTGGGAACACTACCTCTACACCGGCGACCGCGACTTTCTGGAACAGACGGCCTACCCCCTCATGGAGGGCGCGACGGCCTTCTACGACGGCTGGCTGGTGCCCCTCGACACATGCTGGACAACCCCCATCGCCGTCTCGCCCGAAAACATCTTCTACGCCCCCGACGGACGTAAGGCCGCCGTCAGCATGGGCAGCACGATGGACATGGCCATCCTGCGCGACCTCTTCACGGCCTACCTCGCCGCCTCGGACACCCTGGGGCGCAGCAACGCCCTCACCGCCAGCATCCGCCAGAAGCTGCCGCGCCTGCTGCCCTACCAGGTGGGCGCACAAGGGCAGATACAGGAGTGGATGTATGACTTCCGGGAGACCGAACCCCACCACCGCCACCTCTCGCACCTGGTGGGACTGTACCCCGGCGACCAGCTAACCTACAGCCGCACGCCCGAACTCATGGAAGCCGCACGCCGCACGCTGGAGCTGCGCGGCGACGAGGCAACAGGCTGGTCTATGGGCTGGAAAATCAACCTCTGGGCGCGAATGCAGGACGGAAACCACGCCTACCGCATCGTTCGCCGCCTCTTCAACCTCGTACCGCCCGAAGCGGCCTACCCCGACCCGGGCGGCCTCTACCCCAACCTGATGGATGCCCACCCGCCCTTCCAGATTGACGGCAACTTTGGCTACACGGCCGGGGTGGTCGAGATGCTGCTGCAGTGCCACGACGGCTTCCTGCACCTGTTGCCCGCCCTGCCCGATGCCTGGGCAAAGGGCGGCAGCGTAGAAGGTCTGCGCACGCGCGGCGGCTTCGTGGCCGACTTCAGCTGGAAGGACGGACGCGTAGACAAGTTGCGCCTCAGCGCGCCCCGAGGAGGCACGTGCCGCGTAAGGGTGAACGGCGAGATGCACGACGTGAGCCTCCGCCCCGGTACAAGCTGGAGCTATCCGCAATAAGCCCCAATCGGTCATTAGGCCACCGATTTGAGGCCTGGTTGTCTTTCTTCGGCTTTCCAAGCACTTTCGTCCGATTTGAGACAAAGGGCCAAGGAGCGAAATGCCTGCCCGAGCCACGCCGCACAGGCCGGACAGCCCGCTCCTTACCGCCCGCACAGGGCGAGCCAAGCAAGCACAAGTGTGCCCCTTCGGAAGCACACGTCTGCCCGTCCGGTGGCACAGGTCTGCCACCGAACGGGCTTTTCTTTACCCGGAAATGCCGCACAGACCACTTACACAGCACATGCACCTGCCCACAAAACGGGGAAAAGGCACGGAAGAAGCACGGACTTCTGTAGCGCACACATAAGGCAAGGAACGGACTGCGACGGCATAACGACACCGACGTGACGGCATGCCGCGCCCGAGCATCGGCCCACACGACCGACCTGACTGCTGGCAGCACAGGCAGCACAACAAATGCACAGCAGACGACCGACCAGCAAAGGCACTGACCTGTCCCGGGTCAGGCACATTGAGCCCACACCGGGCGGTTAGCCCAAATCGGACGTTAGAGCCCAAAGCGATATCGCTCTGCCACCGTGCAGATTGGCCGCCACCTTTGCCGAAGGCGTAGCGGGCTACGACGAGACAAAGCGGCAGACAAGATGCCGGTACTCTTGAACCCCAATCGGCCATTAGAGTCCAAAGCAATTTCGTTCTGCTGCCGTGCAGATTGGCTGCCACTTTTGCCGAAGGCGTAGCGGGCTACGACGGGACAAAGCGGCAGACAAGATGCCGGCGGCAAGACGAAAGGCTTGGAAAGCCGTAGAAAGACTGTCAGGCACACGGCAAGGCGGTCTAATGACCGATTTGGGTTGAAAGCAAAGGAAAGAAAAAAGCCACACCCCGCATCACTGCGAAGTGTGGCCCTGATGCCGCCCGTTATGCGCATCAAACTAAGTTGACATGCGACAGACTTCGGGCGGCGAACCTATTGAAACTGTATAGGGTCTTGCTGTCAGCGCAACATCACCTTGGCCGTCTGCTTGTCTGCCTT